>DFYY01000004.1 GCA_002383485.1 Bacteroidales bacterium UBA4070 | reverse complement strand
ACTCATCCGTAACACGGTAGGTCCTGGTTATGACAATAGGACAGGCCCCAGCCGGCAAATCAGAGTGAGTTACTATTAAAGAAGCATCTGGTGTGCAATTATCGCTAATATTCAGGCCCATAATCTCCAGAGTTGCGACAGTTGTAGCTGGAACCGGAGCAGAGAATGTAGTGCATCCTTCTAAATTTAAGGCAGCAAGTGAGCCTGTTATTGAGGGAGGTATTATATCGCCTATTGTAACAGAATAATTTGCAGTGGAAACCAGACACGATCCTCCAACGCTTTCAGTGACTTTTACTGTTCCGGGGTTGATACTACCCCAGTTAACTGTTATGCTATTGGTACCCTGCCCTGAGGAAATGATACCTCCGCTTACTTCCCATAAGTAATTATGTCCGGGAACATTCAACGTTGAATAGATTGCTCCTGTAGCTCCCGGGCAAACTGTAGCAGGTCCGGTTATTGACGGTGAGGGCTGCTGGCCTGTAACTACATTTACATTTACAGTTCCGTATATGCTAAGCACAGGATCTCCCGGCATGCCACCGAATTCAACATAGAAACCCTCAGGCGTATATATTCCTGTTCCAATTGTGAAATTGTTGTCATCCCATGTACCGTCAGTTAGAAAGTGACAGAAATCCTGAGACCCGTTATCGTTCGGTTCTCCTTCATCCCAATTTTCATATGCCAGAGGATTGCCGTTTTCATCGCCAAGCCAGAATGAAGTACCAGCATCAGGACCTGTAACCCATTTCCAGTCCCCTTCTGCTGAATAGAAATCACTGGCACCAACCCATACTGCTCCTCCGGTCATCTGTGTTATCAGGAAATTATTCTCCGGATCTGATCCGATTGTTGCCAGGTAACCCTGCATACCGAACAGGTGAGTTCTGTCAGCATTTATTCTGGCTTCGTGCCATCTCAGATTAGGAATAGGGACATACCTGTAATAGTGCCCGGTTGCGTGATTGATCCGCTCAAGCGAAATTGTGATCTCCCTGTTTCCGGTAATTGGCGTACCACTGGAGTTGCTGTAAACTACCGTACCTAAAACACTCTGAAACTGAGAAGTGGTTGCCGGCCCCTTTAAAATAAGAAGCCCGTATTGCGAAAGATAAGTTGGAGTAATACCATAAGCAGGAGTAAAACTCAGCAGATCCTGTCCGGACTGAAATCCAGTACCTATTTGAACATAAGCTGCAGGGATGATCTGGTCTGCAGGGTCACTGATTGTCAATCCAGTAGCAATAGGTACCGGCGAACCACAAAATTCAAAATCGCCGCTAACTTCAATTTCAGGAGGTGGCGGTTCACAGCTTAATGAATTAAAGACTATTGCGTCCAGGTAAAAATAGTCCGAACCAGAATCTAATCTGATCCTCAATCGATTTGTATTCTGAGAAGCCGTCACCGGCTCAACAATGAAGCTTGGAGACAATCCATAATAGGGGCTGGTGAGTTTACCTGGTCCCCAGGTACCTCCATCGGATTCCTCAATGAAAATTCTTGAAAAAGCAACGCCTGTTTGATCAATTGGTCTCCAGACAATATAATAAGTCTGGCCTGCAGGAATAGTGTAAGGAAAATTGATGATTACCCAATCCCCGCTGCTATTAAATATGCCATAATTACCGTCAGGTAATCCAGCTATAGCTCTTGCATTCTGAACATTACTTATATCACCGGCTTCAAGCGGCAGCGCATTTCCGGAAAGCAGCTGAGGATGGAAACCAGAACCACAATTATTTGAAAAACATTTTACAGTTGTATATGATACAGCATCGACTTCAAAATCAGATCCATTATTGTTAAAAATTCTGATATACCTGGTGTCACTGTTTGCGACGACTGTCTGACTGAAGATTTCCTCATTTGAAGTAGTAACGCTGCGAGGAGGGTTATATGATCCGAATGTAAGTGCCTCGCTCCAATTAAGCGTAGAGACTCCTGACGCATCGGTTCTTTGCCGCCAGTAAATTTCATATTGCTGCCCGGTCAGAACGGTATCAATAAAATCAATAACAATGTAATCGCCGTTATCATAAAATTGTGCTGCTGACCCGTTGGGTGCACCAAGAGCATATTCCGGGGGGCCTATACTAAGATTTTGCATTGCGACAGAACCAAAACCCTGTACAATACATGATTCTTTATCCAATCCGCATTGAGCGGAAAGTGATGAACCGGATATAAAAACGAAAAAAATGACCAGCAATGAAAGTATTGCCGTTTTATGTCTTAACATTTTACAGGTTTTATGTGGTACCTTCAAGTGCTGTATGTAACTTATACTCAGGAAACGGGAAAATGGTTGCTTCATTGCAGTACTTTTCATCACTTAAAGCCTGAAATTCAGATAAAAATAAAAGTGCCGGCAATATTTGCCGGCACAATTTATATAAATTTCAACTTGACCTACAACGTTACTATTGACTGTATACTAGAGTATTAGCATGGCATCTCCATATGTTCCGAACCTATATTTTTCCTTGATGGCCGTGCGGTATGCATCAAACAAAAGATTGTAGCCTGCAAAGGCAGAAACCATCATCAGAAGTGTTGAATAAGGCAGATGGAAGTTGCTTACCAGCATATCAGGAACCTTGAAATCATAAGGCGGGAAAATGAACTTGTTCGTCCATCCGTTGAAAGGTTTTACCAATCCTGACGTCGAAACTGAACTCTCAAGCGTCCTGATGACAGTTGTTCCAACTGCACAAACCCGGCTTTTTCTCTCCTTCGCCCTGTTGATCAGCACAGCAGCCTCCTCGGAGATAAGAATTCTCTCGGAATCAACCTTATGCTTTGTAAGATCCTCCACATCCACGTTCCGGAAGTTGCCCAGACCTACATGAAGCGTGATCTCGGCAAACTCAACACCCACGATCTCTAGCCTCTTGAGCAACTCTCTGCTGAAATGCAGCCCTGCAGTAGGTGCCGCCACCGCGCCTTCATGCTTTGCAAAGATGGTCTGGTAACGCTCATTGTCCTCCGGTTCAACAGGCCTGTTGATGAATTTGGGAAGGGGTGTCTCGCCGAGCGAATAAAGTGTCTGCTTGAACTCCTCGTACGTTCCGTCAAAGAGAAAGCGAAGGGTCCTGCCCCTGGATGTTGTATTGTCAATTACCTCCGCAACGAGCAGATCATCCTCCCCGAAGTAGAGCTTGTTGCCAATCCTGATCTTTCTCGCGGGATCAACCAGGACATCCCAGAGCCTCTGCTCCCGGTTCAGTTCCCGCAGAAGAAAGACCTCAATCTCAGCCCCGGTCTTCTCCTTGTTCCCGTACAACCTGGCAGGAAATACCTTGGTGTTGTTGAAAACAACCACATCCTGCTCCCTGAAATACTCAACGATGTCCTTGAAAACCTTATGCTCAACCTCACCGGTATCCCTGTGCACTACCATCAGCCGCGATTCATCCCTGTTTTTAGAGGGATAAAGTGCAATCAGATCCTGAGGCAACGTGTACTTAAATTGAGATAGTTTCATGATCAAAATCCGTTAGTGCAAGATTATTTATACGAATGAATTATCACTTTGTTTCAAATTTTCCAAAATAAATTTCAACTCTTCCACCGTCAGCGCCTTTTCAAGTGTGTAATCGCCAATACTATCCCGAACCAGAGCCCTGAGATGCCCGCCGCTGCCTAGGGCCAGACCCAGATCACGCGCAAAAGCCCTGACATAGGTGCCCTTGCTGCATACAATCCTTATCTTTGCATCGGTGCCGGTAAAACTGAGAAGCTCCAGCTCACGGAACACAACCTTCACCTTGTCAAGCTTCCTCTCTATCTTCTTCCTTGCAAGCTCATATGCCCTCTTCCCATCAACAAACTTGGCAGAGAAGAGCGGAGGCTCCTGATCCTGCTCACCCAAAAAACTCTTCAGCGCAACTCGGATCATCTCCTCTGTTATATGACCGGAAGGAAACTCTCCATCCACCTCACTTTCAAGGTCAAAAGAAGGAGTCGTCTGACCGAACCGTATCACCGCCGTGTACGTCTTGTCCAGGTCCCGGAACTCCTCAACACGACGGGTAGCTTTTCCTGTACAGACAATCATCAGTCCCGTGGCCAGGGGGTCCAGCGTCCCGGCATGACCTACCTTAAGCTTTTTAAGACCGCAGTGATACCTTACAGCCATCTTCACCTTGTTCACCAAATCAAAGGATGTCCAGTAAAGCGGTTTCTGCAACAGCAATACTTCGCCTTCCTCAAAGTCGGTACAGCTCTTCAGCACTTTCAGGCAAATATTATCAACGTAAGTCCAATAAGTATGCAATAGAGGGCAAACCACCCAAGTTTACCCTTCTTCACAATGTCTATCATCCATCTGCAGGCGACATACCCAGACACAAAAGCCGCCACAAATGCCACTATCAGCGGGAACAACACTCCGTCTGCTGCCTGGGGTTCCAGGGTAACCGCCTCCATAAAATTGGCTCCAACTATAGGTACGATTACCATAAGGAATGAGAACCGGGCCAGGTCGTTCTTGCTGTTTCCAAGCGCCAGGCCGGTTGAGATCGTCGATCCCGACCTGGATAATCCCGGCAGAACGGCCAGTGCCTGTGCTATTCCCATCAGGAAGGCCCCGCCATAGGTAATCGGTTTTTCCCTTTTAGGCACAAAATGTCCTACAAGCAAAAAGAGAGCAGTAACCAGCAGGAAGGATCCCGTGATATCCATATCAGCAACAAAAAGTGACTCAACCTCGTCTTTGAGAGTAAAACCAACAATGGCAACCGGTATCATTGAAACAATAAGCTTCAGTGCATAGACCGTCTCCTCATTCATCCTGAATTTTAACACACCACCGAATAAATTCATAATATCCTTCCGGAAGACAACCAGAATACTCAGCACAGTTGCACCGTGCACCGCCACGGAAAAGAGGAAACTCTCCTCGATCCCTCCAAAGAGAAACTTCACAATCTCAAGATGTCCGTCACTGCTGACAGGAAGAAACTCTGTCAATCCCTGCACCAGCCCGAAAATCAGGGCTTCATACCAATTCATTCTCAGTCGTCAGATTAATCAAAGCCCTCTGTCTTATTCGCGCGGCTTTTTCATTATTGCATATATCTCGAAGATAAACCCGGCCAGCACAATCAGCGGGGCAAGGGTGACTCTGCGGAAACTGAAGATATCTTCCGAAAAAACCTTAGGGTCATCGGATCTCCCCCCAGCCATTAAAATAAAACCGATAATTATGACGGCGAAGCCCAGGGCCATCAACTTGTAATTCTCCCGTCCCAGGGCAAAACCGGTCTTCTTTTCTTCTTCCTTTTTAGCAACCATAACTTTCTAGTAATATAATTTATCCTCGTGTATGCCGAGATACCTGTTCACGGCAAAAAAAGTAGAAATCCCGTTTATAACCACCCCGGCAACCACCAGTGCCAGACAGAGAAGAAGAAAAAGATTGATATTCTCATAGGTAAAAAGTGCAAAAAATTCCTTCTCTATCAGATACATAAGCCCCATCAGCAGACCAATGGCAATCAGCGCGGCAAGAAAACCGAAAAAGAGACTCCGCAACAGGAAGGGCTTCCGTATAAAAGACCTGTTTGCACCTATAAGCTGCATTGTGTTTATCAGGAATCTTTTGGAATAGATCGACAGACGAATTGTGTTATTGATGATCGTCAGGGCAATCAGGAACAGCAAGAGACTTATTATCAAAAGAAATGCGCTGATCTCCCGGACAAAGTCATTGATCAGGTTAAGTAGTGATTCCTGATAATAAACCTCATCCACAACCGGGTATTCTGAAATTATTTTCTCAAGTTTTATCACGCTGTCGGGGTGAGTGTACCTGGCCTGCAGATACACATCAATTGTCGGCATCAGGGGATTGTAGCCAAGATAGTTCAGGAAGTCCTCGCCAAGTTCCTCCTGAAGCTTGACAGCAGCCTGATCTTTTGAAACGTACTCGGTTTTTTTGACAAAAGGCCTGGCATCAAGTTCCTTCTGCAACATCCTTATATCGGCCTCCCGGGCATCCTCCTTCAGCATTATGGTAAATGAGAGGCTCTCCCTGAAGTAGTCGGACAACTGCCTTGCGTTTATCAGCACCATCCCGAGAATGCCTAGGAGGAACAGAACCAGTGAGACACTAACAACCAGTGTGACATATGAACTGCCGAGCCTGTATCTGGATATTCCTCCCGTTGTTATTGCCACTACTGAAACTTTGCGTCAAAAATAGCACACAAACCGCCAAATCCTTCAATCACACTGCATTTTTTTAAGCAGTGAAGGTCATTCGCAACAATGTCAGGTGGTCACGGCCATAAGGCAGTAAAATCCTAAGCCTTACCGGAGTAAACCAATAGTGTTTAAAATGAGATCAGGCCTCCACAACCGTCATCCATCCAAATTCATCCGGCTCATCCCCGTACTGGATGCCTACCAGCTTATTGAACAGCTTCATTGAGACAGGTCCCGGCTTGCCATCCTTGCAATACTCATAGACCTTTCCGGTATCGGGATCAACGATTTTGGCAATGGGGCTTATAACGGCAGCAGTACCGCAGGCTCCGGTCTCCTCAAACTCTGCCAGCTCCTCAACAGGTATCCTGCGACGCTCGGTTGTTATGCCCATGCTTTCAGCTATCGCTATAAGGCTCTTGTTGGTGATTGAAGGAAGGATCGAGTCTGACTTAGGAGTGATGTATGTATTGTTCTTTATACCAAAGAAATTTGCCGGGCCGCACTCGTCTATGTATTTCTTCTCCAGAGCATCCAGGAAGAGTGCGTTGCCGTAACCGAGATCATGGGCCTTGACGATGGCCCTGAGGCTGGCAGCATAGTTGCCTCCGACTTTAATATTCCCGGTACCAAGCGGTGCGGCACGGTCAACGTCGCGACAGATCATCATGTTCACAGGCTTAACGCCTCCCTTGAAGTAAGGACCGACAGGTGATACGAACACGATGAAGGTGTATTCCGATGCAGGTTTGACACCTACCTCAGCACCACTGCCGTAGAGAACGGGCCTGACATACAGTGATGCGCCCGAGCCATAAGGCGGAACAAATTTCTCATTTAGCCTCACCGCAGTAAAGACAGCCTCTTTGAACAGTTCAACCGGCACCGGTGCCATGTGCACTCCTTTGGCCGAGGAGATAAGCCTTTTGGCGTTCTCATCCCACCGGAACAGTCTTACATTGCCGTCACGGCCCCGGTAAGCCTTCATGCCCTCAAAAGCCTCCTGGCCGTAATGCAACCCCGTGGCAGCAATATGAATACTGATGGTATCTGATTCTGATATCTCAGGTTTGCTCCACTGTCCGTTCTTATAGTAACACCGTACGTTGAAGTCCGTTTTAATGTAGCCAAAAGGAAGATTGTTCCAATCTAAATTTACCATGATCTCAATTTTTGGATTTTTCAAATGTACGGTTTTAAACCAAAGTTCCAAATGATTTTAACTATTGTTGAGCTTCCCACCGGCAAATACACGGAGCGCATTAAGTTGCTCATCAGCAGGCACAGACCGTAACTTCTGTGCAGTCCCCGTAAGGAACCCGTTATCATTAATCTGCGAAGCTATTTTTCTGAACCAGGCTTTTTCGTCATATATCTTTCCGTAAGCCTTCTCCTCGCGGTACAGCCTGTCAATCATTGCCACAAAATCGACCCTGCCGGTAAAATCATATACAGCATCATGAAGCACCCTGCCCGCTGCACTCTCCTGCTGCGGATAGGGCGCGGATACTATCAGGTCAGAAACCGCCTTTAGCGTCTGACCTCCGAAACCGTAAACAAGCAGTATCTCTCCTGCCCGCTTCAGCGTTGCAGCCTCCGGATCATTGTAGTCAAAAGCATAGCCAAAGTAGATGAAGATCGATGCCAGTCTCAGATGTACATATTCAAGGTCCGTCAGCTTCTCGGCCCTTGCAAGAAGATCAGCCTGCAGAGCGACACTCCTGATATAGTCAACACTGTGAAAGAAGAGATCCGGGGAGGCAATCTCTGAATATTTTCCAAAGACGTGCTCCTCGACATCGAGGACACGTATCATCTCAATCTTTGTCATAAACCGCCCGTTGGGCGAACCGTCCTCCCCGCGCAGCTCAGGCCTTATACCCGTAACAAAATACATGTCGAGGTCACCCTTGTACTTCACCGGCATCCTGCCGCGGTAATCACAGGTAAAATATTCTTTCACAAACTCGTAGGTGGTGCCGGAGATATTGATCTTTCCCGGTTCGCCTGACGACTCCATCCTGCTTGCCGTGTTAACCGTATCACCCCAGATGTCATAGGTAATCTTCTTGTGCCCCACAACCCCGGCCACCACAGTCCCCGTATGGATACCTATCCTGATATCCCAGAACCTCGCTGCCGGTCTTGACGGGTCATTCTTCATCTGCTGCATGTACTTCTGCATCTCAAGAGCTGCCAGAACCACCTCTACAGGGTTGGTCCTGTTCCTCTCCGGAATACCTCCGGCACACATGTAGGCATCACCTATCGTCTTGATCTTTTCAATACGGTACTTCTCGGCAACGGAGTCAAAATGAAAGAAAAAACGATCGAGCTCATCAATAAGAAGCTCGGGATTCATCTCTTCAGCTATCCTGGTAAATCCCTGGATATCCGAAAACAGAACAGTTACAAAATTGTACTTCCTCTTGTCTGCCTTTCCCTTCAGCATTATCTCCTCAGCAGTGCCCTTGGGTAACATGTTAGCCAGCAGATTGTCAGACTTCTCCTTCTCGTGCTGCAATTCCTCGGTCCTTTCGGCAATAAGCTGCTCCAGCCTCTTCTGCCGCTCCATATACAGCCTGTGCGTGCGTATCCGGAGAAGCACCCCGCCCAGCACCAGCAGCAAAGGATATATAATCCAGGCAAGCGGCGATAAATACCATGGCGCCTTTACCCTGAAACTGAATGAACCTTCCCCGGAAATATCATCACCATGTACACGGAAACGGTACAGGAAAGTATACCTGCCGCGGTCAAGATCCGTATATTCCTTGTAAGCCCTATCACTCCAGGAAGTCCATTCAAGGTCAGGACCGGCAAGAAAATAGGAGTACTCTATATCCGGCATTTCCTCCATAATGAAGATAATCCCGTCACGGTATTCCAGAACGGGTGCGCCAGCCGATGCATCAAGACTCCTGCCGCTCCTGTAGTCATAAACACCCTTTATGCGGTTGTCAGACTCTGGGATCTGTCGCTGAACTGTTCCGGAGATATTCGCCGGTTTCTCTCCCGTAATTGTTCCGTTGGAAGTCCCCGCTCTCTCTTCCTGAAGACTTCCGGATCTCTCCCCCGGAACTCCCCCGGCGTCAATATGGCCGTAAACCGCACCTGCAAGAAGCATGATGCCGGTTATGACAAGCCATCGGAAAGAGTTGATAACCATAGAGGATTACAAAGTGTGATCTATACAAAAATAAACTAATATTTTAGCGTTTTGGTATGCCGCTGCCACCCTGTCACGATGCAATGATTAATTTTGCCTTTTACCCGTCATAACTATGGAACTTGTATTTGCCACCAATAACAAACATAAAGTCAGGGAGATAAGTGATCTTCTCGATAGTAATTTCAGAATAATTGGCCTGTCTGACCTCAACATTACCGAAGAGATCCCGGAAGATGCCGATACGCTTGAAGAAAACGCACTCTTCAAAGCCAGATACGTCCATGGAAAGACACGGATGAATGTCTTCGCTGACGATACAGGATTGGAAGTCACCGCCCTCGGGGGCGCTCCCGGAGTCTATTCCGCCAGGTACGCCGGCGAGAGCAAAAGCTTTGATGACAACATCGACAAACTTCTTTGTGAGATGCACTGTGCGAATGACAGGAGTGCGCGGTTCAGAACAGTGATTGCCCTTATACTTGACGACAGGGAGTATCTTTTCGAGGGTATCGTTGAAGGTGAAATCACAACAGAAAGAAAAGGCAACGGCGGTTTCGGATATGATCCGGTCTTCAGGGCAACCGGTTCTGACAAAACCTTTGCCGAGATCCCGCTGCAGGAGAAAAACAGCATATCCCACAGAGCCAGGGCAATGCGCCAGCTAATATCCTTCCTGAAAGACTTGAATGAATAACCCGCCCTGAACTGCAGGCAACAACGGCAAAATGAAACAGATCATCCCGGCAGCATTATTTCTTCTCTCAACACTCCTGGCCTCAGGACAGGGTGCCGTGGGTTCCTGGAATGATCACCTTCCCTACAGCAGAGCATTCAGCATTGCCGCCGGCGGAGGCAAGATCTGGTCATCAACAGGATCGGGAATACTCATCTATGATCTCAATAGCGGTACCGCCTCAAAGCTTTCAAAGGTTTCGGGGCTGACCGAGACAGCCATATCTCATCTTGCCTGGTGTGATGCCGAAGAGTCCCTGGTAATCGTATACCGGAGCACCGGCATTGACATAGTAAAAAAAGGGATCATCACCCACATCCCGGATATTAAAAATAAATATATACCCGGTCTGAAGGAGATCAACAGCGTAACCGTCGCCGGGAGCCGCGCAATGCTTTCATCAAGCTTCGGAATAGTTGTGGTTGACATAAAAGGACGCTATATAGCTGACACCTGGAGGCCAGGGCCCGACGGAGAAACAAACAGCGTGAGCGAATCGGAAATACTGAACAGCCGTATTTATGCATCTACTGACAGGGGCATCTGGTCTGCTCCTCTGAACCGCCCGGGACTCTCCTACTTTGGCAACTGGGAAAGACTGGAAGGCTTTCCCGAACCCGGAGCAGCTTACAGCAATATCACCATTGCAGGTTCGTCACTGATGATAACAAAACCGGGAAGCGCTTCTCTGGCCGGTTCACGAGACTCCCTGTTCCTGATCACCCCCGGTCAGTCTGCAGCACTTATAGCTGAAGAACCTGCCGGAACCTTCAGGGCGCTGGATGGCAACGGCAACCAGGTAGTCGCCTCCCTCTCCTCCTCAGTCACAATCTTTTCCGCGCAGGGCGAAGTAATCAGGCAGATCACCGCCTACGGCTGGGCAGAAACGAATCCCTCCGGGACTTTGACTTCCGGTCAGGATCTCTGGATAGCAGATGCATCGGTTGGACTGGTCTCGACTCGGGATTACATCCGGTTCACCAATCATACACTCCCCGGCCCATATACTGAGAATGTTGCAGATATCGTATTCTCAGGCAGTAATTTCTATGTGACAGGCGGTACGGTTGACAACGCATGGGGTAACGTATACCGTCCGCTGCAGATCTTTACCGGCAACGGCGACAGCTGGAAAAGCCATATCTTTTACGGTGAGGCAGACAGGGATGCAATGCGCGTGATTGCTGATCCCGATAATGAGAATCACTTTTTCGTGTCGTCATGGGGAAACGGTCTCTATGAATTCCTTGACGGCGAACTGATCAATAATTACAACCAGTACAACTCCCCGCTGGCCAGCATCAGGCCCGGAGAGAATTATACCCGCATCTGCGGCCTTGCCTGGGACCATGACGGAAACCTCTGGATGACCCAGACCGGTGTCACTGGCAACCTGAAGGCCCTCACCCCTGACGGTAACTGGATAGCTACACCGTTAAACCTCAGCGTAACAGCAGTCGGCGACATGATAATTGACCGTAATCAGTACATCTGGGCGGTACTCCCGAGGGGAAACGGTCTGCTGGTCTATGACCCTGCCGGCACCCCCGCAAACACCTCCGACGACAGGTATATCAGGCTCCAGGTACAGGATACAGAGGGGCATACCATGAACAACCTCTACTCAATTGCACAGGATCTTGACGGAAATATCTGGGTGGGGACTGACATGGGGCCTGTGGTATATTACAACCCCGGTAAAGCCTTCTCATCCGAGATGAAGGCATCCCGCATCAAGATACCAAGAAATGACGGATCTGGCCTGGCCGACTACCTCCTTGGTACACAGACGGTAACTGCAATCACCGTTGACGGTGCAAACAGGAAATGGTTCGGTACTCTAAGCTCAGGTGCCTTTCTGATGACGGACGATGCCAGGAAGGAACTGGCCCGCTTCGATGCCGGAAACAGCCCGCTTCTCTCTGACAACATAGTTAAAATAGCCGTTAACGGAATCAGCGGTGAAGTGTGGTTCGGAACAGCAGAAGGAATCGTTTCATACCGGGGTGAAGCCACCGCCGGAGTTGATGACTACTCGGGCATGTACGCCTTCCCTAACCCGGTACGGGAAGATTTTGAAGGAGTGGTGACGGTCACCGGGCTGGTTGAGAATTCTTCCGTAAAAATCACCGATGTCAGCGGTAACCTGGTCTGGGAGGGTACCTCACTGGGAGGACAGGCCACATGGGACCTGCTTAACTACAGGGGTCAGCGGGTGGCAACAGGTGTTTACCTGGTGTTTTGCACTACGAAAGACGGAAACCTGGCCGGGGTGACTAAGATGCTGGTAATAAGATAATCAGTTGTCAGTGATCAGACTCCGGATCCTTTCAATCTGAAGCTTCTTGTTAACCTCCCGCAGGCGGCGGGCAGTACCGGTGAAATACTGGTGCCCTGAGATGAATTTCACCTGCAACCTGTTCCAGTCATTGAGATTAGTGATCTTGTCCTGTGCCTTCAGCTCCTCGTACAGTGTGTTGGAAACCGGTATGAAATCGCTTCTCCCAAGATAGTCAAGATCAGAATCGCAGATGATCTGTTCCAGAAGATCGGAAGGCTTCGGCGGAAGTTTCGTTGACATGATGATACTGCAGATGCGTTCAATCTGTTCACTGCTGTAACCGTAATCAGGCAGCATGCTCCGGGCCAGGAGAGTCCCCTGGTACTCATGATCATCATACGAGACAGTATGGCCGGCATCATGGAACAGCGCAGCCATCTTCAGCATCAGGATCTGCTCATCGTTGCACCCTTCAGCCCAGCCGATAAGCTCAACCTCCGTGACCACATCAACAGTGTGCTTGACATTGTGATAAAAGAGATAATCGGGAAGCTCCTTTTCGAGCTTATCGAGAATTACCTCCTGGATATCAGTGAACTGAATCAGCCCGAACTTAACCCTGAAGGCTTCGTTGGGTACAGATCCGTTGCCGTCAGCGGAGAGCCCTGGCAGCAATCCCTCCACCTGATACATCTGGATATTACCGGTATATTTCACTGGCAGCTTCCCGTAATAAACACAGCTGAAGAACTCCTTAACCAGCTCGTACGTCATCACGGAAACCAGGATGGAATCCCTGTCTGAAACCCCCTGTATGCGGCTTGCTGTATTAACAGCCCGTCCCTTTATATCATAGGACACCTTATTCTTCCCGGAAATGGTTGCAGAGACCGGACCCGTGTGTATGCCTATCTTCAGGTTCCAGATCCTCTCTTCACCCCTGCGTGCTGCTTCGTACTGCCTTAAAAACCGTCTCAGCTCAACAGCCGCCATTACTACCTCTACCGGGTTGGTAATATTTTTTGAAGGAATACCTCCGGCGCACATATATGTGTCACCTATGGTCCTTATCTTTTCAACATGGTATTTGCCAATTATCCTGTCAAATTCGAAAAAGATCTCATCCAGCTCATCCATCACCCCTCCGGGGTCCATCCCTTCAGTAAGATTCGTAAAACCCTGTATGTCTGCAAACAATACAGTAACCATATTGAACTTGAGAGTCCTCTCCTCCTCAGCAACCCTGACTCCCCTGAGTTCATTGTTCTCTACAAGAAGCCTGTATTTCTCCGTTGTTTCCAGCAGCCGGTCCTTTTCTTTCTCCAGCTTTTTAACCTGCTCCTCCAGCTCCTTGTTCTGGCGAACAAGCCTGGCTATCCGCCTGAGAAGCTGATCCCTGGATGCTGATTCCATCTTCGCTGAATTGCAGTAATTATCTTTTCTTATAAACTCAGAGTCCCGCTTCGCAGTATGCTGTGATGAAACTTTAATACATTTGATGTGATCAGGCCAGCCATGTTGACAGGGACAAAAGCCATACTGCTCCATCACGTCCGGTATTCGGACAATTCACTGATTGCCCAATTCTATACCAGTGATTACGGCCGCATTTCAGTGATGGCGAAGGGGATCTCCACGAGGCGCGGCAGCGCGAAATTCAATTATTTCCAGCCCCTGAATATCTTTAACCTCGAGCTTTATCATCGCGAAAACAGAGAACTATACAATCTGAAGGAGATGAGCCTTGCCTACATCCCAAAGCAAATTCACGGTGATATAACCCGGACCTCCGTTGCCATGTTCATCAGCGAGATCCTCTACAATGTCATCCGGGAGGAAGATGCCAACAGGCTGCTGTTTGATTTCATAGAGTCGTCTGTAATCACCCTTGACGAGATGGATTCAGGCATCAGCAACTTTCATCTCTGGTTCTTGGTTGCATTTACCGACTATGCCGGGATAGGTCCATCGCATACCGGGATGACCAGCTGCTGGTTTGACATGCTTACCGGCCAGTTCACCAGTCAGCAGCCGCTGCATCCCGACTACCTTGATCCGGCAGGGGCACGAACTCTTAACATGCTGCTGCAGATGCCGGCGACAGGGATTGCATCGCTGAGACTCTCCGGAGATGAACGTACTGACCTGCTGGCGAGGCTACTGAAATACTACAGCCTCCACCTTCCCGGCATCAGGGAAATTCGCTCACTGCAGGTCCTGAAGGATATTTTCAGGTAAATTAATCACTCTTTAGCTATCTTTGAACAAAATTAAACCAATGCCCTTTATCCCCTCCGTAATCAAATGGATTAATACCAAACGTCTGTCACAGATTGATCTCTTCAGGAAATACCCGGCGGAGAGCCAGCAGGAGGTTCTGACACGTCTCATTGCAGGGAGCAGGGATACCATCTGGGGCAGAGAACACGGTTATGCAGCTGTGGAAAGCCATGAACAGTTCTGCAATAATGTGCCGGTACAGACATACGAGGATCTGATCCCCTACGTTGACCGGCTGCGGGCAGGTGAAAAGAATGTGCTCTGGCCCGGTGAAGTGAAATGGTTCGCCAAATCTTCAGGTACAACAAGTACAAAGAGCAAGTTTATTCCCATCACCCGCGAGTCTCTCGAAGACACTCATTACCGGGGCGCCAAGGACTGCCTTGTGCTTTACACCTCCCTTAACCCTGCAACCAGGATATTTTTAGGCAAAGGCCTCACCCTCGGGGGCAGTCACCAGATCAACAGCTTCAGCAATAACTCTCTCTACGGTGATCTCTCGGCCATATTGATAGAAAATGCACCGGCCTATGCGGACCTGATCAGAACCCCGCCGGCACGCATCGCCCTTATTGAGGACTTCGAGGAAAAAATGAGGATGATAACGGAGATGACGGTAGAGATGAATATCACCAGCATCTCCGGTGTACCATCGTGGAACCTCGTCCTAATACACCATATACTGAAAACCACCGGCAAAGCCAATCTTCACCAGGTCTGGCCAAACCTCGAGGTATTTTTTCATGGCGGCGTCAGCTTTGCACCGTACCGTGAACAGTACCGTAAACTGATGCCGGACCCGAAGATGCACTTCATGGAGACTTACAATGCTTCCGAAGGCTTCTTCGCCATTCAGGACGACCTGACGGACAGCTCAATGCTCCTGATGCTTGATTACGGAATCTATTATGAATTCATCCGCGCCGAAGACGCAGACACGGATAACCCCCGTACACTGACTATAGAAGAAGTTGAAAAGGGGGTAAATTACGCAGTGGTGATCTCAACTGACGGAGGCCTCTGGCGATACAGGATTGGTGATACCGTCGAGTTTACAAACCTGTATCCGCACAAGATCAGGATTACCGGCCGTACCAAGTTCTATATCAACGCCTTCGGCGAAGAGCTTATCATTGATAATGCAGAAAAGGCGCTTGAAAAGGCCTGCCACGGCACTAACGCACATATAACCGAATACACCGCAGGACCTGTATACATGGCCGACGAGAGCCGCGGTGCACATGAATGGGTGATTGAATTTGAAAGAGCTCCTGATGATCCCGAGCATTTTATCGAAATACTGGATGCCACCCTGAAAGCACTCAACTCTGACTATGAGGCCAAAAGATATAAAAACCTGACCCTTACCCGTCCCCTGCTGAGGATGGTGCCGGGAGGTACATTTTACAGGTGGTTCAGGGAAAAAGACAAGCTCGGTGGACAAAACAAGACGCCACGCCTGTCCAACTCGAGGGAGTACGTTGAGAGTGTCCTGAAAACCGCCGGCATGTAAAATCTTTTTATCAACAGAAGGCACTTCTCCTTCCCTTTTTCCTATATTTAGCCACGGAAATAAAGAATCGTTTTATGCATATAGCCATAGCAGGCAATATCGGATCAGGAAAGACTACGCTGGCCGGACTGCTCTCAAAACATTACGGCTGGCAGCCTCATTACGAGGATGTTGATGACAACCCATACCTGAATGACTTCTATGAAGACATGCAGAGATGGTCATTCAACCTGCAGATCTACTTCCTGAACTCCCGCTTCAGCCAGGTACTGGAAATCAAAAAGGCAAAGAACACCATAGTCCAGGACCGCACCATATACGAAGACGCATATATTTTTGCCCCAAACCTTCACGCAATGGGACTCATGTCAACCCGTGACTTTGAGAACTACTTCACCCTGTTCAAACTGATGAGCTCACTGGTGGAGCCCCCTGACCTGCTCCTTTACCTGCGGGCTTCCGTCCCCACACTCGTCAACCAGATCCAGAAACGTGGCCGTGAGTATGAAAGCTCCATCAGGCTCGATTACCTCAAAAGACTCAATGAGCGCTACGAGGCATGGATCGAATCATACAAGCTCGGGAAGCTGCTGATACTTGAGGCGGACTATTATGATTTCCCCGAGAACAAGGAACACCTGAGCGAAGTTATTGACAAAATCAATGCCGAGCTTCACGGGCTCTTCTGAACAGTATTGAAAAAAGAGATATAAAAACCATCCGGGTGATGGTTTTTTTATCTAATTTTGGTATTGATAAGTGTTGTCAATGTCTCACAATTTCAAATCCTGATAATCATGAAAAAGACTTTTGTTTTCCTGGTTCTTGTTGCTGTCTGCATGTCAGTGAACGCACAGGGAAATACAGACAAATCTGTTCCAGTTGATCCGGATTACCGGATCGGTAAACTTGAAAACGGTCTTACCTACTACATCCGACACAATACGGAACCGGCAGGCAGGGCCAGCTACTACATCATCCAGAACGTGGGGGCCATCCTTGAAAAGGACAACCAGAACGGACTGGCGCATTTCCTGGAACATATGGCCTTCAACGGTACAAAACACTTCCCCGGAAAAGGCATCCTCAACACCCTTGAACGCCACGGTGTCGCCTTTGGCCGCAATATAAATGCCTACACCAGCTTTGACGAGACCGTCTATAACCTCAGCGATGTCCCGGTTGACAAGCCCGGACTGATTGACACCTGTCTGATGATCCTCGCAGACTGGTCCGATTTCCTCACTCTTGATGAGGAGGAGATAAACAAGGAGCGCGGCGTTATCCTGGAGGAGTGGCGCAGCAGGCGCAACGCCCAGTGGCGGATGATGACACAGATGCTTCCCGTAGTTTATGAAGGCTCGATGTATGCCAAACGTGATATAATCGGCGACACCGCAGTTATTAAGAATTTTGACCCTGAGACACTGAGGGCTTTCTACCATGACTGGTACCGGACAGACCTGCAGGCTATTGCAGTGGTGGGCGACTTCAACGTGGATGAGGTGGAGGCTAAAATCAGAAGCATCTTCTCCCCCATCCCTGCGGTAGAAAATCCTCTGCCAAGGCCGGAGAATCTCCTCACGGAAAAGAAGGGGACAAAATATCTCCTCGTAACTGACCCTGAGGCCCCGAGGACAACCGTGAGTCTTATGATCATTGACCGTGAACCGGACAAGAGGGCAAGGAATCTGGATTACATACGTGACGGATTCGTTACATCCCTGATAAACACCATGATGGGCAACCGGTTCAATGAACTGGTACAGAAAGGAACTCCTCCCTTTATAGCCGGTGCTCTCAGCTACTCATCCGACCTTCCCAGGAACTACAATGCCCTCAACCTTGCGGCCTACACCAATGACGGAGAGGAAGCCAAAGGATTTGAAGCCGCGCTGACGGAACTGGAGAGAGCCCGTCGTCATGGATTTACCAAAGGGGAACTTGAGAGGGCCAAGGCTAATATGCTGTCCAATTTTGAAAATCTGTATAAGCAAAAAGACAAGATAAGCAATGACGACTGGGCCGGACAGGTCAGTGATCATTTCCTGACCGGGGAACCCATCCCGTCAATGGATGCGCAGTACAACTACTATAAGGAAATGCTGCCTGAGATTACCCTTGAAGAGGTAATCTCCAGGCTCAGGGAACTGGTGACCGATGATAACAGGTTCATCACTATCCAGGGTCCTGATGACAAGGAGCACATGACAGAGGCAGAGGCGATGACAATATTGGAGAAGGTGGCTTCAGCAGACATTAAACCCTACGATGATATAACCGGCGGTACAGACCTTATTTCCGGGGAGTTGAAAGGAGCTGAAATAATAAAAACCGTTTCGCTGCCTCAGTTTGGAGCCACCGAGTGGACCCTTGCCAACGGTGCTAAAGTAATCTTTAAACATGCTGATTATGAAAAAGATAACGTGAGCTTAAGCGCTTACGCCTTCGGCGGTTCATCGTTTTATCCCGATTCACTTGAACCGGCCCTGAATCTCTTCCCGCAGGTAATCTCAATGTACGGAGCAGGAGAATATGACAACGTGGCTCTGACCAAGCTGCTAGCAGGAAAGAAAGCCTCCGTCTCTCTTGGTATACAGGAAACAATGCAGACCATAACCGGATCCTCCACCCCGAAGGATTTCGAGACCATGATGCAGCTGCTCTACCTCCGGTTCGCACGTCCCAACTTTAACAGGGAGGCGTACAATGCCATCATCGGAAGATTTACAGCGGTGATAACCATGATGCAGAAAGACCCGAACAAAATCATGTCTGACAGTCTCCAGATGAACATGTCAGGGTACCACCCCAGAACTTTCCTCCTGACTCCTGAATCAATGAAGCTGCTGAAATACGACGACATCAACTACATCTATCAGACTGCATTTGACGATGCTTCTTCCTTTACGTTCTTCATAACCGGAAATATTGATGAAGCGGTTGCCCGCGAGATGGCATCCCACTATATCGGATCACTTCCCTCGAAATACCTCACCGAGACATACAGGAACCTGGGAATGGATCAGCCCGAGGGCACAGTTAAAAAAGAAATAGCAATCCCGCTCACTGTTCCGAAGGCAACAGTAATCATGAGCTACTCGGCCGGTTTCAAATACAAACCCGCTGAATACCTGGGAATGGATATTCTTAAGGGTATACTCGATCTTGTTTATACAGAAAAGGTACGGGAGGAAGAGGGTGGCACCTACGGTGTCTCCGTAAATGCCTCGATACAGAAAAGGCCGGAGGAAAAATCAATGCTTATTGTTGCATTTGAGTGTGATCCGGAGAGGGCGAAGGAGCTTAAATCCGTCATTTACAAGGAGCTGGAGAATATCGCCGGCAACGGTCCGAAGCAGATTGACCTCGAAAAGACTGTTAGTAACCTGATGAAGACACGTGAAGAGGAAAAAGAACACAACAGTTACTGGGCAAATACTGTCCGTAACTACTACCTGACGGGAATTGACAGCAATGATGACAGGAACTATGCAGATGTGCTTAACAAGTTTACCGTCAATAAAGTAAAGAAGATGACCAAGAAATTCCTTGACAGGGCTGATCTGCTGGAACTGGTCTTCTTGCCGGAGAAGAAATAAAATCACTGATCACACGGCCCATTTCGGGGCCGTGTGTTTTTTTATTGTCTTCCATATCGAGGCAGCGCGAGTTGCCTATCATGCCGGTTATGAAAAGTACGGCCGGAGAATCCGAAGGCTCTGCCGGTGACCAGGAAGGATCTGGGATGATGTTCCACAATAGCCTAAAGCACAATTCCTGATGATCTGAAATGAAATACCGGGGCCTTGCTGCCCCCGGGTTCATTCACTACCAGGTTCCTGAATGTGGCACCATTAACATCATCCAATACCACTGCCGTGCGATAGTCTTGCTTATCACACACCAGTCTGACATTATCGAAGGTTATTCCCTTGGCATGCCTGATGTAAAAACCCCATGCAGGAAGCTCTTTAAACATAGAAAATTCCGGGTAGCTCGCCCCCATCTCAGGTACCTTGTTAAGCTCATCAAGCCCTACTTTTGCATAATGAGGGTTGCCTCCTCCAGGGTAGTGTATTTCAATATTTCTCAGAGTAATATTTTCAATCATGGCATCCGGCATTCCCACTATTGACGACGGAGAGATGTTTCGCGGAAGATCTTCCACCGGCCCCTCGTAATTGTAGCCGGCATCAGGCTTGGTGGCCGGAACCTCCGCATAGACGTTGGATATAATAACCCCGTTCATCCTCCCTTTTTTGCCGGCACGCCGTTCGCCTATCCTCAGAAATATGACATTGCCAGTATTAAGCGACCGCAGACTGTCAACAATAATATTCTCGACAAAGCCCCCGTCAACAGCGGCAAAGGTGATTGCCGACCGGTATGTGTCAAACACCAGGTTATTAACTATGCTGATGTTACGGAATCCTCCGCGTCCCACCGTGCCGAATTTGATGCCGTTGGCGCTTGTCCGGACCGTGTTGTTTCGAATCCATACGTTCTGGCAAACGAAGTCGGCACTGTGCGATTTCAGGCATATGCCATCATCAGCTGCATCAAAATAAGAATTGGAAACAACCACGCTGTCACAGTCCACAATGTCAACCCCGTCATTGTTCCAGTATGACTTGCTGTCGACCCTGATATTATCGATGACCAGGTTGCAGCACTGATCATACTGCTGGTTCCAGCTTCCCGGATCCCGCAGATTGATGTCCCTGATAACTATGTTCCGGCAGCCCCTGAAATAGATGTTCTGGGGCCGGATGGTTTCATTGGGGCGGTCATATTTCAGCGGGTCTTTTACCACCCCTTTGTGGATCATGTCCACGAGGTTGGTGGCTACCTGAAAACCCTGTCCGTCAATCACCCCCTTGCCGGTGATACCTATGTTCTCCTGGTCAAGGGCAAAAATCATTGCAGTCCAGTTAAAGTTCTTTTCATAATCGAAGGGATTGGTTGAACCTACAAGTATCGCACCCTCCTCAAGATGTATGGTTACGTTTGACTTCAGGTAGATGGTTCCTGTCAGATACCGGCCTACGTAGAATACCAGCCGGCCGCCGCCGTTCTCGCTGATGTAGTCAATTCCCTTCTGGATAGAGCTCGTATTGAGAGTGGTCCCGTTTGATTTTGCACCGAACATGGATGCATTGTAGTCCTTGGCCTGCATCTGAAGCGCCACCGCTGAAAGGATGAACAATAATAGAAGCTTTCCTGTTTTCATATCAAGTTTTGTAATAACAGACCGGACCCGTCATACCCATCGACTGCAGAGGCTGGTTTTTTGTACCGGCGTTTGTCCAGTACTGGGCTATCGGATTGTCAGTCAAAGATTTCATATAGTTGCCCATGGAGGTGGTGACAGTTACCTCAACGGTATTTATTCCCGGTTTCAGGTACTTTTCAATGCTGAAGATCCTGCGTCCATACCATTTCACTCCGCAACTCTCACCGTTTATCCTGAGCTCAGAAGTTCCGTATACTTTGCCCAGGTTCATGACCGCTCCTGCAGGGTCTTCACAAACCAGGCTGTTACGGTAGATCACCGTTCCCGAAAAGTTCAGGTAACCAGGCAGATCCTTCAGGTCAGTCAGCCTTCCCATCTCAACGTCCCTTACGGATCCGTCGCGGCAATGTCTGAACTCCGCAGTCCATTTTTCCTCCAGCGTTTGCATCGCAATGCCGGCCACCGGCAGTGGTCTCCACTCCTCCTCCGCCTTTACATTGTCAAAGGCAAACAGCAACGATTCGGCCGGACCGAGATTAACGGTCAGGCCGCCATCCGGATCAAGCGACACCCGCTTTCTCTCTCCCGTCTCCGGGATCCAGACAGAGCAGCTATGAAACCTGGTAAGTGCCCCGGAGAAAATCAACCGTGTATTATGGGATTTGTGCAGGTGCGAATAAACTATAAAGAGGTATTCAGACCCGTCCGTTGCGCTGTATCTTGTCTGCATAAGGAATGGATCAGGATCTTCAATTTTCAGCCAAGATTCAATCCGGTACCGCTCCTGAACTGTTTTATACCAACCTATATAGTCATTTTCTGGCTTTTCCAGTACAATGAACCGGTGCGGGTATGCTTTCATCTTTCCCAAAAGCAGCCTTACGTTGGCATCATTTCTTTCATGATCACTCCAGCCTGTTGACTTTGAGGGAACGGTGTCAATGCAAAAGACCTTTCCTCCAGCTCGCACAAACTGCAGCAGCTTGCGGGCGCTCTCCGGAGAGAGGCTCTCCACGCTTACCAGGAGCAGGGTATGGTATTTCTTCGGACCGTAGCATAGCTTCCTTCCTGCAACAGTGGCATCCTGAAGAATCCTTTCGGATATATAGTCGCAACCGCTGCCGTTTTTCGCAATTGCCTCCCATACGAGTGACAGATGCTCGGCATGCAGAACAGAGGGGAATGGCTCATTCTGCATCCCGATCAGGCTCCACATATCGGCTGTGGGCGGGAGCAGGGCAATACCGGCATACATGTCACAGTTCTGCAGCAACGCTGAAAGTCGTGCCTTATAATCATTCAGCAGGTTAAAATAAGGCCACCAGTTATTATTCTCATGGAAATAACCGCCGTACCTTATCCATCCGGGCCACGGTGCCTCTGGCGGTGAGTAGTTGAATCCGTGGAATACGGAATGGGTCATACCTGATATAATACTCTGATCACTGCCCATTTTCAGGTTTTCAAGTGAGGTATTGAAGACAGTGTATGTATCAGTCATCTCCTCACAGCTTATTAACCTTTTGCCGGCCAGGTGCGCAGCGGATGAAACGTACTTGTTGACCATGGTGTAGGCCCGCCCGCGCCGGTAATCTTTCTCCGGCATCTCCTCACCTATGCGGTGTTTGAGCCAGTTCATGGTCCATGATTCTCCTTCGGGGATATCCACGGCCATGCAGCTCTCCAGCGGAAAAAACCCCCTGCCGTATGCCTGCATTCTCGATCTGACACCCAGATCACTGCACCACCGTGCAAAGCTTTTCAGGAACCTCTCTTCAAGCAACTCCGCCTTTGTTGTCTCAAAATCATACCGCATGCGGCTGATCATATTCCTGAATGCCGGACCTGACTCAGCACCGTAGCTCCAGTCCGTGATATTGCCCATTGAGCCGGTACGGAAGAGAACGAAGGGCAGGAACGGAAAGATGTCATAGCCCCGGCGCCTGGAAAACTCCTCCCTCATGTCACCTGTCCAGTTGGATCCCTCGAGCTCCATGCTGTCGGTAAAGAGTGCGCGCAAATAGTTTGAAAGCGGGCCTGTCACAGGCTCTATGGTGCCTGACATCTCTTCCAGATATCTCCTGACTGCAGCCTCATTATAGTGATCCAGCACCGGACCGCTCGCGCCGGGCGCTCCGTTAATCACCTCCATGAAACCGCTAACCTGCACCAGTGCATAGAGAGCATGATCACCCTCCGGGATGAAAAGATCAAAATATTCTTCATCCCTCCTGTCTGACAGGTCAGTGATCTCATCAGCTGAAGAGAGCGGATCAGGAACCAGCAGCAGCGACAGGAGGGTATGTTTTCTCCCGTGCCACGGGGAGCTGACAGCCGGCCCGGCCTCTAGGAAAATCTCATCGCGCGAAACTGAATGATTGAGAGGCCCGGTCAGTTTTTTAACTGCTATCACAACTATCTGTGACCACTCCTCTTCTGCGAGATCTTCGGAACCAAAGGGCCATCCTGATCCCACGATCAGATCGCAGGTCATCCCCAGCCTCTTCGCCTCCTCAAAAGCCACACGCAGCATCGAACTCCATTCCTCACTCAGCCATTTGAGGGAAGGACTGCCCAGATCATCACCGTCAAATCTTGAAGGGAATGCAACCGGATTGATCTCAACCCCTCCTATACCTGCCGCCTTCAGCAGCTGAAGCTCCCTTACCAGTTCGCCTGCTTCAACCTTGTTGCCGTTCCACCACCACCTTACGAAAGGCCGATAGCCGGAGGCAGGGTCACGGAACAGCTCATACAATCCGCTGCCGGCTGGATTCAACACCGGATCCGAAGGTGAGGATGCAATCAGTGACAGCCGGCCGGGCCTCATCCACCATGCCGCCGCAAGAGCGCTTCCTGCTATAAACCTCCTCCTATCCATCTGCCCGGAATTGAAACTCCCTGAATATATCCCAGTAACTTCCGTTATGCTTCAGCAGGAAGAGGCTGCCCACATGAAATGATCCGGTGAATTCCGCATCCTCATATTCCGGCCAGGCTTCTGCAAAGGCCTGCTTCGTAAGATCCCTTGTCGCTATTGTCATATGAGGCTGAACGCTCTTCATGATTTCACTCCCGGCAAAACCAAGACCTTCCAGGAGCACGGCATTCAGTCGCCTGTGCAATTCTATTACATGCTTCGGGTTAACAAGCCTTATGAAAATTACCCTGGGAGCAAAGCATCCGAATCCTTCCAGGTGTACATCAAACGGGGCTTCACCGGCTGCAAACCGGTCGAGTGCTGCAACAATGGCCGATTCATCGGCAATCTTCCTCCTGAATGGCATCTGTAATGTTACATGAGCCGGGGATTTCAACGCATGGCCTGCATTGAAATCCCTCTGCATCCGCTCCTTGATCCTGAGTACCCTCTCCCTCAGTTCCTTCCCGGGAACCAGGGCAATGAAGCAGAGATTGGTGTCAGGATCATGCATGGGTTTCAGCTGGTAATTCCCTCCCCGTTATTCTTCCGGAAGAACCTGAGCATGATGAATCCTCCGATACTTGAAACCAGTGATCCGGTCATTATGCCAATCTTCGCCGAATCCATCAGTACTGGTGTATCTGCAAATGCCAGGTTGGCAATGAACATCGACATTGTGAACCCTACCCCTGCAAGCATGGCTATACCGAAGATCTGCCCGAAACTGACTCCCTCAGGCAGGCTGGCAATCCCGAGCTTCAGTCCTGCAAATGAGAAGAGGGCCACGCCGGCGGTCTTGCCCAGGAAGAGGCTGACAGCCAGGCTGGTGATAAGCAGAATATTCGGATCCATCCCGGCACTAAAGGCAACACCGGCATTGAAAAAGGCAATGTCAGTTGCCATGGGTATCCCCCATCCGTGTGATGCCTCCGGATTCCTGTTAAGAACCAGGTAGAAAATCACAGGAACAAGCATACCTCCCAGCGCAGCAACCAGAGGAAGAGCAGCCTTCGAGGGTGAGTTCAACTCTCCGATCATCAGCTCCCGCTTTATCTCCAGCCCGATCATGAAAAAGAAGATTGCCATCAGACCGTCATTTACCCAAAGGAGCAACGGCTTTTTCAGACTGAAGCTACCCGCCTCGAAACCAAGCTTCGTCTCCCTGATACTGTCATAGAAATCGCCCAGTTGCGTATTGGCAAATATCAGTGCAACAATAGTAGCACCAAACAGCAGAATGCCGCCAAGACTCTGTGAACGGTCAAACTTCTGGAATGCGGTTAAAATGATGCTTTTCATTTAGGGAAGATTGCCTGGCCGGTTACTCAAACCATGTTTTGATAAAGACCTCTCGGTCATGCTGAAGATCGGTTGCCCTGTATGACACTGAAGAGTCATTTTCAAGAATATAAATCCAGTAGGCTGAAACAATTCCCGGACTGTAAAACATCCTCCTGAGATAGAGCCTGTCACCGGCAATAAAGTCGCATCTCTTCCCGTATGCCGAAATCTTTCCGAACTGGTTTTCAAGTGTTGTCTTTACCCAGATAATATTCGGCCCTTCATAGTTCTCCGGACCCGTATGACGATACTCAATGAAATCACCCACATACTTTCTCGTCATTATCAGGTCATCCTCAGGCACTTCTGAAGAACTCTTCTTCAACGAGCTGCAGGATGCCACAATGGCCACAAGCATCAATAACAGCGCTTTTTTCATCCGTTCACTGGTTAGTCCGACAAATGCACGGATCTCTCCCGGGGAGAGAACGGCATGATAAAGTTACAACTTTTTTGTGACCCTGAACGGGGTTATTTTTCTTCCGCGCCGGCCGTCAGTGGCAGTGAAATCCGTGATCACCAGAAACTCCCCGGCCTCGTCTGAAGTCCAGAACTCAACGGCAGCATCGCCACCGGAATCTGTCCTGACCGAAGGATTCCAGTAAAGGGTGTTTCTGTAATCAGGGATCCTGCTCATCCTGAGTGAGTCAGTGGAGTAATCAGGCTCGGAAACGTCATAGCTGTCCAGCAGCATATCATACTCCTGCCTTAAAATTGACCTGTCAAACTCCAATACGCTCAGGTCGCCCTTGTGCGAAACAATGTTGATGATGCCATCAGTCACAATCTCGCCTGTAAAGTACCTTACACTCAGTACCTCAACCTTTTCTATCCTCGAAGAAGGAATGTCAAGCAGTTTATCAAGGTCATATACCGGCACCCCGTCAAGGATGACCAGAGGTTGTGAATTGAAGGAGATGCCCGGATAACGGTTAGTAAGCGTGAGGGTTATATTTTCATTTCTTCCGCTTGAGGCAAGGCCAGGTACCAGCTCCTTAAACACCTCCCTCAGTGTGGAGAGCTGGATATAGTCAGAAAGTATCACCGTTCTGTCAGCTGTCCCGAAAAACCCGGGAAACGTTCCACTGTAGAGTCTTGCGCTCCGTTTCCTGAGGAACGGGTCATAAATATTGCGGATCTGCATGCTTACTATTGCATCATTCAGCTCTTCAAGCCTTGTTGTATCAGGATAGTACGGGCCAGGTAGCTGCCTTAGCCTCATCTCAAAGAGAAACGGATCATTGAGATCGATGTAGTATCCTCTTCCCCCCGGCCTTAGTCTCTGGATCACGATCTCCTTCCTGCCATATTCCATTACAGGAAAACTGAACCTTCCCTGACTGTCGCTCCTTGTGAAGTTGACCCTGGCATACCTGCCAACAATCGAAAGGGTAAGGTCCTCTCCGGCTAGCGGAACATCATTCTCGCTATCCCGGATAACGCCGGTGACCAGGTGCCCCTCCGGTTCAGGAAGATAAACTATCTCCTTTTGTACATCCCGGGGATCCCGAAGATCTCCGTTCTCTTCACTGAAGATCAGGTAATCATTAATCCCCTGTAGTTCCATATCCGTCCTGAAAGCCTGGACTGACGATAACTGCAGGTTACGGGCAAGTCCGTCATAACGACTCTCATTAACAAGCACCGGCTTTACCACCGACACTGAAATGACCCCCGGAAGAGGATTGCCTGTTCCGTCATTGACCATGACCGTGACCCCTGCCTTCTCACGGACAGGGATAGTGGCGGAGCTTATTTTGACATCAAGCTGTACCCCGGGTACCGAAGAGTGATAATACCACCTGGAAGCCAGCTCATGCCCCTGCATATCTGATACAGTTATTCTCGCCAGTCCCTCGGGCAGGCTCTGGGAATCAAATGTTACAACCGGATTTCCGGCAGTGTAGACCTCCTTTTTTACAGGTGAAAAACAGACCGGGGCAAAGACCACATTTACCATTCCGGACGAGAAACCGTCACTGGCAGCCAGGCGCAGGATCACGTCGCCGTTACTTTCCTCAGGGCTGGCATAGAACGTCACGCCTTCAGCCTGTACCCGCGGAAGATCAAAACGCCTTCCGGCCCCTGTCATGTCAGTTGTGATCAGGCTGAGCTGACCTGCATCAGGCGGTGTCAGTGTAAAAAGTGCAGCCCCGTGCCTGTCAGTGCTGAAAACTGCAGCCGTATCACCGGAGGCTGTAAGAACAGTGCCCTTTGTAACAACCGGGTCACCCCCGGCATTGAAACATCTGATTCCCACACGGCTCCGCAGACCTGCAACCATGGCTCCGGTCTCCGGATAAAACACCACACTGTCAGCCTGATGGTCAGATGGGGGTATCTTTATCGTGGCAAGGCTCCTGAACGGATTGATTACTGTTATCATCCGGTATGCAAACAGCGCCTGCGGATAGTTTTTCATAAGGCTGGTGAAGGACCGGATGAAATAGTTACCCGTGCTAAGGGTATCAGGTATCCTGAAGGCCCCGGACCCTGTCAAACCGTCAGTACCTGCCCTGACCTGTACAACCGGGGTTTTGTGGCTGTCAAGAAGATCAACATACACAACCCTGCTGACTGTGCCCGGCAAGTGAGTGAGACGCCCTACCTGTATAACACTGAAAAAAACCTCCTCCCCGGCAACATAGATATCCCTGTCAGTCACAAGGCGGATCTCCTCCGGATTATACAAGACCTTTCCCGGAGCACTGCCTACTGTAACTCCTCCCTGGCCGCAAAGCGAAGCCGATAGCAGAAGCATGGCGCAAAAAAGGTACATCAATTTCTGCGGAAGGCAAGGAATACTATTATTTAAACCGGGCTGTGTCATCCGTTTCCTGTCTTAATCGAGATCAACCCAGAACCACGGCCTGAGAAGGCTTCCACGCCGGGTGCAGTCAGCGCAGTCGGGCCTTACAAAAATCAGCCGGAAGAGCATATTATCATTATCGTATATCGGTGCAACAAATGCGTAGCCGGAATTCAGGAACCCAGCATAGATCTCGTTAAAGGTAAATCCTTCACCCGGAGAGGTGGAAGGATAGTCTATCTCGCCCTTTTCCTGCCTGTCACATTCATAATTATACAGAGGGAGATTCAGGGCAGCAGCCTCCCTTAAGCTGACATAGATGCGCTTCTGCTTGACCCCGGAAACCTGGAAATATCCTATTACCTGTTCATCCGGGTCTGTCAGATTCCTGATATTACTGAAAACCTGAAACGGCTGCTTGTCAAAAATATCACCTCCGGCCTCGTTGATCTCAGTCATCAGATGCCAGAACTCATATTCCTCAGCAGAAAGAGACATCTGTTTCACAACAAGGCAATACTGAATCAGCAGCCTGTCACTCTCATTCGAAGCTACGAAGAGTACCGGCTTCATGATAAAATCCCCGGTATGCCCGGAAACAGTATTTTCAATATTGATGACAGCGGAACTTGTATGGGCATAACATGTCCGGTTGATCGTCTGAAGAGGAACAATGGTTGAATCGTTGAAGTATCTGAAGATAGCCGGATCCGGAACCGAGAACTTCCACCACTCTTCATATGACCAGCGATAGTAACTTCCGGATTCCTCACCCTTCGTATCAATGTAAAAGCTTATTCCCTCACGGAATGCTCCCGTCTGCTCAGAAAAAAACTGGTCCACACCGTAATACAGGCTGTCAATGTCCGCCACCGGACGCATCAGGCATGGGCTCGACTCGTATTTTTTTCCGTCCGTGGTCTCAATGGCAAGCGTATAGGTCCGGCCCGCCTCCGCCCTGAAGGTGACAGAGTCGGTACGGTAGTCCCCCGGGGTTCTTTCCTCAAGCAATGCTGTGGTTCCCATGTCATCAGTTATAGTAACGGCAGCTCCGGAGACCATCTTCGGATCTTCGTCAGGGAAAAGTGTGGTTCGCGTGAGACGAACATAGCTTGAGGTGATCTCATCGGTCAGGAGCGCATCAACTACAAGCCGCGATTCGAAGGCCTTCAGCTTCGGAGTGTACGGATCAATGCATGTCAGCATTGTAAAGGATATGACTAATGCAAAAATGATCCTGTGCCATCGTTTAATCATGATCCTTCGAAGTATGTTCAGTCTGGTTGTGGTATGTGCCTGAAGAATTGACAAAAATAGAACTTAATCACTCCCCGGTATCACTATTTGCCGGAAAATAAGGCACTTCAAACATTAAAATATGTTAACTGCCTCTCAATTAGAAATAATATTTGTTATTTCGGCATTGCTTTTATCCTCCTGATCTGAAATGAAACAAACATACCTGTTGATCGTTCTCCTATGCCTTACTGTGCAAGGGTATTCGCAGCAGAGGACAACAGGCTCCGGGGAGAGGAAAACAGGCCGTTTCGCTGCGGTTGAAGCTGCCCAGAGAGAGTTGCTCGACAGCATCTATGCCGCCCGTACTGCCACCACGCACGATTTCATCAACGGTACCGAATACTACCCCTACCACTACCGGGCAAAAAATAAACCACTCCTGTTCTTCGGAGTGGAACGCACCGCCGACATCGTCGTCAAAGGAAGAAAATACAACAGCCTGGTGCTTCAATATGACACATTTACCGATGAAGTTGTATTTTCAGAGGTGGATAACGGTTTCGGCCAGAACCGGTACAACATATCAATCACACGTGGCCTCATTGGCGCCTTCACCCTGTTCTTCAAAACCGACACCCTCAGGTTCAGGTACCTTAATGACAGTGAAACCGGCGGTGACATTCCTGCCGGATTCTATGAGATGGCATATGAAGGTCCCACAGGCTACATTATCAGGCACAGGTCAGTTGTGCATCAGCGTAACGGAATAGATGAATATTACTACTCTCCTGTCGGTTATGTCAAAACACCGCTGGGATACAGGAAGATAACCTCAGACAGTAAGTTTGCAAAACAGTTCGGTGATGAAGCGGATGTGATGAAAAAAATTGTAAACCAGCGTGGGATAAAGCTTCGCAAGGCAAATAAAAGACAGATTATAAATATTTTACAATCATTCGACAGTCAACGCGGGACCTCCCGGGAATTATGAAAAAAAAACTCCTGATAACGGTTCTGCTGGGAGTTTCCCTCTTTGCATCCGGTCAGGTCAACAACCTGACCTTCCAGTTTAACAGGATACTATTTGATGACTTTGTTGATACACTCGAAAGGAAAGTACCGGTAAAGATCTATTATTCACCAAGGTGGACTGACTCACTCTATCTCAATATATCTGCCGAGAATGCCACCCTGGAGGGTGTGCTTGACAACAATCTCCGCCGTGACGGCCTGTTGTTCATGATCACCCCTGACAACAGGATCATCCTGTCAAAAGGGTATGCCATCAAGACAAACTTTGTCAGAGAGTATGAGACCTATATCAGGGAAAGGTATGCCGAGGCAGCCTCGGCTGAATTCCTCAGGCCTGCCATTCAGGGCGAGGAATCTGCTGTCAGTGATGATTACCGTCTCTTCAGGATAGGCAGGCCCTCTTCCGAAGGATTGCCGGAAAGAGTCACACTCACAGGTGTGGTCAGGGATGCCTTTGACGGCACAGGTATGCAGAGCGTGGTTGTCTATGTTGAGAAGCTCCGGTCAGGAGCAATGACCAACAGCACCGGCTTTTATTCACTCTCCCTGCCTCCCGGACAGTACAGGATCGAATACCGGATGATGGGAATGAAATCCGCCATCAGGAATGTGCTGATATATTCTGACGGCTCCCTAGATGTCTCACTGACGGAGAGCCCCAGTGAAATTGATGCGGTATTTATCTCTGCCAACCGTGACAACAGTGTCAGAAACACCCGGATGGGAACTGAAAAGATAAACGTAAAGATGCTCAAGCAGATACCTCTGGGCCTCGGAGAGGCTGACCTGCTTAAAAGCACCCTCATGCTCCCGGGCATCCAGACCGTGGGCGAAGCATCGGCAGGCTTCAACGTGCGTGGCGGCAGCACCGACCAGAATCTCGTCCTGCTGAACTATGCCCCTATAATAAATGCATCTCACTTCTTCGGATTCTTTTCGGCTTTCAATTCTGACATGATTTCCGACGTGACCCTCTTTAAAAGCGGGATGCCGGCCAAATACGGGGGAAGACTCTCTTCTGTAATGGAAATCATCCCCGCAGAAGGCAACCGTGACAAGGTTAAGGTAAGCGGCGGCATCAGTCCCGTTACCGGCAGGCTGATGATTGACGGCCCGCTCTTCAGCGACAAAATCTCCTTTATCCTCGGTGCCCGCTCTACATACTCTGACTGGCTCCTTGTAATGCTCAACGACGAGAGGCTGAAGAAGAGCACCGCAGGGTTCTATGACCTCCAGGGAAGCCTTACCGCTGACATAAACGAAAAGAACTCTGTCTCCCTCTCCGGGTACTACAGTGATGACAGGTTCGACTATTTCCTGGAGAGCGGATTCAAATACGGCAACACGGCAGCCACCCTCAAATGGAAACACTCATTCGGCAAAAGACTGACAGGTCAGTACTTCGCCATTATGAGCAACTACAGCTACCGTCTGACATCATCAGCCGATTCGCTTCAATCAAACAATACCTATTACAGGCTTGATCAGAAGATTGGCAGAGCCGATTTTACATTTCTCAGCTCGGCAAAAAACAGGATGGAGTTCGGCATTGATGCAACACTCTATTCACTTGAGCCAGGCAGGCGCGAGCCCTTAGGTGAACTGTCGGAGGCAATACCGCTTGAATTGCAAAGCGAAAAGGCAATCGAGCCCTCACTCTACCTCAGTGATGAAATTGAGATCACACCCTGGCTCTCGGTATCAGCCGGAGTGAGGGGAACACTCTATACCAGCTTTGGTCCGCGCAGCGAATTCATTTATGCCGAAGGACTGCCCAGAAGCACCGAAACAATAATGGATACGGTCAGCTACGGGAACAAAGATGTCGTAAGCACTTACCCGGGCCTTGACTTCAGGTTCTCCTCCCGTTTCATGATGGGACCCGGCGCATCACTGAAGATAGGGGCACAGAGAGCTTATCAGTACCTCCATATGATCTCCAATACCACATCGATGTCCCCAGTCGATATCTGGAAACTGAGTGACACATACATCAGGCCTCAGAGAGGTGACCAGGCATCAGCAGGATTATACTTCAACTTTGACAAACGGGCCATCGAAACTTCCGTGGAGGGATACTACAAATGGCTCACAAACACCCTCGATTACAAGGGAGGTGCAGAACTTCTCATGAACCCGGCTCTCGAAGCTGACATCATAAATGGTGACGGCAAGGCATACGGCGTGGAAGTGATGCTGAAAAAACAGTCTGGCAGCCTCACCGGCTGGGTAAGCTACACCTGGTCAAGAGTCTTCCTGAAGGTAGACGGACAGTTTGAAGAGGAAAAGGTCAACGGGGGCAGATATTTCCCTGCCAACTATGACAAACCCCATGACCTTAAAATAGTTCTCAATGCGAAGGCATCTCGACGGTTCAACCTGACCTCCAATATCGTTTACAGTTCAGGCAGGCCTATAACATACCCTGTGGCTTTCTATAACTTTTACAACTCCACCCATGTATACTACTCCAACAGGAATGACTACCGCATCCCTTATTACATGAGGCTCGACCTGGCCGCTACGATAAACGGTAACCTCCAGGCCAAAAAGCTGAACCACTCCTCCTTTACTGCCACAGTTTACAACGTGCTCGGAAGGAAAAATCCCTATTCAATATTCTTCAAGAACGAAAACGGCTTTATCAAAGGCTACCAGATGACAATCTTTGCAAAGCCAATCTTCATGCTGACCTACAACTTCAGGATCTTCGGCAATGCCGAGGGCGATTTTTAAGCTTCACCGGGATCCGGTTCGGACGACTCCTTCTTCCTGTCTCCCGTCAGTTTCAGTATCAGGTGAACCGCGAGATAGATCACAATTATTACGACAAAGATGGCAGTCATACCCTTCCCCATCAAATCAAGCGACTTAAACAAATCTGCATTCATCATTCACCTCCTTTACAGTAATCCCGGTACCAGCCCGATTATCACTCCGCCTGCTATCACGCTGGCAATCTGACCTGAAACATTTGCCCCTGCAGCCTGCATCAGAAGGTGGTTCGTGGGGTCAGCCTCGAGGCCCATTCTCTGTATGACCCTTGATGACATGGGAAATGATGATATGCCTGCCGCGCCAACCATCGGGTTAATCTTTTCCTTCAGGAAGAAATTCAGGAATTTGGCAAATGATGCTCCGGCAATTGTGTCAAAAATGAATGCCAGCAGCCCCAGTCCCATGATCTTTACCGTGTCAATCGCCACGAACTTCTCTGCCTGCATGCTTGCAGCGATTGTTATTCCCAGCAGCAGCGTTATGAGGTTTACGAGCTCCTTCTGTGCACTGTCAGACAAGGACTTGAGTACGCCGCACTCCCTTATCAGGTTGCCGAACATCAGGAAGCCCACCAGGGCTATTGATGCAGGGGCCACCAAACCGGCAATGATTGTGACCGTTATCGGGAAGAGTATCCTTGTGAGCCTTGATACACTTTTAGGATTATAGTTCATCCGTATCTTTCTCTCTTTCTCCGTGGTGCACATTTTTATGGCGAAGGGCTGTATTATCGGTACCAGCGCCATGTAAGAATATGCCGCTATTGCAATAGGTCCGATATAGTCACTCTTCAGCACCTGGGACACGAGGATCGATGTTGGGCCATCCGCACCGCCTATTATGCCGATGGCAGCAGCATCCCTGAGATCAAATCCCAGAAGCACTGCTGCAGTAACTGTGGCAAAGATGCCGAACTGTGCGGCCGCACCAAACAGCAAAAGTCTGGGATTGGAGAGCAACGGGCCAAAGTCAATCATAGCTCCTATCCCGATGAACAGCAGCAACGGCATCGCCTCAGAGGTCTCAATCCCGACTTTAAAGAGCCAGTCGATGATCCCTGTAACCTCTCCTATTCCCGGAAGCGTCTGGTTCAGTGCGCCTGACAACGGGAGGTTGACCAGTATGGCCCCGAACCCCATCGGAAGAAGCAGTGGCGGCTCAAGCTTTTTGGCAATGGCCAGGTATACAAGCAATCCCCCGATAACCCACATCACCACCTGCTGCCAGGTTATGGTAATCAGTCCTTCATACAGAAATTCCATATCCGGAAAGAGTAATTAATTATTAGTCAAATTTTTTTACCACTTCAGAAAGGTCTCACTCACCCTGCTGCTCCCACTGTACAAGAGGGGAACGGTAGAAGTTGATATCCAATATCTGCATACGCTTTCCGTGAGAAGCGAGACGTGTCCTGTACTCCTCCCAGTTGCGCATCCAGGCCTGGGTCCATCCTATCTCGGCATACCCGGGAAGCCGGGGATAGATAAGATATTCCGCCTCCTTGGAGGTGGAGATGGTCTCAGCCCACAAAGGAGACTCAACCCCGACAATGTTTTCCCTGGTGATCTCAGGAACCAGAGTGGCGGGATCCCAGTTGTATGCATCATCCACCTCAATATATGCCGCCCAGTGCAGGCCGAAGATGCTGGCAGTGTCATACTGCATGTCGGAATAGGCATATTGAGCCGGTGACATCAGAACCTTCGCCCCCTGATTGATCCCCCTGATCGCATTCTCAGCCCTTGCCCAGTACTGTACCACAGCGCCAGGATTAAGTGTAGCATGAGCTATCTCATCCCAGCCGATAACTTTCTTCCCGTGGGATTCAACAATATCCTGCACCCTGTTAACAAAATAGATGTAGTCATCAATTTTTGTGGAATGAGATTCATCTCCACCGATATGGAAATATTCACCGGGCGTCATTGCGGCAAGCTCCCGGACCACATCATCCACGAATTTGTAGGTGATCTCTGAACGGGTATCAAGCGTGCTGAATCCCACATCCGTGCCTGTGTAAGGCTCCGGCGCCTTACCGTCCCTGTTGAGCTCAGGATAAGATGAGAGGGCCGCGTTGGTATGGCCGGGCATGTCAATCTCGGGAATGATTGTTATAAACCTGTCAGCAGCATATTTAATGATATCCGAATACTCTTCCTGAGTATAGAAGCCGCCTTCGCCACCGCCAACCTCTGTCTTTCCGCTATGGACAGTAAGGTTTGGCCACGATTTGATCTCTATCCTCCATCCCTGGTCATCGGAGAGGTGAAGGTGCAAAACATTTATCTTGTACATCGCCAGCTGGTCTATGTATCGCCTGATATCATCCGGGCCGAAGAAATGGCGTGCGACATCCCGCATAACTCCCCGATATCCGTATGAGGGATAATCGCGTATTGTCCCAGTGGGTACAACCCAATGGTCGGCCTGAAGTGTGTCAGTTTCCACTTCATCCGGGAGCAACAGCCTTACCGTCTGGACACCGTGGAAGACCCCGGCCGGCTTGTTTGCATTGATTGTAACCAATTTATCTGTTATCACAAGCTCATACCCCTCATCCCCGAGCTCACTGTCGCCCTCTGTCAGGTTGAGGAGAATGTCTCCCCTGCCAGGCTTGCGTCCCTCAGTGATAACCTTCAAATCAAGACCTGTGGAGGGATTAAGCATTTCTGCAAGGTAATTTCCAATGAATGTGAGTTCAGCCGGAGCACCCGGCATGACAAAAATGTCACTTTTCGTTGTCAGAGTGAATGATTCACCGGTGGCAGTAACCGAAACCGGCTTCGGGATGATGCTGTTTTTAGCAAGATCTGTCGGCTCAAAGGCGCTGCCTGTACAGCCGGTCAGCAGAACGGCTGCAATGACAGCCGGGATGAGAGATGGCATTTTCATTGGTTTTCTGTTTTACTCTGTTTCAGTATCTGATCTGATTGGTTTCAAATATATGGTTTTTGGACCAGTAATTTCGGGATGAAAGTCATAGGCTCCCTGCAGACCGGTTCTGCTTTTCTGCCCGGAGGTATGATTTTATTTTATTCGTAAATTTGTCTTTACTGTTATGAAGGTTATTGAGCCCAAAGATCTGGAATCACTGTCATTCCTGTTCAGAGGCAGAAATGGACACCGCCTTGCTGAACATATAATTCATTTGCTGGCTATCGACAAGATCAACAGGTTATATGACAATTCGGGAGCCTGGACGGGTGCAGAATTTACTTCGAGACTTCTTGATGACCTGGGAGTGAAGTATGCTGTTGGCAATGACTGGCGGCTTAAGCAATTGCCTGACGGAGCATTTATTACTATCTCAAACCACCCTTACGGCGGCATTGACGGAATAATGACAATTGATCTCTTTGCAAGACTGAGACCTGATTACAAATTCATAGTAAACAGAATTTTCTCATTGATCAAAACCCTGGAAGGGAACTTCATCTCGGTGATTCCGGCAGGAAACAAGAAAACAGGCATAAAGGCAGCAAGTATAAAGGGGATACGTGAAGCCCTGGAGCATATTCACGACGGGCATCCCCTTGGGATCTTTCCTTCAGGAGCCGTCTCCGACTTCACGTTCAGGGATATGAAGGTGAGAGACCGCAGATGGCAGGAAAGCATCATCCACCTGATCAACAAGGCGAAGGTGCCGGTGCTGCCTATACGATTCTTCGATATAAACTCCCCTTTCTTCTATTTTCTGGGACTAATCAACTGGAGGATAAGGTTACTGAGACTGCCGTCGGAGGTATTTAACAAGCGTGACCAGATTCAACGGATCGGTATCGGCGAGTTAATCAGCCCAGGAGAATTGTCGTGCTACCCTGACCTGCCTTCGCAGTGTGACTTCCTCAGAAAAAAAGTATATGGAATGCCCATGCCTGAGGCATTTGTTCCCGGAAATTTAGTTTAACTTCGTCTCAAATTCATCCTATGCCTGAAAAGAAGAGTCACGGAAACACCCTGAAATCACTGTTTAACGGTGAGGTGCTGAAGAATGTTTTCGCTGACAGGGCCAGAACCAACCTCCTGAAGAAGCAGGAACAGATGGCCATCTCCTGGCTGGTAAAAAGGATTCCTCCCTTCATTACATCGAATATGCTCACGGGCATAGGGTTCTTTGGGAACGTGATAGTTGCATCAAGCTTCATCCTGGCGACATTCTCCAGCAGGCTCTTTCTTCTCCTGGGCCTGATCGGGTTCTTAATAAGCTGGTTCGGAGACTCCCTGGACGGCAGACTTGCATACTTCAGGAACATTCCGAGGAAGAATTACGGATTCACCCTCGACATAACGATAGACTGGATGAGCATCATCCTGATCGGTTTCGGTTATATGTTCTATGCTGAAGGTGCATGGACACTGCTGGGTTACGGCTTCGTGGTACTCTACGGCTGGGAGATGATAATAGCCCTTATCCGCTATAAAATCACAGGCAAATACTCCATCGATTCGGGAAAACTTGGACCCACGGAGGTCAGAATCATTGTCGGCCTGATTATGATTGCCGAGGTGCTGCTGCCCGGATCTCTCAACTATTCATCATGTTTTGCGGTTGTTGTACTCTTTCTTGTCAATATCATTGATACCAGGCATCTGCTGCGAGTGGCTGATGAAATAGACAAGCAGGAGCAACAAAAGAAAACTTGACTATATTTAAACCCACTCAACCTGACTGATATGGGAGAAATTACCGTTAAGGAGGTGAAAGCACGCAAAGACCTCCGTGAATTTATCTATCTGCCTGAAAAGGTACACAGGAATGAACCTGACTGGCTCCCTCCGCTGTATATGGATGAGTGGGAACTGTATGACAAGAATAAAAACAAATCGTTCGCATATGCCGACGGTTTGCTTCTTCTGGCTTACAGAGACAATAAGCCTGTAGGCAGAATCATGGGTATAATCAACAGGAGATACAACGAGATCAATCATGAGAACCACGGCAGGTTCTGCTTTATGGAATGCTATAATGACCAGGCGGTCTTTCATACTCTTATCAGCAGTATTGAGGAGTGGGCCAGGCAAAACGGCATGAGCAGACTTGTAGGGCCCCTGGGATTCTCCGACAAGGATCCGCAGGGTTTCCAGACAGAGGGGTTCCGGTACCCTCAGTTCATCACAAGCGCCAACAATTCTCCCTATATGGTTTCTCTTATTGAGAATGAGGGATATACAAAAAAAATTGACCTTGTGAATTACCTTGGAGATATCCCGAAAGAGTTTCCGCAGGTTTATGAGAGGGTTCTTGAAAAGATTACCAGAAGCAGGGAATTCGAAATTATAGAATTTCAGTCCAAAAAACAGTTGAAGCCTTATATCATCCCGATCCTGGAGCTGATGAACGAAACCTTCGCCGAGATATACGGATTCGTCCCGCTCAATGATAAGGAGAAATCTGATTTCGCCGCCCGTTACCTTCCGATACTTGATCCGAAATTCATCAAGGCCGTGCAGAAGGATGGAGAGCCGATCGGCTTTGCAATCGGTATGCCTGACCTCAGCAAGGGTATTAAGGCTTGCCGGGGGAGGCTGCTGCCATTCGGGTTCCTGAAGGTGCTGAGGGAATCAAAACGATCGCGAAAGCTGATCATGATGCTCGGCGGGGTCAAAAAAGAACACAGGGGAAAGGGTATAGATGTGCTGATGGGAGTGAAAATCCTTCGTGATGCCATAAACAGCAGGATGGAAACCATTGACAGCCACCTTGTTCTGGAAGACAACCTCAAAATGAGGGGCGAATACGAACGGATCGGCTGCAAGGTGGTAAAGAAGTTCAGGATATTCCAAAAGGAACTGCAGAACGTCCGGGATAATTAAGGCTTAGGATATGACAGACCGGAAGACACAGTTTGCCTGTGACCAATACAGGAGATTTCCGGACTCACTCCCAGGTAATCACTGAAATCCGCTTCTTTCCGTCCATCCTGACAGTCAGGCTCTTGTTGAACTGAACATGAGTGACAAATTTTCTCCTGCTTACCACCTTCTGCCGGCTTAGTATATCCCAGTCAAGCACCGTGTTCCGGTCACGGTGCTGAACGGAAAAATAACCTACATTCATCGAAGTTACATTGTGAAAGAAGTGAGATCCTGACGAGGCATCAAGCGGAAGCTCATCCAGACTGGTCTCAATAATGACTTTTGCGTTGCAGATCTGAGGCCATGCAACAGGGATCCCTATCCATCGGTCTCGGCTGCCCCATCTTCCGGGACCGATCAGTATATACTGTTTCCCTTCCCGGATCATCTCCTGATTGATGGCATCAACCTCTGAAGCAATTTCAAGTGTCTTTGACTTGTCGAAAGTATCCCGGCCAACGTAAACAACATCCCTGATATCATTTATCAGACCATTGCCCATGCTCTTTTCAGTGTAAAGCAGCAGATGAGTACGGTCTATCTCTTCCATGTTAACTTCATAATCTAATGCTGCCCCTATGATTGGCTTTATCTGCAGGAGGTAGAACGATGCCTTGTAATCACTGCCCTTCGTCAGGTCTATTGCAAACTCGATCTCTGCCGGAGTACCGAGTGCCTCCTTGACAATGTCAAGAATCTCCTCAAGCGATCTGGCAAGAGGTATATAATCATACTTGAGTATGTCGGCAAAATTGACAATCCGTGGCCCGGTCCTGTCAATACCGGGATAAATGGACTTGTTTTCAGCAGAATATACAGAAGCACAATGATTTAAAACGCCATGCCGTTCGGCATCCTCTATGCTGAGACGTGCCAGACCTACTGTATCACCTTCAAGCAGGTTAAACTCCTTCTTCCTCAGGTCTATGGCATAAAACTCTACCTGGGAGTTCAGGTACTGGTCCTTGGGTGTGCTGTTTTCAAGATTCGGGTATCCCGGCGAAAACCGGAATGCCTTCTCCCCCTCCACAACATATGTACCCAGACCTATGGCGATTACTGCAAAACCGTCTTCCGGCTTCATGTACCCGTAAGGATAATAATTGTATGACTGGCTCACGCCGCTTATATGCGGATAGTAAAACTCCTCATATTGCTCCCCTACAACTTCCTGGATGATGACCGCCATCTTCTCCTCCTCTATCTTGTAGTTGATGGCATTTATATAGCCCCGCGCCGTCTCGGAATAGATTGACGCGTATACAAGCTTGATGGCATCGGTAAGCTGCTTCAGGCAAACCTCAATATCCTCGTTGCTGTTAGGCAACAGGTATGTCTCGAAAATACCGGCGAAGGGTTGCATCAGGGAATCCTCGAACAATCCTGATGATCTGACTGCCAGCGGTTTCCTGATCTTACCCAGGATGATTCTCAGCTTACGGATCAGCTGGGGCGACAGCTTTCCGCCAATAAAAAGCTCCTTGATCTTCTCATAGCTGGTCTCGGAATACACCCGGATTCGCAGCCTGTTGTTGTCCAGAAAGTCCTCGAACTCATTCGTTCCTATAATGAATGTCCTCGGCGCCTTTATATTGATACCCGGAATATAGTGGGAGATATCAAAATTGTAAATGAGAGTATGGATGAAGGCCAGCCCCCTGCCCTTGCCCCCAAGTGCCCCGGGGGAAAGCTGTATAATATTGCTCTCTTCCGTAATCAGAGTCTCATCAAACTCTACCAGCTTACCCTTGTTCTTTTCAAATTTCAGCTGCTTGACTATCCTTACCAGGTAATCACGAAGAGCTTCCGGATCAGTGAAGTCGCTGATCTTCTTGGGAGCTATCTCCCTGGCAAGTTGTATCTCACCCCTGGCAGTAAGCCAGAGTGAAAAGTGGTTTCGGCTCGCATGATACAGCAACGTCTCAGTGGGAATAGACTGCAGCTGCTGCTCGAACTCATTCATATTCTTAGCCGTGCCGATAGTCTTGCCGGTCTCGTCCTGATAGATAAAATCACCGAATCCCAGGTTAAAACTGATGAAATTCCTGATATCCTGGGCAAGAGTGTCAGAGTTCTTGTAAATAAAAACACAGTTGAGATCTTTGGCCATCTGTTCATTGTTCCGGTCTGACGACTGGATGATAGTGGGGAGGTCAGGTATCTCTGACTTTACATACCTTACCAGTTCAAAGCCTGCCTTTTCATCGAACTTTAAATTCTTCTCAAACTTGATGTCGGTTATCAGGCAGAGGAAAAACTCCTTGTACTTATCAAATATCTGCAGAGCCTCCTCGTAATTTGATGCCATGAGAATCTTGGGCCTCACCCTCAGTCTCAGCACCTTATAGAGCTCATCCATTGTGCTGACATCCTCTATAATGCGTCGTGTCTGCTCCATGACACAATGATAAAGAAGCGGGATGTACCGTGAATAATACTTTGCCGAATCTTCAACAAGCAGGATTATGCGGCTGTAGCCCACTTTTGTGTCATTGTCAGCATTGACAAAATCTTCAAGCTGCTTTACCATGGCAAAAAAGATCCTGGAATCACCGTTCCAGACGAAGACATTATCAATTAGATTTGTCTTTTTCTGCTCACTCTGGAAATAACCTACAAACTGGTTGTTGTTCAGTAAGAGGTAGATGGGAATATATTTGTAAAGAGCTTTAATCCTGGAAGCTATCTCCATGGGTGCCTTGCGGTCAACCCCTGTCATGATGATAATGAGGTCAAAGTGCCTGGTGTACAGCTTCTCAAAGGCCTCTTCAAAGGAAGATACTCCCGTGATACGGGGTATTGATGTGAGGTTCAGCTGGTAATAGACTCCCAGAATATAATCTGAGAATTTGCCTTCGCGCTCCAGGCTGTAAGCATCATAAAGGTTTGAGATTATAAGTATCTCCCTGACTTTGAATTTCATCAGGTCATGGAAAATATCACGGTCATAGTTGTTCTTATCCAGAAAATTCTGCAACAGTTTCCTTTTGTTCAGCAGGAAGTCCCTGGCCGCTTCGTACTTCTGCTTGAGTTCCTCCTCTGACCGGTATTTCTTTATGGCAACCTCACCCTGAAGGGTGTTCAGGAAATTGCAGATCAGGGTTGCAATATTATTTATCAGATCCCGCTCCTCCTTCATGAAGGGTCCCTCATCCATGTCCGGATACTCCTTCCTGTAATAGATCTCAACCTCACCAAACCTGTCATCTATTGTAAGGAATGGCTGCCTTTGTCTCCATTTTGTAACGATGAAGCCGGGCGACATGTATTCCTTGCCGTCAAAGTTGATGCGTGCAACCGTATGTTCAGGATATTGCCAGGCATCAGGTAATATGTAGACTATTCGCTTAAGAGCATTCTCCACCGACTTTTCGGACTGTAGTATAGAGGCTGTCTGATTAATGCACGAGAGTTCCTTGAGCCGTTCGGTCTTTTCGTAAATGATCTCCTTAAGCCCCTCCTGTGTTGCTGTGACAGAATCAATGCCGTGCATCAGGTTAATGAACCCCGAGATAAGCAGTGCCAGGGTCTCGGCAAACTGTTTTTCCTCTTCCAGGAACGGTTCCGGTCCGGTCTTTGATTCATCACCTGTAAAGATGATCCTGACCGATCCGCTTTTGGGTGTGATGGTTTTTAAAGCAGCCTCGAGTGAGTGAGGAGAATCCCTGTAACCTGGAGATGAGTAATGAACATTGTCATAAGTGATACGGCATTCAATCTGGTCCGGATACCGGAAAGCCGGGGGAATAAGCTCAGTGACCTCCGCGAGCGTTGTCTCCGTTGAATGACCGTTTCTGAGACTCTTCGATATTTCATTAATACACGAGAATATGCGGCTGTCAGCTTTGGATTCACCGACTTCTCTGCCTTCCCTGTCAGTCAGCTGCTTAATCTCATTTCCCTTGATTATGTTCAGAAACCCGGTTATCAGGTTGGCCATGTTCCCGAGAAGTTCCTCCTCCGAATCCTGGTGTGTTTCCCAATAAGCTGCGGGAAATCCCCTGAGATAAAAAAACTCTATAGTGCCTGATTTCTGATCAATGGTTCTGAATTCCTCCTTCAGTGTCCACTCATAATCACTGTAATCCTTGTCCGAACTGAGATATTCTCTCCCGTCATAGACAATCCGGGCAACAGCATAGTCGGGGAACTGCCACGATTTTGGCATATTCCTGGATATCTGGAACAGAGCGTCGTCAATATTCTTCTCTTCCCCTATCTTCCTTGTTCGTTCGGGAGTAAGTGTCTCATCCTGATCGTCTCCTTCAGGCATATCCGGTGCCTGAAGTGAATTCAGGTAGTTGCTGATAATAGTTGCTATATTTTCGAGCAACTGCCTTTCCTCATGGAGAAAGGGCCCTTCATCGGCTTTCGGAAACTGTTTCGTGTAAAAGACGTCTATAGCTCCCCATTTCTTATCCCACGTCTCAAAAATCTGCTTCTGTATCCACCGTGTCTCACGGAAATTGGGCGGCCGGTATTCGTGACCGTCATATTTAATCCGGGCATAGGCATACTCGGAAAACTGCCAGGCTTTGGGTATCTCCCTGATTATTTCAGAGAGTGTCTCTCCCGGCGGGTGCTTCTTACTGATGATTTTATTGATGGCATAGATTATCGAAAGCCCTTTCTGGCTCTGTATCTTTTCGGCCAGAAGCTTCTGCATCTCCTTCTGCAAATTCGATAAATCTTCCATCTCCGGGTCAATTCTTCTCTGCCAGGCTGTTCAGAGTATTGCAATTTAGAATGAAATTCAAAAAAACTCTCAATAAATTTTGCGGTTAAATATGAATTACTGAAATTTAATGATAATTTTTAAAAAACAACCAATCCTAAAACCCCTGCTGCTATGTCAAATCCTGTTGAAGAATTCATGGCGAAAATTATCGCCAAAAATCCCGGTGAAATCGAGTTTCACCAGGCTGTGAAAGAAGTGACCGAGTCACTGATGCCTTTTATACTGGAAAACCCGAAGTACAGGTCCGCAAAAATCCTGGAGAGGATGGCCGAGCCGGAAAGGATAATAATCTTCAGGGTGCCCTGGGTCGATGATAAGGGTGAAATCCAGATTAACAAAGGTTACCGGATAGAGATGAACAGTGCAATCGGACCTTATAAGGGCGGGCTGAGATTTCATCCGACAGTGAACCTGGGTATACTGAAATTTCTTGCCTTTGAGCAGGTGCTCAAGAACAGTCTTACCACTCTCCCAATGGGTGGAGGTAAAGGCGGCTCAGACTTTGACCCGAAAGAGAAGAGTGACAATGAGGTTATGCGCTTCTGCCAGTCGTTCATGAGTGAACTCTTCCGGCATGTGGGTGCTGACACTGACGTGCCTGCCGGAGACATTGGCGTGGGAGGCAGAGAGATAGGCTACCTTTTCGGACAGTACAAAAGACTCAGGAATGAATTCACCGGCGTACTGACGGGGAAGGGTCTCGAATGGGGTGGCAGCCTTATCAGGCTCGAGGCTACCGGCTACGGCCAGGTCTATTTCGCAGAGGAGATGCTCAATACCAGGGGCGACAGCCTGAAGGGTAAGATCTGTGCCGTATCAGGTTCAGGAAATGTGGCACAGTTCGCGACTGAAAAGGCGATCCAGATGGGAGCTAAAGTAGTCACAATGTCAGATTCCAACGGATATATCCATGATCCCGACGGTATCAATGAGGAGAAGCTTGCCTTTGTCAAGTACCTCAAGAACGTTAAGCGAGGACGCATCAAAGAGTATGCAGAGAAATACGGCTGTAAATATGTCGAGGGTAAATCCACGCCGTGGGATGTGCCATGCCAGGTGGCACTGCCTTCCGCAACACAGAATGAGATATCTGGAGCTGATGCGGAGATGCTTGTTAAAAATGGCTGCTTTGTAGTCTCCGAGGGAGCCAATATGCCGTCCACACCGGATGCAGTCAACATCTTCCTGCATCATAAAATTCTTTTCGGTCCGGGCAAGGCAGCCAACGCCGGGGGAGTGGCTACATCAGGCCTCGAGATGACCCAAAACTCAATGCGCCTTTCGTGGTCACGTGAAGAGGTTGACACCCGCCTTCACAGAATCATGAAAGAAATCCACGCAACCTGCGTGAAATACGGAACCCGGAAAGACGGGTTCATCAATTATGTCGACGGAGCCAATATCGGAGGATTCGTCAAGGTGGCCGAGGCCATGCTGGCCCAGGGAGTCGTGTAGACCGTGAAAAATATATTCAGAGAGACTTCCTTCGAGCTTTTGATGCAGAGGAGAGTCAGGTATGTCCTGCTGATTTGCAGCAGGTACGATGCCTTTATTATGGAGGAAGACGGAAAGATTGACGAGAAAGTATTCAATGATTACGTCTCGTTCAATCTCCGTTACCCTCCGCAGTTCATCCACGTCACTTCAGCTGCCGACGCAATGACGGCACTCAGCAGAAAAAATATAGACCTTGTTGTGAATATGCTGAGTATCTGTGATATAGATCCGCTTGACCTCTCTGTGTCCATTAAAAAAAACTGGCCCGGAATACCTATCGTAATTCTTGCTCCCGTCTCAAGGGAGATGTCAATAAGACTTGGCAGCAAAGAACTGGAATGTATTGACTATGTCTTCAACTGGCTGGGGAGCACCAATGTACTGCTGCCAATAATCAGTCTTGTGGAGGATAAACTCAATATCGATGAGGATACCAGGGTTGAAGGGGTGCAGACAATACTGCTCATTGAAAGCTCCGTCAGGCTGGCATCTCTCTTCCTGCGTCACCTTTATAAAATTATTCTCGAACAGTCAAGGGAACATATGATCGAGGGCCTCAATGAACATCAGAAGATGATGCAGATGAGAGGCAGACCAAAAATCATTCTTGCCACCGGGTACGACGAGGCAGTGGGATTGTTTGAAAAACACAAGACCCACCTGCTCGGAGTGATCAGTGATGCAGACCAGTACCGCAATGAAAACAGGAAGAGTGGAACATTCACGGAGCTATTCAGACTGATAAGGGATTATGATCCAAACATTCCGATAATAGTTCATTCATCCGACTCTGAAAATAAACATAAAGCCCGTGAATTCGGCAATGCGTTCCTCGACAGCAACTCCGTCACCCTCGCCGAAGAGATGGAGAACCTGCTGAAACAGCACTTCTCCTTCGGCGATTTTATCTTCACGGATCCTGCAAGCGGGGCTGAGATAATACGCATACCAGACCTGCAGACCCTGCAACGAAAGCTGTTTGAAATACCTGATGATTCCCTGCGGTATCATCTGTCCAGAAATCAACTTTCCAAATGGCTCTATACCCGGGCGCTCTTTTCCCTGGCCGAACTGCTGAAAGAGATCAGCCTTGATGATTTCTCAAGCCTGGACCAGGCCCGGAGATTCATCTTCGATACCATTGCCAATTTCAGAAGAAGCAAAGGCCACGGAGTGATTGCCGATTTTTACCGTGAACACTTTGACGAGTACCTGACCTTCACCCGCATAGGAGAAGGCTCAATGGGCGGCAAAGCACGCGGGCTGGCATTTCTTGATCACATAATCAAACAAAAACAGCTGTCTGATAGCTTTGAAAATACACTGATATCAATTCCCCGTACCATTGTCCTTACCACTGATGTCTTTGACCAGTTTATGGATGAAAATAACCTGTACGGCATTGGACTGTCTGAAGGCAGTGACAGGGAGATCCTCGATGCATTCCTGAAAGCCAGGCTTCCCTTCAGAATTCACAAAGATCTGCTGGTTTTTATCTCAATCATAAGCGGACCGGTGGCAATTCGCTCTTCCAGTCTGCTTGAAGATTCTCATTTTCAGCCATTTGCCGGTGTATACTCAACCTACATGATCCCGAAGGCCGAAAACGAAATTGTCATGCTTGAACTCCTCAGTGTAGCAATAAAAAGTGTCTATGCCTCCGTATTCTACAGGGGAAGCAAAAACTATATGAATGCTACGGCAAACCAGATCGAGGAAGAAAAGATGGGTATCGTCCTCCAGGAGGTGTGCGGACAACAATATGGCAACCGCTTTTATCCAACCTTGTCAGGCGTGGCAAGATCAGTCAATTTCTATCCCATTGAGCCCGAAAAATATGAAGATGGATTTGTTACCCTTGCATTCGGACTGGGTAAATATATAGTTGACGGAGGGGTGTCACTACGATTCTCCCCGGAATATCCGGGAAAGATCATCCAGCTGTCTGACACCAGGATGGCTCTGCAGGAAACACAGCACGAATTCTACTCTCTTGATCTTGATCCGTCGAGCTTCATCCCGAGCACTGACGACTCGGTTAACCTGCTGAAACTGAATATCAGTGATGCCCAGGGTGATGGAACACTTAAATTTGCAGCCTCAACATACGATTACCAGGATGATATTCTGCGGGACGAAATGGTTGAGGGCGGCAGGAAGGTTATAACTTTTGCACATATACTCAAATATGACCTCTTCCCGCTGACAGGCATCCTAAAGAGAGTCCTTGAAATCGGGCAGCAACAGCTTAACAATCCTGTTGAAATTGAGTTTGCCGCGAACATTGACATTTCCTCCAAAAAACCGGTGGCTTTCAATCTCTTGCAGATCAGGCCAATCGTGGAAAATTACGAAACAATCAGGTTCAGGCTCGAAAACATCCCTCATGCTGATACGGTTGTATTCACGGGCCTGGCACTGGGTAACGGTACAATTGAAGATCTGCATGACATTGTATACGTCCGGACAGAAAACTTTGATGCCTCAAAAAACCGTGAGATAGCTGAAAGAATTGAAACCATTAACGAAAGGTTCATTGATGCGGATATCAATTACATTCTTATCGGTCCGGGCAGGTGGGGCTCAACCGACGTGTGGAGGGGCATACCTATCAAATGGCAGCAGATCTCGGGTGCAAGGGTGATTGTTGAATCAGGACTTGAAAACTACCATATCGATCCCAGCCAGGGCACTCATTTCTTTCAGAATCTCACCGCTTTCAGGGTCGGATATTTCAATATCAACCCCTCTACTGGCGATGGTTTTATAGATTATGATTTTCTTGCTGAAGCTGAGACGGTATCTGAGGATGAGTTACTCAGGCATGTCAGATTTCCTCAGCCGCTCACTGTTATGATAGACGGGAAGAAGAAGCTGGGGGTGATAATGAAACCCGGCAGGGGTATCAGCTGATTTCTAATGTAAAAAGGTCACATCCCCCACCTGGTCAAAATACTCTCCGTCGGCATACCTGCCGGTGGCCTTCCAGACGTATACACCCTGGAGCGCCAGGTTACCGTCACCGAAATAGCCGTCCCAACCCTTATTGAGGTCATAACTTTCAAAGATCAGAACGCCCCACCTGTTGAATATCTGGAGCCTGTATTCCATTACATTCTCGAAAAACGGCCTGAAGACCTGGTCCATGGAGGGATGAACTCCCTCAGTCCACTCTCCGCCCGTGGAGCCGGTTCCGTTCCATTTAAAGGCATTAGGATACTTAATGGTGCCGCTCTTCCATTCCACCACTACAGGTGTCTTCATGACAGCAGAATCAACGCAGCCTTCATGAGTCAATACTACAAGTGATACCGTATATGATCCTGGTGATTCATATTTGTGATACGGGTTCTCCTCGGTGGAGGTCTCCCCGTCACCGAATTTCCAGAGCCATGATTCCGCGAAATATGAATAGCTGTAGAAAATGACGATCTGCTCATTGTTAACCACGTGGGTGGGATAGGTGTCAAAGATGGCCGATGGATTCTGATACACGGTTATAACACCGTTACGGACCGACTCACCCGCGATGTTGTGGACAGTAAGTTTAACCAGGTAGGTCCCTGGAACAAAATAGGTGTGAACAGGATCCTTTTCTGACGAATATTGTTTGTCTCCGAAGTCCCATGTATAGCTCTCGCCGTGCTTGCTCTTGTTTATGAACTGCACCGTCAGCGGGGCACACCCTGTTGTTGCACCCTCAAAATCAGCAACAGGCATCGGAGGCATTATCACGGTGACATAAACGTCACGCTGCGCTGCACAACCCCAGCTTTCAGGAGGAATGGAATAAGTAAGCAAATGTGTGCCGAGGCCGGCCCCGGAAGGGTCAAAAAGATTGCCGGTGAGGCCGGGTCCTGACCACGTTCCGCCGGTGGGCCAGGCTGTGAGGCTTACCGGGGAACCATTCAGGAAAAGTGTTCCCGGATCATCAATAATTATGGAAGGCAGCGGCATGATAGTAATGACCACGGTATCCCATGCTGCACAATCCGTGTTCAGGATATCATACCTGACAATATGATTCCCCACCCCGGCAAGAGCCGGCATGAACTGGTTGCCCACCACTCCGGGACCTGACCATAAACCGCCCAGATCATGCGCGGTCAGCACCACTGAAGGACTGTCTTCGCAGAGGGTATCAACTGGGGTGATTGTAGCATCAGGAGTGGCTACGGTGACTATCGTGGAATCAGTATCGGTACAACCGTTGGCATCAGTGATGGAGTAGTTTATCAGATGATTGCCCGAGCCGGCAATGGCCGGGTAGAAGATATTCCCCGAAACACCTGTGCCGGACCATACCCCTCCCGGATCATTTGCCTGGAGTTCTATTGCCGGATCAGTTGAACAGACAATTCCCGCAGTGATAATTGTAGCATCAGGGACCGGATAAACGGTGATAACCGTCTGGTCATTATCGCTGCAGCCGTCGCCATTGGTTACACTGTAACTTACCGTATGGCTCCCGGGGCCGGCCAGGGAAGGATCGAAGATATTGCCGCTCACCCCGCTTCCGGTCCATGTGCCACCCGGTTCAGCCGCCGACAATGTTACCGGTGATGCGTTCGCGCACATCGGGTCAACCGGGGTTATTGTTGCATCGGGGTATGGAACTATAATTATCCTGGCAGTGGTTTCCACCGGCGGATAGTCACCGTTATCACGGTCATGCGGAGGTCCCGGGATGTTTGGATCATCATAGGGATTGCAGTAGTTCCAGTTCCGGAGAGTCACCTCAAAATACTGGCCGATAAGCTTGTCATCAGCCACGAAGATCACGTCAGACCATACTCCTGATCCGGTCACGGGACCGGTAAGCGTAATGACGTTGTCAATGTATGGGAAAGTCCTGCTGTGCCCGTCAATTGTCAGAGGAATCCCGGTCATGGTGTTGTCTGTCCCGTAAATCCACTGAATCCACCTTGTGTTTACGTTCGGATTATCCATCTCCTGGGGGGGCACGCAGTTGAACTGCGTCAGGTCCTGAAACCGTACATTGGCACTGTTGCCGAAGCAGATCGGGTATATTTCCGGATTGATATGCATGTGACCGCCGTTGTGATCATCGTCATCCCAGACAGTCACAATCTGTTCCTGCGAGGATGAGGTGCAGAGAACACCGTTGACCACCAGGGTGGCCTGAGGATGATAGTTGCAAATGCTGCCGGCTGAGGTATATGTGTTTATTGAGGTTGCCTCAAACACTCCCGGAGAGGTCTCAACTGCTGGAATCGTTTCAATGTGCCCGTTGTTCCAGTCATACCTGATGCTAACCGGGTAACCGTCATCGTTGACCCCGGTATAGCTGACGGTCCAGGTGGCGGTAACCGGTGAACAGAGCTTATCCGGAGTGATGTTGTTAGCCTTAGAGAGAATTGAACAGCTCTGCCCGTAGGCGCTCAACGACAGTAATACGGAAATAATATACAGGATCCATTTCTTCATGAACCTTTGGCTACATACCCTCGCCGGTGTGTAATGCAAATTGTTAAACGGCCCCGGGGGCTTCAGGGTTACATTCCACCCGAATATTTATAAAATCTTTTCGGTCAGGGACGTAATATTAATAGTGTCTTTATAAACATATGCCCAAATTAGTTGCGGGAATAAAACCGTATATTGAATCCATTGAACTTAACTTTGTGAGAATGATATTATAACAATCCATGACTGGCAAAGAGACATCACCCCTGGAGGGAATATTCCGGCATATTTATCCTTACCTGCTTGTTGTACTGATAATTGGTCTGACAACCCTTGCATGCATACCTCTTTCTAACCTGCAGAGCTATCATATCGTCTCTTTCATCCTGTTGTTTGTGGTTGCAATTCTGGCAGTATTTCTCGGCATAGGACCGGTCCTGCTGGCATCAACAATGAGTGCAATTGCCTGGAACTACTTCTTTATTCCGCCCTTCCATACCTTCCATATAGCAAAGACGGAGGACAGGCTGATGTTCATCTCGTTCTTCATCATAGCACTTCTCAACGGGATACTCACAAACCGGATCAGGAGACAGGAGAGGCTTGTGCGGGCCAGGGAAGACGAGACAAATGCGCTGTTCCAGCTTACGGGAGAATTGTCCAAGACAAGGGGCATTGACGGCGTTATGAAGGTGGCAGGTGAAGATTTCAGGAAACACTTCGGCGCTGAAGCATGGTTCATCATTCAGGATGGTAACAATAACCTTCTCCTCCCATCTGTTGATACGGACAATTTAGCGACAGATAAGCCCGACCCGGAAATTTTAAACTGGGTTTTCAGCAATCGGAAAAAAGCCGGAAGATACACCGGTACGATGAGTGAGACAACACTTACATACTACCCGCTGACAGGAGCAAGAATCAGTCCCGGTGCTGTGGCATTCAAAATTGATGAGCACAGGTTCAGAAACAAAGACATATTCTGGGATACCTACTGTACGCATATAGCCAACGCACTGGAACGTGAGTTCCTGGGGGAGATGGGCATCAAGGCCAGGGTCCTGGATGAGTCTGACCGCTTCTACGGCACGCTGTTCAACCTGATTTCTCATGAGTTCAGAATCCCGATTGCTGCAATTATGGGAGCCTCTGATACACTGATGCTTGCGGAGACATCCGAAAAGAACAGGGAGGAACTTTACGGTGAAATATTTAAAGCCTCAGCCAGACTCAACCAGCTTACGGAAAACCTTCTCAATATGTCACGGATTGAGAGCGGAAGGATTTCACTGCGTCTCGACTGGCATGATGTGAATGACCTGTTTCACAGGGCCACCCAGAGCCTGAAGCAGGAGCTGGAGCCGTTCCGGCTGCTCATTGTAGTTCCTGATGATATGCCCCTGGTCAGAATAGATTTCGCTCTCATGGAGCATGTGCTTATAAATTTGCTGCTGAACTCCTCACAACACGCCAGGCCCGGAACAACACTTAAACTGGAAGCATCTTACAGAAGGAACAATCTGATTCTCAATATCTCAGACAATGGACCCGGATTCCCGCCTGAAGCACTGCCCCGCCTGTTTGACAAATTCTTCCGTGTAGAAGGTTCTCTTGCAGGAGGTCTCGGGTTAGGACTCTCAATAGTAAAAGGCCTCGTCGATGTACATAAAGGCACCGTTGCGGTAAGGAATAATGACAACGGCGGTGCACAGTTCACAATAACAATTCCCTCAAAGCTACCTGACATGAATCATTTAAATCTGACAGAATGACGGAAACAAAGACTCTGCTGATAGTTGACGATGAGATTCAGATCCGAAGACTGCTGGAGATATCCCTCTCAACATACGGTTACAACACCGTCTTTGCAACCAGCGGCAAAGAGGGACTTGTGGCGGCGGCAACCCACAGTCCCGCGCTGATTATCCTTGATCTGGGCTTACCCGATATCGATGGCATGACGCTGTTGAAGAAGCTGAGGGAGTGGTATGCCAAGCCTGTGATTGTTTTGTCTGTACGCAGTTCCGAGGAAGACATCATCAATGCCCTTGACAACGGAGCGAATGACTACCTGACAAAACCATTCAGGAGCGGTGAACTTGTTGCAAGAATAAGGGCTGCCATCAGGCTCAGCGAGGAAAAGAAGGACACTCCGCTTATTGAATTCGGGTCGGTGGCAATAGACATATTGAACCACGTGGTGCGTAAAAACGGTGAAATAGTCAAGCTAACCTCCACTGAGTACTCACTTCTGACCCTTCTGGCGAAGAACAGCGGAAGGGTACTGACCCACCAGTTCATCCTTAAGGAGATATGGGGATACGGATACCTCGAACAGACACAGTACCTGAGAGTCTTCGTTGCACAACTGAGAAAGAAAATAGAGGATGACCCGGCAAGGCCGGTACTGCTTATTACCGAATCAGGGATCGGATACAGGTTCGGAAGCTGATCATGAAACGGGGAAACCGCATTCTTCAGTCCGGGCCGGACGAAGTGTACCCCCGGGACTTTCTCTTTATGAAATCTTTATAGTCTCCGTCCGATTCTTAATTATATTCTTATGATTAAGGATGGAACTTTGAGCCGCGTTTATCTTGACATCTGATGAGGCTCATAAATCCGGTCCATATTGCCAAAGTTCTTAGCTCCATCCTGCTGATAGAGGCAGCAGCAATCCTTCTGTGCCTTCCGGTATCCATTATTTACAGTGAGCCGTCTGGGCCATTTGTCATATCAGCGGGAATATGCAGTCTTGCAGGCGGGCTACTCTGGTTTCTGACCAGGAAAGCTGATACCAGCCAGATTACACACAGAGATACTTACCTGATAGTGACATCGGCCTGGCTGATGATCTCCCTTGCAGGGGCACTTCCCTACCTCATCGGAAAAACAATCCCGTCCTTCGTTGATGCACTTTTCGAAGCTACCTCCGGATTGTCAACAACCGGCTCTTCGATACTGACGGATGTTGAATCCCTGCCCCGCTCCATTCTCTTCTGGAGGAGCATGACCCACTGGATCGGCGGCATCGGTATAATAGTACTGGTAATTCTGGTGCTTCCGTCATTGAAGATTACCGGCTATCAGCTCTTCAGCCTGGAATCGTCAATGAAGGAAAAGATTCACCCCAGAGCCAAGGGTGTGGTTAACCGGATCATGTTAATCTATTTGGGAATTACATTGCTTGAAACGTTTTTCCTTCTTCTCGGCGGGATGGATCTCTTCGACAGTCTTTGCCATTCCTTCGGAACAGTAGCCACAGGGGGATTCTCGACCCGTAATTCAAGCCTGGCCGGCTTCTCCCCTTACCTTCAGTATGTGGTGGCAATCTTTATGATCCTGTCCGCCACAAGCTATGTTGTGTATTACCATCTGATAAAAGGCAGTTTCAAGCGGATCGCTGCCAATGAGGAACTCTGGATCTACATTTTCACTGTTACAGCTGCAGTTACCGTTGTCACAATTATACTCTTCACCGGAACCGAAAGGAATTTCAGCCTTTCTTTCAGACATGCCTTCTTTCAGGTTGCTTCTCAAATATCTTGTTCCGGATTTGCAACAACAGATTATATGTCCTTCCCTCCCCTGGGCTGGTTCGTTATGTTCCTTCTGATGTTCTCAGGCGGGTCTACCGGCTCAACAACAGGCGGAATAAAGATTGCCAGGCACATTATCTTCTATAAGAACATCAAAAACTCGTTCATCAAATTACATCACCCAAATGCCGTCATCCCTGTAACGCTTAATGGCCGTGCTGTCCCGGAAATAGTTGTTAATCAGACCATGGTGTTTATATCCCTCTACTTTCTGATCTTTATAATCAGTATCCTGATCCTTCAGATATCAGGCATTTCAATCATGGAATCCGCAGGCGCTGCGGCCACGTCAATGGCAGGCATAGGACCCGGACTTGGCCTGTCAGGCAATATGGGCAACTTCGCCCACTTCAATCCGGTCGCAAAGATTACAATGACAATTCTGATGATCATCGGGCGACTTGAGCTTTTCACATTCATTACTATTTTTACCAGGTCGTTCAGGAGGAGCTGACGTACCGGATCAGAAAAAAATTGTATTTTGATCCGTCATATCGTACTCAAATGCCTGACAGATGAAAATCACAGTGAATGATACCCGGCTTGACCTTCATAACGGAGCCAGGGTAAGAGATGCAATTGCGGGTTTTTATAAACACGAGGGGCGAAAAGTGCCTGGCAAGCTGCCTGTTGCAGAGGACAGGTTCGGCAACATCGTCGCACCAGACGGGGCACTGTCAGACGGGAACACACTGTTCATTTTGTCAGGACGCAAAAAGAGAACCCGGATCATCAGGATGATCATAATCCTCATCGCTGCCGGGCTTCTGTCCTCCTGCAGCTCCGCGAGACACACCGGCACATCTCCTGCCTTGGAAAAGAGTGCAGTAATTGTTAAGGAATCTGAAAAACATCTCCGCGACACTCACGCCGGCAAAGCCGTTACGGCAGAACGACAGGCTATAATATTTGCCGTGAACGATATGCACGCGGCAATCGATAATTTTCCACAATTGGCCTGGATTGCCGACAGCCTCAGAACTATTTACCCTGACATGCTTCTTGTCGCCGCAGGCGATAACCAGACGGGCAACCCCATTAACGACCAGTATCCTGAGAAGGGATGGCCGGTGATTGACCTGATGAATGCAGTCGGCTTTAACCTCAGCGCCGTGGGAAACCATGAATTCGATACCGGTCCGGCCGGCTTCAGCAACCTGGCAGGCAAGGCGAATTTCGGTTTCATATGCGCCAACGTGTCAGGAGGGGGTCAACATCCTGTAAAGATGAGCCCTTACAGGATCTTCACTCTGCCCAACGGACTCAGGATTGCATTTCTGGGGCTTCTGCAACTAGGGCAGAACGGCATCCCGGACAGCCATCCTGACAACGTCAGGAACTTCGTCTTCCGGTCTCCCTTTGAAACTGCACCGGAATACCTGTGGCTGAAGGACAGCAGTGACATTTTCATTGCACTTACCCATATCGGGTTTGAGGAGGATGTAAAACTGTCTGAAACAATGCCGGCGGGAATCGACCTGATCATTGGAGGTCACTCGCATACAAGGGTTGAAAAGGATCAGATCCATAACGGCATCATGATCACCCAGGCCGAGAACAAACTGAAGTTCGGCACGCTGATCAGGCTTGACGTAAGCAGTGACGGAACCGTCAGCAGAAACATGCAGCTGATTGACATAAGGAACTCGAAGAAAGAGAAACCGGCTATCAGGGCCATGGTTGACAGATACAACGATAATCCCGTTCTGAACGAGGTGATTGCAACTGCCGCCGATGACTTTTCGTCATACGAAGAGCTGGGTTACCTGATGGCAGATGCGCAGCGCGAAGCCGCAGGAGCCGATATTGCCCTGATGAACCCGGGCGGCGTCCGCATTGACCGCCTGGACAAGGGCCCGGTGACAATCAAGAATGTTTATCAACTCGATCCCTTCGGAAATGAGCTGGTGGTCACAAAACTGACCGGGGCGGAAATTTTTTCACTTATGCTCGCTGCATGGCCGGTTGACGATAAATCACCCCTCTACCCGTCCGGGATCACGACTGAGGTGAGGATTGATGCCGCGGGCAATCCCGCCGAATTTATCATCATGACGCAGGATGGCGCTCCTCTTGACCTGAACCGCACCTACACCGTTGCAATGAACAGCTACATGACACAGGTTTACGAATATAATTACGCTGATCCGGGACAATCGCTCTTCTTTACAACTGCCGATGCACTGATAAACTACCTGAAAAAGCACAATGACCTCAGGAGTTACCGGGGCGAAAAAAGGGTAAAGACTATCAGGTAGGCAGCGCCAGGGATAATAAACCTAAATGGTTCCAAAGAGAAATTCCGAATCGGAGATAGTGACATTTATCTCCGGATGAAAGTCAATAACCCTTTCAAAATCAAATGTTTCGTATTTATGACTGTCAGCGTACCGCCTGATCAGGTAAGTATCCTTTAAAATGTAAATGCTGCACAGATCATCAAAGATATTATATCCGGTGATCAGGTAACACGCCTTGCCGTCAATGACTTCGTCTTCGCCCCGCTCAATGCGGGTCAGGGTCTTGAAACTGTTATGCCCGTCGAACTCGTCCGGCAAGAGAAGGGCCGGTACAATGAAGGCAGTTCCGTCAGAGACTCCGGTTGCTGCCGCAAGCGGCTCCTCAAGGCTGTCATACTCTTTGAGCACATCTGTGACGTCCCACCAACTCGTCACTTTCATATTCGCATCCCTGTGAATGATGTACTTTGTATCAGGCTTTCCCACCTCGTAATACTCATACCGGAATCTTCCGTCACCGGAATAAACCAGTTTCGACTGCTTGACAACCGTGTAGGGGTTGGCAGTTGTGTAGGTCATGGTGGCAGTACTGTTGTCACGGTAGGTTGACAGGTTTGCATGTTCCTTCACAACCCGTTTGATGATGTCATCGTCGGAGAGATCGTCTCCGTTATCCTTTCTGCATCCGGACAGCATAAGTGCAAATGCCAGAAACAACGGCAGGATGGTCAGTCTGGAAATCTTTACCATAAGTTGCATGTTTATTAGGGGTTACAGCTAATAAAAGTAACAAAAAAACATTAACAAAAAAATGTGACGGTAAATCCCGGGACCGGAATGCAAAAAATCCTGCAGTATCGGAATACCTACCGGATTTTTTTTCAATTATTACCTGATTTCTGCTATTTAAGTCGTCTCAGATTGTTTGAAAAGACATATCGTGCCAGCAACCTGGCGGCCTCCCACCCGTCAAGTCCTTCCCTATCTGAATTCCCCGTGTCTTGAAGTCCGATCCTTTGATCTCTGCGAGGCATGTCTCCTGAAGCGCTCCGGCACTGACAGCTGCTGCCGGGACAAGGACAACCATTGAATCATGCACTGCAAGCGACACGATCACGTAGATCCGGGCTTCAGATGCAAGCGGCATCCTGTTGTCAATCGCCATGCTGAGAGCTTCGTTCCATGTCACAACAACAGCATTGTCATATGATTTAATCATGCCGTTGTTCGTACTTTTCAGGTCAACTGATTCAGGCAATAACTCCTGATTATCACTTTCGCAGGCAATCATCACAAGACACGTCGCCAATGCGATACCCAACAGTTTAAAATTCTTTTTCATAAATATCAGTCTTTGAGTTTAATTTAAATTTATAGGATATGCTTGTCCTTACACTGACCGGGATATGTTCCCGGACGGGGAGGGCGTAAACAGGAGGATTGGTTTCAGTGACCTTACCTCCGAAGGTCAAGCATATCTTAAAAAACAAAAGCAGCTGGCATTGCTGAACTTTGCCAATCCGGCCATATTTATGATTAACAGGATAAATATCCGTCCTGATTTCAGTTTTATCGCCTTTCTGCAATACAGTCCCGTTCATTTTGGTAATGATATTGCAGTATTTGTGCCTCTGAAGATAAAATCAGTTAATCAGCTGATTGCCGTTCACTCCTATAGCAACAGGGACAAAAAGTTTCCGGAAGTTCAGTATGGGATATATAACATTTCTCCGTTTCAGAATAAAAGGCTTGAGCTGGGCGGGTCCGTCAATCTCTGGGTGCAGCCCCTTAACCAGGGATTCTTTTATCAGTCCGGGAAGGCAGGCGGAGCTTTAGAGCTGAGGTCGGATCTGTATCTTGGAGGAGGCCTTTCGGTCAATCTGACAGCCGGTTACAAAACGGCAGGATGGATGATTGGAAATCCGTATCTCGATCAGAAAGCCAATCTCCGGGTTGGAGTAAGTTACGATCTGAGGGATTGAGAATCCATTTTCATTGAAGTGAAAAGGCTTTTCGGGGCTACTGCTTTTGCTCCCGGGTTGCTGTACCAGAGTCAGTTTAGCGGCTCATTGAAGGATTATAAGTTTGGGCCAGTCAGAAGATGTCAGAATGTGATGACTTTGTCACATTCCATCGTGAGAGCCGCGAGTTCCTTCATGGTACTGAATTCAGCTCCATCGATGAGTTTTACATCTTTAAGTCCTCTTGCCTCACAGCATGAGCCACAGAGTATGACCCTGCCATTTTTTAACAGCACTGCCCTCAGCATGCGTTCAATATTATAATAACCGTTAGGAATATTCTGGTTTGGCAGAGCACAGGTCACGGCATCAGCCATAAAAAATACATTTAATTCATAGCCTTCATAATCCTTTTGAATCTGCATTGCAAGACGAAGGGCATTATATGCCTTTTCCGTTCCGTAAGGGGCATCGTTTATGAGAATCAGGACTTTTTTCATTTTTGGAACCTTCTATTATTAAAAATTTGATTTGGAGTTATGTCGCATTTACTGAACACCTGGCCGATTGTATTGTTGTCTCAGTCGCAAATATAGCTGACAGAGCGGGACTTTCTATTCTGGTTTCTTTCCGGTTACAGGTGTCTTACCCCCACAATAGCCGGACATAATTTGGAATACCCTCAATCCCCCTTCCCGTCTCGTCATAATTGAGCCACACCCGTAAAATCAGATGATGGAGACCCTGATACCAGAGCAATTATCTCCCGATCTGGTGAGAGTCGGAGGATGATGGTTGGGCTGGGAATACAAAATGGCGAACAGTCCTGATCATCCGGGGATCCTTATGGAATGTCTAAGTGAGTGTCACAATAGAATCCTTAACCGTCCAGGTTCCTGCAGTTGATTCAAGGGAATTATACTTTTCTTCGAGAGTCAGCAATGAGGCAGGTTTTTCTCGTAAAATCCTGTCAGGTAACTTCAGAAATACCTGCTCCGTTTTAAACTGCTCTGATGTCTGTCGGGTACAGCGTGGAATACAGTGTATTCAGTTTATTGAAGCCATTGTTCGCAGTATGGATGCTGCCCAGGAATAAATATTGTGTCTTACAATCATCATTCTCATGTGCTTCATTCTCTGGCTTTGTGCTTCCGGGGTCATTTTCAATGCCTCTTTTATCGCATCAGCTGCTTCTTCAATATCGTAGGGATTAATTATTATGGCACTCTGAAGTTCCTGCGAGGCCCCGGCAAACCGGCTCAGAATAAGGACACCGTCATTACGGTCACGGGAAGCAACAAATTCTTTGGCCACCAGGTTCATACCGTCATGAAGCGATGTCACCATACAAAAATTTGCTGATGAATACAGTGGGTATATTTCCTGATGTGTGTGATGACGATTGAGTAAGAGAATTGCTTTCCATTTTTTTGATTTGAATCTCAGGTTAATTCTTGAAGCCTCTGCTTCAACTGCAGCCATGGTATCAGAATAGTCCTTCAGTTTCGTTCTGCTTGGCGCACCTATCTGAACGAATGTAAATTGCTCGATATATGAAGGGTTCTTCTCCAGAAACCTCTCAACCGCCAGAAATTTTTCGACAATACCTTTAGTGTAGTCAATCCTGTCAACCCCGATTCCGATATATTGGGATTTTATACCATGTTCTGTGAGTAGTGTATCGGTGGCTGTTTTAGTCGTGGTATTGTCAAAGTCCTTGAGGGTAAATGCGATGCTGATTGGAAAAGGTTTAACGATGCTCGTTCTGTTACCTATTTTTATGGAATAATTCGCCCATGACACCCGGGACTCAAGTGCTTCATTTACCGTTTCAATAAAATGATTACAGTGATATTGGGTGTGAAAGCCGATAAGATCAGCTCCCAGCATGCCCAATAATATTTCTTTCTGCCATGGACATATTCCAAATGATTCAGGGTTTGGCCACGGGATATGCCAGAATATAGCAATCCTGGCATTGGGCTTTTTGCTCTTGATCAATTCAGGCAATAATGCAAAATGGAAGTCCTGAATCAGAATATACGGATTTTCCTCATCCTTAACTTCCTCAAGTACTGCCCTGGCAAAATCTTCATTAACTTTTTTGTAGAAAAGCCAGTCAGTCTTCCGGAAGGTCGGCCTGGTATGAGCGATGTGACATAGTGGCCACAGTCCTTCATTTGAAAACCCGTAATAATAGTGATCTTCCTCTTCTTTGGTAAGCCATACCCTTTTGAGGGTATATTTTGGTTCCTCAGGCGGCACTTTAATTTTGTTCTCGGTATTTACTGTTTCCCTGTCTGCATCTCCCATTCCTGACGCAATCCAGATTCCGCCGCATGCCGTTAACACAGGTTCCATCGCCGTTATCATGCCGCTTGCAGGTACAATGCACTTGATTGTCTTTCCTTCATGGATGTGCATATAAGGCTCGCGATTGGAAACCACTATTATTTTCTTATCATGCAGCAGACTTCCCATTTCTGCCTTTAGCCGCTCCGGGGTCCAGATGGCTTCAGCGGTTGCCCTCAACCTGGCTTCTTCCTCTGCAGAGGCTTTAGCTAACCTCATTTCAATTGCGATGGATTCAATCTCCTTATGCAATGGACCCAGAAACCGCAGGTTTGATGGCGGGGTATTATGTTCGGTATTGCCGGTACGCAATGCTTTCATCCAGTTCACAATCTTATTCATCTGGGTAAAAATCCCCCATCGTAAAAGGGCGAGCGTGACAAAAGCAATAAGCAATGCCTGGAGGAACCAACGTATGAAGCTGTGTAACCAGAACTTACTGATAAGCTGATCTATATATCCTATGTCTGAATAGAGGATCAGGACACCCGGTGAATGATCAGGCTTGTTTACCGGTCTTACGTATTGAAAAACCCTGGTCCCGGCGTTATCAAAGAAGACCGCGTAGGAAGAGTCCTTTTCAATAGCCTCCTGAACCGGAGCAGCTGAAAAATATGTCAGATCAGTCGCCAGATTATTGTAAAGCAGGCTATCCCCGGTATTATAAAGCGCCAATCCCAGCAGGCCATTTCTGGCTTTAATGCTATCTGCCAATCTTTCAAGGTCTTGGCGACCTGGTTTCTCAATTATAGTTCCAAGATAACCGGAAATTTCGTCTGCTCTTTTTGCAGTCAGAACTTCCAGTTCATCAAGCAGCCTGTCTCTTTCAGCAGACACCTGGAATGCTGTAAACCCAAATGCTACAAGGCTTACAGCAAGAACAACAGATAGAATAAATGCAAGAGTATTTCTCATCTGGTTAAATTTTGTAATAACCTCCCCACTTCAAAAATATCCGCAAATTTATATCTGGCACAAGTCTCTCCATTTCCAACTTTTATAGTAAAGGCATTTCGATTGTCCGCCAGATTTGCAAACATCTCCTCATCAGTTGCATCATCTCCTGCCGAAAGGATAAAATCGAAACTTTTATGCTGCAGCAAATCCTTTACCGCTCTTCCCTTGCCAACTTCAACATTCAGGATCTCAATAACCTTGTTGCCATTAATTATTTTTAAATGAGCTGTATGAGCTGCCCGGCTTATTGATTTTCTTAACACCGCGGATATTGCCTGACCGGTTGCCGAGTCAGAATTCCTGTAATGCCAGGCCAGGGAGAACCTCTTTTCCTCAATAAATGACCCGGGACACTTCAAAGTTACCTGGTTCAATACTGGCATTAGTGATTCCTTCCAGAGGCAGGGATCAGATATATTATTCTTCCACACACCGTTTATGCGCATCATGGCTCCATGCTCGGCAATAATATTTATGGGGAGATTATTCAAAAGGCGATCAATATCGATACTGCTTCTGCCGGTTATTATATATACCTCATTGTTGGGTGTATTCAAAAGACCTGTCAGGAGATGAAATATATGGTCCGGCAATACCGCTGCACCAGGTTCAGGATAGTAATTTACAAGGGTCCCGTCATAATCCAGCAGAATTAGTCTGTTTGTTGCTCCCCGATATTTCTCAATCAGCTCCGTCATCAGTATTCAAACTTATAAAGATCATATGGAGACTCCGGGTCTGATTATAAATGCCCGGTGTATCCTGATGTTTCCAAAGTTACCAAATGTTTGCCAGAGGGACAATTTTATGCCTGAGGTCAAAGGTGAAGTCCGGCAATAGAGTCCAAATGCATTATTATATTTGTAAGCATATTTCACGTCTACTCACTTTCTGTTGACCGGTAGGCGAATTGTTAACCTTAATTATGATCTCTGAATGAATAATCTTAATTATGGTGTGATAGGTAATGGGCGGAGTGCAGCCCTTGTTTCTGAAAAAGGCAGTATTGACTGGTGTTGCCTGCCTGACTTTGATTCCCCCTCAATATTTGCAAAACTTCTGGATAATGAAAAGGGCGGAAGTTTTGAATTTCTTGTCGACGAATCGTACCATATTTCTCAAAAGTACATATACCGGACAAACGTTCTATGCACAGAATTCAAATCAGAGGAAGGAACCTTTGAAGTCATCGATTTTATGCCAAGGTACAAAACCTCTGATCAGGACTACTTTGCCCCTGCTGAGATATACCGGTATATAAAATATATTTCAGGCAAACCCTGTTTCAGGATAAAATATTGTCCCGCATTTAACTATGCCCGTGAACCAGTTGCCAGTATAGCGGAGAAAGATTATATTGTAACTTATTCCGTTGAAAAACCTACTGATTGTATATATCTCTATACCAGCCTGAATTTTAATGATGTTCTTCAATCGAAGAGTATAGAACTTGTACAGCCCGGATTTATCTTACTTTCATACAATCAGAAAATTATCAACATTGATATCAGAAGAGTCTACCTGGAGTTTCAGCGTACTAAAGTCTATTGGCTTAACTGGACAAACCGGTCCAGAAGATTTACAAAGTACCAGGAAGAAATAACAAGGAGCCTGCTGGTCTTAAAAATAATGTCATTCCAATCTACGGGCGCGCTGCTGGCAGCACTGACAACAAGCATTCCTGAAACTATTGGCGGTTCCCGTAATTGGGATTACCGGTTCTGCTGGTTACGTGATGCCTCGATGTCATTGGATACATTGCTTAATATGGGCCATTTTTATTCTGCCCGGCGCTTCATGGGTTATTTGAAAAGTATTTTAAAAACAAAAAATGACACCTTCCAGATTATGTACGGAATCAGGGGGGAACGTGAACTTACAGAACAGGAGTTGCCAGATCTTGCAGGCTATGAAAATTCAAAACCTGTCAGAATTGGAAATGCAGCATTTTCACAAAGACAAAATGATGTTTTCGGATATCTCCTGCATGTTATTTACCAGTATTACAAGTTCTTTCCCGGCACATTGGACGAAGTTGAAGATATATGGGAGATTGTCAGACTGATCTGCCGGACGATTTCAACTCACTGGGAAAAACCGGATAAGGGTATCTGGGAAATAAGGAATGAGGAAAAACATTTCGTTATTTCCAAAGTAATGAGCTGGGTGGCAATGGACAGGGCGGAGAAAATTGCCCGGTTACTTAATAAGGATAACTATGCTGAATTGTGGAGAGGAATTGCTGATGACATTAAAGAGGATGTCTTAAAGAACGGATGGAGAGAGGACTTCCAGACCTTTACCAGGTCATATTCTGATACAGATATGGATGCCTCGTTGCTGCTGATGGCGGAATATGGTTTTATTGATCCTTCCGATCCCAGGTATAAAAAAACTGTCATTGCCGTCAAGAATGAGCTCTTTTATAACGGATTGGTGTATCGTTATGTAAGCGATGATGACTTTGGCAAGCCAAACTCCTCGTTTACAATATGTACCTTCTGGTTGATTCAGGCGTTATTCAGAATAGGAGAAAAAGATGAGGCAAAAAAAATATTTGATGAGCTGCTGACTTTTGGAAATCACCTCGGTCTCTTCAGTGAAGATATAGACTTCTACACCAAACGGTTGCTTGGTAATTTCCCCCAGGCATATTCACACCTGGCTTTAATTAATTCAGCTGCTATGTTTTCCGAAGAGGAAATCCTTCCGAAATTCATCATGCCCTGAAAAGGGACAATGGCTGCAGCAGGTCAAATTGTCCGAATCAGCTCCCGAAGGGGTCCGGATCACCGGCTTTAACAAACAGGTGGTCAACCTGATTCAATCCATTATTGTCAGGGTTACGACTTTTTCAGGCAATGCTTTTATTGATCCTGAGATTTCTGAATTGAGAAGGGTTTTGCAAAAATCCACCTCGATCTCCAGGCGGCCGATCTTTTCATACAAGGCCTTCTCCCTTTTTTCAGCCTCCTCGTCTGGTGCCTTAGTCTGGAAAATCTCAGCTCCACGGGTTATAAACTCTCGTTTCCACTTTGAAATCATTTGTGGATGAACCTCAAAACGCTTTGCCATATCGCTCAGTGTTTCTTGTTCCTTAATCGCCTCAATAGCTACTTGGGCTTTGAAGGCAGCAGTGTGTTTCTTTCTACTCTTTTTCATAATGGATAAATTTAATCGTTTGTATTAAACTTAACCAGTGGTATGAATTTCAGGGAGTATTATATTTCTATCCATGGCAATATTGTTACTTTTTTTCTAGTGTTGTTTTCTTAGTGGTTCTTAAAGTCCTTCATTTGTTGAGTAAATGAGGCGATCTGCTCAAATAAGTCTTGAGAATCGAGGTCTGCGATTATGATTACTGGGCTTAGTCGCCCATTTTCATGAACAATATCGACAGTATCATAATTGGATGCAAAGTACTCTAATACAATAGATTTCTTAATAGAACTTTTATTGATTGTACATCTTCCCCGTGAGCAGATGTATGTAATATCATTGTTCTTAGCCAACAAGGTGTTATATCTTCTGGTAGCTATTGTGGGAATATTGATTTCAATATCGGAGGCAGTATTTCCTCTAACGGGATTCAATTTAATAAAATGCAAGTATCTATGATGTACCCTGTTAAAGGGGACAACAGTTATAACAAGATCCCCCAACTTTGTCTTTAATTCATAACTATTGCCAGACTCGACAGCTCCTCCTGGGAAAGAGTGCGTCGTAGTGCCTTTAAATTGCATCTCAGCCTTAATTCTGCGACGAAATTGTTCAACTAATTTCTCCGTCTCAGCCTCTGGAATTCCAGTCATGCCTCTACTTCTATCTACATAGTTTTTCATAGTGTTAGTGCCAGTATTGGTTTGCTTGTCTTCATTATGAATGTGTTCTTTGGTTTTATCTATGCTGGCCGACTCACTATTATTGCCAACAGAAAGATTCTTTGGGCAATGATGACTTAAATAGCATTTCGTACATTCAGGATGTGAAGATTTACACAAATTCCGCCCAACTTCCCATGTTGGAAGGTCAAAGACTCCAGGATAGTCGGGATATAAGGCTCTGGCAGTGGAAATTAAATCATTATTGGTGGCGGTTTCATTTATTAATCCAAGTCTCTTGAATACTCGTTTAACATGGATGTCAGGTGAAATATCTATGTATGATCTGTCCTGGATCGGTAGTTTAAATTCTCTTATCAATATATTTACTGCCATGGAAGCAATTTTCGGCCCAACACCCTCGAACTCAAGAAATCTTCTCATTATTGTTCTAGCAGAAAGGTCATCTCTCAATATCCTTGAAGCGTAACCATCGTAATCTTTTAAGATCTTCTGTACACCTTTATAAAAAACATCAGCCATAATGTTATTGAACCTATGGAGGTTCTTCGCCGTAAATATTCTTAGCGTTTCATCCAAACTTAAAGTTGTTAGGCCTTTAAATCGAAGAGTGCCAACTTCTCTCGAAACATAGAAAGGTATCTTCCATGCTTTTTCAGCTTTCATTTGGCGATCCATTAGACATGCCAGAACAAAAAAATGGGGATGAATATCCAAGTCATTGAGATATCTGTCAATTTCAGGATCCTTTGTAAACTCAAGTGGCTTATAGGGCGTTTTTAAAAGATTGTTCCCTTTTTGAATTAATAGCAATGCAGCAGAATTTTCCATAATGCATCATTTTAAAGATATAGATGATTCTGATCAATAAATTTATTAAAATATTATCTTATTGAGATAGTTAGGGTTGGTTTTATGAAGAAAGTTGGTTAAATGCAAATCGGATTGTTGAAATGGCCCCTTAAGATTTCGG
>DFYY01000056.1 GCA_002383485.1 Bacteroidales bacterium UBA4070 | reverse complement strand
TTTGATGACTAACGATCTCAGCCGCCAATTCGAGTTTGCTTCTAAATGCCATTTCTTCCTTAGGGATGCCTGCCTCCTGGCAGCGCTCAGCATCATTGCACCAATCCTTTGGTAAGTATAATCTCGCATCAATCATCGAGGCAAAATCACCATTGCTCAGGCAGGCAAAAACTGCAACCTGACTATTAGATATCTTTCCCACATTGCCGCAGTATTGATGACCTACTCCAACACTCTTGTCTCCTTTCTTTACCCAACCGCTTTCGTCTATTATCAGTCCGGTCATCTTTCTTTTTGGCAAAATAGAACTGACACTTCCCGCTACCTTGTCAATCAGTTCACGTGCATCCCAGTGCGATTCCGTAATAAAATGCTGCATCTGATAATAGTCTACTCCAGTATCTTCACTTATCCTTTCGATATTACGCATCTCACTCCTTAAGATCCCTTCTGTGTACTTGCTCGCCTTATCAAAAAATCGCTTTGTCCTGTTACGGAAAACACTCTCATAATCAGCAATATGGCATCTCATCCTCTTTAGAGACGAGGCCAGTGTTTTTCCATAATCTTTACTTTTTTTAACTTGTACTAAACATTTTTGGTGCCGAAAGGCTTGTTTCTCGATGACTTGAATATAGCGAAACTATTTGAATTTCATGTAACTTACAGGCTGTTTTTTAATCTGTCAAAGTAGAATTAAAAAATAGGTGATATTTAACTGAGATACTGAGGAGACGTGCAATTCAAATAACAAGTTTGATTAAGAAATAAGAATGAACCACCCCTGATAAGGTGGTTTTCTAATTGCAAGAAATGTTCCGGCCTTCTTTAATATGTCTCGCTGCTCTATGATGATAGATTCCAAATCGTGATTTTGTGACTTCATATATGTTTAATATCGAGCTACATAGCTAACTTATGTGTCATTTTGAATATCTTTATCCTTAATTTATATGATACTTAAAATTAACATACTGATTATTAAATAAGAAGTAGAACTTATATCAGATAAGAATTGAGGAAAAGTAGAGGAAAGTAGTAAAACAAAGACCCCAATTAACTGAAAATCAAATTAATTGGGGTCAAAGGTTGTGGAGCTGGCGGGAGTCGAACCCGCGTCCAGGCAAGGCGACCATATGCTTTCTACATGCTTATTCTGCCTTGATTGTCGGGAATGACCAGGTGGCAGACATCCGAATCACTCCTTATCTCCTTTTATTTCACCGTCAGGCTGGAGAGACCATCAGGCAATCCCTGAATTGCGTGCGCTTCCTTATCGGGTTGGTACAGGGCATCACCGCCCGGGAAACGTCTCGTCCCGGCACCTTGTGCCGGGATAAAGCATAATCTGCTTAGCAGGTTACGCAGCAAGAGCGTAGTTATTCTCGCCAGTTGTTGTTGTGAGACACAAGTTATAGAGATGCGTCACCCTACTCTGCATGCTTACATACCACCGCGGCTTGCTGTCAAAACCAGGTCAGCCCCATTTGTGGTATCCACAACGCAAAATTACTCATTTATACGTCGCTCTGACAAAAGTCTTCGCAAAAATCGGGCCGATTTCTTATCTTCACGGCAAGACTAAATTATTCTTACATGGAAAAGAGAGTCAAGGTAGGACTGGTTCGTGAAACAAAAATACCGCCAGACAGAAGAGTACCCCTTACCCCGGCACAGGTGGTCGAACTAAGGAAAAAATACCCGTTCGTGGAATTCTATGTTCAGCCGTCGGATATCCGTTGCTTTACGGACGAGGAATACAAATACCTTAAAATCCCTCTGCGGGAAGACCTCAGCAACTGTGACATCCTGATGGGTGTCAAGGAGGTCGATAAACGGTTTTTCATCCCGGGAAAGACATACCTCTTCTTTGCCCATGTGGCGAAAAAACAGGACCATAACCTCGAAATGCTGCGTGAGATACTTAAACGTCAGGTCAGATTGATAGACTATGAATACCTGACCACCGACAAGGGTCAGCGGGTTGTTGCCTTCGGTCGCTGGGCGGGCATTGTTGGCGCTTATAACGCTCTCAGGGCCAGGGGTATAAAAAGCAACCGCTTCAAGCTGAAACCCGCATACCAGTGCCATGATCTGGATGAGATGTGGGCAGGCCTCAGGCTGATACAGCTGAAACCCGGTCTCAAGATCCTCGTGACGGGAGAAGGACGTGTTGCAAACGGTGCCATGGAGACACTGGCCAACTGCACGAACCTGCTCCGCGTGACCCCTGAGGAGTTCCTGACGAAGGAATATGACGTACCAACAGTATGCCAGGTAGGCCCGCAACACTACGTGAAACACGTTGACGGACGCCCGTTCGATTTCAATACATTCATCCAGCATCCCGAGGATTACCGGTCCGACTTCCTAAAATATACCAAAGTGACCGATGTGCTCATTACCGGACACTTCTGGGACCCCAGATCGCCGGTATTCTTTACAAAAGAGGATGTTGAGAAACCTGATTTCAGGATTTCGGTCATAGGCGATATCAGTTGTGACATCGGCGGGCCCATCCCCACCACGTTGAGGGCCACTACAATTGCAGATCCGTTTTACGGCTACAACAGACACAAACACTGCGAGGAAGAGGCTTTCAGTCATCCTGACAGCATAGCAGTGATGTCGATTGACAACCTGCCTGGCGAGCTCCCGCGGGACGCATCTGGCGACTTCGGCAAACAACTGATAGAGAACGTGTTGCATGACCTGTTTAATGGCAATGATTCGCCGATGATTCAGCGTGCCACCCTTACTTCCGGTGGTAATCTCGAGCCGCAGTATCGTTACCTGGCTGACTGGGTTGATTCCGACCGCGGAAGGCTATGATGCGAATTGTAATCTGTGGTCCTGCTCACCCATACAGGGGTGGTATTGCCGCATACAATGAAAGACTGGCCCAGCAACTGCTGCAGGAGGGTGATGCGGCTGCCATATACACATTCAGGCTGCAGTATCCCTCGTTCCTGTTCCCGGGTAAATCTCAGTATGACCATGGCTATGCACCGGAAGGTGTACCCATAACCCGCGCCATTAATTCAGTCAACCCCATCAACTGGTTTAACATCGGTTTACGTCTCAGGCGTACCCGTCCTGACCTGGTGATAATGCGGTACTGGCTTCCATTCCTGGCCCCGGCGCTGGGATTCATCGCAAGACTGGTACGCAGCAACAAATACACCCGCGTAGTAACGATCTTTGACAATGTGGTGCCTCATGAAAATAGGATCGGTGACAAGCTCCTGACAAAATTCTTTGTTAAGAGCATTGACGGTGCACTGGTTATGACCAAGGCGGTGAAGAACGATCTCAGGCAGTTCTCTGCTGACATGCCCTGTGTGATCTCGCCGCACCCGCTGTTTGATAACTACAGCGTCCCTGTCTCGCGTGCCGAGGCCATTGTGCGCCTCAAGCTCTCTCCTACTGATCGCTTCATTCTTTTCTTCGGATTCATACGCGGTTACAAAGGGCTGGATCTTCTCCTCAGGGCGATGGGTGAACAGTGCATACGTGACCTGGGGGTGAAGCTAATTGTAGCCGGGGAGTTTTATGAAGATGAAAAACCCTATTTTGATCTTATCCACAGCCTCGGGCTGGGAGAGAGGATCACCTTCCATTCCCACTTCATCAGCGACGACGAGGTCAAGTATTACTTCTCAGCCGCTTCCCTGGTTGTGCAACCCTATCGCAGTGCGACACAGAGCGGAGTGACACAGATAGCATATCACTTCAACAAGCCGATGATAGTGACCAACGTAGGCGGACTGGCAGAGATAGTGCCTGACGGTCTGTGCGGGTACGTGGTTGATCCTGAGCCGGAGGCAATAGCCGGCGCCATATGTCGCTTTTTTGCCGGCGATGAAGAAAGGTTCACTCCCGGCATCGAAGAGCAGAAGAAACTCTATTCCTGGGACAGGCTCACCGAAGCCATCCGCAGCCTTGCAAGGGAGGTGCAGAGGTCAGGCAATAGGCAGAAGTGATATATAGTTTATAATCAGCTTATTGACTTTCAGACCTTCAGACTTTCGACTTTCAGACTTTCAGACTTTCAGACTTTCGACTTTCAGACCTTTATATTCAGTCTTTCCCTTACCAGGTAACGGTTTCGGTCAGATGAGCGCCTGTTGACCAGTTCCGCGAGGAAGCCGGTAAGGAACAGGAATGATCCGATGATCATTACTGCAAGTGCTATGTAAAACCACGGGCTGTCAGTCACCAGCGGCGCCCTCATATCATTCCGGATGAAGATCAGTTTGCGGGTACCCAGGTAGGCTGCCATGACGAATCCGGCAATAAACATCAGCGTCCCCAGCAACCCGAAGAAGTGCATGGGGCTCTTTCCGAACCTGGTGATAAAGCTGATTGTCAGCATGTCAAGGTAGCCTTTCAGGAACCTGTCAAGACCGTACTTCGTCACCCCATACTTGCGTGCGCGGTGCTGGACAATTTTCTCACCGATCTTCCTGAAACCTGCCTCCCTGGCAAGCATCGGGATATACCTGTGCATCTCGCCGTAGACCTCGATGCTCTTGACCACCTCTCCGTTATAGGCCTTGAGCCCGCAATTGAAATCGTGCAGCCTGATACCTGAAAATTTCCTTGCCGTGTAATTGTAAAGCTTTGAAGTGGTTCGTTTTACGAAAGGATCATACCTCTTTTTCTTCCACCCGGAGACGATGTGATAGCCATCCTCCCTTATCATCCGTACCAGTTCCGGGATCTCGTCGGGACTGTCCTGAAGATCGGCATCCATAGTAATTACAACTTCGCCCCTTGCAGCCTCGAAGCCTGTCTGAAGTGCAGCGGCTTTGCCATAGTTACGGCGGAAGCGCACCCCTTTCAGGTGCGGGTTGGCAGCAGAAAGAATCCTGACAGTATCCCAGGTGTTGTCAGAACTGCCATCATCAATTATTATAACTTCATAATCAAGGGATGCGCCGGTGCATACCCGTTCAATCCACTCTGCCAGTTCGGGCAGTGACTCCGCTTCGTTGTAAGCGGGAACTACTACGGAAAGATCCATGTTACTGTTTTGGTTCTTCAGCTTCCTCGTCAAGGAGAGGATTGCCCTTCTTCATTACGAAGAGGGAAACTATCAGTGAAAGTATCAGGCCGTAGAATACGCTGTTAATCAGTCCCATGAGAGCGGTGAACCAGGGTTTCATCATCTTTGACTGCATCTCCAGGGCCTTTTCAACTGCCTCCTCGGGAAGACCTCTCTCAAGCATCTTTGTCTCGGCCATTGCAAGCGACTTATCCATCAATCCCGGATCAATGAATGCGTAGAGCACATAGATGTATATTGCTGTGATGACGGCGGCGTAAACGTTTATGACCACACCGGCTCCCACTGACTTACCATAGGAGATGTACCCGTTATTGTAATGATCACGGTATGAACGAAGCAGAAGGAAGAGAACCACCAGGCTCAGCAGCATGCTTGGCCAGATGATCCAGGTTTTGAATGTCAGATCGAACATGTAGGTTAAAACTGAGAATCCTACCCCGATCAGACCGAGTATGATTCCGTAATTGAGAGTCTCTTTCCAGATAGACCGTTTCTGTTCCATTGCAGTGTTTTTGAGATTGTGAAAACAAATATACTTTATTTGCCGGAAACAGAGCTCCAAAGAATCAGTAGGCATTATTTGGCGGAAGCCGTAAAAATTGCTATTTTTGTGCGGGGTAAGTCTCATACGACCAGTTCCCTTTGAACTCCCCCAGGGTCGGAAGGCAGCAAGGGTAGAAGGTTGTAGCGGTGCGATGTGAGTAGCTTACCCTTTTTTTATTATACCTGATTGAGAGAAGTTTATATATTTGCCGTCACTTTTAAACAGGAATGCTGATAAGGATATACCCGGAAAACCCGAACCCCGATTATGTGCGCAGGGTGACGTTCGTCCTCGAACAGGGCGGCATCATCATTTACCCTACTGATACGATATATGCCATGGGGTGTGACATCAGGGCATCCAAAGCCATTGAGCGCATTGCCCGTTTCAAGGGGCTCAACCCTGGAAACCCTGACATGTCAATGATCTTTGAGTCGATGAGCCAGCTTTCGGAGTATACTGTAATTCATGACAACAATCTATTCCGTCTGCTGAAGCGCAATCTTCCCGGCCCTTTCACCTTTATCGTCCCGGCGAACAACCAGATACCGGCAATGTTCAGGCACAGGAAGAAGACTCTTGGCATCCGTATCACTGACAACAGCATTACGCAGGCCATCGTGCATGATCTGGGACGGCCGCTGATGACCACCTCAATCCACGAGGATGATGAGATCATTGAATATATCACTGATCCCGAGCTGATTCACGAAAAGTATGATGATTTTGCGGACCTGGTGGTAGACGGAGGCTTTGGCGGCAACGAACCCTCAACGGTGGTTGACTGCACTGGCCCCGAGCCGGTTATCCTGAGACAGGGGATCGGGGTGCTGGAACTCTGAAGCTGCCTGCTGACCTCTATGCCCTCTAATGCCTGTCTGAGTTAAAGAAGCGGTTGAGCTTATCGAACGCCGTTGGCAGAGCAAACACCACAACCTTGTCGTTGGCCTGAATAAGCGTATCACCCGTGGCGATATAAGACTTGTAGTTTCGGATACCTCCGCCTACGATGGCATCCTTCGGGAAATCAATCAGTTTCAGTGGTCCGTCTGTGATGCGGGCATTCTCCGGAACATTGTATTCTATAACCTCAGCCTCCGTACCGGTCATCATCTTTACCTGGGTGACATTCGGATTCATCGTGTGACGGAATATACGGCTGGCGGTGGCAATCTTCTTGTTGATAATGGTGTCAATGCCTGAGTTTTCAGCCAGGTTGATATATTCCATGTTCTCCACCTCCGCGATGGTCTTCATAACACCAATTTTTTTGGCCAGGAGGCAGGAGAGGATATTGGTCTCTGAATTGCCGGTCACTGCCACGAAGGCGTCCATATGCTGCAACCCCTCTTCGGCAAGCAGGTTCCCGTCACGGCCGTCACCGTGGATCACAAGGGTCTCCTCCAGTGTCTCTGCCAGATCACGGCATTTTTCCATGTCTATGTCTATCAGCTTCACCTGGCAGTCATGTTGCAGCTTCAGCGCTATATGCCTGCCAATGCGGCTTCCTCCAAGAATCATGATGCTCTTGGCCTGCACGTTTCGCTTGCCGGAAAACTTCATCAGGTCAGAGATACCTTCCTTGGTGGAGATGACAAATGCCAGGTCTCCCTCCCTGAACTCCTCCTTGCCGCGGGGAATGATTGTATTCTCGTTTCTTTTGATTGCAACGGCACGGTATTTAATTGATCCGAAGGAGTTGGAGACTTCCTCGAGGGTCTTGTTCAGCACAGGTGCGTTTTTCTCGAGCTTCTGCACATACAATGAAAGGAGTCCGCCGGCAAAGTCCATGAACTCGGTGGTACCCGTCTCCTTCAGCAGGTTGATGACTTCTTTTGCTGCAATAAGTTCCGGGTATATCAGGTGGTCAATGCCCATTTCGCGGAAGAACTCCTTGTTCGCCCGCTCGAGGTATTCCATGTTGTCAATACGTGCGATCACCTTCCTGGCGCCCAGTCTTTTGGCAAGGATGGCAGCCGTGATATTCGTATCCTCGTAGTGTGCCACGGCAATGAAGAGGTCAGTGTGCTTCTTGACAGCTTCCTTCAGAATATTGATCGATGTGGCTGACCCTTCGTAGGTCAGCACGTCGATGGTTGCATCGACAGGCTTGAGGCGTTCTACTTCTGAGTCGATGAGTATTATCTCGTGTTCGCTCTGCGAGAGCATCCTCGCCAGATGCGTTCCCACCTCACCTGCGCCTGCAATAACTATTCTCATAATGTATTGGTTAAAACCGGCGCAAAGTTATACAAAAGAAATGTTATCCCGGCTCAATGAGCTCAATCTTCAGACCGCGGGTACAGGCATGCTTCATCACTTCTGCCGGTACTCCCTTTCCGGTGGCAGGCACCAGAAGTCGCCGGCCGTATTGTCTCACATGCAGTTCATCGCCCCGGATGTTATAGGTAATGATCCTGTCCTGGCGGATCTCCCCTGCAGTCTTTACGGTGTTGCAGATGATCAGAAGTGAGGCCGCAACCAATGCAGGCGTCAGGGTTATCTTCGCAGTGCGAAGCAGCGCGGCAAGCAGCAGGGCGGTCATAACCGTCAGCATGATTGTCTCTGATACGGACATGCCTATGTTCATGATCACCCCGTGCTGCATGGAGCTGATCATCCCTGTAAAGCCCAGGGTGAATGCTGCCAGCCTGTCAAGTATCATTGCGCAGAGCGATGCCACGGGTGGGATCGGCGAGACTATCAGCAGCAGCATGGCCACTGCCAGCACCACGAAGGAGATGGGTATAACGACAGTGTTTGTAAGCAGGAACAGAAGGGGAAAGATATTGAAGAGCCTTACTGAGAGAGCGATGGTACCGGCCTGAGCCACCAGCGAAACGGCGGTCATCTGCCACAGGTAATCAAGAATGCGGTTCTTCAGCCTGATAAGACGGTAAAGTGAATTGTAAAAGGCAATGATGAAAGCTACTGCAAGGTATGATAGCTGAAAGCCCGCCTCAAAGATAACCCCGGGGTGCACCGCAATGAGGATGAATGCCGAAGCCAGCAGGCTGTTCATGCCTGATGACTGCCGGTTAAGCAGTGATCCGGTCTGAAGGAAGGTGAACATGATTGTTGCGCGCAGAACTGACGGCGACATCCCCGTGAGAAAGGCAAATCCCCACAGTGCCGGCATGATCAACAGTGCCCTGACCCACCTTAGTTTTCCCTTCAGGAAGAAGAGGAACCACGACAATGCCATGCTTATCATCCCGACGTGCAAACCGGATACTGCCATTATATGCATGGCTCCAGACCTTGAGAAGGAGGTAAGACGCTCCTTCTCCAGTAACTCCTTGTCACCGATTGTAAGCGCCATGACAAGACCGAGCTCCTCGCCCTGCAGGCCTGCCCGGCGGAAGGCGTCGGTCATCCTGCGGGCGGCAACCAGGGAACTCTCCCCCAGAGAACGCCGGGTGGCAGGACTGAAACCAGTGATGTCTGAAGCCCTGAAGAAAGCCATATACCTGATGCCCTGACCCTCAAGCCAGCGACGGTAATTGAATTCACAGGGATTGCCGTTGTTCTCCACCCTGACGGGTATGACCTTCACCCTTAGCAAATCACCGGGCTTCCAGCCTGAAGGAATTGTGTCAGTCATGAACCATAACAGCAGCGAACCTTCGGGATGTTTAATGGAATCGCCCTCTGCAACACTGATTATTTTTGCCCTGAATGAACAGCCGTTATTGCTTTTGGCCGGGTATCCGGAGAGCCGGAGAGTGACCTCCTGCCGTTCCTCCTGCATCACCGAGGGCCGGTGCCGCTCCCAGCTGCGAAGCATGAAGCCTGAGGACACCATAAACAGCAGGAGGGCTGATCCGAAGATCATGTCTGTTATGTAGCTCTTTCGAAAGATACGCACCGTCATCACAGCCAGTGATATGACGGCAGCAGTCACCGCTGCAGCGGTGATGTGCGGAAGGCATTCCGCTGTAAGCACACCTGCGCACAGCGGCACGGTGAGCCTCAGGAAAGGAATTTCCCTGGTAAGCACGGGTCAGCAGCTTTAGACCCATGAAAGTTAAGAAATCCTATGATGCCTGTCAAGAGCCCTGCCGCTACCTGCCGGTAGGGAGGACGGTGCGATAGGTGGCGTCGAACTTTCCCCTGCTGATATCGTTCAGCTTTCCCTTTACCAGTCTGCGTCGCAGTGGGCTGAGCCTGTCAGTGAAGAGAATACCGTCAAGATGATCATACTCGTGCAGCACAACCCTTGCCTTATACCCGTTGTAAACTTCGTCATGGAAGTTCCACTGCGGGTCATAATACTGAATGTGTATCTCCGACTCACGTTCAATCTCCTCATGGAGGCCGGGAAGGCTGAGACAGCCTTCGTTCATTGGCACTTTCATTCCCTTGCGCTCTGCCACCTTCGGATTGATGAAGGCCTGTTTGAAATCCTTCATCTCAGGGTGATCCTCTGCAAGAGGTTCACCGTCAATGACGAAGAGCCTCACTGACCGGCCTACCTGGGGCGCTGCAAGTCCAAGTCCGTCAGACTTGTACATTGTCTCAAACATGTCTGCGATGAATTTTTCAAGCTCAGGGTAATTGCGGTCAATATCCTGTGCCACCTTTCGCAGGACCGGGTGTCCGTATACGTAAATAGGATAAGTCATATAACAATTCAATTCCTGTTTTTGTGCTCAAGACTCTTCAGCCATGACTGGAGGATTATTGAGGCGCTGATGCGGTCAGCCATGCCCTTGTCACGCCTTCCGCTCCTGCTCACTCCGCCGTCAATCATAGTCTGAAGTGCCATCTGAGAGGTAAACCGTTCGTCCTCCAGGTGCAGGGGTATGTCCGGAAAGATTTTCCTGAACCTGGCAATGAACGGATCAATGTACTTTACACTTTCACTGGGCAGATTGTTCACGGTAACAGGGTACCCGATGACAACGTCGGTGACATTCTCACGCGGGATGTAATCCCTGAGAAAGGCTTCAAGTCCTGATGAAGGCACGGTCAGGAGGGGAGAGGCGATGATCCTCATCGGATCCGTCACCGCCACGCCGCATCTTTTTCTGCCGTAATCAATTGCCATCGCCCTGCTCATTTCCTGTTCCCGGTCTGTCCGGCACAAAGGTACCTATTTTTGGTGCATAAAAAAAGAGAGCCGGGATAATCCGGCTCTCAAGTGGTCTGTTTATTAGCTTATTCGGCTTTTTTGTCAGCATTTTCTGCCACAGTTCCGAATTCCATCTCAGAGAGGCGCTTGTAGTTGTTGTACCTCCACTTGGCGTTCTCCTCGGCCTGTTTGAACAGGTAGTCGGCCTCACCGGGAAAGTCCTTCAGCAGGGAGGTGTAACGCACCTCTGACTTAAGGAAGTCCTGGAACTTGCTCCAGTCTGGCTCCTTGGAGTCGAGCTGGAACGGATTCTTACCCACTGCCTCAAGGCGCGGATCGAACCTGTAAAGGTGCCAGTAGCCCGAAGTGACTGCATCTTCAGCCTGCTGCTGCGTCTTGCCCATGCCATTGCGGAGGCCGTGGTTGATACAGGGTGAGTAGGCGATGATGAGTGACGGTCCGGGATACTCCTCTGCTTCACGAATGGCTTTGAAGTACTGGTTCTGGCTGGAACCCATCGACACCTGAGCCACGTATACATAGCCGTAGGTCATTGCCATCTGCCCGAGATCCTTTTTGCGGATCTTCTTGCCGGATGCAGCGAACTTGGCAACTGCACCTGCCGGGGTTGATTTCGATGCCTGGCCTCCGGTGTTGGAGTAGACTTCGGTATCAAGGACGAGGACATTGATATTCTCACCGGATGCAAGCACGTGGTCAAGGCCTCCGTAGCCGATGTCATACGCCCATCCGTCACCTCCGAATACCCAGAACGATTTCTTGACCAGGTAGCTCTTCAGTTCGAGGATATCCTTGCATACCGGAGCCTTATCCTTCTCGCAGGCGGTAATTACCTTCTCAGAGACAGCCCTGCTGGTTTTTGAGTTATCCATCTCAGCAATCCATTCATTGAATGCTGCAACGGTCTCAGGTGCGAGGCCGCTGCCAAGGCTCTCCTTCATCAGTCGTTCTATGCGTTTCCTGATGCGGTTTGCACCAATCATGAGGCCGAAGCCATACTCGGCGTTGTCCTCGAAGAGCGAGTTGGCCCATGCGGGACCGTGACCGTTCTTGTTGACGGTGTAGGGCATTGATGGTGCCGAGCCGCCGTAGATTGATGAACAGCCTGTTGCGTTGGCAATGACCATACGGTCACCGAAGAGCTGGGTGATGGCTTTGATATAAGGTGTTTCACCGCAGCCTGCGCAGGCGCCGGAGAACTCAAAGAGCGGCTGGGCAAACTGTGAGTTCTTGACGTTTGTGTACTTGTCAACCACCGTGTCCTTGTATCCGACCTTCTCGTGCATGTAGGTCCACCTGTCAGCCTGATCAAGCTGTGATTCCAGCGGCTTCATGATAAGAGCCTTTTCCTTGGAAGGACATACATCGGCGCAGTTGCCGCAACCGGTGCAGTCATAGACACTGACCTGTATCCTGAATTTGTGGCTCTTTGTGTTACCGATGCCCTGTTTTGCTGTGGTGCCTTCAGGAGCTGCTGCCAGCTCTTCGTCGGTCAGAAGGAAGGGACGGATTGCAGCGTGAGGACATACATACGAGCACTGGTTGCACTGGATGCACTTGTCCATCTGCCACTCGGGTACGTTCACGGCGATACCGCGTTTCTCATATGCTGAGGTTCCGGCAGGGAAGGTGCCGTCTTCGCGTCCGACAAAGGCGCTGACCGGGAGATCATCGCCCCTGAGACCGTTGATTACATCAGCAACATCACGGATGAATGCAGGCTTGCTTTCATCAACCTTGTCGGCAGTGACCTTTATGCTTGCCCACTCTGCGGGTATCTCAACCTTCTCAACATCGCCGCCACGGTCTATCGCATCGTTGTTCATCTTCACAACGTTTTCGCCCTTCTTGCCATAAGCCTTGATGACGGCATGCTTCATCTCATCAACGGCGAGCTTGTAGGGAATCACTTCCGATACCTTGAAGAAGGCGCTCTGCATGATGGTGTTGGTCCTGGTGCCAAGCCCCAGTTCCTCAGCAATGGCTGTTGCATTGATGATGTATAATCCGATATGGTTCTCAGCCAGGTACTTCTTCATATGGTCAGGCAGCTTCGTCAGCGTCTCCTCTGCATTCCAGATGGAGTTCAGTAGGAAGGTGCCGCCCTTTTTGAGCCCCCTGAGCATGTCATACTTGTCAAGGTATGCCGGAACGTGACATGCCACGAAATCGGGCGTATTGACAAGATACGGCGAGCGGATGGGATGATCACCGAAACGGAGGTGCGATGTGGTCACACCGCCTGATTTCTTCGAGTCATAGGCAAAGTATGCCTGGCAATATTTGTCAGTTGTTTCACCTATAATCTTGATAGAGTTCTTGTTGGCGCCGACGGTTCCGTCAGATCCGATTCCGTAGAACTTGGCTGAGTAGGTTCCCTTGTGACTTACGTTTATCTCAGGGAGGAGCGGAAGTGACCTGAATGTCACATCGTCAACGATACCGACAGTAAACTGGTTCATCGGCTTTTCCTTCTTCATGTTCTCGAATACCGAGATCATCTGTGCAGGGGTAGTGTCTTTCGAGCTGAGGCCATAGCGTCCGCCGAGGATGACCGGATGCATTTTCTCTTCGTAGAAAACATCCTTGACATCGAGGTAAAGAGGATCTCCGTTGGCTCCCGGCTCCTTGGTGCGGTCGAGAACGGTAATGCGCTTCACGCTTTTTGGCAGGACGTTGAAGAGATATTTTGCCGAGAAAGGCCTGTAGAGATGAACGCTGATGAGACCCAGTTTTTCACCCTTTGTTTCTGCCAGGTAATCAATGACCTCCTTGATTGTCTCAGTGACTGAACCCATTGCAATGATAATGTTTTCTGCATCGGGAGCACCGTAATATGTGAAAGGCTTGTATGTACGGCCGGTGATTGCATTGATCTTTTCCATGTACTCATTGACCGTATCGTCAAGATTGGTATAGAAACGGTTTGACGCCTCCTTGGCCTGGAAGAAGATATCCGGGTTCTGAGCAGTACCCCTGGTAACAGGTTTGCCGGGATTGAGAGCCCTGTCACGGAATGCCTTCAGCGAATCCATGTCAACAAGCTTCTTCATATCCTCAATGTTCATTTCCTCTACCTTCTGTATCTCGTGCGATGAACGGAAGCCATCGAAGAAATGGAGGAAGGGCACTCTTGATTTGATGGATGCAAGGTGAGCAACACCTGCAAGGTCCATTATCTCCTGGATGCTGCCGGTGGCAAGCATGGCAAAACCCGTCTGACGGGTTGCATAGATGTCACCGTGGTCACCGAAGATGGAGAGTGCATGTGCAGCGACAGTACGTGCGCTTACATGAAATACTCCCGGAAGGAGTTCGCCTGCCATTTTATACATGTTGGGGATCATGAGGAGAAGTCCCTGCGATGCTGTGAATGTCGATGTCAGGGCACCTGACTGCAGTGAGCCGTGAACTGCTCCTGCAGCACCGGCCTCACTCTGCAGCTCAACTACCTTTACCTCCTCGCCGAACATGTTCTTCAGTCCGTGAGCCGCCCACTCATCGACATATTCTGCCATGGTGGATGATGGGGTAATTGGATAGATGCAGGCTACCTCGCTGAACATATACGCTATGTGCGATGCTGCCTGGTTGCCGTCACAAGTGATGAATTTTTTTGTTGACATTTCTTATTAGAAGTAATTATTGATCAAATAACCTTAAAAAAATTAAACCGCAAAGGTACTCATTTTTGATGAGAATCTTACTGGCTGTTCATGGAAATAAGAAACTCCTCATTGGAGCGTGTCTGGCTGATACGGTCACGCAGAAACTCCATCGCCTCAACTGAATTCATGTCAGTGAGATAGTTGCGCAGAATCCATATCTTGCTGAGCATATTCTTGTCAAGAAGCAGGTCCTCACGCCTTGTGCTCGAGGCCGGGATATCTATTGACGGGAAGATCCTCCTGTTGGAAAGTTTGCGGTCAAGCTGCAGTTCCATGTTGCCGGTTCCCTTGAACTCCTCGAAGATCACGTCATCCATCTTGGATCCTGTGTCTGTCAGGGCAGTTGCGATGATAGTAAGTGAGCCGCCGTTCTCAATGTTCCTGGCTGCGCCGAAGAAACGCTTCGGCTTGTGCAGTGCGTTCGAGTCGACACCTCCGGAAAGTACCTTGCCTGAGGCAGGGGCAATGGTGTTGAATGCCCTGGCAAGACGGGTGATTGAATCAAGCAGTATGACCACGTCATGACCGCACTCAACAAGCCTCTTGGCTTTCTCCTGTACAATGGTGGCGATGCGCACATGCCTCTCGGCCGGCTCGTCGAAGGTGGATGCAATAACCTCGGCATTTACGTTACGGGCCATCTCGGTGACCTCCTCGGGACGCTCATCGATGAGCAGTATCATCAGGTAAACCTCCGGATGGAATTTAGCTATCGCATTTGCAATATCCTGCAGCAGAATTGTCTTACCGGTCTTGGGCTGAGCCACTATCAGACCGCGCTGACCCTTGCCTATCGGGCAGAACATGTCAACTATGCGTACTGACAGGTTGCCTTCACCCGGCTTGCAGAGGGTGAATTTCTCGTTGGGGAATAGCGGAGTAAGATAGTCAAACGGAACCCTGTCACGGATGAAATCAGGCGTGCGTCCGTTGATCTCCTCAACCTTGATAAGCGGGAAATACTTTTCCCCTTCGCGTGGCGGACGGATGGTGCCTCTTATGGTGTCTCCGGTTTTCAGTCCGAAGAGCTTTATCTGTGACTGTGAAACATAGATATCATCAGGTGAACTGAGATAATTGTAATCGGGTGAACGGAGGAATCCGTAGCCGTCAGGCATGATCTCAAGCACGCCTGTGTTTGCTACAATACCTTCGAAATCATAGGCCCGCTCTCTTTTCTCTTCCCTGACAGGTTCGTGCACCTCAGGATGAGATTCGGGAGTCTCGGAAGCAACCGGGGGTATCACCACCCCGTTGTCCGGTGATGAGGCATCTGCTATTATGCCGGTATCTGGATCAGATTCAGTTAACCTGAGCATGTCCTGTACATTATCACCGTTGGCTTCCTGGGCAAAAAGCAGCCTCTCATCCTGTGACTGGTTCCGGTCAGCATTGTCAGACTGCGGTTGCATCTGGGCTGGCTGCTGCATCTGGGCTGGCTGCTGTTGAGTCTCTGAGGCTCCCTGGGCAGGCATCTGCTGGGGGCGGGGACGGTTTCCTTCCGGTCTGTAAGGCCCCTGAGGCTGCTGATCATTTCTGAAACGGGGACGCTTGTCACGGTTTTGCTGCCATTTCTGCTGTTGTTGCTGCTGCTGTGGCCCCCTGTTTGGCTGACCCTGACCTTGCTGACCCTGACCCTGCTGCGGCTGACCCTGCTGGGGTTGATTCTGACCCTGCGGCTGACCCTGCTGCTGATCCTGCTGAGGTCTGGGTGGCTGACCCTGCAGCTGACCCTGCTGGGGTTGATTCTGACTCTGCGGCTGACCCTGCTGGGGTTGATTCTGACTCTGCGGCTGACCCTGACCCTGCGGTTGTGGATGACTTTGCTGTGGCTGACCCTGCGGCTGCCGGGGTTGTTGCCCACGCTGCTGGCTTTTAGGCACTGGCTGCTGAGCCTGTCCCTGCTGCTGTTGCGGCTGCTGCGGACCTTTTTGCTGCTGTCCGGGCTGTCCTTTAGGTTGCTGACCTTGCGGGGGCCTGTTCTGCGGCTCTTTGTTCTGTTCCCTCTGCTGCTGCGGCGGTTTAGGACCCTTCTGCTGCTGACCGGAACGTTCAGGCTGTTTCTGCTTCTGCGGTTGCCCGCTCCGTTCCTGCGGCCGTTCCGGTGATGAACTTTCGGTTCTGCCTGTCTTGCGCGTCTCCGCTGCATCTATGGCCTGCTGGTCAAGGATCTTATAGATCAGATCCTGTTTCTTGAGGAGTTCAATCCTCTTAATTTTGAGCTGCTTAGCTATTTCCCTCAATTCGGGAACAAGCATCTCGCTCAGTTCAAGAATATCATGCATGTTGTAGAATGTGTAGAAAAATTATTTCGATTTTTTTTTTGGTGAAGTGGGGAATGAAGCTATCCCTCCGACAGAAAAAGTGACTCTCGTCATTATTCCGGTGCAAGTTTATAAAATTCCTTTCTTAAATACAAATTAACGGTGCAAAAAATTGATTTGCTGATACTTTTTAACATTTTACAGGTGGCCGAAAGGCTGAATACGTCGAAAATATGCACATCACTTGTTTTTTTGAGAATATTTTAGTAAAATTGTAGGCTTTTGCTTAAAGTAACGGCCGGAAGCAGGCTATTTTATTAACAATGCGTCAGTTAAAGATTACCAAGCAGGTCACCAACCGTGACACTCCTTCTCTTGACAAGTATTTGCAGGAGATCGGAAAGGTTGAGCTGATCTCTCCGGATGAGGAGGTTAGCCTGGCCCGGCGCATACGCTCCGGTGATCATGATGCGCTGGCAAGGCTTGTAAAGGCCAATCTGCGGTTTGTGGTTTCAGTGGCAAAGCAGTACCAGAACCAGGGGATGACCCTGCCCGACCTGATCAATGAAGGCAACCTGGGGCTGATAAAAGCTGCCCAGAGATTTGATGAAACCCGCGGGTTCAAATTCATCTCCTACGCCGTGTGGTGGATCAGGCAGGCCATCCTGCAGTCACTTGCAGAACAGGCCAGGATAGTCAGGCTGCCCGTCAACAAGATAGGTTCAATCAACCGGATTAACCGCGCCTACTCCAAACTGGAGCAGGAGTATGAACGTGAGCCTTCTGCCCAGGAGATAGCTGACCTTCTCGAGATCGCTCCTGAGGATGTCAAGGAGGCCATACGAACAAACGGACGTACACTGAGCATGGATGCCCCGATAAGTTCCGAGGAAGACAACAACATGTACGACATGATGCAGAACGAGGACACCCCCAGCCCTGACCGGAATCTTATAAATGAATCACTTTCGTATGAGATTGAAAAGGCCCTGAATACCCTCTCTCCCCGGGAGGCCCGTGTACTAAAACTCTACTTCGGCATCGGCATGAAACACCCATACACCCTGGAGGAGATAGGAGAGGAGCTCAGGCTGACAAGGGAGCGGGTCCGGCAGATCAAGGAGAAAGCCATAAAAAGAATCCAGTACACCACCCGCTGCCGTGTACTAAAATCTTACCTTGGATGAATATCCAACCTTTAATATTCATGTTATGAGTCACCTGGTAGCACCATCCCTTCTTGCTGCAGACTTTGCCAACCTCGCCTCTGAGGTTGAGATGATTAATGACAGTGAGGCCGACTGGCTCCATCTTGATATAATGGATGGTATCTTCGTTCCAAATATTTCCTTCGGATTTCCGGTGATAGAAGCTGTGCGTGACCTGTCTGCCAAGCCGCTCGATGTTCATTTGATGATCACTGACCCCGACAGGTACCTGGAGCGTTTCAGGGAGGCCGGGGCGTCATCACTGACCGTTCATTATGAGACCTGCAATCACCTTCACCGTACGGTGTCTGAGATAAGAAGGCTGGGCATGAAAGCCGGCGTGACGCTTAATCCTCATTCGCCGGTGATGCTGTTGAAAGATATCCTGCCGTATATTGACATGGTACTGCTGATGACGGTAAACCCGGGCTACGGAGGACAGACATTCATCCCGGGCAGCATCAACAAGATAGGTGAGCTCAGGAGCATGATCGATGAGGGTGGTTATGACGTCCTGATAGAGGTTGACGGCGGTGTTGATCTGCAAAATGCCCCGGTGCTGATCCATGCAGGAGTGGATGTGCTGGTTGCCGGCAGCACTGTGTTTTCTTCATCCAATCCTGCGGAGGTAATAAGAAGGTTGAAGGAACCGGTCTGAAAATGACAGATGTCAGGGGATGAGCACTGCCTGTGCCGGTAATGAGTTATCCTGCAGCAGGGTCTGTGTTCCGGTTACTTCTCCAGGCAACTTTCAATCCAGTTAAATATCATCTCATTTTCCGAGGCATCAAACCAGTTGATGTCACCCTCCCTGTTCCACCATGTGAGTTGTTTTCGCGCATAGCGACGTGTGTTTCTCCTGATAAGTATTATGGCTTCCTCACGGCTGATCTCACCGTCAAACCACCTGAAGATCTCTCGGTAACCAACCGTGTTCAGGGCATTGAGACCCCTGTATTTCAGCAACGACCTTGCCTCCTCCTCGAGCCCGGCGCTTATCATGGAGTCAACCCTCATGTCAATCCTGTGGTAAAGCTCTCCCCGCTCCCGGTTAAGCCCTGCCCTGATCATCCTGAAATCACGCTCCCTGACCGGGGCTGTAAGAAATGAGGAGTATGGCTTTCCGGTGCTGGCCGTGATCTCCAGTGCCCTGAGAATACGGCGCGGATTGTGGAGATCAACCTTCCCGTAGTAATCCGGGTCAACCATCCTGAGCTCCATCCGCAGGCCCGCTATCCCTTCTCTCTGGTACATCTCCAAGTATCTCTGCCTTACCGCCGGATCAGTGTCGGGTATATTGTCCATCCCACGGCAAATGGCATCCATATACAACATCGAACCTCCCGTCATGATGACAACAGGGTTGGATTCAAACAGCTTCGGAAGCAGTGCCAGTACGTCTCTCTCAAAGAGGCTTACACTGTAATAGTCAGTCACCGAAAGAAACCCGACGAAATGGTGCTTCACCCTTGACAGCTGTTCATCGGAAGGGGCAGCAGTGCCGATCTTCATCTCACGGTAAAACTGCCTGGAATCACAGGAAATGATATCACACCCGAGTCGGGATGCAAGCTCGACGGCAAAACCGGTTTTACCTACTCCGGTGGGCCCGGGCAGGACTATTAGTGTATTTTTCATGGGACTGTGAGGCAAGAGAGGTTAATCCTCCTCCTCTTCTTCCAGGTTTTCGCTGGTGTCGAAGTCTGCCAGGTCATCCTCATCTTCTCCTTCAAAGAAGATCTCATCGTTGACAACCTCCTCATCAACATCCACTTCATCCTCATCATCGTCAGTGACGATAAGATTACTGTATTTCTTGCGTGCAACGCCTCCGAAGGTGACTTGCTTTGGGGGCAGCCCTTTTGAATTGGTGCATACGGGATATTCCTTATCATCTTCTTCCTTAAACTCCCCAACATACTCCACGAAGAGAGCCCTGTCATTGAAGAAGTCAAAAACATAAAGAAGCTTCTGGTTTTTACGGAAGATCACCTCTTCCAGCACGGCATTTTCCATTGTTGATGAACCGGCACCCATGTCAAAAAGGGTGAACTCTTCTTCTTTCTCCCAACTTTCTGTGGCCATAAAAAATGAAGCAATCTGGGACCTGTCAAATTCAAGTTCCTCCTGCAAGGCATTGTGAAAATCCAGTAATGACTGGCTGTCGAGAAACTCGAACTCTCTCACAAACGATTCATCTTCATCAGATAACACCACGAATCTATAAACCATGACACTCACTTTTTGAACCTGTGCAATTTAGTATTTTTTATATTGAGATTCACCCGGCAATTTTTTTTTTTAGCAGGAAACTGATCGTATCAGTGTTGTCTGCATAATCCCATAATTCGGGCCTTTGCGTTGTCCCAAAGGGAAGGTGACCGTGTCCTGCAATACACTGTAACAGTTCCTGTCCGGCCTCGGGAGCCACGAAACGCGACGTGCCGGGACGGTAAAACTCATAGTGAACCACCGCCATCGGAGCGGAAAGGGACGGGGATTCCCTGAGCAGCACAAATCCTCCGTCAGTATAACGGTCTCTGTTCACGATCATCACAGCCTTGTTATGATCATAGTTTACCGCATACTTGTGATGTGCGCACAGGTTACCGTAACCGCTCCAGTGTGCCGGCAGGCTTGTCGGATCGTATCCTTCGGGCAGCCATAGTTTGGAAACGTTCCTGCAGCCCAGGCCAAAATAGGAAAAGATGTCATCAGCAAGAAGTTCCAGCTCCCCTGGTGTCTCGCTCCCGTCAAGTATTGCAACGCTGTTACGGTTGTGCCGTATAAGGGAAGGGACGTTTCTGAAGTAGTATTCGAAATACCTTGAAGTGTTATTGCTGCCGGTGGCAATCACCCTCGTAAATCCCTGCAGCCTGCCGGTTGTAAGCTCTATTCTTCCTTCCAGCGCCGGGTCAATGTCCGTCAGCGTTTCTGTCACAGCCTTCATCAGCTGCTCATCCTTTGAACTTAGCTTGGCCAGAAGCCGGTTACCTGTTATGAGTACGCATAGAAGGTCATGGAATCCCACCATCGGTATGTTACCTGCCATAACTACACCAATCGTTTCCTGCTCCCTCGCCTCCTTCAGGCCGGGGTAAGCACGGAGCCACTTCTCCATCCTCTCCCTTGTAAGGCTCTGTCCGATGGCCTCCACCGCTCGCCTTACATTAGCCGGGGTAAACCAGGGATTTGCCAGATGAAGCGTTTCAATCAGTGACGCAAAGCGAAGGGTAAGGCCTGGCAATGCAGCCGGGCCTGCATGACAGGCTGAACCTGATACAGTTGCCGCTGCGTCGCGCATTGCTGACCCCAGTTTGACGAACGCCTCAACGAGACGTTCAGTTGACAAATCTTCCCGTTTCACCCCCGCAAAGGTAAAAAATGTAACTGCAAATAAAGAAAAGCTGTATCTTAGTTCCTTCTTACAATCCGGAGGAAGTACGGTGAGAGGTTTAGCGTTGTTCTGGGAGAATGTCAGGGTTGCGTTCAAGGCAATCAGGTCGAACAGGGTGAGGGCAGTACTTACCATGGCAATCATTGCATTTGGTATAATGGCCCTAGTCGGCATACTTACTGCCATTGACGGGCTGAAGAGCACCCTGACCGAGCAGTTCACTATGATGGGCGCCAATTCCTTTTCAATTACTTCCAGATCAATGAGGGTTACAGTTGGTGACCAGCATATAAGGACAAAGAATCACTCTCAGATTACCTATCGCGAGGCGACGGAGTTCAGGGAAAAATTCCGGGAACCGGCATGGGTATCAATATCATTCAATGCCACCGGTCTGGCTGAGTACCGGTTCGGGAACAAAAAAACCAACCCGAACATTTCTGTCATGGGGGCGGACGAGAATTACCTTACTATTGCCGGACAGGAGATAGCGTCAGGCCGCAACTTCTCCCGGGAAGACCTGCTCGGGAGCAGGCACGTGGTCATTATCGGACAGGATATAGTCCGGTACCTCTTCCCCGGTGTTGACCCGATAGGGCAGGAGATCAGCCTTCCGGGCCTGAAACTAACTGTAATTGGGGTTATCAAAAGCATGGGAGCCAGCATGATGAGCAGTGACCAGGTAACCATCATCCCCATCACCACTGCAAGACAATACTTTTCCAGGCCGAATGTCACATATAATATAGGAGTGATGCCCCAGAAATCGGTCAGCCTGGACATGATGGCCAGCGAGGCCGAAGGGATCTTCCGCATCGTTCGAAACCTGGACCCCAGGGATGAGTCTGATTTCAATATTCAAAAGAGTGACTCACTGATAGAGATGCTGATGGAAAACATCAAATATGTGACACTTGCAGCAACCATAATAGGCCTGATAACACTGTTCGGGGCTGCCGTAGGTCTTATGAATATCATGCTGGTATCGGTAACTGAGCGCACCAGGGAGATCGGGGTGAGGAAGGCGCTGGGGGCACGGAAATCGGTTATCAGGCAGCAGTTCCTTTACGAATCGGTGATCATCGGCCAGATGGGAGGCCTTTTCGGCATCCTGGCCGGCATCCTGATGGGTAACCTTGTGTCATTGGGGATGGGATCAAGTTTTACCATCCCGTGGCTCTGGGTAATAGGAGGGGTGCTGGCCTGCTTTGTGGTAGGCATGGCATCGGGATACTTCCCGGCTGTAAAGGCATCTGCAGTTGATCCCATTGAGGCCCTGCGCTATGAATGAGTGAAATTTCAGAATAAGAGATTGACTGTCAGGATTAAGGAGTAATATCGATGAGCATAGAGATAATCCAGCCTGGATCGAACAACATACCAAGGATCACCTACGATCAGGATGAAGATGTGCTCAGTATCACCGGCCGCTCCATCGCCGAAAGGCCGGAGATCATCTATGCGCCGCTGGAAGAATGGATCAGGGCTCACCTGAACAGGTTTACCGCCCTGAGGTTAGTGATTTTCCTGGAGTATATCAACAGCGGCTCATCAAAAGCGCTGCGGGATGTACTAAGAATGATCAGCGGATACCGTGCACCGCGCTACCGGATACGAATAACCTGGCTCTACGAAGAGGACGATGAGGCGATGCACGAACTGGGCGAACATTACCGCGATGCAGCCGGGGTGAACATGGATGTGCAGATGGTTCTGTGACCGGGCAGGATATTTTCCAATATATACTTATCATGCATATATATGCGAAACGGGGGGTCTGAGACCCCCCGCTTCGTCATGTCATTACAATTCCTGCACGCATGCATACATGCAGGTTGTCCATTATCAGAGCATTTTGCCCATCATCTCGATGAGGTCAACACACCTTGCCGAATAACCCCACTCGTTGTCATACCATGACAGAACCTTGATCATCGTACCATTGACCATGGTGCTCTGTGAATCGAAGATCGAGGATGCCGGGTTGTGGATCACGTCTACCGAGACGATCTCGTCTTCAGTATATTCAAGGATACCCTTCATCGGACCGTCAGCAGCTTTCTTCATGGCTGCATTGATCTCTTCCTTCGTTGCGGCTTTCTTCAGCACGGCAACAAGGTCAACCAGCGAACCGGTGGGCGTCGGGACCCTGACGGAGATGCCGTCAAGCTTGCCCTTCAGCTCGGGAATGATCTTCCCTACTGATTTTGCAGCGCCGGTGGTGGTGGGTATCTGTGAGAGAGCAGCTGACCTTGCCCTGCGCAGGTCCTTGTGCGGCAGGTCAAGAATACGCTGATCATTCGTGTATGAATGGATTGTTGTCATGTAACCGATCTCAAGTCCGAAGTTATCATTCAGTACCTTTGCCACGGGTGCAAGACAGTTGGTGGTGCATGATGCATTCGACACACATGCATGCTCAGGCTTGAGAACCTCGTCATTAACACCGACAACGATCATTGCATCAATGGCATCCTTCGCGGGGACGGTGAGAATAACCTTCTTCGCGCCGTTCTTCAGGTGGTCACCGTAACCGCCCTTGGGACTCTCCTTCGAGGTGAAGATACCGGTTGATTCGATCACTATGTCTGGTGTCACTTCCCATGGAATTGATGCAGGATTCTTTTCTGCGGTAACCTTGATCTTGTCACCCCTGACAATAATGTTCTGCTCATCATATGTGACACCCGGGTACTGCCCCTGCGTGGAATCATACTTAAGGAGATGAGCAAGCGTCTTTGTGTCGGTAAGGTCATTAATCCCTACTATTTCGATATCAGGCCTGTCAAATGCCAGTTTGAACACATTACGGCCAATCCTTCCGAATCCGTTGATTGCTACTTTAATCTTTGCCATTGTTAGTAAATTAATATGGTTATTTAAACGAGGGACAAAGGTATAAAATAAAAAGGAGATGGCAAATATGGGTAGCAATTATTCTGCCGGCCTTCTGCGGATAAGATCGGAGAGTCTCTGCTGCTTGAGGGGGTCAAGTATCATCCCGATGCGGTAACCCACAAATAATGAAGGGAAAAACTGTTTATTGTCTTCGCTGGCCATTATGGGAATCTCCCTGGTGAAGGCATGAAGTGAGGCCCCCACCTCCAGGGCATGGGTAACCCTGTCATTCTTGCTGTATTCGAAGTTAAAACCTCCGCGGCCATAAAGACCCGGATAGAGCTTGATCTCATCAAAGCCCTTGAAGAAGGAGGCTTTGCTCATTATCTGAAGCGGCTCGTGGATAATGCTGGCGTCGAACTTCTGATCCTCAATCGTATAGAGGTCATTGCCCACCCAGACGATTACCTTATAATAAATAGGCTTTGCAAAGAGCAGTGTGGCACCACCTCCGGCAAACCAGCTGACAGACACACCGCCAAGGTCATGCTTCCCGAACAGTTCCCTCTGGTACCCTGCTCCGGCTCCAACAGTCCATGTCGAATTGATTTTACCGAAAACAAATGAGCCCGGGCTCTGAAAATAGTAATTTGAAAGCTTTATCTCCTTGGGATGCTTAAAGCCTTCAACACTTCCTTCAAGAAACCAGCGGTGACTTGGTTTGATCTGCCTGAGATCACGGTAGATGATTGACCAGCCATCTGAATTAAGAGCAGCACCAATTGTTCTCTCATTGCGCCAGAACATCCTGTCCTGCGGATCAAGATCTCCCTGCGCCGCGAGTGGCCCGCAGATAAGAATAAAAAATATGACGTGCCAAAAACTCTTAATCATTTTTTATAAAAGATGTTAAGACTGGCAGCGGGAGATAAGCGATGATCAGCCTGCCTGCTCCGTGGAAACGGTGTCAACACTGCTGTATGCCGGACATGCTTCACGGTTGCATGAACTGAGAGCCAGCGCAGCAATGAACGCCAGGACAACGATTAGACCAACTTTTTTCATAATACCTGCCTTTAAGTCTGAGACAAAAATAACTTTATTTTTAAAACAACATTTGTGCCATTATATTATTTCGCAACTTCCTTTTTTTAAACCAATCGCACTGGAAATTGTTATCTGATAAACCGGGAAACGATGAAATCTCGATATCTGACAACTATTTTAACAACGATATTACTGCTCTCCATGGAACAAAATTCAGCAGCGCAGCAGAAGCCTGCATTCAATGACCTTACTGCCGAAGAAGCGAAGGTGATTCTCAAAAAATCAACTGAGTATCCCTTCACAGGCCTATACGAGAACTTCACTGCCAAAGGGACCTATCTCTGCAAACAGTGCGGCAATGCACTATATCACTCAGACTCCAGGTTTGATGCCCGGTGCGGATGGCCAAGCTTTGATGATGAGATAGACGGCGCGGTCAAACGGGTCACCGATGCCGACGGCCGGCGCACCGAGATTGTGTGCGCCTCATGCGGGGGACACCTCGGCCACGTCTTTACCGGTGAGGGATTTACACCGAAAGACACACGGCACTGCGTCAACTCCGTCTCTCTCGACTTTGTTCCCGGGGTGCTGCCAGCAGGGAACTACGGTACCGCTCTCTTCGCCGGGGGTTGTTTCTGGGGAGTGGAGTATTTCCTGCAGAAGGAACCGGGAGTGGTGGCGGTGGTCTCAGGCTATACCGGAGGCCATGTCAAAAATCCGTCGTACCGCGAGGTCTCCACAGGCAGAACAGGTCATGCTGAGACCGTGAAGGTCACCTTTGACACGAAGAAGACATCATATGATAAGCTGGTTAAGCTTTTCCTCGAGATTCATGACCCCACCCAGGTGGACAGGCAGGGTCCGGACATCGGCGACCAGTACCGTACAGAGATCTTTTACAAGAACGAGGAGCAGCGCCTGGTAGCTGCTAAATACCTTGATATGCTGCGTTCCAGGGGTCTGAAGGTTGCTACTCAGCTGACTAAGGCCTCGGAGTTCTATCCTGCAGAGGAGTATCACCAGGATTACTATTTCCGAAACGGCAAGGTGCCCTATTGTCACGGATACACTAAGCGCTTTTAGGCCATCAGGAATTTCGATTTGCGAGTTGCGAATTTCGAATTGGTGGCAAACCATTGAGTATTGCAGAAGCAGGAAATAAAAAACCCCCGATAGCCATCCGGCATATCGGGGGTATTATTATTTGCATTCGCAATTCGCACATCCCTACAGTCTGGGAACCCTTCCGGATGTCCAGGGGGCCTTTATCTCATCCAGCTTTGCGTTGAGGGCGTCAGCGGCCTGGCCTGCCTTCTGTATCCTTGCAAGCAATGCCGGGAACTCCTTCTGCAGGATCCGGAACTGCTGGTCAGCTATGCCGGAGATATCTCCGGTGTTGCCGTAGAGCGATCTCGACATGGCTGAAAGCCTGGCGGAGAGTGATACCGGTGATGGCGGCGTCTCCTCGGTGCTGGCACCTACCGATATGCCTCTTATGAGATAGGTTATCTCTGCCATCTCATCGCTGAGTGCGGCAGCATCCTTCATAAGTGATGCGGGGGCTTCGGGTGTCTGATGTATTGTCTGCATTATCGTATTTACCTTTCCGTCGAGCTCGGTGGCGTAGGAGATGGCACCGTAGGCGGTCTTCGCAAAAGCGGTGAGCTCCTTCATCCATTTTTCCTTCGCGGCTGCGTCGGTGACAGGCATTGTCACAATATCAAGAGGATTGCAGACGAACGGCTCAGGGCCGGCAAGTTCCGTCACTTCGCCTTTGGCATACATTGACATCGAAACAAAATATTTGCCCGGCAGCACGGAGATGCCTCCGCCGCCCCAGCGGCCACGGCCCTCACCTTCGGAAACGGGACTGAACTTTTCGGCTACCCTTACAGGCTGATAGCCGGCAGCTGTGTAGTTCCACGTAATACGGCCAACACCCTTTGAAGCGTTCTTGTAGAGCTTGCGGATGACGGTTCCGTCCTCGTCCGTGATCGTAAAGATGAGATATGGCTTCAGTTCACGCTCCTCCAGGCTCAGATCCCTGGCAGTGGGCTGCGGAATGAATTCTCCCTTCTCTGCAAGCTTCTTCTCCATGTCCTTCCTTATATCAGCCGCAGTCTTCGGAACGGTATCGACGTAATAGGTAATCGTTGCTCCGTAAGGAGGGTTCTTTGCCATAAAGTACATCGAACCCTGGTTGTCAAACTCACTGTTCTGCACAAACATCTTCGCCTCTCTTACCGGGAAGATATAACCGGCCTTTGCAGTGATATCCTTCGAGTAATTGCGAAGAGGCGTGTAGTCATCAATGACGTAGAAGCCCCTGCCGAATGTGGCAATAACGAGGTCATTCTCACGCTCCTGGAGGGCGATGTCACGCACCGGGATGGTGGGCAGGCCCTTGTTGAACTCGGTCCAGGTGGCGCAACCGTCAAATGAGACAAAGAAGCTGAACTCTGTCCCCAGAAAGAAGAGATTCGGGTTGATGTGATCCTGTTCTATCGTATGCACAGGACTGTTTGCCGGAAGGTTCGAGCTGACAGAGGTCCAGGTCTTGCCTTTGTCAGTGCTCCTGAGAACATATGGCTTGAAGTCGTCACGCTTGTGGTTGTTGAAGGTTGCATAAACAACGTTTGCATTGAACCTGTCGGCAAGGATATCACTCACGTAAGTGTATTCAGGGACTCCCGGATAGGTTTTGTTCATCCTCCAGCTGGCACCGCCGTCTTCCGAGACTGCTATTACGCCGTCATCGCTTCCGGTGTAGAGCAGATCCTTCTGTACCTTTGACTCGGTCAGTGAGACGATTGTTCCCCAGAGGGATGTGGATTTGTGCCTGGCTACTGCGTCTGCAGGCCAGTATTTGTCCATTATCTTGAAGTTATCCCTGTTCTCGTTCCTTGTCAGATCAGGCGAGATGGTTTTCCAGCTGCTGCCTCTGTCCTCGCTGCGGAAGAGGAAGTTGGCTGCCATATAGATACGCTCATTGTTGTGCGGACTGATGAGAATTGGTGTGTCCCAGTTCCAGCGATAGGTGAGCTCACCCTCGCCCGGGAAGGGCTTGATGCTGATGCTCTGGCCGCTCTTCCTGTCAAACCTTGAAGCGTTGCCGTACTGTGATTCGGTATATACGATATTGGGATCCTTCGGATCGATGGCCACCCAGAATCCGTCTCCACCCTGAGTCACGAACCAGTCGTCATTTGTCACACCGTTGCTGGTACTGGCCGACGGGCCTCCCATGGAGTTGTTGTCCTGGGTCCCGCCATAGATGTAATAGAATGGATAGGAATTGTCAACAGCCACTCTGTAGAACTGGGTAACAGGGAGGTTCGACTTGAAGATGAAGTTCTTCCCGTTGTCAAATGTTTCATATATACCCCCGTCACCGCCTATATAGAAGTGTTTTGTATCCGTCGGGTCAATCCACATGGCATGGTCGTCTACGTGACGTCCTTCATTGCTGACCCTCGTAAAGGTCCGGCCACCGTCAACCGTTTCCATTGTGTAAGTGTCAAGGCTGAATACCCTGTCTGCATCAAGCGGATCACAGATGATCTTGTTATAGTACTGACCGCTTGAGTGGTATGAATTCATCCGCTCCCACGATGCGCCCCTGTTGACTGACCTGTAGAAGCCGCCCGATTCACCCTGGGCTTCGACTATAAGGTAGAGGACGTCAGGATTGACTGGTGATATGGCAATACCCATGCCTCCTATGTCTCCGCTGGGGAGGCCTTTCATGATCTTGTCGAAAGTCATTCCGCCGTTGGTTGACTTGTAGACTGCCGATTCCGGACCGCCGCTGATCTTCATACCCACATGCCTGCGGCGTTGCTCGCTTGTTGCGTATATAACATCGGGGTTGCGGGGATCGAGGACCACGTTGTTGATGCCGGTGTGCTCGCTGATATTGAGGATCTTTTCCCAGCTTTTGCCACCGTTTACTGATTTGTAGAGACCGCGCTCACCGCCGGGTCCCCAGACTGAACCTTCAGCAGCCACATAGATGACATCGCTGTTGCGCGGATCAATAGCTATCCCGCCTATCTGGCGTGACTCCTTGAGGCCCATGTTCTTCCAGCTGGCGCCGGCATCATCTGAGCGGTAGACCCCGTCACCCCAGCCGAGGGCACGCTGATGGTTGTTTTCACCTGTACCTGCCCAGATTACGTTCTGATTGTTCGGATCGATGACAATGCACCCTATGGCATAAGCCCCGTATTTGTCGAATATTGGCTGCCATGTGGTGCCGTTGTTCACGCTCTTCCAGATGTTTCCGGATGCAACCGCAGCGTAAATCTCGGAGTGATTGCAGGGATTCACTGCCAGGTCGGCAATGCGGCCGGATGCCCATGCAGGCCCAACGGACCTGAAGGTGATGGCGCCGAAGAATGAAGATGGGACAGAGGGCTTGACCTGGCTTTCCGAAGCCTTCGGGTCTTTGCCCGTCTGTTTTTTCTGTGCCCACAGGCCGTATGAACCTGCCAGCACCATTACAATGATCAGTGTGAGGATTTTTTTCATTGACGGGTATTTTGGTTAGTTAGTAACTGATTGCTAAGTTAAGATAAGGAAAATTGTCAGCTTATTTTTTAACGTTATTTAATTATTTTGCTTCAAATTAAACTGAACAGAAATGAACAGCACATATTTCACGAGAAGGACAATCAGAAAATACGAATCCCGCGAAGTGGAAGAGAACCTGCTTGCGCGCATCCTGACGGCGGGTACAAGAGCTTCTACTACGGGCAATATGCAGGTATACAGCGTTATAGTTACCAGGGATGACGACATGAAGAAGAGACTGGCTCCCGCTCACTTCAACCAGCCGATGGTGACGGAGGCACCGGTGGTGCTGACATTCTGTGCCGATTTCAACCGGTTCAATCTCTGGTGCAGGCAGCGTGACGCTGAACCGGGGTATGACAATTTTCTCTCCTTCATGACCGCTGCCATCGATGCACTGATTGTTGCACAGACAGTGTGCAGTGCAGCGGAGGAGGAGGGACTCGGGATATGTTACCTTGGGACCGCCACATACAATGCCGATAAAATTATTGAGGTGCTTGATCTGCCGACAGGGGTGGTACCGGTGGCCACTGTGACAATTGGCTGGCCTTCGGTCATACCTGACCAGCCTGACAGGCTGCCGCTGGAGGCTGTGGTCCATCACGAGCGGTACAGAGATTTTACCCCGCAAATGATCGAAGACCTCTACAGGGAGAAGGAAGCACGGGCCGACTCACTGCAGTTCATTGTTGAAAACGGTAAAAAGACGCTTGCCCAGGTCTTCACTGACGTTCGTTACAATAAGGCAGACAATGAGTTCTTCTCGGCAAAGTACCTGGAAGTGATCAGGAAGCAGGGCTTCATGAATAAATGAGTATTTCTAATTACAATTGTATATGAAAAGTCTGTTCAGAATCTGCCTGCCCGGTTTAGTCGCCAGTCTTCTTGTGTTGCCACTTCACGGGCAGCAGGGATCTACTTTCTTGTCACTTCTTCGGAGAGGAGCAAATCAATAAGCAGGATAATCGTCAGGTAGTAAAGCTGAATCCAAGCTCTTCCGCTATCGTCTTAAGATCTTCAATCACAGCAGGAACGAGGGTTATTCCTGACTTCAGGTTGCGTTCCTCAGCCTCCCGCTCGGGGTCTCCCGGTATCAGTACATGTTGCTCGCCCTTTGCAGGTTTCGCATTGCGGAATGTTCTGATCCACTGATCCATTGCTTCCCTGAATTCATTTGCCGGTCTGAAGGCGTCAATCCTCATGGCGCCGAAGAAATGACCGGTACCTTTCCCGGGCTGGTTCTCGGGCACGGGGAGGTAAGCCACGCTCGGTGGCACGAAGGGCCCGAAATTGGCGCCGCTGAACAGGGAACTGAATATATCTACGACGGCTGTCATGCAATAGCCCTTATGGCTGCCGTGAAGGCGGTCGCCTCCGAGGGTGACCATGCCGCCACCGCGTCGAAGAATGCCCGGGTCATCAGAGGGATTGCCCTCCGCATCCTGGACATAGCCCAGCGGTACTTTTTCTCCCTTTTTCTCTGAGACAGCAAGCTTCCCTCTGGCAATGGGAGTTGTGGCGAAATCTGCAACAAACGGAGGTTCCTCCTTTGCAGGAACAGCCACAGCCAGGGGGTTGGTTCCCAGGTAACGGCTTATCGAGAAGGTGGGCACCACCAACGGGTTGGCGTTGGTGACGGTGATGCCCACCATATCATGTTCCAGTGCCATCATGGCATAGTAACCTGCTATCCCGAAGTGGTTTGAGTTGCGGGCTGCCACCCAGCCGGTGCCGGTGGCAGCCGCTTTCTCAATTGCCAGATGCATTGACCTGATACCTGCAACCATTCCGAAACAGCTGTCGCCATCGACGACAGCCGTAGAAGGGGTTTCATGAACGATCTTTACGTCAGGGTTCACGTTTACTCTTCCGCTTTTCCACAGCTCGTAGTACTCGCGAACCCTGATCATGCCGTGCGATGAATGGTCACGGAGCTCCGCGGCCACCAGCACAGCGGCCACCGCGGCGGCGTTATCGCGGCTGCATCCCACGCGCATGAAGACGTTGGTGGTGAAGTCAAGAAGGTATTTATGGTCGTACATCATGTTTTACAATTCTTGAAGGTCTACGACC
>DFYY01000008.1 GCA_002383485.1 Bacteroidales bacterium UBA4070 | reverse complement strand
AAAGGGTTATCGGAGTGGACTCAATGATTATTTTATCGGATGGTTCCATAGTCTGTGCTACAAAACTAATCCTGAAATCAATTATATCAAAGAACGTAACCACCTATTTATCAAACACTAAAATAATATTTGTTCATATGTATTCATTTTTACAAAACAGCGTAACACAAAGACGAAAAATGTTGGTTCAAACGGCAAGAATTGTTAATAACACCTAATTTTACAGAAACTGATTAGTTACTTTTAGTTTAATTGGGTTAAAAACATAATCACTTCATCCACTCAAATATAGACTAAAAATTCAAATATCAAAGCGGGCCGGTAGATGTTATAAATCATAAGGACATATTTTTACAGGAATACTCCCCGTACCCGGGCTGCCGAAAAAAAAGCCGCCCCGGTGAGGAGGCGGCTTCTTTTCTTCAGGAAACCTTTAATATCACGGAGTCATGAGCTTGTTGTAGCTGAGCTCACTGTCAGGAACAGGCCAGAAATAGGACTGGGCGGTGGGCAGAATAGCACCGACGGTACCGAAGTCCGGGCTGCTCTTACTTGGTATGGCCAGTCCGGTACGCATCAGATCCATGTTTCTGATGCCTTCACCGAGAAATTCCATATTCCTTTCAAGCAGTATTGCATTGATAAAATCATCAATCGTTGCAAAGCTGGCAAGTGTATAGGCTCCTGTGGCAAATGACCTGGTCCTTACGGCATTCAGGAGATCCACAGCTTCCTGAGTGACAGCATTTCCGGCACGGACAAGAGCCTCGGAACGGTTCAGGAGAACTTCGGCCCATCTGATTACCGGAGACCAGTCAGTCCTTGTGCTGCGATCAGTATACTTCATAATGTATACCTTGCTACTGGCTGTTTCCATTGATGTTTTCCTCACATCGGTGGCATCCATGGTTGCATAGAGAGATCCTGGGCCTGTAACAAGATAATATGATTCCGAGGATCCCTTCTGATAATAGTGAGCAAGGAAGTTCTGTGTCCCTGGGTTACTTGATGAGGTATGGGGCAGCGAAAATATGGACTCTTTCGTCACATTGGGTGATGCAAATGTTGCCATATAGCTGGCATTAAGAGCATGTGCCACACCTGATTTGGCTGTGAAAGGAGCTGCATCCGGTACTATTTTGGCTGACTCTGTAACAACAGCATCCCAGTCGTGCATATGCAGGTAGACCCTGGTTTTGTACGCAATGATGGTATTCCTGTGCACCCTGGTTATATTCAGGCTGGTGTTTGAAAAATCTGCTTTTGCGAATGGTTCAGCATCATTCAGGTCATTAAGAATCTGATCATAAACCTGGGCTACAGTGCTCGGCGCCATATCATTCCCTTCTCTCGTCTTGTTAGCAGTCAGCCTGAGAGGAACACCACGGTTTGCTCCATTACCCATATGATAAGGCTTGGAATACATCTGCACGAGGTCAAAATAGCATATTGCCCTCACGGCCAGAGCTTCAGCCCTGTACTGGTCATACTCAGCCTGGGTTATAACACCGTCCAGTTTGCCGCCGCTCCATGCAGCTTCAATACCTTCCAGGAAAAGATTAACCGTATTGACGGTACTGTAAATAGCACCCCAAAGGTTCTGAACCTCGTTCGTGGAACTGATTACAGTATGGTTCCATGTTGCAAAGTTAGTTACGAGGTTTGATGACCTGGGAAGGAAGTTGTCACACCTGACATCATTGTAGATCTGAAATCTGCCGCCCAGATGCTGCCCACTCTTCAGGGAAGAGTAGATACCATTTACCTGTTCCTCGATCCTGGCTTTGGTGTCAAAGGCAAACTGATCGTAGACCGAGGTAATCGGAACCGGATTCATCCATTCATCCTTGGTACAACCGGTTATCAACAATATTAAAGCTAATATTATTGAACCTTTTATTGTTTTTTTCATATCTGATTCTTGATTTGGTGATTAAAAACTTACGTTGACGCCAAAGGTGTATGTCCTTGCCTGTGGTGCAGTATTCCTGTCTATACCAGGTGCGAGGTTAGAGTCTGTATTAGTCGATACCTCAGGGTCTGAACCTGAATACTTCGTGAAGACGAATGCATTGAATACCTGTCCGTAAATCCGGATCCTTTCTATGTTCATTACACCCGGAAGAATGTTTTTAAACGTATAGCCTGCTGACAGGTTTCTTATCTTCAGATAGTCTCCCTTTTCCACGTTTTCCGTGATGGGGAACGCAGACCCGTTGGAAATGTTATCATTGATAATAGGCTTGGGTATGTTGGTAATGTCACCGGGTTTCTTCCACGCTGTTTCATAGACTTCAACCGAGTTGTTCCACCATCTCTGGTCCCTGATACCTGCCTTGGAGCCGGCGTAAACATAGAAGCCGAATGCATAGGTCATATTGAGAGCGACGTCAAATCCCCTGAATTCCAGGTTATTGTCAAGACCTCCGTAGTACTTGGGCAGCGGGGAGGCCCATGCAACAGCATCTGTTGCGGTGCTGATGGCTGGTGCAACGTTCCCGTCTGACCTGTATGTCCATTTATTTGTTGCAGCATGGTTATACAGTACTTCCTGTCCGGCTGCATTGACAAAGATCCTGAATCCTGTTGCCGGATCAACACCTCTTGTCTCAACGGCCAGTATGTTTCCTACAGGCAGTCCAACCATGGTTATGTTGGTAGTCTCCAGGTCAGCGGTAGACGTCCTGATCTCTTCAACGCCAGGAGCAAGTTCCGTCACTTCGTTCTTCAGGGCGGTAAAGTTGAAATTGGTTGTCCAGTTGAAGTTGGGTCTGGTAATGTTGTAGCTGGTAAGAGAGAACTCAAATCCCTTGTTGAACATTGAACCAACGTTTGCAGGGATGGAGTTGCCCGGTATGCCCTTTGAAGGCGACTGCGGAACGTTGAGGATAAGGTTATTGACATCATTGTAGAAGTAGTTGAGGTCAGCCTGTAATCTGTCATTCAGGAGGCCAAAACTAAGTCCGACATCGTATTTGTCACTTGTTTCCCACTTGAGGTCAGCATTACCTGCCTGCGAGAAGTAGAGTGTCGGCAGGTCACCGTAGAGGCTGAAACTGTAGAGGAACAGAGATCCGTAGTTACTGATGCCGAACATGTTTCCAACGCGTCCGTAGCTCAGCTTGAGTCTCATATCCGAAAAGATGTCATTCAGTCCTGAATTTGCTATGAAGCCCTCGTTGGCGACATTCCACATGAACGAAACACCGCCGAAGTTACCCCACTTGTTATCCTTTGAGAGGCCGCTGTAACCGTCACGGCGGAGGCTTCCTTCCAGGTAATATTTCTTATCCCAGTTGGCAGTGATCCGCCCGAAATAGGAAGAATAGAAGTTTTCTCCGTAGCCGCCCCCGGGCACTCCGTAGGCAGTAGTCCAGGGTCCTGCAAAGGTTTCAAAGAGCGGGTCAGAAACCCCGGTTTTTGTTGCATTCCAGCTGCGGCTGACCGTTCTCTGATTTTCAAGTCCGGCAAGTAAGCCAAGGTTAAGCCTGTCAGCTACCGTCAGATTGTAATTGGCAGTATTTGTCCAGGTCCAGCGCTTGTCCTTGCCTGTCCAGTTGTAGGCATAACCGCCGTATGAGTATCCGTCGCCACCGATCGGATGCCAGAAGGTGGTCGTCTCCCTGGCAAGGTTATCCATACCGTAAACTGTCTTCAGAACAAAACCCTTGAATGGTTCAAGGCTGGCTGAGAGAGTTGCAAGCAACCTGTCTGAATCGGTTGTGTGTTTGTTGGTAGCCATTATCTGTGCCGGGTTATGGTATCCCAGGCCGCCAGCAGCAAGCCCTGTTCCCATACCGGCTATTGTACCTCCTGCTAGGTTATAGGAACCATCAGGCAGATACGGGCCGATAATCGGAGGAAGAACGAATGCAAGACGTGCTGCACCTGCGGTTGCGAAACTTGACCCGGTGTTGGGTGACTCAGTATAACCGTTGGTGTATGCCACGCTGGCTCCTATTGACAGGAATTTTGTGACCTTGTGATCCATATTCATCCTGGCATTCTTCCTGTTGTAGAAGTTTTTCTTCACCATACCGTCCTGATCAGTGTAGCCAACCGACAGAAAATAGGAAGTGGAGGGTGATGAACCTGAAACAGTGATAGCGTGACTATGCTGGAATCCCTTCTGATAGACATAGTCAGCCCAGTTGGTATCAACAGGTTTCCCGTCAGGGCCGTTTACCTGCTGCAGAACAACAGATGACCCGGCATTTGCATAAGCGAGGTTCTTGTGTGCCAGGTACTGTTCGGCATTCATCAGGTCAAACAACCTGTAAGGCTCGGTCCACCCTGCGAAACCATCATAGGTAACCTTTGTTTTGACGCCGGATCCTCTCTTGGTGGTAATAAGGATAACACCGTTGGCTGCCCTTGAACCATAGAGAGCGGTTGCAGAGGCATCCTTGAGTATCTCCATCGACTGGATGTCAGAGGGGTTGATGTCAGCGAGTGAGTTCTGGATGGCAGTACCCCCGATGTTGCCTGTAAACACCGGCACACCGTCAACAACCACAAGCGGGTTGGAACTGGAAGTTATTGAGTTGAACCCCCTGATACGGATAACTGGCGGGTTGTTGAGCACACCGTTGGGAAGGGTGATCGAGACACCTGCAGCCTTACCGGCAAGTGCCTGGTCAAAGCTCTGAAGGTTCATCTTGGCAATGTCACCGCCGCTTACAGTCGATATTGCACCGGCTACATCGCGCTTCTGCGCAGTACCGTATGCAACAACAACCACTTCATCAACATTGAAGAGGTCCTGCTGCAGTACAACATCTATCACGTTTCTGCCTGAAATGGCCTGCTCCTGGGTCACATAGCCCACGAAGCTGAATACCAGCGTTCTGCCGGCAGAGGGAACCTGGAGGGAGAATTTTCCGTCCGGTCCTGTGATGGTTCCAAGGGTTGTCCCCTTTACAGTCACAAAGACGCCCGGCAGTTCTGTTCCGTCCTCAGAACTCGTAACCTTTCCCGTGACCAGCGAAGTCTGCCCTATGACAAGAAAACCTGTCATCAGCAGCAATGAAAAGAGCAAAAAGATCTTTTTCATACTACAAGTGTTTAGGTTAATAAGGGTTAACGTGAATTACTCACGTACGCAAAATTAACAATATTTCGAAATAAACAAACTAACGTCCTTTTTTTTTGGGCTTTGCGGAACATGAATCAGCACAAAAAAGAAAAAAAAAAAAACGGTTTAACCTCTATATAATAGGAGCAGATTCCTGGTCGGGATTTATTGACCCGGCACGGAAAATCAAAACACAATCAGGTGCCGGCTAATACGTATCAGATGGCAAACTGGCCGGAAACGCGTGTCATGATCTCCTCCTCAAGCTTTGCGGCAGCATCATCTATAGCCTGTGCTTCTTCTGTAAGGATGGCTGCCCTCGACCTGTCCTTCAGACCCTTTGCATTTATCTTTACATTCAGGAAGGCGCCCGCGATGCAGGCTCTTACTGCAAGCACCCCTACAGCTCCGTCTGTGACTGAGTTAGGATTGCCTTTCATAGTCATCTCTTGCAACAGCTCAAATACCTTGAATGCCTCTTTCATGACTGTCAGCGGCACCAGTGAGGCATGCAGTGTTGCCGCCTCTACGGCAGCTGCCCTGGCAGCCTTCTCTTCATCACTCTTTTTAGGCATCTCGAAAGCCTTAAGAATACCGTTATAGGCTTCAGTGTCCTCATCCACCAGCTCCAGAAGCCTCTTCTGCATCTCAGCTCCCCTCTCGGCCCATGTGGCAAACTCCTCCCATCGGTCATCCCAGCCTCTCTTGTGGCCGGAAAGGTTGGCAACCATAGTCCCGAGGGCAGCACCCATGGCACCCATTGCGGCAGCCACTGATCCGCCGCCGGGAGCTGGCGAATCTGAGGATGTCTCCCAGACAAACGAGGCAAGAGAAAGATCAACAAGTTTCGCCCGCTTTTTGTCAGCAAGGATGTATTCAATTATCTTTTCCTGCGGGTTGAACGGCTTAAGCTCTGACAGGCCCATGGACCTTACTGCTGTACGGATGAGCTCTTCGTCAGAAACGCCTGCCGACCGCTGCTGGAGGTGCAGAAAATAACGTCCGGCATCCAGCATCGATTTCAGAGGTATCAGACCCACAAGTTCAGAGCCAGTCACCCTGACTCCCCTTTCCCCGGCCTTGCGGCATACCTCATCAAATGCGGTATGCACAGGAGTAACGCCAATATTTGTAAGGTTCATCGATATCTGTGCAAATCCGTATTCCGGGATATACCATCCGATGGCCTTTACCGCCTTCAGCGATCCCGGTATCATTTCAGGATTGCCGTCGGCATCCCTGACAACCTTCCCTGTGATTGGATTGCCCTCACGCTTCTCGCGCCCCCGCTCCCTGACATCGAAGGCGATGGCATTCGCCCTGCGTGTTGATGTTGTATTGAGATTAATATTGAATGCAACGAGAAAATCGCGCGCACCGACAATGACCGCCCCTGCTCCGGCATCGAACCGTGCCGGCCCGAAATCTGGCTTCCAGGCCGGGTCTTCGAGCTTCTTCCTAAGCCCCTCGTACTCACCTGCCCTGACACTGGCAAGATTTCTTCTCTTCTCCTCGAATGCAGCTGATTCGTAGCAATAAACAGGGAGTGACAGCTCCTCCCCTATCCTGCGGGCCAGACTGCGGGCATACTCAGCCGTCTCCTCCATTGTCAGACCGGCCACAGGGACCAGCGGACATACATCCGTGGCTCCCATCCGCGGATGGGCTCCGGAATGTTTCGACATGTCAATCACCTGTGCAGCCTTCCGGACAGCCCTGAATGCTGCTTCACAGACCGATTCCGGATCACCGACAAATGTGACCACAGTCCGGTTCGTGTCACGTCCGGGGTCAACATCAAGCAGCATTACACCTTCTACAGATTCAATCTCGTCAGTGATCTGCTTTATCTTTTCCATGTCGCGCCCCTCGCTGAAGTTGGGAACGCATTCAATAAGACGGTTATTTATCATGATATTCAATAGAATTTGCGATGTGCGATTTGCGAATTACGAATTAATTCTCGTTGCAGCCTGTTACCTGTTTTTTGTTAACAACTGCCTGATTGAAAACTACTTCACCATTAAGTATAACTGTCTCCACCAGGTTACTTCCATATGCATATGGAAGAAATTCATATGACGGTATTTTTTTCGTAATGAACAGATTTGCCTTCTTGCCAATTGTGATTGACCCATGCGTTTCGGAAAGTCCCATGGCATAGGCAGCATTGAGAGTCACCGCGTTGATGGCCTCTTCAGGCAGCAGCCGAAGCCTGATGCACCCGAGCGAAACAACCAGCTTCATGTTTCCGGAAGGTGATGAGCCCGGGTTATAGTCGCTTGCCATTGCCAGAGGCAGACCTGCTTCAATCATTTTTCTTGCCGGCGGATCAGTCATCCCAAGGAAAAATGCCGCACCAGGCAACAATGTTGGCATGGTGCCGCTGCCAAGCAGAGCAGTTATCTCCTCGTCACCGGTGAACTCAAGGTGATCAACTGAGAGGGCTCCGTGCGCCACGCCTGTCTGTATTCCACCGGAATAATCAAGCTCGTTGGCATGTATCTTCGGACGCATGCCGTACCGGGCCCCTGCCTCAAGCAGCCGTGCCGTATCTTCAACAGTGAAAAATCCCCTGTCGCAGAATACGTCTATATAATCGGCCAGACCTTCAGCAGCAACAGCCGGTATCATCTCATTTATTATAAGGTCTACATAACCGCTGCGATTGTCACGGTAAGATGCAGGCACTGCATGCGCCCCCAGGAAGGTTGCCCTGACTGTGAGGGGGGACTCCTGCCTTATCCTTTTTATGACACGAAGCATCTTGAGTTCATCCTCTGTTGTCAGACCATATCCGCTCTTGATCTCAACAGCGCCGGTGCCGAAGGAGATGATCTCCCTCACGCGCTCCATCGACTGCCGGAAGAGTTCTTCCTCTGATGTCTCATGAAGCAGCTTCGCCGAGTTAAGAATGCCTCCGCCCCTCCTGGCGATCTCTTCATATGACAATCCTCGTATCTTGTCGGTGTATTCCTTCTCCCTGCTGCCGGCATAAACCAGGTGCGTATGAGGGTCACAGAAAGCCGGAAAAACCAATCCTCCGGCCGCATCAATTCGGCGGATGTCATTGCTGAAGAGAGGCATTGTTTCAGGCGGGCCGTAACCGGCAATTATACCGTCCTCTATCAGCAGCCACCCTTTTTCAATTACAGGCAACACTGCCATCTCCTTCCCGGCTGTGAAGACTGCACCATCCTCCCTGGTCTGCACCAGCATTCCCGTGTTGTGAATTATCAGGCTCATGGCACCGGTATTAATGTCCGCTAATGTAGCAATATTAAAATAATCAGGATATGAGCATCATTTTTCTTTAACTTTGATTTCCTAACAAAAATGAAACCTATGAAAAAACTCTCTTTACTTCTTCTGACCGGGTTCCTCGCCTCATCAGTTCTGGCCCAGGAGACCAAAACGGGATGGAATTTCGGCGCCCTGCCGGCCGTCACTTTCAGTACTGACCAGGGATTCCAGTACGGAGCCCTGGTTAACCTGTTCGACTATGGCGACGGATCGATCTATCCTGATTTTTATCACAGGATATATGTCGAAGCATCAACTTTCACCAAGGGAAGTTCAATACTCAGGGTAATGTATGACTCGGACTACCTTATCAAGGGAATAAGGTACGCTGTGGATCTGAGCTACATGCCTGACTTCGCCTATGACTTTTACGGATTCAACGGTTTCGGATCAGTTTACAACAGTGCATGGACAGATGACGAACTGGTTAACAACAGCCTGTCTCCAGACTACCGCAGCCGCCTGTTTTATGCTATGAAACGCCACCTCTTCAGGTTCAAGAACGACTTTATCGGTAAATTCGGCGATAACAACTGGAACTGGAATGCAGGACTCAGCATCCAGCAGTTCAAACCGGATGTGCTTGATGTGGACAAATTCAACAAGGGCAAAGACCCTGAAGATCCAAAGTTCCTGCCTGATGTGACAACCCTCTATGAGTACTACACCGGCGCAGGGATTATCTCTGCGGAGGAGGCTGACGGTGGATGGATTACCGGTATCAAGGGAGGTATATCATATGATACTCGCGACCAGCGTGCATGCCCGATGAGTGGTATCTGGGCAGAGACCGGGATTGAAGTAGTACCGGAATTCCTCGGTGCCGAATCCTCGTTCGGCAAGCTTTACCTCACCTGGAGACAGTATTTCACCCTTAAGGAGGATGATCTGAACTTTGCCTACAGGCTCGGTTATCAGCAAACACTGTTCGGCAACGTGCCCTTCTACTACCAGGGGCAGATAATTGTATCAGAACTCCGGGGCGCCAGTTCTGAAGGCCTCGGCGGAAGCAAAACCATCAGAGGTTTGCTGAGAAACAGGGTTATCGGTGACGGGATTGCATACGGCAACGCAGAACTGCGCTGGAAGATGGTCCGGTTTAAATTCATCAACCAGAACTGGTACCTCGGAACCAATTATTTCTTTGATGCAGGTATTGTTACTGATCCGATAGACGTCGACAGAAATGCTTTCCAGAGTTTTCTGAACGATATAGAGCCGGGTGAATCCATCAGCGATTTTCTCACTGACGGGAAGGACAAGCCTCACATAGCTGCCGGCCTCGGCCTCAAGATAGCAATGAATGAAAACTTCATCATCTCGGCTGACATAGGGAAAGCGCTCAAGGAGCAGGACGGGGGGATGGAGTTCTATATCGGGCTCAACTACCTGTTCTAGTCGTCTGAGGGTCTGAGAGTCTGAGAGTCTGAGGGGCTGAGGGTCTGAGGGTCTGAGAGTCTGAGAGTCTGAGGGGCTGAGGGTCTGAGGGTCTGAGGGTCTGAGAGTCTGAGAGTCTGAGGGGCTGAGGGTCTGAGGGTCTGAAGGTCTGAGGGTTAGTAAAATATAGTTTTTTTCGACTTTCAGACTTTTTGACTTTCAGACTATAGCTTACCCAGCCACATCCCGAGGGCAACACCAATATAGTTGCCGAGGATCCAGCCTATCATACCGGTTGCAAGCCCGGTAAGGATGACATCCTTGTTCTTCAGGGCAGCTGCCACCATTGGCACAAACGGCGGTGAATAAACAAACCCGGTGGTGGTTATAAGGTAATCGTCAGCATTGATTCTGAAAATCCATGAAAGAAACAGGTGCAGTAAGAGTGAACCGAAATATGCATATGTGACAAAACCGAGCAGGCTTAGGTATTTGGCCTGAAAGATTATACTGAGATCACATCTTGTGGCTATGACAATTGAAAAAGCCACGATGAAATACATGCCAAGCTGGAATGTCTTCCTTATATTCCTTACCGGCCTGATGAAAGAGGCAGCCACACCAAGGGTTGTTATTGTAAGTATCACCGAGATGGTCATCGGGACATCCGGCAGAAGCATACTTATCCCCACACCAATACCAAGTATCACGATCGCCAACCCAATCGCGGCAAGCAACGGCAATACAATCCCTTTTTTGAAGATCCCGGAGTAATCGTCAAAATCCTCAGCCATTTTCCTGTTCATCATCTCGATGTCAGTGCTATCCCCGTCAGCAGCGGCAGGAGCCTTGAAGGGCGGAAGGAACAACCTGAAGAAGGCAGGCCCGGCAGTAATGAAGAACATGATAACAATGGCTCCTACTATCATGTCATAGGTATTTGTCATGATAAATGCATTAGGATCAACCTTCAGCGCCAGGGCGATGGAGGCAAGGTTAACTGAACCTCCGGTATATAACCCGATCAGCATCCCTCCTATCTTATCGGCATCATCAATACTGTTCCTGAAAATAAGATAGCCCGTCGCCACAATTACCATAACAGATACAAGGGCCAGCAGCATCGACAGAAATCCCTTACCGGAAAACCTCAGCCACCGCCTCACATTGAGAGAAAACAGTATCAGAGGTATGGCAAGCAGCACCAGTGCACTCTGCATGCTGTCCTGCACTACTGCAATGCTGTTGTACCTGAAATCACTATGGCTGATGGTTCCCGCAGCAACCATCTCAACAGCCTCTGTCTTTGGGATATAGGGGCGATCCTGACCTATTGTGACCTCGCGGTAGGCATCACTGGCACGCGGCATCAGCCCCACGTTGGCAATAATAATCCCGGTGGCATAGGCCAGCACTATTGCACCTACCTTTTTAAAGAACGGGTATCTGTTAGTGAGCCAGATAAGAAATACGGGAAATACAAGACAGAACAGGGCCAGCAGTATCAGGCTAAACATAGCGGTTAATTTTAGGTAACCAAAAATAAACAAAGCGCCCTGCCTGCAAGGCAGAGCGCCGCAAAATATGTATTTATACTTCCGGACGGTAGGTATTTCTACTTATCGGGGCAATCCCTGAAGCTCTTGTTGTACTGCTCTATCGCCCTTTCGCTCATACCCATGCTCGAGAATCCCCCGTCATTGAATATGTTCTGCATTGTGACCTTCCTGGTCAGGTCGGAGAAGAGCGTGATGCAAACATCCGCGCAGTCGGCAGCATCGGCATTGCCAAGAGGTGACATCCTGTCGGAGAAATCAACCAGCGAATCAAATCCCGAAATACCTGCCCCGGCGGTAGTTGCGGTGGGCGACTGTGATATGGTATTGACTCTCACATGCCGGTCCTTGCCATAGATATAGCCGAAGCTCCTGGCAATGGACTCCAGCAGCGCCTTCGCGTCACCCATATCGTTATATCCTGCCAGGGTACGCTGAGCGGCCACGTAGGTAAGCGCAAGCACGGATCCCCACTCCCTTATGGCATCCATCCTGTAGGCAGTCTGCAATATCCGGTGAAAGCTGAGAGCTGATATGTCAAAGGTCTTGAGCATATTCTCGTAGCTACTCTCGGCATAGGGTATTCCTTTCCGGACGTTTGGTGACATCCCGATGGAGTGCAGCACAAAATCAATCTTCCCGTCAAATATCTCAATTGCCCTGTTGAAAAGAACCTCCAGGTCCTTCATGCTGGTAGCATCGGCAGATATAACCTCGCTTCCGGTCTTCTCAGCCAGTTCGCCGATGGTGCCCATCCGTATTGCTACCGGGGCGTTTGTAAGAACCAGCCGTGCGCCCTGGGCATGAGCCTTTTCCGCCACATGCCAGGCAATGGACTTGTCGTTGAGAGCTCCGAAAACTATACCCTTTTTACCCTCGAGTAGATTTGTGATCATGATTCTATTGTTTCAGTTTTATGTAACTAAATGCTCAGTTGTCCTTCAGCAGTTCACGGGCATTGCGTATGGCAGCCTCGGTAATTGTGCTCCCGCTGAGCAGCCTGGCTACTTCCTTTACCCTTTCCTCGTCAGTTAACAACCTGACACGGGTAATTGTTGAGTGGTCACCCTCCTCCTTGTAAACATGGTAATGCATACCTCCCTGTGAGGCAACCTGCGGAAGATGCGTGATGTTGATCACCTGCATGCTCTTTCCCATTCCGGCAAGAATGGAGCCTACCATCGATGCAACCTCTCCTGACACACCTGAATCGATCTCATCAAAGATTATCGCCGGCAGTCCGGAACTGTCAGCCAGCACTGATTTCAGACAGAGCATCACCCTCGACAGCTCTCCGCCTGAAGCACACCGCGAGAGCTCCTCCGGCTCAACCTGCCTGTTTGCGCTGAAAAGGAAATCTACTGCATCAACTCCTGAAGGGCCCGGTGATTCAAGCGTTTTTACACGCACAGCGAAACGGGCATACGGCATCCCCAGCTTCCTGAGCCGCGACTCGATCTGACCGGCCAGCGGCGATGCTGACCGTCTCCTTGCCTCTGAGAGCCGTCCGGCCATCTCCTTCACAACAGCGAAGGCTGCCTCACTCTTCTGCCTGAGATATCCGATCCGTTCATCAACATCCGAGGTGGATGTCACTGCCTCTTCAACCCGGGCCTGCACGGCCAGCAGCTCGTCAATATCCCTGCAGCGGTGCTTCTGCATCAGCGAATATATAGCATCCAGCCTCTGTGAAACCTGATCAAGTCTCTGCGGGTCGGTCGTAGCCTTTTCGTTGAGCTTCTCCGCCTCATAGGAGATGTCATTCAGTTCAATGAGCTGCCCTTCAAGTCTCTTCTCCAGCCCTGCGGCCTCCGGCAGCCAGCCGGCTATGCGTGCAAGGCTCAGCCTCGCCGTACGAAGCAGCGACAGTGCATTGACCTCTTCCCCGCCCAGGGCCGCCGTCACCGCAGCAAGCGCCTCTTTGATCTCCGATGCATTGTTCAGCATCTCCTGCTCCTGCTCCAGGGCCTCCTGTTCGCCCTGCACAAGACCGAGAGCACGGAACTCCTCCAACTGATGAGAATAATAATCAAAATCCGCCTTCGCCCTGCTCAGGTCAAGAGCCGCAGTGTCATACTCCTTTCTGGCTTCATTGTACATGCCCCAGGCCTGCGCATATTCCCTGGCCGGGACGGTCATGCCTGCAAAGGCATCTATCACACGCATCCGGAACGTGTTGTTCCCAAGGAGCAGCGTCTCATGCTGTGAGTGCACGTCTATCAGCCTGCTGCCCAGCTCCTTCAGCACGGCAAGATTGACGGGAGTGTCATTCAGGAAAGCCCTCGACTTACCCGACGGAGTGATCTCCCGGCGCAATATGGCCTCATCATCATAATCGACCCCGTTTTGTTCAAACAGCGCCTGCAGGTCATAACCACTGATGTTGAACTCAGCCTCCACAATGCATTTTTCAGCAGAACTAAGCAGAACCGATGTGTCCGCCCTCTCGCCAAGCACAAGACCAAGAGCCCCCAGAAGAATGGATTTGCCGGCGCCAGTCTCGCCGGTAATTATTGTAAACCCTTCACCAAAGCCCATGTCCAGCTCTTTGATGATGGCATAGTTCCTTACTGTCAGTCTGCGGAGCATGTGAGGTCAGTTGTCAGGTGGAGGCGAGTATCTTCTGATACTTGGTTTCATTTGCAGGGTCAATCTCATTCAGAATCTGGACAACCCTGTTCTTCTCTTCGGGGAATCCCTGTGAAAAGATATTCACTATCTCGTCTGCCTTGGCATCAATGATGACTGTCATATAGTACATGAACGGATCAGGCCTGCGGCGGTAAACCTCCTGCAGCCTTCTGAGGCTCTCATAGATCTCAGTCCGGGCCTGTGTCATGTCTGACTCCATCCGGTCGAGACCCCTGAGATGATAGAGATAGATAAACTGCCTGACACCAGAATATTCCGTATCAAGGATATTCTTCACCAGCCAGTAGCGGTTCCTGTTCCTCGAGCCGTCGTACGGCTTCCAACCCTGTTCCGGTGTGTTCTGGGCATTTGTAACTATCTTTTCGGCAATCTGAAAATAGGGTGTTCCGCCTCCCTGTGAATAGGTGTCAAAATCCATCCCTATCAGCATGTAGGCATAATAGGCGAGTACCGAGACAAGATTGCTGGTATGGCTGTTTGGATTGAACTCAAGGGGCTGGAACTCAACATACCTGAACTGGAAATTATTGTCGACAAAGTTGAGTACGGTCGATTCATAGGTGGTGTTGAATACCGGCCGGCTGAGCTGCACCTGTATGGTTCCGCGAAACTCGTCGGCGGATAACTGCTCGTCGAGGTTGATCAGCAGGTTGCACTCAATCCGCTCTGCAAAGCTGAAGACATTGTCTGTCCAGACCATGCTGTTCATAAACTCATAGATGTCACGCTGCATGCTCTGGAAGATCTCACGGTTGGAACCCTGTATCTTCTGCGCAGAAACCTGAACATTGCAGTACAGCTCCTGTGCTCCGGCCGTACCGGTGGCCAGTACCATAAGTACTGCCGCCATGAAGAGTCTGATTCCGGACAGTTTTTTCATAGACGATCAGCGTGTAAGTCCGATGATTTTCTTCAGTATATCCGAAGCAACCTCGTCCTTGGTTTTCAACTCAAATTTATCAATATTATTGTTACTGTCAATGATGGTGACCCGGTTGGTCTGATGGCCGAAACCGGCGCCTTCATCGCGCAATGAGTTGAGAATAATCATATCAAGGTTTTTCCTCCGCAGCTTGCCCATGGCGTTTTCAACCTCGTTGTCCGTCTCAAGGGCAAAGCCGGCAAGAAACTGCCCCTTCTCCTTGATTTGTCCCAGTGTGGCTGCAATATCTTCGGTAGGCTTAAGCCTGATGACCATGTCACCTTCACCCCGCTTGATCTTGGTATCCTTTGTCACTTCCGGGGTGAAATCGGCAACCGCTGCAGCGAGTATGGCTATATCGCATTCGCGAAATGCCTCCAGTGACGCCTCTTTCATCTCTGCCGCTGTCCTGACCGGGACGGTGACAACATTCCTCTCTGAGGGCATGATGTTTACAGGACCCAGCACGAGGGTCACAACGGCGCCAAGCCTTGCAGCCTCGTCGGCAAGGGCAATGCCCATTCGTCCGGAAGAATAGTTGCTTATGTAGCGAACCGGGTCAATCGGTTCAACCGTCGGACCGGCGTTGACGAAGACCCTTCTGCCCAGAAGCGGCAGTTCAGTTATTTTTTTTTTTGAAAGGAACTCACTGAGCTCCCTCACTATTGCCTCCGGCTCAGCCATACGGCCCTTGCCCTCCAGCCCGCTGGCAAGCTCACCGGTGTCAGGCTCTATAATATGACAGCCAAAGGATTTCAGCTTTTCAATATTATCGGCAGTGGCCGGATGTGCCAGCATGTCCAGGTCCATTGCCGGGGCCAGGAAAACAGGGCACCTGGCTGAGAGATATGTTGTCAGCAACAGGTTATCCGCAATGCCTGAGGCCATCTTTCCCATGGTATTGGCAGTGGCAGGGGCAATAAGGAACAGGTCAGCCCACAGACCCAGTTCGATGTGGCTGTTCCATCGCCCGTCCTCAGGATCAAAAAAATCTACAAAAATGGGATTCTTTGATAGCGTGGCCAGGGTGAGGGGGGTTATGAACTCCTTTGCCAGGGGTGTCATTATCACTTTGACCTCTGCCCCCTCCTTAACAAGCAACCGGATGATAACAGCGGCCTTGTAGGCTGCGATACCTCCGGTGACTCCAAGCAGTATTTTCCTGCCTTTCAGCATGTTGTGCTATTACTTCTTCGGCTTCTGCTCCTTATCGGGATTGCGATAGTAGATCTTGCCTTCTTCGAACTCGGCAAGAGCTATGAGAGTGGGCTTCGGAAGCCTTTCATAGAACTTGGAAATTTCAATCTGTTCCCTGTTCTCGAACACCTCCTCCAGGTTGTCATTGAATGAAGCGAACTCCTCCAGCTTGGAGTTGAGTTCCTGCTTCATCTCAACGCTGATCTGGTTTGCCCGCCTGGTGGCAATGATGACGCTCTCGTAGATGTTCTGAGTCTCAGCGTCAAACTTGTCAATGTCCCTTGTGATTGTTGTGTAGGAAGCTGCTGTTTTCTTGTAATCCATATTATTGTAAGTAATTCAATTATTTACAGTCTGTTGCACGGTTGTATCCACCTTAAGGAACTTCGCCGTGTTTTCGAAGATCCTTGCCACATCCCTGGAGAACCTGCTCTGCGGGAACTCCTCGATGAACGAATAATACTCGTCCAGTGCAGTCTGGAAACGTTCTACCTTTTTGTCCGGAATACTGTTCCCGGCAAGCAGGTAAAGTGCGTCAAGCTTGAGGAACATCAGCTCCTCACGGTATTTTGTATCAGGGTACTCCTTCAGGCTGTTTGCGAGTGAAACCGTTGCCGCCCTGTACTCTTTAAGATCATAGTAAAGCCTTGCACTAAGGTATGATTTCTCAACCAGTTTCTCCTGGAGCTCCAGTATCCTTGCCTTGCAGTCATCGGTCCTGGTGCTGGCAGGGTATCTCTGCATGAAAATGGTGAAGCTTTCGATAGCCTTTTTTGTATTGGTCTGGTCAAGTTCAGGCCTTGGGCTCATGTAATAGTCGCACAGAGCTGAAAGATAATGGGCTTCTTCGGCGTTGTTGCTCATCGGGTAGGTATCTGCGAAGGTCTGGTAATAGCTGCCTGCCATCATATAGTCGCGCACCTTGAAGTGAGCCTGAGCATTGATCCAGTTAAGCTGCTCGGCATCATCAGTGGCCCGGAACCGTGGAAGTATCTGGGAGAGAAGCTCTATCGACTTCATGTACTTGCCATCGTCATAATACTCAAAGACCTTCTCCTTTTTAAGCTCGTAATCGGTGCTCTTGAGAAGCTTTTCATACTCACCGCATGATGAGACGGTGAGGGCAAGCAGCAGAAATGTTATCGGTCTGATTCTCATACCCTGAAATGTTGCGCAAAATTACTCATTTTTTTGATTAAACGGTTCAAGATGACACAAAAGTGCTCAATTCACGGACACGGAGAAGTTAAGGCAGTGTTAAAAGAGGAACAAATAGGTATAAATAGGTACTTTGGCTGAGTAATGTTTTTAATAATTTTGCGGGCAATAATCAAAACTGAAACAGACGTGGATATTTTCGACAAAATCAAAAAGAACCGTGGTGCGCTTGGCCAGTACCAGGAACAGGCTGATGGCTATTTCATGTTTCCCAAGCTTGAAGGAGAACTGGGTCCCCGAATGAAATTCATGGGCAGGGAAGTACTCAACTGGAGTCTCAACAACTACCTGGGACTCGGGAACCATCCCGAGATCCGCAAGGTTGACGCCGAAGCTGCTGCACAGTACGGTCTGGCATACCCGATGGGCGCCAGGATGATGTCAGGCCATACGACCATGCATGAAAAATTCGAGCAGATGGCTGCCGAATTTGTCGGAAAGGAATCCGCGTATCTGCTCAACTACGGCTACCAGGGCATGGTATCAACAATTGACTGTCTCGCCGGGAGACATGATGTGATAGTGTACGACTCCGAGTCGCACGCCTGTATCATGGACGGCCTGAGGATGGTACTATCCAAGAGGTTCGTTTATGCTCACAATGACATGGAGAGCTTCGAGAAGCAGCTGGAGCATGCACAGAAGGTTGTTGAGGAGACCGGCGGTGGCATACTGGTAATCACCGAGGGGGTGTTCGGCATGGCCGGTGACCTCGGAGCACTCGACAAGATTGTCGATTTCAAAAAGAAATTCAACTTCCGCCTCCTGGTTGACGATGCGCACGGTATTGGCACCATGGGCAAAACAGGAGCCGGCACCGGGGAACACTTCGGCGTACAGGATCAGATTGACGTCTACTTCACCACCTTCGCGAAGAGCTTCGCGGGAATCGGCGGATTCGTGGCAGGCGACAAGGAAGTAATCAGCTACCTGAGATTCAACCTCCGCTCACAGATCTATGCCAAGTCACTGCCAATGGCAATGACAATCGGCGCCATCAAGCGCCTCGAGATGATTAAGACTCATCCCGAGCTTCGTGAGAAGCTGTGGGAAAACGCCAATGCGCTTCAGAAGGGCTTCCGTGAAGCAGGATTCGATCTTGGCAAAACTGAGTCGCCCGTAACCCCCGTCTTCTTCAAGAGTGGCCTCGCACAGACGACACAGCTCATCAAGGATCTGAGGAAAAACTACGGGATATTCTGCTCGGTAGTGATTTACCCCGTGGTCCCGAGAGGCGTCATCATGCTGAGGATCATCCCGACGGCAGCCCATACAATGGAGGATGTAAACTACACCCTTAAGGCATTCAAGAAGGTCAAGCAGAAGCTGGAAAGCAACGCTTATCCGGATGAGATGGCCGACTTCAGTAATTAGAAGTCAGCACTGATCATGACCTATACCTGTCCCGCTACCGGACAGTACTTTCGCAGGGGGGCTCACTGGCCCCCCTGCTGATCATAGTCGTTTATCGTAAGGAACGAATACTGGTATTCCATCGGCAGTATCCTGGCATACTCATCCACACTGCACTCTTCCATAAAGGCGTTTATAATACGGCGCCCGAGCGGGATGAGCTCCGGGGCAAGGAATCCTGAGAGTTCCCTTCTGAAGAACTCCCGGAGTATTGCAGCCCCTGCATCGTAGCCCTCCTCACCAACTTCAGCCTGCCGGTATACCTTCAGAAACCTTGTGGGCACAGGTGATCCTTCTATTGTAAGGTAGTTCAGCTCGTAACCAAGGAGCGGGCAGCGGGCCGGCCGTAACTGGTCTGCCCTCAGCTTGGCATTGCCGCGCCTGGTGAGATACTCCCTCATAAGCAGCTGGGGCTTGAATCCTACCTTCCATGCACCTATGTGCTGGTTCGGAGTCAGCGTATACCGTACCCTGGGTGTGTTGACGATCTGTTCCAGCAGCAGGTTGGCATGCCTCACCTTCTTCCCTGTGGCAAAAGGCCAGTAAGAACCTGCTCCCTCACTCTCAAGGTCACCGGTGCCGGTGATACTGGGGTTTGCATAGCCGCGAGGGCTTACCAGCCGCCACAGCCACGCCAGCGCCGGGGGCAGAATGTGGAACATCCCGGCGATACCGTATGTTGGATTATCCGCCGTGCAGGGCGGCATCCTAACCCCGAAGTTCCGGACGTCAACCGTGACCGGTTTGTTTATGACTCCCGGCACGATCCTGCGGGGAAGTACAACCCTGGGATTGGGGCACCGTTTGCCGGGTGAATCCTCCTTGTGATTCCAGATCAGAGCTGTGCCGTCCGGCCTGGTATCAATATTAAGGAAGAGAAGCGGTTCTGCAGGATTGATTGTTATCTTCTCAAGGAATGGATCATCTCCGTAACCTGTGACACCGTCAACTCGTATGAACCACGCATTCTCCGCATCTGCCACCGTGAGCTTGCCGTTGTTCTGCTGGTAGGAAGGGTGACACAATGCCATATCGTCAGTGGCCGGATGGAATGAGCAGAAGAGCGGTATCGAAATTACCCGCTTCTCACCCGTGATAATATTCTGACCTATCAGGATCTGTCCGTTGGGCTCGCGCACAAGATTCTGAATCATTTCGCTCTTGCCTCCGCCACTGGCACCCTCATGCATGAAGGTTGTCACATTGTCATAGGGACTCACTGCCTGCACCGTGGAGCAATGGGTGGTCAGCCATCCCTCCTCCTCCCCCTTGTCAAGCAGTACGCTGTAAAAGCCCTTCTTGGCGCTTGGCCCCGGATACAGGTTGTACGCGAACATCTCATGCAGCCCTTCACACCTGTTGTGCACCACCACCTGCCTCCCCCCGAAATGGGTGTGACGGAATGGCGGAGCGACATACACAACAGACTCCACCCTGAACCCATCAGGCAACTGATCAAGGGGAATGATCCGCTGCAACAGGGAGAGGCCAAAGGCGAAGAATGACGCATTGAGCGGCGTGATTACAATTCCACCAGCTCCTATGGGCCAGTTGCCGGCAAAACAGAGAAAAATCCCCAGATCCTGTCCCTCAAGCCATCCGAGGGTCTCACTTCGAAGCTGCGCGAACGGATAGCCGTACACCTCCTCAAACCTCCTCTTGTCGGTCGGTTTCGAATCCCCGATGAGCATTGTCTCGGGATCACGCCTCCTCATGTACGGCTCCGTATAGTTTGCCGACAGACCGTTGGTGACCCTGTGAAGCGTCACCTCCGTCACCTCACCCCTGCCGGGAATATCATACCTGACCTCGTAGCTCAGTTTATCCTTCCCCGGAATAGATGACTCCAGTATCTCCGCAGAGGAATTGAAGAACAGATTGCGCGGTGTGCCTCCGGCCAGACGGACAACCTCCCCGGGCAGTATGATGCCATGTTCGTTTAACATGGTAATTGCTTCAGATGCAGTCATTTGCCAAAAAAGAAGTTTAAGTTTATTTTATTAATCAATTCTCCTGTTTAGTAAAGAGTTTTTTACATCAGGCGGGGTAAAAATAACACTATTGAAGTTGTTGTCTCTGATAATACAGAGGATTATATCAACACATTATCAAAAAAATTGAAATGACCTGTAATGTTTTTGGCCGGTATTCGTCATTGAATCAGTAATCACAAAAACAACGGACAGTCATGAAAAGAATGCTATTAACAATTGCCGTGGTAATCATCGCCTCAGCGGTATCGGGACAGAGAACTTCACTGGATGATTTTTTCAGCCGGTACAGCGACAGGGATGGCTACACTTCGGTGGTCATCAGCGGTGACCTGCTGAAATTCCTGGGTGAGAGCGAAAACAGCGACAGGGATGGAAATGCGATCAGCAAGATTACCTCCATAAGGCTGGTTGTCAGGGAGAAAGATAATTCATCCTCCGGCGAAAGCCTGGTTTCGGAGATTCGGGGCATCATCAGACGGAGCAGGTATGATGAGCTCATGTCGGTAAGGGACAACGGTGCCGACATCCGTTTCATGGCCCGTATGGAAATGGATATGGTCCGCGAACTGCTGCTGGTAATTGACGGTAAAGACGAAGCTGTGATTCAGGTTGAAGGCAACCTCACCCGCGATGAAGCTTCGGAGCTCTTTACAAACAACGGAGAGGGTCTTGCCATTCTTGAGGGTTTGGAGATCGGGGGTAAATGATAACTTTGGGGAAGAGTTCAGAAAAACATGACCCCCGAAGAGTTCAGGATGAAGGTACTGCCGGAGGGGCGCAGGCTGTATGCCCTCGCCTTCCGGTTCCTGAACAACCGGGAAGAGGCTGAAGATGCAGTGCAGGAGGTTATGATGAAGTTGTGGGCGGAAAGAAGCGAAAAAAGGAACTATGCCAGCCTCTCTGCGAGGAGATGGAAAAGATATACCGATATGGAACAGGAGAAGATAAGAGAGCTGCTCGACCGTTACTTTAACGGAGAGACTGACGAAGAGGAGGAACTCCTGCTGATGGAGTGCCTCAGGGATCCGGCATTGCCGGAATCCATCAGGGAAGAGTACGGCTACCTTGCTGATCTGACCGTGCCGGTGCCTGAGCCCTCTGACGGATTTACTGCCAGCCTCGAAAACGTCATGCACCGTGAAGCCAGGTTGAAACCTGCAGTCCGCCTGCTGCGCCTTCTTGCCGGTACGGCTGCCGCGGCAGCCATCATAGCCGGCGTGTGGCTTGCTTTCAGGTTTGCCGGACCACAGCCGAAAGACACATACAGTGATCCTGTGATTGCCATGGCGGAAGTGAAAGAAATCCTTATGGATGTTTCCGGGAAGATGAACAGTGGCACCTCGCGGCTGGAACAGGTCGGTACCATTGCCAGGAAACCAGAGGAGCTTGAAAGCCTCGACAGGATAGGTGATATCATAGGAAACAACCTCTCCAGGCTTCGCTACCTTGATGAACAGGTCCCGCCACAGGATGAAAAAGAAACAGACTAAAAGATACAATATGAAAAACCATGCACTTATCCTTATGCTGCTGGCACTTTTCTCTGCATCGCTCAGTGCTCAGAAGAGCCCGGTCGATGACCTCTTCGAGAGGTACGACGGGAAGGAGGGATTCACCTCGGTGTACATCTCCCCGAAGATGTTCGGTCTCCTGTCAAGGATAGACAGCGATGACCAGGAATTCCGTGACCTGGTGACAAGGATAAAGGGGATACGGATCCTGAGCATAGACAGCACTGCCGTTGTCAGGGGGATCAATTTCGCCTCGGAGCTGATGCCATCGCTGAGGAGAAACGGTTACGAAGAACTGATGACAGTAAAGGAACCGGATGGTCAGGTCTTCTTCATGATCCGCGAGGCGGGAGGACGGATAGCAGAGCTGGTGATGGTCACCGGCGGAGGAAGCAGTTCAGTTGTCTCCATCCAGGGCGATCTTGACCTCAAAACCATTGCAAGCCTCTCGGATAACATGGGCATAGGGGAGCTCGAAAAACTCGAGAATGTGAACAGGTGAACAATTTGCCGGTCATCCCGTTATTGGGTTATGCAACCTGATTATCTGATGACCGGCAATACTGGCACAATGAATACCCCTGAAGAACTGCTTCAGGCTTATACCTCACTCTTCCTTTTCCTCGGCGGGGCAGTCTCAATGTCGCCCGGCGAGAGTGGCTTGCCTCATCTTTGTGACTCGGGTATGCTCAGGAACCTCCCGGTGGGTAGCACCAACAGCCATTTTGATGCCGCCAGCCGGCTGCTTCGCTCCCCCTGTCCTTTCAAGCAACATTGCCACCTGGCGGTGGGCGACAATTACAGGTCACTGCTGGCAGGCAGCGAAAATGCGGAAGCATACCCGGCTGCATCACACTGGATCAGAACCGGCGTTTCAGTTGAAGTACACCTCGGCGAACTTGCCAGATTGTACAGCAGGTACGGCTACAGCCGTGCGGAAGATGACGGCCTGTCAGCTGATCATCTGGGTATACAGTTGCTGTTCACCAACCTGATGATTGAGAAGTACCTTACCGAAGATGATCTTGAGATCAGGGCAATGATCGGCCGTGATCTCCTGGACTTCATCAGCAACGAGTTGCTTTCATGGCTCCCGCGATGGGCCGAAGCCGTTTCGGGCAACTCAAAAACCAAATGCTATACCGGCATCTCCGGTCTTATAGTAGGCGGGCTGGAGGATGTGCGTGATATCGTCAGGCGTCAGAAGTTGGGATTGTAAAAGCGCTTTATGGCGCCCATATAATACTCATTCCAGCCTTCTGCTATGTTCGTGTAATCCTCAACAGGTATGTTCGTGTGCTCAACCGTCACAGCGGTTATTCCTCCGTTGCCGGTAATGGTAATGGTTACAAGCGATTCCAGCTCACGGTCTCCAAAGTACCACTCCTGAACCACCTTCTTGTCAGGCACAAGATCAATGATCTTCCCGCAGATATCTCCGTCCCACATATTGAACTCCTCCCCTGCCTTTGAAGGCATAATTGCCGGATACCCCGACCAGAGTTCTATAGTATACGGGTTTGTCAGCGCCGAATAGATATCTGATGGCTCAGCGTTGATGTTAAAAGTCTTTTTAAAATTTCGCATATTCAGCGTCTGTTTCCCCTCATTTTTTTGATTAGTGTTTCCTATCCCTGTTCCGCAAGGAACCTCTCAGCATCAATCGCCGCCTTGCATCCGCTGCCTGCAGCCGTGACGGCCTGTCTGTAGACGTGGTCCGAGACATCACCCGCTGCGAAGACCCCCGGCACGCGTGTGCGTGTTGACCCGGGTTCAATAACAATATACCCGGTCTCGTCCGTCTCAATCCATGGTTTGAATACCTCCGAGTTGGGTTTATGCCCTATGGCAAGAAAGAAACCGTCAATGCTTATATTGAATTTCTCTTCTTCCGGCGTCCCTTTTCCGCGAACGACCATGGCGCCTTCCACCCCGTTGGTACCGTACAGATCATCCACCTGGCACTTCCAGAGCACCTCTATATTGGGGGTGTTCATGACCCTGTGCTGCATGGCCTTGCTGGCGCGGAGCACATCACGCCTGACTATCATGTATACTTTCCGGCATAGACCCGCCAGGTAGGTAGCCTCTTCGCACGCGGTATCACCGCCTCCGACAACAGCCACATCCTTCCCGCGGTAAAAGAAGCCGTCGCACGTCGCGCATGCCGAAACCCCCATCCCTGCATATTTCGTCTCGGCCGGTATGCCAAGATACTTCGCGGTAGCGCCGGTTGCTATGATAACGATATCCGCCTCTATTACCACACTGCCGTCAAAGGTAACCTTGTGCGGCCTGCCCGAGAAATCGGATGCAGTGGCAATGCCAATACGAATATCAGTGCCGAATCTTTCAGCCTGTTTACGGAGGTCCTCCATCATCTCAGGGCCGGTTACCCCTTCCGGGTAGCCGGGGAAATTCTCAACCTCCGTGGTGGTGGTTAGCTGTCCTCCCTGCTGCAACCCGGTATAAAGCACCGGTTTCATGTTGGCACGAGCGGCATAAATGGCAGCCGTGTAACCGGCAGGACCTGATCCGATAATAAGACATCTTACTCTCTCTGTAGTTTCAGCAGCCTGTTTCTTTTCGTCGCTGCCTGTCTCCAGGGGTTTAAAAAACTGCATGTCTTCATTTTTGATTGAGACGACAAAAATAGTAATTAATTAAACCCCTTGTTCAAAAAGTTATTATGATGTGCCTTGGGGAGATCACCGAAACCGTTGAATCACTTTTTATTGCACCTGATTTACTGCCATTTGCGATTCTGGAGGAGCGCATGAACTCGCTGGCAGACTGCTCGCTGGCAAAGAGAAGTGAGGCAACGGTATCCTGACCGTTTCTTATAAACAGTGCGCTGAATCCTCCGGTATTACCCAGCCTGTCGGACAGGGAAGGGATGCCGTTGTTTACACCGAGGGGACCCCTGACCAGGACAGCTCCTCTCATCGTCTCTTCATCGATGCTCTCTGCATAGAATTCAGCCGGGTCAAAGGAGGGTTCCGCTATGTTTGCAACGAGGATCGTTGCCAGGTCAGCGGACCTCTTCTGGTCTGCCTCCGAGCCAGTGTCATTGATGATGCTTACATAATACGGACCCTTGCAGAACTGCAGCTGGTAGGCTGACCTGCAGATATGCTCTGTGAGCCTGGCTCCGCCGTTACAGCGAAACCGTGATACCGAAAAAATGCCAAATGCCGCTTCAGGATCCTTCATCCTGTAGACTTCCAGCTTGATGTCACTGCCATCCACCTCCATCTCGGTAACCACGAGGGTGTCAAAACCATACTCAAGGTAGAGTTCTGCGCCACCGTTGATGTATCCGTAAAGCGATGACTCTGTAAATGTCCGGCTTTGCACCGATCCCACCCCGTCCATGCCTGAAAGGGTGCGTGGAACAAGAGTCGACTGTGCACCTGCAGAGAGGGTTAGTATGGCTGCTGCCAAAAAGGCAATTATTTTTCCTGAATGCATATTAATCACAACGCTGAAAATCCTATCCAGGTATCACCTCTTTAAGATTGATCCTGGCCCTGTCGGCCACACCCAGTCCGAGACGCTCGGCCTGAAGCATGAATTCAAGTGCCGTCGGAGATCCCTCCTTCTGCAAACCTTCTGCAATCCTCTTTGCAAGGACAATGTCATAACCGATCCTGTCAACTGCGACAGCATCAGTACCGGTAATTATGGTGTGATAATCGCAGAAGAACTGGGGATTTGCACCCGGACCACCGTTGAAGCAGCCCTTGATCCCATCCACGATATTAAGCACCACCTTGTCGCGGATAGGTGCGAAGGCGCACACCTGGGCGCAAGTCTCGTTCCACAGTCTGGCATGCAGCCTGCCGGTGTTTGAGACAGCCCCGAAGGCGAGATTCTTGAGCGCCAGTGTCACCGTCATGCCGGCATTCTTGAGTATAGGGATATTTATGATCTTGTCGAGATCCTGCGTTACAATCTTCGTAAAGTAGGAATACTTGCCCCCGTTGACCATGTAGGGCATAGTGTACTCGTCATACTCACCCTCAACGTCGGCCCAGTAGTACCAGTCGCGGTCAATCATGTGCTCACCGTACAGCTTGCCGTCCTTGCCATAATAGAGGCCATCCTTGTCCATCTGTTCGGTTCCCACTATGCGTATGCCGGGGTAATTTTCAGCGGTGAATCCCACGTCTGTAAGTTCGAACTCACGGCGGTCCCAGATTGTCAACTGTGATCTCTTTATGCCGCTCTCTTCCATCTGTGCTATCACCGCCCTTACCACTTCATGGCTGGTGCTGAGGCTCTTGCCGGCAACAGGATTGACCTTAAGGCCTATCCTTTCGCCCGGTGAGACGAATTTCCGCCATGCCTTTTTAAGCCGTTTTTCGCCGGTCAGTTCGAGCATTGAGCGGGCGATCATGTCATGGACCTGCTGTTCCACTATTGCATTGTCCTTCACTGAGGCGCTGTTTTTCACCACGGCCACGAGACCCGGATATAGTCCTGGCATGGCGTTGGGACCCCTGGGTGTCTTTGCTGCGTCAGCGATATTTGTGGCGGGTTTGGCTTGTTGCTGTTGCTGGCCGGCTGTTGCTGATCCCATTGCCTGAGCCATTGGTACGGCGGCAGCGGCAGCAGCTCCGGCGCCTGCAAGACGAAGGAAGTTACGACGGTTGACCTGGTTCATAGTTAGTCTCTGTTAAGGATAACGCATTTTTATGCTGAACAAATATATTGAATTACTCAACCTGTCGTTATTTCCGTTTTATGCCGCAGAGCAGGCCTCAGCTTTTTTTTGGATAATCCGATTTGTTAATTAATTTTGCATCGCTTAAAAGTACGGGATGTAGCTCAGCCCGGTTAGAGTACTTGTCTGGGGGGCAAGGGGCCCCGGGTTCAAATCCCGGCATCCCGACTGAGCAGAAAAACCCACCCGCCTGATATGGCGAGTGGTTTTTTGCTTTCAGGAGCTACGAAGAAGCTTGCTTCTGAGAAGCACATAAAAGCAAAAAACAGCAACGAGCGTCGCTCGTTGCGGGTTTTTCTGCTCTTGTCACCCCTCAACCCGGGATCGCAATCCCCACACGACAGTGCCGGGAGAGTAATCCCGGCTTTATCGTCAAAGTACCTTACTTAAATTGCTTATATCCTCCGGATTCCCTAAATTTGCGGTAATGAAAAAACTGATTTTAGTCGCCCTGGCCATTCTCCTTCTTGCCTCCTGCAACCAGACCGTCTGCCCGGCTTACAGCGATTCTGCAAATGATATGAAGAATACCCTGTTTCAGAAAGGCAATGTCAGGGCCAACGGAATCAACAGGATTTACAGAGACAGCTATCAGAAAAAACTGAAATAACAGCCAGTCTGCTGCACGAGACCCCGGACAGACTGGCAGATTGTTAAATAACCGTTTTAGAGCACACTTTCGCAACAGTCTGCTGCCCGTCCGGGCAGATCACCTGCCCCCGGAGATATCAGTACCAGCTCTGAACAAGAATCTTCCTGTCATTCTGGTATTCACTGATGCGGTAAAAGACAGAGGAATCATTCTCAATCTGGTACATCCAGTAGCCATAGACTCCGGGAGTCACATACTTCCTACGCAGGTAAAGCCTGTCTCCCTCGCGGAATGAACACTCCCTGCTGTAAGCCGATATCTTGCCAAAGGTAGTGTCACGCGATGTCTTGATCCAGATCAGGTGAGGATCACCAAACCTGGCCGGGGCAGTGTGCCGGAAGTTTTGGTAGTCTCCAATGTACATGCGCGTAACGTAAAGCTTGTCCTCCTCCGGCTCGGTAGCAGTCTTGCCGGCACTGCTGCATGAGGCAACGATGATAAGCAAAGCCGGTATCAGGAACCTTTTTAATTTCATGATCTCTTATCCTTTTTGTTATACTCAGCGATAATCCCCGGCTGGAGAGCACCACACAATAAGTTATACCGTATAGAATACATATTTATAGTCGAATCCATGTTCATTCAGCCACCAGCGCAGCGCCTTGGCTATCTTTCTGCGCCGCAGGAGTACCTTCCCCGTTGCATCCGATGAAATCTGATAGTACGTCTTCATCTCTTTCCGGATTTGATTTTCATTTCAAATTTACATGGCAAATCAATCGTCTCCAAATCGTAGTTCCTCATTTAATAGACATTTCAGCCTTCCGGAAAACGGTTCGTCACACCGGAGAGGCGATTCACTTACGGCTACGGGAATCTCAAGCCCAGAACAGGGACGCTTGTCAAAACATAATCAGTTTTGACTAAGCCGGTATAAAAAGTGATTAAATTTTTAGATTATCGGCTTCCCCCGTGGCAATGAAATGAAAACTGCTCCTATAACAGCACCAGGGCATCCCTGATTACTTTCGAGGAATCGTCTGTGGCATAAAGTTTCAGGCTTACTTCAGGTATTGAATCCTGCAAAATTTCAGTGAACGGGTTGAAGGATTCCCTGAAATCACCTGACAGCTTCATGTCATCATACTCTTCGAGAGGTATGTAGACATGCACCATCAGCCTGTAATCAGGATTGTTTATCCGTGTCAGCGTCTTCACAATCTTGCTGATCCAGAGTGAAGAGGAGGTATTGAAATATTCAATTTTCAGCCTCAGGTTTGTCACTGGCTGGGGCTGAATGACATAATTGCTCACCCAGGTAAGTACCGGTTCATAAATCCTCGATGCGTTTTCAGGCAACGATCTGCCTGTAAGTGAAATCTCACCGCTGCTGTACCTGAGTTCTATCTGCGGTGTCTTTGAAGTCTTTTCGACGATTAAGTCTGTTAGTTTTTCCATTATAAAAGTTCTTCCCGATCTAAAAAACTAATTACCTGAAGCTAATAATTATTCACCAAAATTAGAGCAAACGGCAGTAAGTTTACAACTCTTAATCAAAAACTAAAGCATGATTATCAACTTATATGACCGTTCGTCACAGGAAGCATTAAAATATCCCAGCACGCCTCCGCAAATGATGTTATGAGGTTCCGGCAGCACCTTCAGCCATGCTTCAGGCTACATGTCCGGGGCAGTTTTGCCAATATCGATCCCGTGCCAGGGGTGGGACCGGAAACGGCAGCATTCGGCATCTTTGATTTTCTTCATATTATTTTTAGGTTAGCGTGGATTTCAGGTTAATAAATACCAAGATATGTACCAATGAGTTCCTGTCCGGTGTCATTCAGCAGCGGCAGGCTGGGAAGCCTTAAGAGATCGGTTGAGAGTGTTCCTGTCACATCGCGTTCTGAGGTCCTGATAAACCGGTATCCGTGACGCCGGGCTGCAGTAATTATATCAGCATCGCCGGCTCCGTCGCCGTAAGGCAATGCCAGGGTTTCAACGGTTCCGTGAATATGCCTGTCAATCAGAACTTTTGAACCGCCAAGTTCCTCATCGAGGTATGTCTGGAAGGCCTCGCCGCCACCAAGAGCAGCCTTCATGTTCATCAGATACTGGTGAGACATGGTGTGAGAGCCGAAGGAAAATGGTCTGATCCCTCTGTCCCATGAATAGCTGCTCATCATCTCCACCTCATCCCACCCGAGAAAGGAGTCAGAGCCGATCTTCGATGCCCAGAGGAAGAAGGTGGCCTTCATCCTGTACCTCTTCAGCAGCGGCATTGCCTCCGTATACCATGAATGGTCACCGTCATCAAATGTGATCACTGCGGCATGTGTTGTAAGTTTCTCCCTACCGGAGACAATGGCTTCCAGGTCGTCAAAGTCAATGACCCTGATCCTGTTCTGTTTCAGATAAACAAGATCCTTCTCAAAATCTCCGGCACTGCGCTCATAAAGGTTCCCGGCCTCGCCTTCGCTTATCCTGTGGTACATCAGAATCACCACCTTCGGATTATCAACAGGTTCAGGATCAGGGAGCCTTGAACAGCCTGACACAAGTGTTGCTACAAAAAGCAAAAACGTTAGTATTCTTTGCATTAATATATTTCAGTATATCCTGTTTCGTATTGTCTGCGGGCAAAAGTCCCAAACCTGTAATCTAAACGCAGGAGCAGCCATTTTCTTGCCCGGTTGTGACACTATCACCTTCCGGCTGCCAGGCGCCTCATCCCCTCGATCTCGTCACGCAGCCGTGCTGCCTCGATAAAGTCAAGCGCTGCAGCAGCCTTCTCCATCGCCTTGCGCGACTTCTCAATGGCCTTTTCCAGCTGCTCTTTTGACATATACCTCACCACCGGGTCAGCCGCTACATCCAGCTTTTCCGGACCGGTGTAGGCCTTCACCTCCACTCCCTTGCGACTCAACCCCTGAAGCATTGTTCCTCCCTTCTTCACTATCTGACGGGGTGTGATACCCATCCGGGTATTGTAGTCCATCTGCTTGGCGCGACGTCTGTTGGTTTCATCAATTGTCTCCTTCATTGCGCCCGTAATTCTGTCAGCATACATTACCACGAGCCCGTTTATATTCCTTGCAGCCCTGCCAGCTGTCTGCGTCAATGCCCTGCCTGAACGGAGGAAACCCTCCTTGTCAGCATCCAGTATAGCGACAAGTGACACCTCGGGAAGGTCCAGTCCTTCACGCAGGAGGTTCACCCCAACAAGCACGTCAAACTCACCGGAGCGGAGTGCTTCAAGTATTTCCACCCTTTCTATCGTCTCCACGTCAGAATGGATATACCGGCATTTAATATCAAACCTTCCCAGGTATGTATTCAGCTCCTCGGCCATTCTCTTGGTCATGGTAGTCACCAGTACCCTCTCCCCTGCAGCAGAGCGTTTCCTGATCTCCTCCATAAGGTCATCAACCTGGTTGCGGCTGGGTCTGACCTCTATCGGCGGATCCAGCAGTCCCGTCGGCCGTATGACCTGATCCACAAAGACACCCTCACTCTTCTCCATCTCATAATCGGCCGGTGTAGCGCTCATATATATTGTCTGACCGGTCAGAGCCTCGAACTCCTCAATCCGCAGAGGCCTGTTGTCAAGGGCAGCAGGGAGGCGGAAACCGTATTCCACCAGCGTCTGCTTCCGGGAATGGTCACCTCCGTACATTGCCCTTATCTGGGGTATTGTAGCATGGCTCTCATCAATTACAGTAATGAAATCCTTCGGGAAACAGTCCACCAGGCAGAATGGTCTTGTCCCCGGCTCACGGCCGTCAAAATACCTTGAATAGTTTTCTATGCCGCTGCAGTAGCCGAGCTCCTTGATCATCTCCAGGTCATACTGAACCCTCTGCTCAATCCGCTTTGCCTCTTCCGGCCTGCCCGTATCCCGGAAATGCCTGGCCTGCAAGACCATATCATCCTGTATCAGGCTCACGGCAGTGTTGATCCGTTCACGCGTCGTCACGAAAAGGTTCGCAGGATAAATCACATATTCTTCTAGATCTTCGAGATGAGCGCCGCTAAGCGGGTCAAATGTGGATACCTCATCTATCTCGTCACCAAAGAAGACAATCCTGAGGGCAAGGTCGGCATAGGCCGGGTATACATCCACAGTATCGCCCCGCACCCTGAAGGTGCCGTTGGTGAACTCCACCTCATTGCGTGCGTAGAGGCTGTCAACAAGCTTGCGCAGAAGATGTGTGCGGGTGATCTTCGCTCCTTTTATCACATGCACGGTGTTGGAGCGGAAGTCGTCAGGATTGCCGATACCGTAAATACATGATACCGAAGAAACAACTATCACGTCCCTCCTGCCTGAGAGCAGGGAGGAAGTGGCGCTTAGGCGAAGCTTCTCTATCTCGTCATTTATAGAGAGGTCCTTTTCAATATATGTGTCACTAACAGGAAGATAAGCCTCGGGCTGATAATAATCATAGTAAGAGACGAAGTACTCTACCGCATTTTCGGGAAAAAACTGGCGGAACTCTCCGTAGAGCTGGGCAGCCAGTGTTTTATTATGGCTCAGCACAAGCACCGGCCTGTTGAGCTGCGCAATCACATTGGCAATTGTAAATGTCTTACCTGATCCGGTCACCCCGAGAAGTGTCTGGAAAGGCACCCCCTGCTGCAACCCGTCTGTCAGCTGACGTATTGCTTCCGGCTGATCGCCGGTAGGAGAAAATTCTGAAATGAGTCTGAATTCCATATCGAGGTCTCAATGCAAAAATAACAAATAGGGCCATGCAGCACAGTCAGAAGGATTCAATTTATTATTAAACCTGCAGCCCGAAACATATTCGCATCTTTTTGCTAAATTTGTACTTATGCCCTACATCTCAACCCTATGCTGCTTAACTACAGGAGATTAAGGCCTGTCATAATTACCGCGCTGGCAGCCCTCTTCAGCCAGCTCATGTCCGGTCAGGGATATGTTCTGACATACTACAATTCCAAATCGGGGATAGGACATGACAATGTCAGGACAATTGTTACTGACAGCAGCGGCTTCATCTGGATGGCCACCTGGGACGGACTGACACGCTATGACGGGACCGATTTCGTTAACTATTTTCATGATCCTGCGGACAGCACCTCTATACCCTATTTTTCAGTAAGCCATATTGCCGTGGACAGTGAGGACAACCTTTGGGTTGCTACGGATAACGTCATTCTTTCACTCTTTGACAGGGCCACTGAAGAGTTCGGTACCGTGCGAAGCCTTGGAGGAGTGTTGCTGGATGACCTGGTTTATTTCAAACAGGGCCCGGACGGATACCTGTGGCTGCTGCTTCAGAAAGGAATCCTCAGGTACCACCCGGAGACAAAGGAGACCGTTTTTCATCCCTGGAGAGCAGGCAGCATTGAAATCCCCGAGATGCATCCATTCAGATACCAAATTGAATTCCAGGACAATGGCAATCTCTGGATGGTTGGTCATGACATAATTGAGGCTGAAACAGGGTTCGACAGTACAACCGGAGAACACTTTTCTGCAATCAAGGCTATATATCCGCTGGAGCGACTCCCCGGCAGGATCGGCACCTTTTTCACCGATGCCGGCAAGGCTCGGATTGTAAATGACAAAGAGGGCAACACATGGCTTGCATCGCTTTCAGGACTGTTCAGACTGGACAGGGAGATAGGTGTCTTCAGGGAGTACGGGGGCAGTTTTCAAAAGATATCCTTTGAAGGCAACAAACCCCTGGTCTTCTATAACCATGAATCGGGTCTGAAGGTATATCAGCCTGGAAATGACTCCCTGATTTCCATTCCCGGAAACATCTGTGCCCTTCCCACTGAATATTTCTTTCATGATTCGGGAATGCTGTGGATCTCCCGAAGCTTTGAAGGAGGCACACCGGCCGGCGTGGTGAAGATCGTTCTTACACCTTCTGAATTCAGGCATATCAATCCGTTTCCTCTCAATTCGAGTGAGCTCAATGTTTTCGGCATCATCAGGGATGAAAAGGGAGGACTGTGGCTTGCTGCCAGGGACAGGAACTACCTCATCAGGATCCGGCCCGACGGACATGAGGAAAAGATAAACGTACTCAATGAAAAGGAACAGACTGACTTATGGCATCCCAGATCGTTTCTGCCTGACACCGGAGGACTCTGGATTGGTTATTATTTCTGGAAGCTGGTGCGTTATGATCTGCAAACAGGCAGGATGGAACAACATTTCCCAGCCCGCTGGGTACACACAATGTGCTATGACGGCCAGGGAAACATCCTGATTGCAGATGCAGGCATCGTAAGCTATAACCCTGCCTCCGGAAAATCAGTACGCCTCTTCTCAGTGGACGACTCAATTAATATATTTACCCTGCACAGGCAGGACAACATCCTCTGGGCCGGATGCAGCCACAGCTGCCTCATAAGGTACGATATGATCTCCGGGCAACTAGAGCAAATACGGATTGCCAGGGGTATGACAAACATTGAAGACATATGTGACGGTAGTGAAGGGATACTCTGGCTGGCTACGCTCGGATCAGGTGTGTGCCGTTACGAAACTTCCACCGGGGAAAAGACTTATTACACCACCGCATCAGGCCTTTCAAATAACACAACTTACAGCCTTATCCGTGACCAGCAAGGAAACATCTGGGTATCAACCAATAACGGGCTGTCTGCTATTAACCATAAAAATGGCCGGATCAGGACTTTCGGGGAGAACGACGGACTGATGATTCACGAATTCAATTCAGATGCTTCATGGGTAACCGAAGAGGGAAAATTCCTTTTTGGTGGTGTTGGTGGTGCGGTTGAATTCGATCCTGCCGAAGTCATTCAGGAACAGGCAGGGACAGCAGACCGTAAGATAATTGTCCTGAACCTGGAAGTCTCCGCGATCAGGAGAGCTCTCAATGTGCCGGCATACAGGGCAGACACCGTCACGCTGGACAAAGGAGATGACAATTTTCATCTTTCGTTTGTGGTACCAGAATACCGCCATCCCGAGATGATCAGGTACAGGTACAGGCTGGGAGGCGAATCAAACAACTGGTACTACACTGATCACACCGACAGAAACATCAACTTTTCGAACCTGCGCCCGGGATGGCACAGTCTTGACATAGAGGCTACGGATGTAAACGGTTCATGGAGCGTGAAGAAGAACCTGGTGATCCGGATCAAGCCCCGGTTTCATGAGACCTTAGCCTTCCGGGTGATTATCCCTTTCCTCGTCCTCCTGCTGCTCACCCTGATAAGTTGGATCATCTTAAGGCAAGTATACCAGAGGGAGAGCCAGAAGAGGGACATGCTGCGCCACCAGGCCCTCAGGGGACAGATGAACCCGCATTTCATCTTCAATGCCCTTAACAGCATCAATTTTTTCATCTCAAACAATGACCGTCTTTCAGCCAACAGGTACATTGCTGATTTCTCCAAACTGATCAGAACTGTCATGAACAACATGAATGAGGATTTTGTAAAACTAAGCGCTGAGTTAGTTGCCCTGGAAGACTACCTGAAGATAGAACACCTCAGGTTTGGAGACAAGTTCGACTATAAGATCAGTATTCAGCAGGGACTGCAAACCGAAGCTTTTATGGTCTCTCCGGGACTTATACAGCCCTTCGTGGAAAATGCCATCTGGCATGGAGTGATGGGCCTCGATGGACGTAAAGGCCATATTCTTATCGATCTCAGAATGCGGGAAGGAATCCTTGTATGTACCGTGGAGGATGACGGCGTCGGCAGAGCCCGCTCAGAAGCAATGAAAGACAAATCCCTCCCAAGACGTTCAAAGGGGATCTCCCTGGCCACTGACAGGCTGAAAATCATTAATAACCTGTTGGTAAGCAATTGCAGGCTTACAATTACCGATCTTTACCCTGAGCACTCAGAAACCGGGACCAGGGTAGAGATAGAGATGCCCGTCTCGTCATGATATATTAACAAAAAAAGACTAACACAAAAACCAGACCCCGGAAAAATGATAAAGGCTGTAATAATCGATGACGAGAAACTGGCCAGAGACGTAATAGCCAATTACCTTGGCGAATTCTGTCCGGATGTGGAGATAGTGGCACAGGCATCATCAGTCAGGACAGCATTGGCAGCAATTCAGAAGACATCCCCTGACCTGGTTTTCCTTGACATCGAGATGCCGGACGGAAATGGCTTTGACCTGCTCTCCCTGTTTGAGAAGATCTATTTTAAAATAATATTCATAACCGCCTATTCTGAATATGCAATCAGGGCCTTCAGATTCAGCGCCCTCGACTATCTGCTGAAACCTGTTAAGATAGATGAGCTTATTGATGCAGTTGCAAGAGTCCGGTCGGCTGAGCCTCGTGGCATCAGTAACGAGATAATAAACTCACTCCTCAGCAATCTCAAGAGCAATTCACCAAGGCAGTCGACCCTCATCATCCCAAACCTCAAGGGCTTTGAGGTACTTAAAGTCAACGAGATAATTTTGTGCCAGGCGGATGGATACTGTACGAATTTTCACCTGTCAGGCAACAGGAAGGTTGTAAGTTCCAAGAATCTCAAACATTTTGACGGGCTGCTGGAGGATCAGAATTTCATGAGGGTGCATCACTCTTATATGATCAATCTCGACCATGTCACAGGGTACACAAGACAGGGCGAAATACTCCTTTCTGAAGGTCTGAAGGCCTATCTGGGTGACTCATACAAGGGCGAATTTGCAAGAAAATTTACCGGAAAATAGGGTTTTGTTGGGTTAAATTGCCGTTTTGTTGTTTCCACCAAACGTTCTGTCAGTTGGACGGGTCTTTGATGCTCATCCAACAGCTGTTTCTGTTATTTTTACCGCGTGGTATGATGCTTCTGTTTCTCATTTCAGCCATATCACTATGAAGCAGTTCTTCCCCCCAGTTCCGCCATCGACAGCGGACTAACAAATGAGCCCGTATCCCAGGGCTCATTTTATTTGAAGGTACCAGTCAGGTGAAATAAGAAAGGGGTGCTGTCTGCAACCCCTCTCCCTGTTTACTTATGCCTGAGAATACTAACCCAGGTATCCCTTCAGGAGTTTGCTGCGTGATGTATGACGCAGGCGGCGGATAGCCTTCTCTTTGATCTGCCTCACCCTTTCCCGCGTAAGACCGAACTTCTCCCCTATCTCTTCAAGCGTCATCTCCTGGCATGCAATGCCAAAGAAATAACGGATGATATCCCGTTCACGCTCAGTAAGTGTTGCCAATGCACGGTCGATCTCCTTGGAGAGCGACTCATCTATCAGCATCTTGTCAGCTATCGGTGAGTCAAGGTTGGTAAGCACATCCAGCAGGCTGTTGTCCTCACCTTCCACAAAAGGAGCGTCAACCGACACATGACGGCCTGATACCTTGAGCGTGTCTGCTACCTTTTCCTTGGGAAGGTCAAGCACTTCAGCCAGCTCCTCAGGAGAGGGGGTGCGCTCATTCTCCTGCTCGAACCGGGCAAAGGCCTTGTTGATCTTGTTCAGTGAACCTACCTGGTTGAGAGGCAGCCTGACAATCCTGGATTGCTCCGCCAGAGCCTGGAGAATCGACTGCCTTATCCACCAGACAGCATATGATATGAATTTGAAACCACGGGTTTCATCAAATTTTTCTGCAGCCTTGATAAGGCCGAGGTTACCCTCATTGATAAGGTCCGGGAGACTAAGCCCCTGATTCTGGTATTGCTTGGCCACTGAGACAACAAAACGGAGATTGGCTTTCGTGAGCTTCTCCAAAGCTGCCCTGTCACCCTTCTTGATTCTCTGTGCTAACTCTACCTCTTCCTCAACCGATATCAACTCTTCTTTACCAATCTCCTGCAGATACTTGTCCAACGACGCACTCTCACGGTTGGTTATGGATTTGGTAATTTTAAGTTGTCTCATTATGTTTACCCCTTCGGAAAAATTTTCGCAAATTTACTGCTTTTACAGTTATTAAACAAATAAATCATTCAGAACCGGCAGAGGATTGCGCAGTCAGGCAACCTCCTGATCTGCCGGTTATTATAATTCAACCTCAAGACTACCTCCTGGTTTGGTACTTGAAGTACGTTCCGTCCGGCGTAAATCCTTCGACTGACGTCAGACTCTTCCCATCACTGGTTGCCCTGCGGATATCCGATCCGCTGTTAACCTTCTGCCCGTTCACGTCCACGATGACCGTCCCTTTCGAAAGACCCAGGTCGCGAAACCGTCCATCCGTAATAGTCGTGATCTTTACACCACCTGATATTTTATACTGACTTCTCTCGCCTGCAGTGAGCGGCGTGAATGTGGCGCCAAACACTGATGAGGACTGTGCCCCGGGAGCTATAACGCCGGTTCCACCCTCAATATTGCGCAGAACGACATTCTTCTTGCTCTCTTTGCCCTTCCTGAGATATGTCACTTCAAGCTTGTCTCCGGGCCTGTAACGACTGACCTTTTCCTGCAGATCAGCTGTTGTCTCCACCGACTCACCGTTGATTGCGATTATCACATCTTTCTCTTCCAGTCCGGCAGCTTTTGCCGCTCCATTCTCAATCACACCGGTCAGATAAACTCCCCTGACCTCCTTCAGGTTCTCTCTTTCGGCTATCTCCGAAGTCACATCTGTGATGTTAACCCCCATCAGACCTCTCTGTACCTCCCCGAATTCCTTCAGATCCTCATAGACCTTCTTAACAATAGACGATGGTACCGCGAAAGAGTTGCCCGCATAAGCCCCGCTGGGCGAAATAATTGCAGTGGTGATGCCTATCAGTTCTCCCCTGACGTTCACAAGAGCACCTCCGCTGTTACCCTGGTTGAGGGCAGCATCAGTCTGTATGAACGACTCAATCCTGTACTGATTGTCAAGCAGGTTGAGACTACGGCCCCTGGCACTGACTATGCCTGCCGTAACGGTAGATGTAAGATTGAACGGATTGCCAACGGCAAGAACCCACTCTCCCAATCGAATAGCATCGGAATTTCCGAACCTGATATAAGGAAGCCCTGTAGCCTTGATCTTGAGCACCGCAATATCAGTACTCGGATCACGCCCTACTATCTCCGCAGCAAAAGTGCGCTTGTCATTCAGCGTCACATCCACCTCGTCAGCCTCTTCAATCACATGATTGTTGGTCACGATGTAACCGTCAGCAGTGACAATCACACCTGATCCGAAACCCCTGACTTCCCTGGGCTGGCTTGCACCAGGACCATAGAAGAATTCATACAGAGGATTTGAATATGAGGAGCTGACTGTCGTCTTGGTCTTGACATGAACAACCGCATGCACCGTCTGTTCCGCAGCAAATATGAAATCATTCACCCCTGACTGCGGTACCATAGAAGTGTACCTTGCATTCTCCTCAATCATTTTCTTCTCCTTTTCACTGCCTGTCACCAGCTTGTCCCTGTCAAGAAAGCGGGTATAAATGAAAAGTCCGGCAATCGCCCCGAAGAGGGCAACAAGCAACGTAGTTATCAAACCTTTACCTTTCATAGCTCTTTTATGTTATTAATTGTTCTGTTCCTGTTTCGCCACTTTTCAACAAATTGCGTGCCTGCCTGAAAGATTGATATCTTTACAACCACGCCCGGCATGATTTGTTCTGCAAATTTTCGCTTTTTTAACAGATTGAGGGGGTGATCTTAACAGAATTAACTTCAATTTAACGGTATGAAAATTCTCTTTAACAAATATGAGGGCGCCGGCAACGACTTCATCATTGTAAAGAACAGCCCGAAACTGATTGACCACTCTGACAACCAGCTTATCAAAAGACTGTGTGACAGGAGGTTTAGCATCGGTGCTGACGGGCTTATACTGATTGAAGAGAATGACGTTTGTGATTTCCGTATGTTCTACTACAACTCAGACGGTTCAGCTGGAGAGATGTGCGGCAACGGGGCCAGGTGCGCATCCCACTTTGCAATGAGTCATATGACGGGATTTCATGACCTTACTTTCATGGCAGGCGACGGCCTGCATACGGCCAGACCTGACGGTCCGGGACGTACCGAGATATCAATCAGTGATGTTTCGGAAATAAAAGAGGTCCCGGACGGTATCCTTGTGAACACCGGAGTCCCCCACCTGGTGATCTTTAAAGAAGATATCAGCAATATCAGAGTAGTCACCGATGGCAGGAAGCTGCGCTGGTCCCAGGCCTATGCACCTGCAGGTGTCAACGTTAATTTTGCCAGTGTTAAAGGAGGAAAACTTTTCGTCCGAACATATGAACGGGGAGTCGAGGATGAAACCCTGGCCTGCGGCACAGGGATTACCGCAACTGCCATTGCGGCAGTTAAAACCGGAAAAATTGTCACCCCCGCTGTGGCGGCAGAGAGCGGAAAAACAGTAACCTCTGTGACCGAGGTTGTTGCCAGGGGCGGTATCCTTTCAGTGAAATTCACCCTTGCAGATAACATAGCAACGGACATCTTCCTTGCAGGTCCGGCTACTTTCGTTTTCAGTGGCGAAATTGAAATTTAACTCTATACAGATATGAAAAGCAGTATTTTAAAGACTTTTATTGCTCTGACGGTATTGTTCGCTCTGCGGATGAACGTGGCATCACAGCCCGGAACCACAGAGATTATGAACGCCATTCAGGATGTGAACAGAAACTTAGATGCACTTGATCACCGCCTTGACGTTCTCGAAAAGAATATTGATGACCTGCTCTGGTTTGAGAGGGTGGGTGATGTTGCCTTTATTGACAAAATATACATCACCGGTCCGCCTCCGGCGAATGAGAGCAATCCCACAGGCCAGGGAGCAGGGAATCCGCTCAAGTTCTGGAGCTATGTCTTTATCCCCCGTGACGCAGACCCCTCAGGAAAGTACCCGCTGCTGGTCTTGCCTCACGGCGGCGTTCACGCAAACTTTACTACATACCATACACACATAATCCGTGAGATGGTAGCACAGGGTTATATAGTCGTTGCCGCCGATTACAGGGGGTCAACCGGCTACGGTGCAGGCATGTACCGGAGGATTGACTATGGCGGCCTCGAAGTTGAGGATGTTGATGCCAGCAGGAAGTATATGATTGAAAACTATGAGATCGTTGATAAAGACCGTGTGGGTGTCATTGGGTGGAGCCACGGAGGGCTCATAGGTCTCTTCTGCATCTTTGACCATCCGGAAGCATACAAGGCATGCTTTGCCGGTGTTCCGGTCAGTGACGTGATTGCCCGGATGGGTTATAAGGATGATGATTACCGAGATCTCTATTCAGCCTCATACCACATTGGCAAGACGGCTGACGAGAATGTGGCCGAATACCGCAGGCGTTCACCGGCCTGGCAGGTAGACCGCTACCGCAACACACCCCTCCTCATCCATACAAATACCAACGATGAAGACGTGAATGTGCTTGAGGTGGAACATCTTATCAAATCCCTCAAAGCTGCAGGCAAACAGAACTTCAAATACAAAATCTTCGAGGAAATGCCTGGAGGCCACTCTTTTGACAGAATGGACTACAAAGAGGCAAGGAAGATAAGGCTTGACATTTATAATTTCCTCAATAATGAGCTTAAGCCGCCCAGGCCGTTCAAAAACCTGCATGAACTTCAAAAAGCTGCCTACCGCTTCTGATGGCAAAAGAGAAACTATACGGCAAGACCCTGGATGATCTCTCAGCTCTTGCAAAGGCAGCCTCCCTGCCATCCTATGCGGCAAAACAGATCGCAGGATGGCTTTACAGGAGAGGGGCTCCGGAGATAAGCGGCATGACGGATCTGTCGCTCTCCGCACGCACCCTGCTGGAAAAGGATTACGAGACAGGGCTCACCCCGCCATCTTCAGTGGCAACCGGAAGCGATGGCACGAAGAAATACCTCTTCCCGGTCAGCAGCAACAGGTTCATAGAGACAGCTTACATCCCTGACCGTGACCGGGCCACCGTCTGCCTCTCAGTTCAGTCAGGCTGCCGCATGGGCTGCCGTTTCTGCATGACGGCCAGGCAGGGCTTCCAGGGAAACCTCACCACAAACGAGATACTTAACCAGTTCAGGAGCCTGCCGGAGCATGCCCTGCTCACCAACATCGTCTACATGGGAATGGGTGAACCACTGGACAACCTTGATGAAGTGCTCCGCAGCCTCAGGATACTGACCTCGGAATGGGGTTACGGCTGGAGCCCTACACGCATCACAGTAAGTACAATAGGCATCATTGACAGGATACAGACATACCTTGAGGAGACGAAATGTCATCTTGCTGTCAGCCTGCATTCTCCCTTTGACGAGGAGCGTCAGGCCCTGATGCCGGTCCAGAAGGCACACCCTCTGAAGGAGGTGCTGGACACCATCAGGGGCTTTGATTTCGGCAGGCAGAGAAGGGTATCTTTCGAATATATTGTCTTCCGGGGGCTGAATGACAGCCCGGCTCATGTAAAGGAAATTGCCAGGATACTTAACGGTATCCGATGCAGAATCAACCTGATACGTTTTCACTCAATACCCGGATCCGAATACTCCAGCCCGGGCCGGCAAGAGATGGAGGCCTTCCGCGACAGCCTGAACGCCAGGGGCATGACGGCTACTATTCGTGCCAGCCGGGGTGAGGATATCGGCGCAGCTTGCGGATTGCTGTCAACCCTTGAACAAAACAAAAACAAATGAAACCCGGATTACCTCTCCTGCTGATACTTGCCACACTCCTTCCCGCCAACCTGAACGGCCAGAAGGAGTTGATGGACACAATCCTGGCTGACACCGCCTTTACCGGAACATCCTACTCTTTCTGCTTCGCGGATGCCATCACCGGCGAGATCATCTTCAGCCATGACGCAGAGCGAAACCTCTCCTCCGCCTCCGTGATGAAGCTCTACCCCACCTCGGTGGCGCTCTCACTGCTGGGTCCATGCTACCGGTACTCAACTACCCTCTGCATTGCCGGAGACTTCAACAGCAAAAGGGGAATACTTGACGGCGATGTAATAATCATTGGAGGCGGCGATCCCGCCCTGGGATCTGAATACTTCAGGGAACACTACGGCGATGTGACAGGAACATGGGTAAAGGCCCTGAAAAAAGCTGGTGTCAGGCGCATAAGGGGACGGGTGGCCGCTGCCGAATCGATTTACGACTACAGCCCTGTCCCTGACGGATGGGCATGGGGCGACCTGGGTTACTCTTACGGAGCGGGGGTTTATGACATCAATATAAATGACAACAAATTCAGAATATTTGTAACTGGTAAATCCGAAGGCGAACCAGCGGTGATTGACTCAGCCGAAGTGTACGGATGCGGCATTAAGCTGACTAACTCACTTATCTCTTCAGGCAGGAGCAACAGGAGCGACATCTATACTGCCCCCTTCTCCTCTACTGTCACTGTGACCGGTACCGTCCCTGCGGACAGCAGTATTGCAATGAGAACATCCATCCCAGATCCTCCCCTGGCTCTTTTAACAATGCTTGATGCAGCCATGCGGGCCGCAGGCATTGACATCACGGACAAGCCCGGTGCTGATCGCGTCTCCCTTGATGGGAGAAAGGTTCTTATCATAAACGAAATCGATTCTCCGCCGCTGGCTGATATCATTAAGGTCACCAACCATGAAAGCGTAAACATGTATGCCGAGGCCATCAGGAAACATCTTGGATATGAGATTCTTGGCAAAGGGACTTTCAGCGCGGGCTCAGAAGTGATCAGGCATTTTCTCGATTCAATCGGGTGCGAACCGTATGAAGCTGTGATGCTTGACGGTTCCGGACTCTCCTCAAACAACAACATCAGCGCTCTGATGACCGTCCGGCTGCTGGTGCACATGTACAACAGCAACGTCGCCGGGCCGTTCGTCTCCTCTCTCCCCATGGGTGCTGTCTCGGGCACTATGAAGAACTATTTCGTTGATGAAATGTTTAAAGGGAGAGTTGTGGCAAAAACAGGTACGATTACAAGTGCAAAATCGTTTGCAGGTTACTTCACAACCAACAGCGGAAGGAGGATCGCCTTTACAACCTTTGCCAACGGTTTCACAGTCCCTTCACGGATGATAACCGATAACATGGAGAGGATAGTCAGGGAGATAATTCTGAAATACTGAGCTGTCCTGATGATACTCTTCAGGCTTTATTTCAAGTCCGCTGTTTCGTTTTAATATACTTTAACAAAAAGGATTGAAGAAACCCCTAATTTTGCGGGTTTGGAGATTGAATATAATTTAGTCAGATGAAAAAAGGAACGAAAATAGCCCTGTGGGTCAGTATACCGGTAGTGCTTCTTCTATGGTTTGCCGGACCGCGGCTCGGTTTATGGAGAGACAGAGATCTAAAAAAGAAAAATGACACAGCTGCAGTCCCGGCGCAGGTCCAGGGAGGTCAGCAGGGACAACGCCCCGGCGGACAGCAGGGAGGTCAACAGGGAGGTCTGCTTCCGGTGACAGCCACAATTGCACAACCATCATATCTCACAAACGGAATCAGGTCAGCAGGGACTCTGCTGGCCAATGAAGAAGTTGACATCGTCAGCAAGGTCTCGGGAAAGGTGACCGGGGTCTACTTCAGGGAAGGATCGGTGGTGAAGAAGGGAGACCTGCTGGTCAAGATCTATGACGAGGATCTGCAGGCACAGCTTAAAAGGGCTGAGATACAGGAGAAGATGCTCTCCGAGAAGCTTGAGCGACAGAGAGTGCTGCTTGCCAAGGACGCAGTCAGCCGTGAGGCGTTTGACCAGTTGCAGACCGACTATAACGTCATCCTGGCAGACATTAACCTGCTGAAGGTCAGAATCGCCGAGACGGAGGTCAGGGCACCGTTCAACGGTACCATCGGGTTCCGCTTTGTCAGCGAGGGCACCTATGTACAGCCCTCGGTCAAGATAGCTCACCTCATTGATTACTCACAGATGAAGCTCGAATTTGCGATTCCGGAAAAATATGTGTCCCAGGAGCTGATGGGCAAGAGAATCGCCTTCAGTGCACAGGGTTACAGTGATGAGTTTTTTGCTACCGTATATGCCATTGACTACCGTGTTGACGAAGCTACCCGCACAATAGGTCTCAGGGCCCGTTTTGACAACCGCGACAGGAAACTGGTGCCGGGTATGTTTGCCGACCTGGTGCTTATAACCGACGAAAAGAACAACGCCATTCAGATCCCGACGGAAGCAGTGGTACCGGAAATGAACGAAAAGAGAGTCTGGATCTTCAGAAACGGGAAAGCCAACCTCGTGCCGGTTGTTGCCGGGACCCGCACTCAGACAATGGTTGAGATACTGTCAGGCATCACCGTCAGGGATACAGTAATCACCAGCGGGCTGATGCAGCTCAGGCAGGACATGCCGGTGAGGGTGAACCTGACAGAACTGTAAGCGGAAACCATACCTCTTTAAATCAAAACATTAACAGATGAGCCTATCGTCTCTAAGTATAAACAGACCCGTACTCACAATTGTCATGAGCCTTATTGTGCTCATATTGGGAGGTATCGGGTTTACTTTCCTGGGGGTCCGTGACTATCCCAGCGTGGATCCTCCCATAGTTACTGTCTCAACTTCCTTTCCCGGGGCGAACTCTGACGTCATCGAAACTCAGATCACAGAACCCCTCGAAGCAGCCATAAACAGTGTCCAGGGTATACGTTCAATAGCCAGTTCAAGCAGCGACGGTTCCAGCCGTATCACGGTCGAGTTCAAGCTGGAGGTGGAGATGGAAACTGCCGTCAATGATGTACGTGATAAAGTATCCGGGGCCATGCGCCGGCTTCCGCAGGACGTTGACCCGCCTGTCGTACAGAAAGCAGATGCTGATGCCCAGCCGATATTCTCCATCTCACTCAGAAGCGATTCCAGGTCACTGATTGAAATCAGCAATATCGCCGAGATAAACTTCAAGGAACGACTTCAGACAATCTCAGGGGTCAGTGACGTGGGCGTCTGGGGCTCGAAGAAACTCGCCATCAGAATGAAGATGGATCCCTCAAGGCTTGTTGCTTACGGACTGACTCCGCTGGATGTGCGAAACGCAGTGACAAGGGAAAACATTGAACTCCCCTCAGGAAGAATCGAGGGTGACAACACAGAGCTGACCATCAGGACCTTGGGCAGACTCAAGACCGTGGATGAGTTCAACGACCTGATTATCACCAAAAACGGCGACAGAGTTGTAAAGTTCAGGGACATCGGCAGCGCCGAGGTTGATGCCGAGAATATCAGGTCCATACTCAAGGTAAACGGCATCCCCGCCGTGAATGTGGTCCTGATCCCGCAGCCGGGTGCAAACTACATAGATATTGTTGATAACGCCAAGGTTATTCTTGAAAGCCTGAAGAAAGATCTCCCGGACGATGTTGTGGCAGAGGTGCTCTTCGACAATACAATATATATACGCAAATCAATTGACGAGGTAAAAAATACAATTCTGATTGCCTTCCTGCTGGTGGTTCTGGTAATTTTCCTCTTCCTGCGTAACTGGAGAACAACCCTCATCCCGGTGATTGCGATTCCTGTTGCACTGATTGGCGCTTTTTTCGTAATGTACATCGCCGGATTCACGATTAATATTCTGACACTGTTCGCCATAGTTCTGTCCATCGGACTGGTTGTTGACGATGCAATTGTGGTGGTTGAAAATATTTATACAAAGGTCGAGCATGGCATGTCGCCAATGGATGCTGCACGGAAGGGCTCAACTGAGATTTATTTTGCCATTATTGCCACGACAATTTCGCTGGTGGCAGTATTCTTCCCGATAGTGTTCCTTCAGGGCGTAACCGGAAGGCTCTTCAGGGAGTTCAGTCTCGTAATAGTAGGAGCTGTAACCATCTCGGCGTTCCTTGCGCTCTCGCTGACACCGATGATCTCTTCAAGACTCCTGAAGCACAATGCCATGGAGGGCCGTTTTTACAAATCCACGGAACCATTCTTCTCCGGGATGCAAAATATTTACAGGCGGGCCATATCAGCGTTCCTCAGGAAAAGATACTGGGCGCTGATCATCATTGTCGTTGTTGCAGGGCTGATAGGCTGGTTATGGTCCACTCTCAGGTCTGAGATGGCACCGTTGGAAGACAGAGGCTATTTCAGCATTAATGCCACTGCAACCGAGGGAACTACATTCGATTACATGCAGGCTTATGCCGAAACCGTGGTGCCGGTAATCCGGGAAAATATTCCTGAACAGGAAAACATCATGATGATGGTTAACGGCAACTCAGCAAATATCAGGGTAAGACTGACTGACATTGATGACCGGAAAAGATCTCAGCAGGAGATCGCAACATCAATTTCACCCCTGGTGAGACAGCTTACTGGTGCCAGAACCATCGTTTCCCAGCAGCAGACATTCGGTTCGAGGCGCGGGGGACTGCCCGTTCAGTACGTAATACAGGCAAAGAATCTCGATGACCTGAAAAGGGTCATCCCGGACTTTATGGCTGAGGTATCCAACAGCCCATTCTTCTCGGCGAGTGATGTGAACCTTAAGTTCACCAAGCCTGAGCTCACAGTCATAATCAACCGCGAGAAAGCCTCGATGATGGGAGTAAACGTTCAGAGCATAGCCCAGACCTTGCAGCTGACAATGAGTGAACAGCGTATCGGCTATTATATCCTTGACGGGAAGCAATATCAGATTCTGAGTCAGTTTGACCGTTCCAAAAGAAATGATCCTTCCGATCTCACGAACGTGTATGTAAGAAACGACCGTGGTGAGCTGATACAGCTTGACAACATCGTGTCCGTCAGGGAAAACAGTCTTCCTCCCCAGCTTTACAGGTATAACAGGTTCAATTCGGCCACCATATCGGCTGGTCTGGCCGGCAAGTATACACTTGGGGAAGGTATAGAGGAGATGGACAGGATAGCTGACAAGGTGCTCAATGAGGATTTCAGCACCACTCTTTCAGGGGATTCAAAAGACTTTGTGGAGAGCACATCAAGCCTTCTCTTTGCGTTTGTGCTGGCCCTGATCCTTATTTATCTCGTGCTTGCCGCGCAGTTTGAAAGCTTCCGTGACCCGGTTATCATACTTGTTACGGTACCTCTGGCCCTTATCGGCGCACTTCTGACAATGGCCGTCACCGGGCAGACACTGAATATCTTCAGTCAGATAGGGCTGATAATGCTTATCGGGATGGTAGCCAAGAACGGTATTCTCATTGTTGAGTTTGCCAACCAGAGACAGAAAGCAGGTCTGAGCATCATGGATGCCGTCAGGGAGGCCTCTGTCTCACGCTTCAGGCCCATCCTCATGACCAGCCTCACAACTATACTGGGCATTATGCCTCTTGCCCTGGCAACCGGGGCCGGAGCTGAGACCCGGGTCTCCATGGGCGTCACGGTGGTTGGCGGGCTCTTCTTTGCCACATTCCTTACTCTCTTCGTCGTTCCGGCAGTCTACAGCTACCTTGCGGCCAGAAAAAACAATGAAACAATTTCCGATGAGAAACCTCAGGCATAGTTTAATTATAACAATAATACTTCTCTCACCACTTTCGATCAGGGCTCAGAAAACAATGAACCTTGACGAGGCCATAATGGTGGCCCTTGAGAATAATTACTCGCTCAAGATCAGCAGGAATGATGAGACCATATCGAAAAACAACGTGACCCTGGCACCCTTCCTGCCCACAGTCACCGGAACAGGAAGACAGTCACAGACCACCAATGACACCGAATCCGGTTCTGCAGACGCTGAGAGGAGCAGAACCAACCTCTACACTGCCGGATTGGCCATGAACTGGAGACTGTTTGACGGCTTCGGTATGTTCACTGATTACAGCAGACAGCAGGAACTGCTCGCCATGAGCAGCCAGAGGGTTAAGATAAATGTCGAAAGCCTGATCATGCGGGTCTGTTCCGAATACTACAATATCATAGTCCAGCAGAACAGGATGCAGTCAGCCCTTACCTCTCTTGCGCTCTCAAAGTCAAGGTACGAGAATGCTGAGGAGAAGTATCTCCTTGGTGTCATTTCGGGTCTTGACCTGCAGCAGGCCAGGATTGACCTGAACGCCGACAGCTCTGCAGTCCTCTCGCAGCAGGAGATTGTTATCAGCGCCTACATCCGCATGACAAACCTCCTCAATGCCGGTCATGAGATCAATTTCAACATCAATGACACAATCATCCTTGCACCGGCAATTGATGTGGATTCGCTTCGCGTACGAACACTGAGATTCAACAACCAGCTGATCCTTGCACGACAGGGTGAAAAACTCTCGGAATATGACCTTCAGTCCGTCAGGGCCGAACGCTATCCCACCCTGAACTTCAGCACCGGGTATAACTTTTCGCGCAGTGAGTTCCCCTGGCAGGCCGACTCCTACAGTCAGACCAAAGGCCTTAACTGGGGTTTCAACATGTCATGGAATATCTTCTCGGGCCTGGAAACAAACCGCAGGATATCTAATGCAAAAATCGAAGCCGAAAGCAGCAGGCTGGCCTATCTGGATATTGAGAATGAAATACTTGGAGAGCTTGACCTGCTTTACAATACCTACAGGAATAATATCATAGTTGCCGATTTCGAGACACAGAGTGCAGAGGTGGCCCGTGCCTCCCTGGAGATTGCCATGGAACGGTACCGTCTCGGCTCACTCTCAGGACTCGAGTTCAGGGAGTATCAGAACAACTACCTGAATGCAATCAACAGGAGACTTACAGCGCTCTACCAGGCAAAAATCTCAGAGATAGGATTGCGACTCCTTGCAGGAGAGCTTACCGAGTAACATTATTACTCCTGCTGCCTTGAAAGGCTAACCTTAATTGTTCATGCAATCAAGCGGAACACCTGGCTCAACAGATCATGTCCGACGCTTTTTGTATACCTGGTACCCTTTCCAGGCCAGCCACAGCACAAAGAGAGCTCCGACGGCATACATGATCCAGTCAAGGTAAGGGAGGATATGCTCACGCTTGTCATAGGCATAATATCCTACCAGGGCGAGGATGACATTCCAGATTGTCGCACCAAGGAAGGTATAAAGGAGGAATGTTCTCATGTGCATTCTGGCAAGGCCGGCAGGAATTGAGATAAGCTGTCTCACTGCCGGCACCAGTCGTCCTATGAATGTTGAAGCCTTACCGTATTTTATGAAGTATTTCTCTGACTTTTCAACGCTCTCGCGGGTTATCAGGAGGGCATGCGCCCATTTGGTATCGGCCAGCCGGTAGATTACCAGCCTGCCTATAGAGACTGCAAGGTAGTAGTTGATAATTGCCCCTGTCATGGCTCCGGCCGTTGAAGCGAGCAGTACTCCCCACATGGAAAGGGATCCCTCCCCGGCCTTCCAGGCTGCGAATGGTACCACTATCTCAGAAGGAAATGGCATGAAAGAACTCTCTATAGTCATCAGAAGGTATATGGTCCAATAGTTCAGATTGGCCATGTACCAGTCAAATACGGTCTGAAATATTTCCATGCTTCAAGTCTGAAAGTCGAAAGTCTGAAAGTCAGGGGTTCAGATAACTTACTTTCCGTTCACGATTCCTCACTACTGCCTATTACCTATTGTCTGAATAAACTATGCATCAATGTTGGCATACTTTGCATGTCTCTCAATAAACTCTCTCCTCGGAGGCACCTCGTCACCCATAAGCATTGAGAAGATGTGGTCAGCCTCGGCGGCGCTGTCTATTGTGACCTGACGCAGCGTGCGTGTCTCCGGGTTCATCGTGGTAGTCCAGAGTTGCTCTGCATTCATCTCACCAAGACCCTTGTACCTCTGAATGGTGACTGCAGACTCTTTTCCCTGTCCCAGTTCCTGTACGGCCGCATCACGATCCTCCTCACTCCAGCAATATTTCTCCGACTTGCCCCTTTTGACAAGATAAAGAGGAGGTGTCGCTATATATATGTGACCGTTCTCAATCAGTTCTTTCATATACCTGAAGAAGAAGGTCATAATCAGAGTGGTTATATGAGACCCGTCAACATCGGCATCAGTCATTATAATCACCTTGGCATAACGCAGCCCGGCAGTATTCAGAGCCTTGCTGTCGTCTTCGGTTCCGATTGTGACACCAAGAGCAGTGAAGATGTTTTTTATCTCCTCGCTGTCATATATCTTGTGCTGCATCGCCTTCTCAACGTTCAGAATCTTGCCCCTTAAGGGAAGGATGGCCTGGAAACGGCGGTCACGCCCCTGTTTGGCGGTGCCGCCTGCAGAATCACCCTCAACCAGGAAAATCTCAGAGACAGAGGGATCACGGTCGGCACAGTCGGCCAGCTTGCCCGGCAGCCCTGACCCGGAGAGGACATTCTTCCTCTGCACCAGCTCGCGCGCCTTGCGTGCGGCATGGCGTGCCGTGGCAGCAAGAATCACCTTCTGTACAATGGACCTGGCATCCTTGGGATTCTCTTCAAGATAGTTGGAGAGAGCAGTACTCACCGCCACATCAACCGAACCCATCACCTCGGAATTGCCAAGTTTCGTCTTGGTCTGTCCCTCAAACTGGGGTTCGGCAACCTTCACCGAAATGACCGATGTCAGACCCTCGCGAAAATCGTCACCGTTGATGTCAAACTTCAGCTTGGACGTCAGGCCTGAATCCTCGGCATATTTCTTCAGTGTGCGTGTCAGACCCCTGCGGAATCCGGCAAGGTGGGTGCCTCCCTCAATGGTGTTGATGTTATTTACATATGAATGCACATTCTCCGAAAACGAGGTGTTGTATTGAAGAGCCAGCTCAACCGGGGTATCGCCCTTGTCATAATCAATATAAATCACCTTATCAATCAGTCTCTCCCTGTTTCCGTCGAGATACTCCACAAACTCTATCAGCCCGCGCTCTGAATAGAACTCTTCAGTCATCGGATGAGACCCTTCGCCGTTACCGCTCTCAGCAATCTCACGCTTGTCAGTCAAAGTAAGAAGTATGTTCTTGTTGAGAAAAGCAAGCTCCCGCAGTCGCGCTGCAAGTATGTCAAATTTGAATTCTATCGTCTGGAATATGGTTGTGTCAGGCATGAATGTGGTGATGGTACCTGATTCGTCGGAATCACCAATAGGTGCAACAGGAGCCACAGGTTTACCCCTTTCGTAGGTCTGGGTCCATCGCTTGCCCTGCCTCATCACCTCCACGGTCATACGTGAGGAGAGTGCGTTGACGCATGACACACCCACGCCGTGAAGACCACCTGAAACCTTGTATGAGTCTTTGTCAAACTTACCCCCTGCATGGAGCACCGTCATGACAACCTCCAGCGCAGAGCGCTGCTCCTTCTCATGTATCTCCACGGGTATCCCGCGGCCGTTGTCCACAACAGTTATGGAGTTATCCTCATTTATTGTAACATCAATCCTCGTGCAGAATCCTGCCAGAGCCTCATCGATGGAATTATCAACAACCTCATAAACAAGATGATGCAATCCTCTCACTCCCACATCCCCGATATACATCGCGGGCCTCTTTCTAACCGCTTCAAGCCCTTCGAGAACCTGGATACTCTCGGCCGAATATTCATCCTGCTCCTTACTCCTCTTCCTCAGTTCATCATTTGTCATACAACTCGTTTTAAATTGAAATTTTTAAGCTATTAACGCTTTGAAAATATGTCACTTATAAAATCACACAAAGGTAGCAAAATTTACCGGTTTACAGCCCGTAAGACATAATATTTCAAAAAAAATATGAACAAATTATCATCTCTGCCGGGAGCCTACAAGCTGTAGGATATACCCCCTATCAGCATGAAGTTTCTCGAAGGATAATAATTCCATTCGAAGTACCGGCTGTAGGAGACATTATTGCATTTCAACCAGAAGGATATATCCGGTGTGTACCTGTATTCCACCCCCAGGTCAAGGTTCGGATGGAATGCCAGTCTGACGGTCTCCTCCGGCTCCCTGACCCTCGCATACCGTTCGCCGATCAGGGTGAGCCGGGCCGAAGCAACGATCTTATTCCTCAGGTTGTAATCACCCCTGACGGATCCGTCCCATTTCGGCTTATGCCATGCATACTCCTGTTCTGAAAGGTTGTACCCGTAATAATTGCCGTCAAGAGAAAGAGTCAGCTGACGGTTGAGCGGAATATTCAGTCCTCCGTGAACCTTCAGGAGGCTTCCGTCAGCGTAGACCGGCACAAACCAGTTGCCGACACCTGTTGTATCATTCATGAAGAGCAGCATGTCCTTGAACAGGTTGTAGCTTACATCGAAGGCATAAGAAGAGTTGACATTCACGGTACCGGAGAGACCGGCCTTGATCCTTATCTCATTGTCTGTTGTGCGCAGGTTCCAGAGGGTGTCTCCGGGAAGCATCCATGGATTGATGTAGGCGGTATTCCTCGCCTGGTTGTTCTCCATGTAGCCGTCAATGGAAGCGCTGAATCTCAGAAATTTCGGGATAATCCTGAAGGTGAACATGGCATCGGGATAGAAGTACATGTACATCTTCCTGTCACCCCCTACAAGCGGATCATGATTCTCCTTGAGGTCCGCGGCCACCTTCACTCCGAAACGGAATCGCCAGTCCTCATTGCCCTTGGTGATGTAAGGAGAGAGAGTGAAGAGGCTCCTCGATTTGTAATTTATCTCCTTTGAAAACAGGTAAAGGTCGTAATCTGCATTCAGCCCGCCGTAGAGCCCGAACATCTCTGTTCCTGCACTGAGGGTCAGCCCAGGGTTATGCTGTTTGCCGTCCCCGTGTCTCATGAACATGTTGTACCGCAGGGTGGCGTCCCAGTTGAGGTCACTGGAGTCAGGCTCCATCGTGAAATATCTGACCTTGCCGGTCAGATCATAATAGAGTGACCTGATCTCCTTACTGTCAGGATCATAACCTGTTACCTCCGGGTCATAGCCGTAGGCATGCCGGGTCATGTGCCTGAAATCAATATCGGCATCGAGACGACTGCGTCTGAAATACTTCTTTCCGTAAAGCAGCACCTGATTGTCAAGGAACCCGGCACTTACTCTCCTGTCATTTTCAAGTTCAATCTTGCCGGCGGAACCGAATGTGCGGGTAAAGAGCCCGATGGTCCCTTTGTTTGACCTGCCGTTTGAGATACTCACCTCAAGGAACGGCGAGAGGTATGTCCCAAGCCCCAGGTTAACATATCCCTTCTTCAGCTCCGGGAGTGGCTCGGGTGAGAGTACGGCCGATTTGATGGGACTGACCTCGTATTCGGGAACGAAGGATCCGGGGGTAAAATCATAACTGAACCTGACAGGCGCAGTTGTGGTGTCATCAATTTCAGGCAACAGTGCCCGTTTATCTGCCTGCTGCAGGGTTGGCTTGTAGGGATTATAGAGAGTTACTGACCTTCTGATCATTTCATCCTCTGTCTGGGCAGTGGCAAACACCGTTACCATAAAAGCTGCTGCGGTGATGTATCCTCTTATTTTCATTGCATTCTCCTTCTGTTTGATCAGTTCATATGAATCAGTTTGCAGGTATCTCCGGTTGTGCTGAACTGCCTGCATTGAGCGCGGCAAGTTTTACCCTCGCTTCTTCAATAATGCCGTCGTCCTTTATCGTATAATAATCGATAAGGCTCTGGAGTGTTGCTTTAGCCTGGAAAGTATCACCTTTCTTAAGCGCAATGTCAGACAGCAGGAGGAAAGTTTTTCCCGTCCAGTAAGCATGCGGCGAACTCATGTCAACAAACTGGTTGGCTTCCTTCTCGGAACCGTCGATATCACCAGAAATCCAAAGCAGTTCTGCGACACGGTATTTAGCCTCCGCACCGAATGCGGTTGCAACTTCTTGTGCTACCCTGCGGTAATCATCAAGGGCATCGGCATTGTCACCAAGTCGCTGGTTGGCTTTTGCCGTAAGGAAGGTGGCTTCACGTGCCAGCTCCTCTGTCAGCTTTTCGGAACCAAGCACCAGCTCTGCCGATGCTATTACCTTCTCATCATCCTCCAGTGCAGAGGCGGAACGCATCATTCCAAGCCAGGCGAAGAGAAGGTTGGAAGGATTGGTGGCCTCCCGGCCCAGCCGCTCGTAGAGCGTCCAGGCCCCTCGGTAATCAGCCTTGCCGTATGTAATCGAGGCTGCTCCCAGCAACGACTGTTCCATAAACTGATTGTTACCAACACTGATGACCTTAAGATACAGATCCAGCGCTTCGTCAGCCTTGCCTGATCTGTTCAGACAATCGGCAAGGTAGAACCTGGCATTGGTGGCAAAACTGCCTGAGGGAAACTCCTTCAGGTAATTCCGGAAAATCTCGGATGACCGGTCACAGTTGCCCTTGATATACTGGTTCTCCCCGGCAATGTATGTCATGGAGTCGCGCGTGGTGACCTCAATATCACCCAACCCCTCAATATTCTTCATGTAGGCGAAGTAGGCTTCGACATCATCCATGTCGGTATAGGCATTCTTAAGACCATTGACGGCATTCCGTGCCTCAGGGGTGTTCCTGTAATTTTCGATAACCTTCTTGAACTGGTCTAAGGCCTTTGTATTATCGCCGGCATTGTAGTATATCAGGCCGAGCTGGACCATGGCAGGAGGCACGAACTGGCTGCTGGTGTACCAGGCTATGATATTAGTGAAGTCAGCCTCGCCGCGTGTAGGCTGATTCACGGCAACATAGGCCCTTCCCCTCTCAAAAAGGGCATTTGGAACGTAAGCCGATTTCGGATACTTATTGATGAGCCCGGTAAGGGTGGCTATCTTGGCCTGGTTATCATTGCTGAGCCCCTGGGCAAACCCTTTTTGAAACATTGCATAGTCTGCATCAAGCTTCCCGTAGTCAATCACCTTGTCATAATAGGCGATCGCCGAGGAGTAATCAGCCCTGATATAGTAACAGTCAGCAATCCGGTTACGATCGTCAACCGCTGTCTCCGGCCTGGCCTGTGCATCAACCCTGTTGTTGAAAGCGGTGAAATGCTGAAGGGCCTTCGCATAATCACCTGCATTGTACCATACGTATCCCAGGTTGTAATCTATCAGTTCATACTCCGGCATCGCGGAGGCGCCGGGAAGTTTCCGGAAACTTTCCCAGTCACTGACTGCCGCATCGTTCCTTCCAAGACGATAGTTTGACTCAGCTCTCCAGTAGAGTGCCTGCGCCATCAGTTCTGCGTTCATTTCCTTGTATAACAATGATTTATCAAACATTGCAACGGCATCGGCATATTGCTTGTTGCGGAACTGCTCCACTCCCCGGTAATAGGTGACTTTCTGGTAAGCCTCACGCAGCCGGTTGTCCTTGCTGCTGATCTTCTCCAGCGAATTCAGCGCCGCCTGGTAGTTCCTTAGCCTCATGTATGCCGAGATGAGATAGTCATATGCCTCTGACACGTTTTCTGAATCCGGGTATCTCTGTATGTAGTTGTGGAGCGCATCTATCCCCTCTCCGAAGGGTGCGTATGAGTTCTCATAGGCCAGTTTTGCAAAGTTGAAGAGGGCTTCCTCCTGAACTCCGGGATCATGAGTCATGCCTGCCGCAGCAGAAAAAGCCATCTGTGCCTTCTTCTTGTCTTCCGCCCTGAGATAACATGAACCGAGCATGAAATAGGCATTCTGGGTAAGAATGTCACTCTTGCCCACCACCTCGTTGAAGAGCTTCGTGGCCTGATCTATGGCACCTGTCTGATAGTAACTGAAAGCCAGCTCATACTTGTCGTTTCTGTTGCTCAGCTTCGTCCCTTTTATGAACTTTTCCAGGTAGGGTATCGCCTCGGTGTAGTTTCCCTTCTGGAAATGTGCATCACCTATAAAACGGTAGAGTTCCGTCTCCCTGGTCTTGCCTGCCTGATCAATAAGTGACGGAGCCATCTCCAGTATCCCTTCATAGTTCTTGTCGATGTAGTAGATCTGGGTTATGTAAAAGGGAACAATGCTCCCAAAAGTCTCATCCCCCTTCAGCTTCTCAAATCCCTCGAGAGCAGTGCTGTAGTAACCGTTCTCATACGCGATGGCGGAGTAATAATAAATTGAGGGAGATGTGAAGTCGGTTTCGGTGTCAATAAGCTCGCCAAAGAGCATCTGGGCCCGCCTGGTGTCACCCCTCCGGTAGTGAGAATAGCCCAGCTTGAACAGATACTCCGGATACTCCTTGTCTGAAAGCATGTTACGATCAGTCTGTTCAAACCATTCAACAGCGCAGGAATAATTACGCTGCTGGTAACAGTATCGCCCTGATTCAAACCTGGCCCGGTTAAGCATCGGACTCTCGCTGTTGCCGGTGATGAACCTTTGCATCCTGAATTCCGCGTCAGGGCTCATAAGCATCATCGATGCCAGCGCAGCATGATATTCGGCATCAGCACGTTTAAGCTTGTTCCCCTCTTTATCTGCTTCCAGCCATTTGTCAAACAGGGTGACGGCAGCAGCATACTTTGCCTTTCCAAACATCTCATAACCATTGTTCAGCAACGAAGTCATCTCCTCCCCCGAAAAAGAGACCTGCCCCCTCACTGCAACTCCTGCTGCAATAAGTGAGACCATCAATATCATCAATATCTTCCTGTTCATAACTTTATCCTTTCATGATCCACTCCGGACAGAAACATGCCGGCAGGTTTCTCCTGCGGCTAATTAACTTATTGACAAACTATTGCGCCCCTTTTTCCGGCGTATTTTTGTCCACGGTAAAAATACAATTATAATACCTCCGGAAAATTTCCTGACTCCTCATTTTATCAACATATATGCCACTGATTGTTAATTCTTTTTTATTTTGCACAAAAACCGTTCCGGATGGAAGAGCACACACCTGTAGATACGATAATTGAACTGAAAGGTTGCACGATCATGCAGCAGGATCATATGGTGCTCTCAGACGTTAACCTGAAGGTAGACAAGGGTGAATTTGTATACCTCGTCGGCAGGGTTGGCAGCGGTAAAACTTCACTTATACGTACTCTCAATGCCCAGTTGCCACTGACAGACGGCGAAGGCCGGGTGGCGGGATTCAACCTGCGTAAACTCAAAAAGAGGGAAATTCCGCTGCTGAGAAGAAAACTGGGGATTGTCTTTCAGGACTTTCAACTGCTGACAGACAGATCAGTGTATGACAACCTGGAGTTTGCACTGCGTGCTACAGGATGGAACAGCAAAATAGCCATCGAAGAACGGATCACAGAGGTTCTGGGCAAGGTTGGACTGCAGAACAAGGGCTTTAAGATGCCACACCAGCTCTCTGGAGGCGAACAGCAAAGGGTTGTCATTGCACGCGCACTGCTCAACGATCCGGAGATAATCCTGGCTGACGAACCCACTGGCAATCTCGATCCGGAAACATCCGAAGAGATTCATATACTCCTGAAAAACATCAGCAATACCGGCAGGGCGGTTATAATGTCAACCCACAAACACTCCCTGGTAAAGAAATTTCCGGAAAGAACACTCCGCTGTGAAAACGGAAAACTTACCGAGTCTGACACAGGTGACCAGGTCATAGAACTGCTCTTCTGATTATTTAAAAACCCTTACAGGCCAGGGGAGGGTGTTACGGTAGAGACGCCAGTATGTGGTTCTCACAGACCCGAATGATCGCATGAAGAGGGCAATTGAAAGTACGGTTGATCCTGCAAAATCAAGAATCTGACCTGTTCCGGCGTAGGATTTAATCAGGTGGTCAATGACGAGGTAAGATGTTCTCAATTCGCGGCTCTTCCGGCTGCCCGCGGTGAAGAGCATGGTGGTCCGCCCCTGCATCTCAATAACAAACATGCCCCAGAGCAGTTTTCCTTTGGGTGACCTGACTCCGAGAAGTCTCCCGGTGCCGTTGCCGGTGCAATGATCCATCAGCCCGTGAAGCCTCCTGTAACTGCTGTTCCTGATTGTTCCCGCCCTCGACGCGGTATTGTTTCTGAACAGGCTGATGATCTCCGCAGGCTTTACATCTTCAACAATTTCCTGTGGGTAACGGCGTGCAATATTGATGTTTCTGCGGCAGTCGCTCATGTAGCCAAGCCACATCTCCCCGTAAGGTTTGTCCAGTTTCATCTCATAATTGTACCTGGGCGTCAGGGTGTATCCCGGCACCTGCACCTCCTGCCCGATGCACAGGTCCGTCAGTCTGTACAGCTCAGGAATGAATGAGACAAATTCTGCTGCAATCCTCTCCCGGTCACCGTCAGGCGTGAAGAGCCCCAGTTGCTGCAAAAAGACCGGCGTGGCAATGTAACTTAATCCGAATTTCCTTTTACAGGGAAGAGGAAACACAGACAGGTAATCGTCATCAACAAGCGCATCCCAGCCTGGCGACATGATATCAAGATACCATGACCAGGGATACGGCCTGCCTGACGGTATATCCTGCAGGCACCCGTCCCACTTGTTACGGTCTATCTCCTGATTCCTGAGATAGTTGATCATGCCTTCTGCATTGAGAGCATTTCCAGAAAAACCCGTCTCCATCCCTCCCATCCGTTGCCTTCGTTCAGGGAAGTATTGTGCCATATGGATACAAACAGCCCTCCAACCTTCCTTGTGGCCGTAATAAGCTCATCAATGACCCCGATGGCACTGTCTGGATCAAGATTCATGTACTGTCTCAGAGTGCCATCCATCACCTGAAAGGGTATAACGGTGATACCGGATCTCTTTTCCCTGGCAAGATCATAGAACGGGAACGGCCTGGCGATGCCTGCCCTGAAACCTGGCTTATCATTGAATCCCATTGTGTAGTCATGGCTTATCCCGGCCTCCTCCCAGGCCTGGTAGGTCTCCGGCATTCTCAGCAGCAGCCAGTGTTGCCGGGCCTTTTCTGGCAAGTGGCCTGTAATGGTTCTGTAACGCTCCACCTCCGTTTTAAGCGTCTTTATCCTTCCCGCAGAGCGATATGAAGGGTGTACACCGCTGCCGAAAAGGGTGTCATATTTCCTGATTATCTTCCCGTAATCATGATCGCGGTAAGGAGGATTGTGATCATACTCACCCTGATCACCCGTCGGGAAGAAAAAGAGTGCATCGCTGCCGGCATTTCGCAGCTGCTCCTCAATCCATCCGAAACTGTCATAAGGATCATCCTTGCTTCCTGTCATGGTCTTAATCCTTTCGGCAGGCCTGGCACCGGTGCCTGCCAGTCCACGGACCAGCCCTCCCATACTGCGCAGGAACCCACGGCTTCGATAGGCAAATGGCTGGTCCACGTCCAGTGTCACCAGAGAGTTGTACTCATTGTGCCTTATCGTCAGCACCGGATATCGCTTTACCAACTCACCCGCAAGATATCTTGCCCATATCTCAACAACCGGTTTGCGCGAAAAACCGTTTCGCCCGGCAAGCGATCCGGATCCCTGGAACCTGCCATGAGCATCAGGTGAAAAAGGACGATACTCCTCGTACCTTGAAAGCATGTAGAAAACTGCCGAGAACAAATCAAACGGAATGCTTCCGTCATCACCTGCAAAGAGCACAGGCATTCCGTCATGAAATGAGACCTCCGGCTCCGGAAACGTGAAGCCGGTGGCAGATAGGAGCCCTGACGGGCGAATCACAAACAGGTCTTTTACCTTCTCCTCAGAATAGAATATTGCAGGCCCTGTTCCGATCTTCCGCCTGTCAGTTGTTAACTCAAAGCTGATGCCCAGAACTGTATCAAAGATCACTCCTGCTGTGTACTCCAGCCGGGGGGTGACATCCGGAGCGTAGATTTTCAGCTTCTTCGTTGCCATGACAACAAATTTAATAAAACGACTCACAACAGAACCGCGCACCGCACTCTTATTTATTAACAGAAATTCATGCCTAAGTACTAATTTTTACTACTTTTGTTGTTTGTGCAATCTTGAGTTCACAATTAAACTAAGATATATTATGGGCAAAGGTGACAAGAAATCAAAAAGAGGAAAGATAATCAGAGGATCCTTTGGCGTACGCCGCAAGAGAAAGGCGAATAAGAGTTTTGTTGCAGCAATGCCTGAAAAGGCAGTGAAGGCAGCTGAAAAGACTGTTACAGCAGCAGATACAGAAACCAAAGCAGCGAAGCCGGTTAAGACCGCCAAGCCCAAAGCACCCGCAAAAAGCCCGGCTAAACCAGCCGCCAAAAAGACAGAAAAAAAACCCGGTACCGTAACCGAAAAGGTTGCCAAACCGGCTGTAAAGGCAAAGAAGCCAGCCGCAAAGAAAGAAGAAGAATAGTTCTGGCTCAGATTTTTACAATCAGGTCTCCGTATTGAGAGGGGTCTATTGCTGCCTCAATGATTGTGCTGCTGCCGGATTTTAATGATTTTCGGACGGCAGTACGCATCTCCCCTGCATCCGTGACCCTTATGACATCAACCCCTAAGAAACTGCCGGCGCCGAAGAGCGGGCCGTTACAGACCTGTATGCCATAGGGACTCACCTCTCGCCAGGACTGCTTCACCTTAATCAGGTTCAGCTCACCGTCACTGAGCACAACGGTGATGACCTTCAGACCATACCTGCGGGCAGTGATTATCTCTCCGGCATGCATCAGAAATCCTCCGTCACCGGTGATACACACAACAGCCTCACTGCCGCCTGCCATTGCTGCTGCCACTGCGGCTGGTAGGCCGAAACCCATTGACGACCAGCCATTTGTCATGATCAGCCTGCCGGTCATCACATCCCAGAACTGACCCAGAAGATGAAGATGTGACCCCACATCGGCAGTCACAACAGCGCCTGCCGGCAACTCTTCCCTAAGCACTGACAACGCCGTAACAGGACCAAAACCGGTATCCCGGGCATGCAACTCCCTGATCATCTCACTCCTTATCTCATAGGCCAGTCGCATCATTTCGGCAGATCCCTTCATAGATTCCAGGTGCTCAAACCAGCTGCCGGATGCGGACACGATCTCCAGCGCTCCCCTGATCCTCAGGTCATGAGGCCGTGTGTCGAAATGAACCAGGGGAACATCCGGAATCCACGATTCATAGTTGTACTCAACCGGATCATAGCCCAACCCGATTACCAGGTCAGCCTCACTTAAAAGTCTTTCCAGCCGGTCACTGAGAGCGTGAAAAAGCACACCTGCAAAACAGGGATGATCATCAGGTATGATCCCCCTGGCCATGGGGGTGACAACCACAGGTACGCCGTGATCATCGAGGAACTTCAGGAGAGACGCTCCTGCACCGGTTCGCATGGCTGTCAGCCCTGCTGCTATAACTGCTCTTTTTGACGAAGCAATCAGAACAGCAGCCTTCGCGAAGGAGTCTGACTGCTGACTGTCATCTGCTCCTGTTCCCGTTCCGGTCAGAATGGTGAAAGGTCTGGCATCCGTACCCGCCAGATCAGACGGCAACCCGATGTGAACAGGTCCCGGATATTCCTCATTCGCCAGCTCAAGACTGCGGCTGATAACCTCAGCCGCATTTGCCTGGCTTAACCTGAAGGTTGCCTTGGTGAGAGGATGGAACAACGCCTGGTGGTCTATGTTCATCTGGGCCGTCCTCCCCAGCCATGAATCCGGCATCTCCGAAGTCAATGCCAGGACCGGCGAACGGTCAAGCAATGCCCCTCCCGTACCGGAAGCCAGGTTGACAGCTCCGGGACCAAAAGTTGCATGGCACACGCCCGTCACCCCGGTCAGTCGCGCCGTCACATCAGCCATCACCGCTGCCGACGCCTCGTGACTCGTCAGGATGAACTCTATGCCTGTCTTCCTGAAGGCCTCCATGTAAGGTATTGAGGGACCTCCGGGTATCCCGAAAAATCTCCTTACACCCTCCTTCCGAAGTCGCTCTGCAATATATTCTTCAATATTCATGATCCCTCCTTACGCCTGCCCTGCGAAGTCGCTCGGCGATACATCCTTCAATCTTCATACTCCATCCTCCGGGTTGTTAACGTTCCTTAAAAAATGTGAAAGCAAGACAAATTAAGCCACAAAACATTGAAAAAGTGTTCAAAATACACGCAATTTATTTTAACTATGCATAAAATTAAAACAGTCTGGCAATGAACAGAGCATTTTCTCAGGTTTTATTTTCTTTCCTGCTTGCCGCTGCGGCCAGCACAACAGTATGCGCGCAGGGTACCGAAAAGGATTACGAAAGAGCGAAAAGCCTTGACAGGCAGCTTTCAGGCAAGGTATGGCACAGTGACATCAGACCCGCATGGGTTGGCAAGAGTAACCTCCTGATCTTTGAAGACAGGAGCGCTTCAGGAAAGGAATTCATCCTGGCTGACCCGGCAAAGAAGACTACGAGAAAGGCATTTGACGCAGTAAAGCTGGCTTATGCGCTGGGCAAGGTCACCGGTGATACAGTCAAGGCTGAGGATATTCCGGTTAGGAACATCGAAATGTCTGACGATCTCAAAACGATGACATTTGAGTATTCAGGCTCGGTTTACAAATGCGACTTTAAGAAATATACAGTTACAAAAGAGCGAGAGGCCAGGCGGCCCTTCGCATGGGGAGGTGACGGCAACAGGTGGCCGTGGGGATTCCGCGACGAGTCAGCAGGAAGACCTGACACCTCGCCGGACAAAAAGATGACGGCTTTCGTGCGCGATTACAACCTGTGGGTCAGAGACCTGAAGGAGAAGAAGGAATACAGGCTAAGCTATGACGGCGGTATCGGCAAGTACTATTCTGCCTCCGTGGAATGGTCGCCTGATTCAAGGAAGATAATGGCATACCTGGTCATCCCTGCAGAAAAGCATATGATCAGCTATGTTGAATCATCACCGGAAGACCAGGTTCAACCAAAATACTACACGTACGAGTACACCAAGCCGGGTGATGCCGTACCGCAGAGATTCCCGCAGATATTTGATGTGACCGCCAGGAAGCACATAGTTGTGGAAGAGACAATGATACCAAACCAGTACAGTGTGGACAATTTCCGGTGGGATTCACTGGGCAGCTCGCTGACATTTGAATACAACAAGCGCGGGCACCAGGTATACAGGGTGATGCGGATCGATGCCTCAACCGGCAAAATGAGCGTGGTTATTGACGAACAGTCGCCCACCTTCATTGATTACAGCGGGAAGAAATACAGGTACGATGTAAAAAGTACCGGTGAGATCATCTGGGCATCGGAGCGTGACGGATGGAACCACCTCTGGCTGTATGACGGTGCAACCGGGAAGGTTAAGAACCAGGTCACCAGCGGAGAATGGGTCGTCAGAGGCGTTGTCAGCGTTGATGAAAAGGGGCGGAGTATTCTCTTCAGGGCATCGGGCCGCGAGCAGGGTGACCCTTATCTCATCCATTATTACCGCATCGGGTTTGATGGAACGGGACTCACGCACCTGACTCCTGCCGACGGAAATCATGAGGCACTCTTTTCGGCTGACGGAAAGTACTTCGTTGATACCTGGTCAAGGGTTGACATGCCTCCCGTGTCGGTAATCCTCAGCAGCGCAGACGGCAGTGAAATGATGAAGCTTGCTGAGGCTGACATCACTGACCTCCGTGCCACAGGATGGCAGAATGCCGAAGTCTTCACTGCCAAAGGCCGTGACGGGGTCACAGACATCTGGGGAATAATCATACGACCGCTCAACTTTGATCCCTCCCGCAAGTACCCGGTGATTGAGAATATCTATGCCGGTCCTCACAGCAGCTTCGTGCCGAAGACATTCCGCCCTGCATACGGAAACATGAACTCACTTGCCGAGCTGGGCTTCATTGTGGTTCAGATTGACGGGATGGGCACATCCAACAGGTCGAAGAAGTTCCATGATGTTGCATGGAAGAATATCAAGGATGCCGGNNGGGTTGGCGTTTACGGCACCTCGGCAGGAGGACAGAACTCCGCCGGTGCGGTGCTCTTCCATTCTGAATTCTATGACGTTGCCGTCTCTTCATGCGGATGCCATGACAACAGGATGGACAAGATATGGTGGAACGAGGCATGGATGGGATGGCCTGTTGACCAGAGCTACATCGAATCGTCCAACGTTGAGAACGCGCACCTGCTTAAGGGCAAGCTCCTCCTCATCAACGGCGAGATGGATAACAACGTTGACCCTGCCTCAACAACGCAGCTGGTCAATGCTCTCATTAAGGCGGGCAAGGACTTCGACTACCTCCTGGTACCGGGAATGCAACACAGCAGCGGCGGGGTCTACGGTGAACGCCGGCGGATGGATTTCTTCGTGGAGCACCTGCTTGGCGTGAATCCTCCTGACTGGAATAAAAAGGAAAAATAAAAAAAACGATATTTGCAGTCTTATCTGTTTCAGATGACTGACCGACATACAAACACCATCATCTGGGCAATCATAACCTGCCTGATGTGGTCAACAGCGTATCCTTTCATTAAGGTAGGACTGCAATATTCAACTCCTCTTCACTTCGCGGGAACACGCTTTATCCTCTCCGGACTGATGATTCTCCCCTTCACAGTCAGACCGCGGGAATATATCAGGATGATCATGGAGAACAGAAGCCTGGCTATATGGGTTACCATCCTCCAGACCCTGATAAACTACGTCCTCTTTTATATCGGGATGGACCGGGTACCAGGAGCCCTGGGGGCAGTCATCGTTGGGTCACAACCGTTTGTGACTGCTATCGTTTCACGCATAATGATAAAGGAGGAACGTTTTACCCGTGCCAAGGTGATTACGATAATTCTCGGGCTCGCAGGGATAGTGATAGTCAGCGCCGGAAGGCAGGGATTTCATCTCGGACTGCCGGGTGAGGTGGCAGGTATCATAATGATCTTCATTGCCAACATCTCAACAGCAACAAGCAATGTGCTGGTATCAAAGAACGGCAAGAACATGAATCCTCTGGTGCTGAGCTCATTCTCGCTCTTTACCGGGGGTGCAGTAATGTTTCTCATTTCCTTTGGTTTTGAGGATGTGCCGTCAAAGCCCGATTTTCCGATGATTTACTGGCTGGTTTTGGCCTGGCTCTCATTCATGTCAGCTTTCACTTTCTCAAAATGGTATGTGCTGCTGAAGCGTCCGGAGGTGAAGGTAAGCGAACTTAATCTATCGAAATTCATCATACCCGTTTTCGGGGCCATCCTTAGCTGGATCATAGTGCCGGGAGAAAATGCCGACTGGGTCACCGTAACCGGGATGGTGATAATCTCCTTCTCGCTTATATGGTTCTTCGGCTTCACCGGTAGACGCGGTCGCAAGGTGCCGGAGGTCCCCGCAGGGCCGATGGCCAAATAGGAGAACAGGATTTGCGATTTTCGAATTGCGATTTTCGATTTAATTAATTCGCAACTCGCAATTCGCAATTCCCCAGGTTTACCAATCCGCCGGCCACTCTGAAAGGTTCTTGAAGAAGAGAAGGTCCCTGTAATGCGGTTTGGTTTTCTCCTCAATGGCCAGCATCTGGTCAGCCGTCAGCGGCTTGAATTCCTTCGCAATGCTTATATTTTCCTCCAGCTCGGCAATCTTGTCAAGACCCACAATGATAGTGCTCACCGGCAGAGTCAGCACATAATCCATAGCCTCCTTCATTGTTATTATGCCGCCATTGGCAAAGATCCTGTCACGTGCCGGTATCTTCATCCCCACAATTCCCATCTCATTCTTCACGGCATTGGGCAGGAATTTTTCGATAAACGGATCATGATGCTTGTCGGCTGCATTGATTGCTACCAGAACATTGTCAAACGGGAACCTCTCATTGAGGGCATTCAGCACATCCGGCCCCTCGTGCCCGCTGAACCCGATGAAACGGATCATCTTCTCGTCACGGGCTTTGATCATCGCCTTCAGTACCCCGCCGTCGCCGGTAATCATGTCAAGCGTCTCCATCTCTGCCATCCTTACATTGTGGATCTGCCACAGGTCAAGATGATCAGTGTTAAGCTGCCGGAGCGACTTCTCCAGCAACCTCATTGATCCGTCATAGGTACGGTCATGGGTCTTGCTGGCCAGGAAGACCTCCTTACGGCGGTATTTCATCACCTGGCCCATATTCCTTTCACTGGTGCCCATGGCATCGGCCCTGGCAACAGTCGGCGTCTGTCGCCCGTAGGCTGCAGCAGTATCGATATAGTTGATACCCAAATCAAGCGCCCGGTTGATAATCTCAACCGAGATATCCTCTTTACCGGGTATCTCGATGGAACCCTGTCCCCCGAGACTGTAGATGCTTACCATATGACCCGTTTTGCCTAGCGGCCTGAGAGGAAGCTTACCTTTTCTGATATCCGCGAAAGGCTGCCCGAATGCATCGGCATAAGGCGCCACTCCTGCAAGCGCTGTCAGCGCAATCATCTTCTGCAGGAACTCGCGACGGCTGTTTGAATGTTTGTCCGGCATTGATTTTTCTTTTAAAGGTAAACCCTTTCTTCCATTTAAAGTTTAGGAAACGTTATAATATTTATCACACCGGCAACATTCCCGGCAACGCAGGATGTTACTGAAATCAGGTCGCCGGAAGGGGAAAAGAGACAGCCGGACTGGCAATAAAAACCCCGGAGCGGGATACATATCTGCTGAACAGATTGGCCCTGAATCAGGCACGCCTCCCTGTCCTTCCGTAAATGCAGAATGCAAGCATCAGCAAAAAGGAAAGAAAGGCCATTGAAGAACCAAAATAGAAGGGGGCAGCTGACCCGGCTCTGTCATATAACACCCCGGCGATAATACTTGCAGGCAGCAGGGTTATTCCAAGTATTGCATTATAAATGCCAAGACCGGTGCCCTTCTTGTTTTTGTCAACGATATCCGTGACAAAAGCCTTCTGAATGCCGTCAGTGGCAGCGGAATACAGACCGTACAGGGCAAAAAGCAATGTGATTGCAACTGTATCAGATGTTCTGCCAAACAGGAAGTAAACCAGGGCATAGATCAGGAATCCGGCTACAAGTATCTTCTCCTTCCCCACCCTGTCAGAGAGAGAACCCAGCGGAATTGCGGCTATTACTGCTACAGTATTTGTAATCAGATAGACCAGCGGGATGAACGCGACCTTTATCCCGGCCTCGTTAGCCTTTACCAGCAGGAGTGCGTCGGTAGAGTTCCCAAGGGTGAAGATGAAGATGATCCCAAGAAAGAGGTAATATCTTTTTGAGAAGTCACTGAACCGGAACTTCTGAAAGAGTTCAGCCTTGTTTTTCCTCACCTCCCTTATCCCGAAGATTATGACGAATATGCCCAGTATAGCAGGTATCCCGGCCAGCATGAAGATAAGCCTGAAGTCACCCGGGAAGAGGCTCAGAAGTGCAAACGCAATCAGAGGGCCGGCGATGGCACCGCTGTTGTCCATCGCTTTCTGAAGACCGAAACTTCTGCCTGTTTCATTGTTGGTGACCGATCCTGCAATGAGGCTGTCGCGCGGTGCCGTCCTGATACCCTTTCCGAATCTTTCGGCGAACCTGAGGAGCAGAACCTGCATTGGCGAGATAACAAAGGCATACAGGGGCATTATGACGGCAGACAGGGCATATCCTACCAGCATAAAGGGTTTGTTTTTCCCGATCTTATCGCTCCAGAAACCTGACAGTGCCTTGACAAGTGAAGCAGTGCTTTCAGCGACACCCTCTATAAGTCCGAGACTTGCCTTGGAGGCGCCGATTGACATGAGAAACATCGGCATTACCGAATAGATCATCTTGACTGACGTATCCGTCAGGAAACTGGTAAGACCGGTGAAAAGTATGTTCCGGGGATACCCTAAAATCTTTCTTTCAACGTTCTTGTGTTCCATTCTGTCCTTAGCCAGATGAAAGGAATCATATTATTTCGCAGGTTACTTCTCGTCGCTTTCCACGCCATTGATCCTGAACAGCTTGAACAGTTCAACCACGACTATCGGTGCCAGAGACATCAGGATAACTATTATCCAGTGCTCACGGTCCATGACTGCCAGGCTGAATGCCTCCCGGATCGGCGGAACGAGGAGAACGATCAAACCGATGACGGCTGATGCGAAGATGGCTCCGATAAGCGGTTTGTTCTTCAAAGGATTGGTCCTGAATGATGAAAGGGCATTTGAATGCAGGTTGCGTACATGCACCAGCTGTGCGAACATGAGGGTGGCAAAAGCCATCGTCCGGCCAAGGACCTCCCCGCCGTCCTGACGCCCGAGAATATAAGACACGAGAGGAATACAACCGATCATAAGACCCTGATACATGACCCTCCAGGTCATCCCTTTCGTCATAAACCCCTTCTTGGAGTTTCTCGGCTTTCGGTTCATGATGCCCTTCTCCGGGGGATCAACGCTGAGCGCCAGCGCAGGCAGGCTGTCTGTTACCAGGTTGATCCACAGGATGTGTATGGGGAGCAGTGGCATTCCCATATTGAATATTGAGGTGACCAGTATCAGGAAAATCTCACCCACGTTAGTAGATAGGAGATACTGTATCACTTTCAGGATATTGTCATAAATCCTCCGGCCTTCCTCCACTGCAGAGACAATCGTGGCAAAATTATCATCCGTCAGTATCATATCTGCAGCACCCTTGGCCACATCGGTCCCTACAATACCCATGGCGGCCCCAATGTCTGCCTGTTTGAGTGCCGGAGCATCATTCACACCGTCGCCCGTCATGGCCACAACCTCACTGTGACTCTGCCATGCCTTGACTATGCGTACCTTATGCTCCGGAGCAACCCTGGCATAAACAGAGTACCTTGATACGGTCTCATTGAGCTCCTCGTCAGAAAGCTTCTCAAGTTCAGAGCCGGTGATAGCAATATCACCATCCTTGTAGATGCCGATCTCCCGGGCTATGGCCAGCGCAGTGGTCTTGTGGTCTCCGGTGATCATTACCGGCCTGATGCCGGCTGTATTGCATTTTGCCACTGCATCCAGCACCTCCGGCCGGGCAGGATCTATCATCCCCAGAAGTCCGATGAATATCAAGCCATTCTCCAGATCCCCGATAGTTACCTTCTGCGGTGCCTCCGGCAAATCCTTATAAGCCATGGCCAGTACCCGCAATGCTGAATTGGCCATCGTCTCGTTGGCATTGCGGATCTCATCTGTGTCAGCCTGTTCAAGAGGTCTGACTTCACCGTTAATCACAATCCTGTCACAGACACTGAGCACCTCGTCAAGCCCTCCCTTGACATTAACACGGGTGCTGCTCTCTGACATCCTGTTGACGGTTGTCATGCGCTTCCTCTCCGAGTCAAACGGTATCTCCGCTACCCTCGGAAATTTCTTTTCTATCTCATCCTTATGCACCCCGTAAAGCAACCCGAAGTCCAGAAGCGCAGTCTCTGTAGGATCCCCTGTAAAGGAGACATTGCCATGCTCATCCTTCTTAATATATGCGTCGGCGCATAGGACGGCTATGGCAAGAAGCCTCTCCTCTTCAGCATTGAGGGTGGTGCCCGGAGCAGTTCTGTTTATCTGATCATGTTTATGGTTGACAAAAACCTCAACAACAGTCATCTTGTTCTGCGTCAGCGTTCCTGTCTTGTCAGAGCATATAACGGTTGCACTTCCGAGTGTCTCAACTGATGGCAGTGTGCGAATTATAGCGTTCTTTTTCACCATCCGCTGTACCCCTATTGCCAGCACAATTGTTGAAACAGCAGGAAGGCCTTCCGGGATGGCTGCAACAGCAAGCGTGACCGCTGTCATGAACATGCTCATCACTGAGTTGCCATAAAGCACTCCCACTCCAAAAATAACAGCACATATGACCAGGGCCACAATGCCCAGCATTTTCCCCAACTGGTTGAGTCTCTTGCTCATCGGCGTCTCTGTATCGCCGGCATGCTGGAGCATGTCAGCTATCTTTCCGACTTCAGTCTGCATCCCGGTTGCAACTACAACTCCCCTTCCCCGTCCGTATGTGACCATGCCGCTAGAAAATGCCATATTCTTCCTGTCTCCGAGAGGGATATCATCCCCCTGCAGGGCCTCGGTAATCTTGTCAACGGGAAGACTTTCGCCTGTCAGTGACGACTCCTGTATCTTCAGGTTTACAGCCTCGGTCAGCCTTATATCTGCCGGAACTACAGCACCGGTCTCAAGTATGACGATGTCACCCGGAACCAGCCACTTTGTATTCGTTTCAGTAATTGCGCCGTCGCGAAGCACCTTTGAAAGGGGTGACGCCAGTTCCTTGAGGGCCTCGAGCGACGTCTCGGCCTTCTTCTCCTGTACCGCACCGATGAGCGCATTGACAATCAGAATTCCAAGGATAATCCATGTGTCAAGCAGACCTTCGCCCTCCATAATCCCTACTACACCGGAAATGGCAGCTGCCACTAACAGGATGATTATCATGAAGCTCCTGAACTGCTCGAAGAACATCCTTACAATACTTTTCTTCGATTTGGATTCAATCTGGTTGTATCCGTATTCTGTAATCCTTCTGCGCACCTCATCGGTGGTGAGACCAGACTGTTCATTGGTTTTGAGCCTGGTTACCAGCTCGCTGATTTCCTTACCGTAGAATTCTTTCATCTGAGAACTATTTTTTCATTCCAAACTGTCCGAACTGTCACCCTACATCATCATCCCCGGCTCAGATAGCAGAACAGTCATTCCATGAAGCAGGCAGACCGGATCAATTGCGGGACGAAATTAGATAATCCGGCAGACTTCTCCTATATTTTTTGCACCGCCAGGTGCAACCTGAGATCAATCATGCGCGATTCTGTGGCCGGTTTGAAGAAAATTTAATAAATTACTATCGGGATTTGTCTCTGGAGCATGCTAAAACATAGGGCTTGCAACATATGTTACATTACAATACGGCACTTAAGACTACATTTCCCTCTTCTTAGACTAAATGCAACCAGAATTGCTTATGAAAGTTAAAGGGACACCCTCCCGTGGTCTGACAGGAACAACACTTGGATTTTTCTTTGGTTTTGCAGCCGTGGCACTGTACGGTCCGACAGCAATCAAATTCAAGGAGGCAATGGATCTTACCCCCACCATGCTCGGCCTCCTGATTGCCATCCCCTCTCTTTCCGGCTCACTCTTGCGCATACTCTAAGCGTTCTGGAGGGAAAGATAAGTGTGGTATTTTACGACATGACCACGCTCTATTTTGAGGCCTCTGATGAGGATGACCTTCGTAAGACCGGCTTCTCCAAGGATGGCAAGCATCAACAACCTCAGATCTTCATCGGGCTGTTGGTTGGCCTGGGCGGCTATGCCATTGGGTATGATATCTACGAGGGCAATACTTATGAAGGTCATACACTTATCCCTTTTCTTGAGAAGATAAGCCGCAAGTTCAATCTGGATAAGCCTGTTGTTGTAGCAGATGCCGGATTGCTTTCCAAAGAAAACATCAAGGCATTGAAAGAGAGTGGCTATGAGTACATTCTTGGAGCCCGATGGAAGAGTGAGCCGGAGAGGATTAAAAAGAAGATACTACAGACCACCTTCACCGATGGGTCTACTGTAAGCATAGCAAGATCAGACGATACAAGACTCATAGTCAATTACTTATCTGCCATGGCGACAAAGGATGAATACAACCGAAGGCGTGGTCTGATGCGCCTGGAGAAACAAATAGAGGATACCAGCTGGTCAGGAGATAACAAGTCAGCGGATTTTAGACAGCCGGTCACAGCCTCTGCCAGGATCTCACCTGGCTGGCATGTCTGTGATCTTCCCTATCACAGCTTCTGTTCAAGTATCCCGGCAAGCTGGGCGGGAGAGAGCCTGACCGGATTGTTTTTCACATCTGATTGTGAACTTATTGTCTCCAGGTCACCATGAATCAGGCCGAAACTGCTTAGCTTCGGCATGCAGAGTCGGTAAGAAACTGCATTAAGGTAGTCAATGAAGAAGTCAATGTAATAGTTGTCACTCTTCCCGGTGGCGTCAGCGAAAATCCTGCCCAGGATTGCATATTTCCCGAGAGCCTGATCCTGTTTGCTCATTTTCCGCAGCTCCCTCACATTAACCTCATTGGCCGGGGCCATCAGCGTACCGCAAACTGCGCCGTGGGGGATGTTGAACATTGCACCGATTGTTCCGGCCAGACCGTGGACGGCACCCAGCCCGGCATTGGCAAGGCATATGCCTGACATAAGCGCTGCATACGACATATCAGAGCGTGCCTTAATATCACCACCGTTTGTGTATGATCTTATTAGCGACCGGCTTACAGCCTTCAGTCCGTCGAGGGCCAGTGCATCGGTCATGGGACTGGCCTTATCCGAAAGATATGCCTCCGTCAGCTGTGTAAAGCAGTCCATGCCGGCAGCAGCAGTTATTTCCTGCGGACAGTGGAGGGTCAGGTCAGGATCAACCAGTGCCAGATCAGGTACAAAGTTGTCATGTCGGAGTGAGCGTTTAAATCCCTCCTTCCCCACCTGCGAGATTACTGCGTTCTTAGTTGCCTCACTGCCGGTGCCGGAGGTTGTAGGAACAGCTATGAACGGCACTTTCGTTCCGGGATGCTCCCTGTTTCCGACAACTTCGAGATAGTCAGTCACTGATCCGTCAGTTGTCAGCATCGCCGATATGGCTTTCCCTGCATCCATAACACTGCCTCCTCCTATCCCCGCAACCAGCGAGACCGGCCTTCCTTTCAGGCGGGAAACAGCTTCGTCAATCAAGGCAGGAGAAGGTTCCCCTGCAACTGTTACATGATGGATAATAACCCCCCGGGCAGTGAGTTGATCAAAAAGGTGTTCATCATGGCGTGAGGCTGCGAATGACCTTGCTCCCGTGACCAGAACAAGGCTGCTACCGTAGCCTGCCGCTATGGCAGAGAGATCGTTGACAGCACCAATTCTGAACAGAACCTGCGGTATCCTGGCAAACCTGAAAGGATTCACCACAGCGACCTGTCTGAAGGTTCCACGATGTTGTACCGGACCCCGTAACGCTCAGAGGCCATATATTCTTTCACCTTGTCCCTCCATTTTAAATAGTGGGCCGTCTCCTTGTGTGCTGCAACCGCATCATCTGACTCAAAAACCTCATATATCATGAACCTGCACGGATCATCTGCCTGCTGGAGCACATCAAACCGAAGGTTTCCCGGCTCCAGGACAGAACCTTTGCGATTTTCCACCATTGCATCAACAAAATCCTGCAGATTCTCAGGCTTTACCTCAACATGAATACATGTAACTATCATGACTCTGCTTTTATACGGGGAACTAAAGATATGAAAAATCGAAATGACTTACGACCCGCGCATAAAATCACCTCCCGTCACCCATACTGTCCTATCAGGTTTCAGAACTCCGATCCAGCCTCTCACAGAAATGAAAACTCATTTAGTGCTTTTCTTATGTTTTGCACCATTAAGAATCAGGATTTAATACAAATATTACTATTTTGTCAGATCGTTTTACCACAATCCATTTTGAACCACTCACCATCACCGGTAAATCTGCTGACATGAGAAACTCTGTGATTCTGGTTATATCGATATTAAGCTGCCTGGATTGTCACTCCCGGCAACCAGGTGATTCGCTTGCAATATTATATTATCGTGTCTATGCTTACACAAACCCCATTGATCTGAGCATCCGGATGAGCAATATTCCATTCTCCTATAATAACACTAAAAAACTCACCTTCCTTTCAAAAGATGAGAAATACCCGCGTCACTACAGAATCCTGACCCCGGTAGGAGATACTGCATATGTTCGCTCCGGACTGGTCTCAGCTGATCAGGAATTAAGCCACGCACAGATAAAAGAAGAGATAGATAATGGCTTAAGACCCGGGAATCAGGGCCGCAGACCAGAGAAAACAACTGTTGACCTGCCCCGATGGGCTTCATGGGCTGTTATTCTTTCCATTATTGTTTTCTTGTATCTGTTATGGAAAAAATACTACCTGATTGAAAACTGGTTCTGCAGAAAGAGCTCACTACAGCCCAAACGCCTCTCTAAACCATGGTTCATTACCTATTCGTTGGTTGCCGGTGGAGGATCAAGTAAATCGGGTGATAAGACTGGCTCTTCTTCAGAGCCATCAGGCTCTATCAAAACAGTGGATGGTCAGAGATATATCAAAACAGACAGTGGCAGGTGGGATAACTTTTAAAACAGTAAACACTAAATCTTTAAACAGGTATAAACATGAGATTTCGTGACCTTGAGTGGTGGTTAGTCGGATTCATGGGAGTAGTCGCTTTCGTGCTGGCATTCTCCGGTTTCTATATAATTTTTAATGCGACAGGAACAGATAGAAATTTTCTCGACCTGATATACCATTCGATCAAGGTTTTCGGGATGGATATTATCGATGATTACACCTCTCCTCTGCCCTGGCAGCTTGAGACTGCCAGGTGGCTGGCACCGGCAGTGCTGATCTATACATTCATCAAAGCCTTACTTTATCTTGTACGGCGGGAAATTAAATCAGCATTCGTGGCATATTACAGGGATCATGTAATTGTAACAGGCCTCAGCGACAACTCAAAACACCTTATCTCTGATCTGCTCGCCCATAGTGAAAAAGTGATAGTGATAGGTGCCATACCACACGCATGGAAACTTGATCAGGTAGAAAAAGAGGGTGCAATAATCATTGAAGGTGATCTGACGCAGAAGAGCTTTCTTCGCTATATAGGCGCCTCAAGAGCCAAATTCTTCGTCTTTGTTGAAGAAAATGATGAGAAGAACCTGTCCGATGCCCGTGCAGTCTATAACTTCCTGGCTATGTCAGGAAAAGACAGGCATCAGATGCTTTATACACATATATCAGATGAACTTAAACTTGACGAGATCAGAGGACTCCATTTACTGGAAGATCAAACAAGTGTAAATAAGACTGATCTTAACTGCGAGATCAGAATATTTTCATCATGTGAGAGGGCGTCACGGATAATCTTCAACAAATATTCTCCGGACAGGTTCACGAAGGTCACATCACCGGAGGACCCCCAGGTTAGAGTCGCAGTGATCGGATCTGGCAGTCTGGCCCAGAGCATGGTCATCAGGTTTGCCAGGCTGGGTCATTTTGCAAACCTCAGAAAAATGCAGATATGTCTGTTCCAGGAACAGCCTTCAATGGCCTCAAGACTGGAAAGCAGCTTCAGGCAGTTAAGGAATTTTGTCGATATTCTGCTGGTTGACCAGCCATACGATCTGTTTGATTCAGAAGAATTTGAACGGTTGAACAGCACAGCTCCATTCTCTGCTGTCTACCTGCTCTGTGAAAATGATTCCGCCGCTGCAAGCATACTTAATAAACTTTCAAAGATTGACACCGGGGTCAAAATGAATGTCATCCTGGCTCTGAATGACCCCGCAGGAATGCTTGGCAGATGGGTTACGGAAAAAAATCTCGGGAATATCACACTCCGTAAATTCAATGTTACCGGGGAAACTTTTACAAAAAAGGGGCTGATCCTTGAAGAACTTGACAGGCTCGCCATGGTTATTCATGAAGACTATCTCAGCAAGATAGAATCTCCTGACCCCAACAGGGCATCTCACAGACCATGGAGACAACTGCCGGTCGATTTCAGGAACCAGAACCGTGATCAGGCTGATCATCTGGGCGTAAAACTAAGGACAATAGGCTATGATCTGGAAGACCATCCATCATCAGTAGTCATCACTCCTGAAAAAGCCGAACTGCTTGCCATGATGGAACATAACCGCTGGTGGGCTCACATGGCGCTCAGCGGCTGGACCTTGAACGGGAAAAAAGACGATCTGAAAAAGAAGCATACAGACCTTTTACCCTATGAACAGCTCTCAGAGGGAACAAAAAATTATGACAGGAATACGGTTAAGAATATCCCGTTGCTTCTTGACAAGTATCGATCTGCAATCCTGTGAAATATCCTCAGTGCGGCGGTCTCCTCATGTACATCCCATACAATCTTCTTAACGAACCTGACAAATGAGACTTTTATCAGAAAAGCACCATATACGTATCTTTATCTCCTCCACCTTCAGGGACATGCAGGCTGAGAGAGACCTGCTAATAAAGAGGACTTTTCCTGAATTGAGAAGGAGGTGCAGGGAACGTGGCGTTGAATTCACCGAGGTCGATCTGAGATGGGGTGTTACCGAAGAGCAGGCAGAGAGAGGTGAGGTTCTGCCTATATGTCTGAAGGAGATCGAGAATTCTCACCCATATTTCATCTGCCTCCTGGGAGAAAGATACGGATGGGTGCCACCTCCCGGAACCATCAGCGCCTCCCTTCTCGAATCACAGCCCTGGCTCGCACAACATTCTGACAAGAGTGTAACGGAAATGGAGATAATCCACGGTGTGCTTGCCAACCCGGTAATGAACAACCGTGCATTCTTCTATTTCCGTGACCCTTCATACATCGACTCAGTAAAAAATGCTCCCTCAGGCGACTTCCGGGACAGTGATCCCGGCCAGACAGAGCGTCTGAAGAGACTGAAGGAGAAGATACGAGCTTCCGGGTGCAAACTCAGGGAGAACTACTCTGACCCCGGCAAGGTGGCAGATAGTATACTGGAAGACCTCTGGAAGATAATTGACGAAGAATACCCGGCCGGATCGCGCCTCGGTCCACTGGACCAGGAAATCATTGATCATGAGCAGTTTGCTGAATCAAGAAGAAGAGTATACATCGGAAGAGAAGAGTACTTTCAGCGACTGGACCACCACGTACAATCCGACAATCAGCCTCTTGTGATCACCGGAGAGTCAGGATCGGGCAAGAGTGCCCTGCTTGCCAACTGGGTATACAGATTCCGGAAAGAGAATCCTGATTTATTTATCATACAGCATTACGTGGGTAGCTCCCAACAAGGTGCCAATCACATCGCCATAATAAAAAGGATCATCCTTGAGGCCAGAAGAAAATTCCTTATTCCCGGGAAACTGCCCGATGACCCTGAGGAGTTGAAGAAGACATTTCCACAATGGCTCACCAGGGTGGCAAGGAAAGGCCGGATGGTAATTGTTCTTGACGGCCTCAATCAGCTTGAAGATACGGGTGACGCCCATGAACTGTGGTGGCTGCCTGACACCTTCCCTCAGGAGATAAGAGTCATTGTCTCGGTCTTGCCCGGCAAAATCCTGGATGTCCTCAAAGAGAGAAAATGGAGCTTCTTTAACGTCACCCGGTTGACATTTGACGAACGGAATCTCCTGATAACAGAATACCTGTCCCGCTTCAGAAAATCGCTTAGCAACAGGCAACTGACAACTATTACGCAGTCGGACCAGACAGGAAACCCCCTGTTCCTGAAGGTTCTGCTCGATGAGCTCAGGGTCTTTGGTATTCATGAGAGGCTTGATGACGCAATCATGCACTATCTTGCTTCAGAAACACCTGCCGGGCTGTATGATAAGATTCTGGAAAGGCTTGAGGAAGACTATGAGACAAACCGCCCCGGCCTGGTGAGAGATGCTCTATCCCTGATTTTTTCATCACGCAGAGGCCTGTCAGAGAATGAAATGCTTAACATGCTCGGCTTTGAAGGCGATGCGCTGCCCCGGGCACTGTGGTCACCCCTCTTCCTGGCAATTGAGGAATCGCTGATATGTAAACACGGCCTTCTGAATTTCTTCCATGACTACTTCAGACAGGCAGTTTATGACAGATATATACTGACCGGGGACAATGAGAGACAATGGCATCAGCAGATAGCCTCCTTCTTTATGAACTCTCCTCTCGACTACCGTAAGGCAGATGAACTGCCATGGCAGCTTATGAAAGCCGGCAACTGGGAAGGACTGGCAGTAGTAATGCAGGACCAGGAGCTGTTGACAGAGGCATGGGATATCAATAAATATGAAGTACGGGAGTACTGGGTGCTGACAGAGAAGAATACCGGCCTGTCACCAGTAGATGCCTTCAGGGATATTATTGACTGCACCGATGACTTCCAGCCCGGCACATGGGTGGCCAGCAGACTGCTCATACACTTCGGTTATACAGCTGAGGCCTTCAAAGTTTTAAGCAGTATGGCAGGACTACTGGATGAGGATTCGGAATTAATCGGTACCGTACGCAATGACCAGGCAACGATTCTGCGCGACTGGGGTAGGATTGACGAAGCCATGGCACTCTATAAAAAGAATGAAGCGAAGGCTAGGGAAAAGGATAATAAGGATGACATCAGGACAAGCCTTAGCAATCAGGCTATTCTGATAGGTATGCAGGGAAGGCTTGAGGAGGCATTTGATCTGTTCAGTGAGCTTGAGAAAGAGGCAAGGCAGACCGGCGATAAATACAGTCTTGTTGTCTATCTTACAAACCAGTCCAGAATACTCCATCAACGAGGCAGGTTAGAAGAAGCACTGCAACTTTGTGCAGAGGCAGAGCAGCTGGCAAAGGTGACCGGAAATAAAGACGGGCTCTTGCTGATAATGCAAAACAGGGCGATAATCCTGAACGATATGGGACGCACTGACGAGGCAATAAGCCTGCTGGAACAGATCGAACAGTCATACAGGGTGGCAGGTGACAGGGAAGGCCTGGCAATAAGCCTGACAAGCCATGCACAGATAGTGATGAAAAAGGAGAGGATACAGGAAGTTCTTGATCTGTATAAGGAGTCCGAGCTGCTGTTGAGAGATCTGGGAAACAAAAATTTACTAAGTATCAACCTCGCCTGTCAGGCAAAGATAATTGAAGAGCTTGGCGGGCCTGCCAAGGCATTAAGTATTTACAAGGAGGTTGAGAAGGTATTAAGGGAGCTGGAAGACAAAGCGAGCCTGGCCATCTGCCTTAAAGACCAGGTACCAATTCTTTTTTTTGATAACGGTGAGACTGACAAGGCGCTGGAGCTGACCATGGAGAGCGAGAAGCTGCTGAGGGAGATAGGTAGTCCTCATTACCTCAGGTCCGTTCTCTCCGCACATATTCTCATGCTAAAAGAGCTGAACCGCCAGAGTGAAATGCCTGCCCTGTATGATGAGATGGAAAAAATATGCAGGGATCTGGGCGAGACTGATGAACTGATTGAAAATCTTGAAGAGCATTCTCAGCTGATGAGTGAGCTCGACTGTCATGAGGAGGCACTCACATTGCTTGAAGAGCAGGAACAGATGATGGTCGGAACAGGAAAGACTGAGAACCTTGCCATGAACCTCGGCAACCAGGGCCTGACACTGAGTAGAATGGACAGGTTTGACGAAGCAATGGAGAAACATATTATGTCAGGCCGGCTCTTCAAAGAACAGGCCAACAAGATTGGTCAGGCAATCAGCCTGTGTAACCAGGCTCTTATTTTCAGGGAGTGGGGCCGCCATGAGGAGGCTCTTAAACTGCACATAGAGGAGGAAAAACTCTGCAGAAAAACAGGTTATGCTGACGGACTCCAAAGATGCCTCGGCTACCAGGCACTGGCATTATATGAAATGAAACAGTACCGGAAAGCTTTGAAAACGTTCAGTGAACAGAAACGTATAGCTGAAAAGGAGAATAGTGAAGTGCAGGAGATCTTTTTAGTGACAAGAGAGAAACTGAATAAGGAGCTGGGTAATAATGAATAACCATTCCTGCCTGATGAAAACAAGCTTCGTATTCCGCTACGCCGAACCAGACAAAGACCTTTAAAAAAGCCGGTGACCTCTATGCACAATAAAACATTCAGATTATTCATCTCCTCCACATTCAGTGACTTCTCAAGAGAGAGGGAGTACATGCAAACACAAGTATTCCCTGCAGTGGAGGCCCTATGTGCATCTTTCGGTTACCAGTTCCAGGCTATCGACCTGAGATGGGGAGTGAATGAAGAGGCCCAGCTTGATCAGAAAACAATTGAGATTTGCCTTAATGAGGTAAAGACATGCAAGCATTATCCCCATCCTAACTTTCTGATAATGATAGGCAACAGATATGGATGGATACCCCTGCCCTACTCAATTGAAAGAACGGAGTTTGAGAAGATACTTGACTATTACCCGGAAAATAGTGAACAGAGGGATTTTCTCAATGAGTGGTACGAGCATGACCTCAACCATCTTATTGGCAACAGTTCAACAGCCTTTGTGCTTAAGCCCAGAACAGGAAAATTCACAGACTATCACGCCTGGGCCACAGTCGAAGAGAGACTGAGAACACTTCTTCAGGAGGCTGTCGCAGAGATGAGCACCATAACTGAGAGAGACAAATACTTCCTTTCTGCTACTGAACATGAGGTCATCAACGGGGTGTTTTCATATCTCGATGCAACGGGCAGCAACAGGAGTAAAAAGGAGACTGCCGGCAAAGATTGCACGCTGGATATTGAATACGTTTACGGATTTATAAGGGAGATTCTCAGAAAGAATATGGAAAAAGAGAGCTCTCTCTGGCATGACCCGGACGATGAAATGGTTAATCGCTTCAAATCAAACCTTCGCCGCACGCTCTTAACAAAAAACACAATTGAACTTGAGACCCGGCTTGTTATGCCAGCCAGGGTTGATGAACATTACCTAACCCTCTTTACTGCAGCAGTACTCAATTTCCTGATGGAATCAGTCAGCAGGCAGATTGACACAATGAACGGGATAAGTGGCGTACTGAAAGTATGCACTGAGAACCAAATGTTTAAGGAGGAGAAGCTTCGGGTATTTATAGGAAGGAAGGACGTACTGGAGAGAATTGATGAGTATATTCAATCAGTGTCAACCGCACCTCTGGTTGTTTTTGGCGAATCGGGAATGGGCAAATCAGCCCTTATTGCCAAAGCCATTGATAATGCAGAGCAAAAAGACAATGGGAAGGTAATATTCAGATTTGTGGGGGTGAGTGAGAATTCAGGGAATATTCGCTCATTACTGCTCTCCATCATACGGGAGGCCGGAATTCCGGATGCAGATGATCTCGAGCGAATCTTCAATGATGATACATTCAGTGAACAGGTAGCAAAGACTCTTGAAGGAATAAAAGAAAGGACAGTCATTTTTATAGATGCCCTGGATCAGCTGGTGGAGAAGAGCTGGCTCAAATGGTTGCCCTCCACCCTCCCTCAGCACTTAAGAATGATCATCTCAGTGCTGAAGGATAAGAATTATGAGAAGGACAGCACGTATCTGGATCAGCTGAAAACAATCTACAGTGAAGACCGGCACCGCGAGAACTTTATTGAGCTACCACCTCTGACAAGAATTGATGGCAAAGAGATGCTGACAGGTCTGCTTAAGGGCTTGAACCGTACGGTTACATCTGAACAGGAAGAATATGTCCTGGATCAGTTTGAACAATCAGGATGCTCACCGTTGTTTATGACTGTTGCCCTTGAGGAGATCAGGAACTGGAAAAGCTTCAGTCCGCACATTAATACCGCATTGGACACCAGTGTCACCGGTGGCATAAAAACCTTCATCAGTGATTTGTCAGTTGTATACCATCACCAGGGTATATTTGTTTCAAGAGTCCTGGGATACATTGAATGCTCCAGAGACGGGTTAACTGAAAAGGAGATACTTGATATCCTCTCTTCAGACCATGATGTGATGGCAGTTTTTGAGAGTCAGTATCATAAAAATCTTTCAGGAAGCATACCTGTGGCCCCATGGGCAAGACTCTACACTCAGCTGTCGCCATTCCTGGCTGAGAAAACGGCTGATGAGGTATCACTGATAACCATGTTTCACAGACAATTCAGAAATGCCATACAGACTGAAATTATCGCCGACACAAGCATCCGGAAGGATATGCATCTGCGGCTGGCACAATATTTTCAGAGACAGAAGCTTGTCACATCGGAGGGCGTTTTTAACCTGCGCAAGCTTTCTGAACAGGCTTACCAGCTATACCACAGTGGCCGGGACGAGGAACTCATTGAGCTTATCGAAGACGATTATATAAGGGTGAAACACAACGCCGGCAGGTTCTATGACTGTCTGAATGATATTGAACTGGCATTCATCCTTATTAATACCAGTGGCAGTCAGTCAGCCGGACTAAAGGAGAGGCTCTTTTCCTCCCTAATAAATTTCTTCAGCACGTATAGCTCCGAAAAAAACGGATTGTTCGATTTTGAAATAGTCCACGCTTACTTCGTCTACAGGAACCGGAGCGATTTCTACGAGGAGTTTCTGAACAGAGCAACCACAAAAGAGTATACCAGAGAGTTCTTCTCCGATGGGAAACTGGCAACTGATTATCACCTTCTGTTCCTTACATCATTTGTTGGTTTCCTGAGAAGAAAATCCAGGTTAAAGGAGGCCGGAACGTACGTTCATGATATCATAGAAGAATACATTGAGATTGTCAAAGGCGATTCAGACAACAATGCTGCTATAAGACAACTATCTACTGCATATTACGAGCTTGGTTATATATCTTATCTGACAGGCAATTTCCGGGAGGCTGATGATGCTTTCGCGAATAGCGTGAGGTATGCACATCAATGCTACAATATTGTCGGTGAATGGATAACAAAATGTGTCATGAAACGAATAGGATTCATAGGAGGCATAACAACGATAGATGATTTTGACACCACTCTGGATGAAGCGTTCAAAGTGTTCAAAAGCCTCGAATCCACCAACCATGCTGCAAAACGCTGGGTAATGAACGTCATGCATCATAAGTTTGAAGTGGGCTTTATCCGGGAAGATTTAAAGATGATGAAGCGCAATTTTGAATTCATACGTACCAATGAATGGAACCTGGAACATGATGTCCCCATGGATCTCTTTGAAGCCCAGCTGGCAATGAGAAATAAAGATTATGATAAGGCAATAGAAGCATATCACTCCTGGCTCGGGCGATGGCAGAATAGGGATATCAGCAAAACGGAAGCTTTCGCTGACATATACCTCCAGCTTGGAATAGTCTATAATCACAAGGGAGACAGCGTGCTGGCAAGACAGTTCTTACAGAAAGCACTCTCTCTTAGTGACGAACCGGCTAATCACATGCCAAAACTGAAAGCAAGGTATTATCTTGATCAAATAAGCTAATAACATTACAATCTAACCGAAATATGATTTTCAATAAGACCAAGGAAGACAAGAATTACCTGTTTAAAAGCCTGAGCACCTATGCAGGCGACAGGGTAATGGCAGGCAAATTCAAGGCCAGACATGTTTTTGACAAGAACGAAATAAGCTTTATCAGCACTGAGCTCTGCTTCTACAATAAACTCTTCGACGAGGAAGACTGGGATGCACTCGTTAGGCTCAGGGTAGTCACTGTGTTCGACGGCAAACCCGGAGACGAGATACATATCAATGAGAAGAAGATACCCGTTCCAAGAACAGAAAACATAATTACATATCATTATGGCTGGGGAGATGACGAACCAGGTGCTTACTGGGAACCAGGCAGATACAGATGGATAGCCGAGATTGACGGTGAAGAAGTGGGAATGACAGAGTTCTTCATTCAGGATTATGGCCGGGTAACTGAAAAGAACAACCACTATCTTGAGGTCTTGTCACTCAGAACATATGAATCACCCAGGGGAGACCTCGACGAGGATAAAAGGATCTACCTGAAAACTTTCAATGCGAAAGAGACACGATTTATTATGGGCGAGTTGCGATTCCGCAGCAAAATCCAGACTGATTGGCTCTGCGAACTCTACTTTAACTACTATGATGACTCCGGCCAGTGCATCGGGGGCTCCGACACGATGGTGGTAATTACTCCCGGGGACGGCAAAGATGAAAGATTCACAATATCTGCCGGCTATGGAACAGATGACACCGGATTATGGCTGACTGACAACTACCGCATGGAGGTTGTCTTTATGGACACAGTGGTGGCGGTCATACCATTCTCAGTAGGTAATAAAGAGGTGGAACGCCTGAGTGACTACGAGGCATTGATAAACGGGGAGGTCTCAAAATTGTATAATGCAGCCGACGTTTCTCCAAAAAAGTTGAAAAACAGCAAAAAAGATAAACCATCGGAAGCCGGGCAGGAAAAACCTGAGAACGAAAACCATAGTGAAGATGCTCCGGAAGAAGAAAAAGAAGAAGAAAAACCCATAACCAGCAGACCTGTTGATGAAATAATGTGTGAGCTGGAAGGTCTTACAGGACTTGACAGTATCAAGCATAAAGTAAGTGAATACATTGACTATGTGAGCTTTCTCCAGTATCGTAGGGAGATGGGATTTAATGATAAAGATGAAATATGCCTACACAGCTTATTTACGGGTAATCCGGGGACAGGAAAGACTACCGTGGTCAAACTGCTCGGAGAGATATTTCATTCCATGGGTCTGCTGTCAAAAGGAAACGTTCACACAGTCTCTGCCAGTGATCTTGTCTCAGAGTTTGTAAGACAATCCGGGAAAAAGACCAGGGAAGCCATTGATACTGCAAGAGGAGGCATACTCTTTATCGACGAGGCCTACATGATGTTCAAGGAAGGGGCTACGGGCGATTTCGGGCCAGAGGCCGTTGCCGAGCTCATGACTGAGATGAGCGATGGCAAAGGTGACCTGGCTGTTATGTTCGCCGGATATCCCGATGAGATGGATAAATTCATGAATTCCAACCCGGGATTGAGATCAAGGATCAAACACCACTTTCATTTTGACGACTACACCCCTGACGAACTGCTGGATATAGCACGTTACACGGCTGTAAGAAAAGACGTTGAATTAAGTGCGGAGGCCGTAGATAAGATTTACAGCCTAATCACCGAAGCGTACCGGAAGCGTGATCGCACCTTCGGCAACGGACGTCTGGTGAACGCCCTGATAGACGAGGCCAAAATGAACCTCGGCATTCGTGTCGTTAAACAGTTTGAACATGATGCTCTTGACAAGAAGCTCCTGTCTGTAATTGAGCCGCAGGATATTGAGGATATCACTGAAATATCACCATCAAAGAAACTTTCTCTTTCTATTGATAATGACCTGCTACAGGAAGCTGTCAGGGAGATGAATGAGTTGACCGGACTTGAGAATATAAAGCAGGAAGTAAATGAACTGATACGCCTGGCATACTACTATAAGGAGATTAACCGTGACCTGCTTAAGGCCTTCTCCATGCACAGTGTCTTTATTGGTAACCCTGGCACAGGAAAAACCACAGTCGCACGGATCCTGGGAAAGATATACAAAGCTCTTGGGTTGCTTGAGAGAGGACACTTCATCGATGCTGACGGAAGCTCACTCGTGGCCGGTTACCTGGGACAGACAGCGTTGAAGACCAAGGACCTTGTCAAGAAAGCCATGGGTGGCATACTGTTCATTGACGAAGCTTACTCTATCACCGACGGTGAGCGTAACGAATTTGGCAAACAGGCTGTCGCCGCGCTGATAAAAGAGATGGAAGACCAGCGCGGAAACTTCAGCCTGATTGTAGCCGGATATACCAGGAACATGGAACACTTCATGAGGTCAAACCCGGGGCTGGAATCACGCTTCGATAATAAATATGTGTTTCATGATTTCACTGCGGAGGACCTGTGGAAAATACTGTACGGGATGTTCTCGCAGAGAGGACTAACTCCCGACAAGGAGTCAGAAGAACATCTGAAAAAATATGTAGAATGTCTCTATGTCAACAGGAACCAGTTTTTCGGCAATGCCAGATCTATGAGAAAAATTGCCGATAAAACAATAAGAAATCAGGAGCTGCGTATGGCCGGCCTTTCAAAAGCGGAACGGACACCGGAGAAGATCTCAGCAATCACTATTAGTGATGTACTGACATTCGAATATAAAAAAGAGGTCTCCGGACCCTCGATAGGGTTCAGAGTCACCGGATAGAGCTAATCACGACGCAACCTGTCAATCACCTCCTGATCTTCGCCTGCCTTGTCATCCATCTTCAGGGCCTCATAGACGTCTCTTCGAAGCATATAGGCCAGAAGGTTATTATCTTCCATCTTAATGATCTTATTGCAGTCATCAAGTGACGCATGAAGCATCTCCAGATGAAAGAGTGAATCTGCCCTGCTATAGAGAAAAAATGTGTCATCAGGCTTTAGTCTCACCGATACGTCATAATCGATCAGCGCAGCGCGGTACTCACCGGCATCGCTCAGTATGGCACCCCTGATGTACCGGTAAAAGGCATCCTGACCATCCGTCTCTATTGCTTTGGATATATACAAATATGCCTGTTCAATATCTCCTTTCTCCTTAAGGGCTAGCGCTCTTTCATAACAGGTGAATGGCGAGTCAGGGTTTATCTTAAGCTCGGCCTCTGTTCTCGTCAGCGTCTCATCCGGTGTCTCCTTCTCTGCCTCCCTGACTGTCTCCTTTTCTTCCTCCCTGATAACCGCGATTTCGTCGATATAATCCGAAGCTACCCCTGCCTCCTCATCTCCAGGCAGCTCCGGATGCCCATGGGTATCGAGATATGTTGACAAAAAGTAAGTGAAATCAGGTGCAACAATTCCCCATTCAGATGGGAAAGACTCATGAAAAGCATCAAAGACAGGAGACTCCTCACCCGACTTTTGTCCGTAAATAAAGACAAGCACCTCATTGTTTGGCAAAGAGCAAAAGGGAATTATGGGATAAATATCCGCCATCCCACTATTTACTTTCCACGCCATGCTCTTCAGGTCTGAGTACCTCTCCGTGATCTCTTCTATTGAAAACAGCCAGGCAGATTCAGTTTTGTATTTGTCACATTCGGTCAGGGAGGTGAAAACTATCATCCCACCATTGTACCTCTGTAAAAATTTCTTATGCGAAAGCGGCAGTCTTACCCCTGTCAATTTCTCAAAGCGTAATATCTTCGTACTGGCTGCAGGAAAGTTGAAGCGAGTATAATAATTAGGATCAGCCTTCATCGCGGCCAACCTCTCAAGTACCTTTTCTATCGTTATCATATCCAGAACCAAGCTTAATCAGGATATAACCTCGGTATATCAGTGTCATCACCGAAAATGCTGCTGCTTTGCACTTCTCTCTTCTGTGTGATCAGCGAAGTTTTCTTATGCTCTGATACCTTATCTTGCGTCCCGCGACTCTTTCGCCTGGAGGTCCATTCATTCAGATCTCTCTTAAATACCAGGAAACCTGATCTTAGTATATCCTCCGCTGTCTCTTCTCCCTTTTCAGAGAAATTTCCACTATCCCTGTTAGTGATGAACAGAAAACTGATTATTTTCCAGATAATGTAAATAGCGGTCATGAAAACTATCACAAACAGCATGGCCACAGTAAAGGCTGCCATAAGCAGGGAAAGAAGAAGATATACAGGGGCCCTCAAAAGTGCATAGGAGCCGGTCATCTTTATGCTCTCTACGGTGATCAGGACAATCAACACAGTAATCAGCAGTGAAATGATATTCATGTACCAGAAAAATGTGCCAGAGGTAAAAATGGCAGCAAGTCCCTGGGTCCTGATCATTTCAAAAGAGTAATAGCTTTCCACTCCGCTTCTGCTATTCAGCAGTGCAATAAACAACAGAACCGAAATAAAGGACGAGATCTTCAATGCCCACCAGTTAGTATTGAAATATTGCTCCCTGGTCAGCACCATTGCATAAAAATACTCGGGGACTGCTCCTGCTGTCGTCGGTATCCGGAAATACCAGTCGAAACCCTCTAATCTGCGTCCGGATCTGGATACAATCCAATTATCCAGACGCCCGGCTCCGGCTATCCCATACCGGACTGAAAGAGCTAGCAAAAAAGTTGCTGCGGCAAAGATTATAAGCGATAGAAAGAAGTGTAACATTGATTCAATTGCCTGGCTTGATTTAAAAAGTAGTAGATAAAACTATAAATAATTAACTGTTAAAACAGAATAAACAGCGTTATAGTTCGACTCAACTTAAAACGCTATAAAGAGAGCATAAAGACTTATATTTAAACAGTAAAAGGTCTTCCATTCCGGAAGGCAAGTTTTTAAATCAGTTTATTACCTCAATGTTCTTATAACGGCACAGAAGCCTGAAAATCTCTTCACACTTAAATGGCACCACAAGGAGGTGGTTTCCAAGAGGTTTCTCGCGCAAGAGAGCTATCTGATGCTCTGACAGCTCAATCTCTGCTTGTGTCCGGCATGCATCAGCTATCTGCGGATGACTGATTACCCGGCCTTCTGCGATAAAAGCTCTGTCAAGTCTGTCATTAAGTCTGAATAAGGTTACGCAATCTGCATCCACCCTGCCGGCAATAGCCAGTGAATAGCCGGTCTCATAGTGGGTCTGCAGGTGTACACTGCTCATAAAGTCAAATGATGCTGTACAGTGTGAGAGAATGAGAGTCTTATCCGTCAGTCGCGTTGTATTGGCCATCCAGGGCGCCACTCCCGTAACAGACTTCCCGGCCATCATACCAGCCAGAGAGGCCAGGTCTCCTTCACAAGCAGCTACCATCCCTTCAGCATTAAGCTGGGCAAGGGCAAGACAGGCAGTCACCTTTCGCTGCTGAACGAGGCTGAAGCACTCGACGGCTATAGCCTGCAGCCTGTCGCGGCTTATCGCTTTGCGCAGAAGTGAAAGAACTCTCGCGGCATCCTCAAGACCCTCAGTGGGTTGACCACTGAATCTTGCCATCAGGGCCGGGTCAGGGTCTTCTCTGCTGTAATCAGGCAACCCGTTCCATGGAATCCCGCATAGCTCGATACCAAAACGATCCCGCAGAGTCACAGCAGACACATCGGAAGCGACAAGCCATTCGGACACTGTTCCGAGAAGTCCTGCCCTGATTCCTGAAAGACCCTGCATTGCACCGGCAACCTTCTGCCAGTTGCGGATAAGCCCTGATTCATAAGCATCAAGAGCATCAGAAAGAACTGCAACCCTTCCGTTATTCACCATCCATGCCATCACCTCAGTCGCGGCAGCATAGGCATTATTGCCCCTGATGCTCAGCAGCAATACCGGCCTCTCAGGATCAGCAAGCTCCAGGGCCCGCCGCTCCGAACCTCCGCTCATAAACAGGATAATATCAGGTTGACGGTCTGTCATCCTGAACTGGCCCGGGGGAAGCAGACCGTTCATGAGCTCTTCAGCCCTGGCAGCTGTATCGGGACTTGCACCACGATGGGCAGCCCATGCTATGCCGGGGACATATTCATTGTTTGTACGGATTTTGTCTGAGGTAGTCATAACATAAATGATTTGCTGTTCAAAAATAGACTTTTGGCGTCAAACTCAAACATGGCAACAGACAGCCAGAAGAAGTGTATATTAAGAAATTGAACATAAAGAGAATTAACATAAAAATATCATAAACGTTTATATTTCCGTCGGTTTTTTTATATTTACCGCCCATAAAACAGTAAAACAGAATAATAACCCTACAAAAAAGGTAAAATGAGAATCAGAAGTATAATAACAGTAGCTGCGGTTGTATCTGCACTTTTCAGTGCAAGCCTCAGCGCACAGGACAGGAACGAGGTGATCGCCGCTTACAACGAAGGAGCGAAAGCAATACAGACCGATGTCCCTGCTGCCATAACTGCCTTTGAAAAGGTAATTGAACTTTCCGACCAGGTTGGCGAAACCGCCAATGATCTCAAACAGAAGGCCGTACAGGTTTTGCCTGGCTTATATTACAAATTGGCTGCAACAGCATACAATGAAAAGAAACCTGCTGCCGAAATTATCGCAGCATCGAAACTGGCAGGCGCCATGGCTGAGAAATACGGCAGCAAAACTCACGGGGAAAACTCGAAAAAGATACTTATCAACGGCTATTACAAGATGGCAACCGAATTATTCTCGGCAAACGATTATGACAATGCCATGCTTGCATTTGACAGCGTGCTGGCACTGAACCCTGATCACATCGCATCAATTTACAATAAAGCGCTGATCTACAGGAACCGTGATGAGGCTGATGCCTACGAACAGACTGTTGATCTCTTTCTTTCCAAACTCGATCCCGAGAAGGATGCCGATAAGGCTACCCAGGCCAAAGGTTCTGCCCTTGAATATTTCAGGGCAGCAGGATCAAAAGCCAACACAGCAAATAAGCTGGACGAGGCGCTGGCTCTCCTGACGAGGGCTGCAAAATACGGTGATGACAAGACCATGTTCTATTTCTTTGCCGATGTCTACAACAAGAAGAGCAACTTCACCGAGGGAGCTGCCTATGCCCAGAAGGGCCTTGATCTTGAAACAGGTGACGCAGAAGCCAAAGCCATGTTCTACTACCAGCTTGCAGTTGCCCAGGCTGGCAAGGGAGATACCGCCGCCGCCTGCGAATCATTCAAAAACGCCCAGTACGGCCCCTTTGCCGAGGCAGCAAAAGCGCAGAGGACAAATCTCAAGTGTGAATAGGTTGCCTCTTCCTCATGCCTGAAAATATTTTACGGCCCGCTGAAGTGCAGGCCGTAATTTTTTTTATGAAATATGATGAGAAATCTATAATCCTTTTACATTTGCAGACGATTTTTACATAAACATTAATACGAGAAAGATGAAAGTCCACCCAAAATCAATAAAACAGGGAGGTAAAAAACAATACCGACGACAAGGGATTTTGTGTTCATAGCAAGGCACGGATCTCAGGTTCGTGCCTTTTTTTTAATGCAGCATCCAGAGAAATAATATGATAGTCAAAGAACTTGAGCAACTCATGAAGATCAACTCTAGCTCCGGCAAGGAGATGGAGCTCGCAGATTTTATCCTGGGCAATTTTCACCTGCCCGGAGCTGTCCCGGAGAAGCAGGATGTAGGCGACGGCACTATGAACCTTTTTTACAGGTGGGGAACTCCTGAAATCATCTTTTGCACCCATCTTGACACCGTGCCCCCCTATATTGAACCGGTGGCAGACAGAGATATTGTCTCCGGAAGGGGAGCATGTGACGCCAAAGGACAAATAATCACAGCCTGGAACGCCTGTAAAGAACTCCTTCACGAAGGAGAAACCAACTTCGGCCTGCTGCTCGTTGCAGGTGAAGAGACAGGGTCAAAAGGGGCAAAAGCAGCAAACAACCTTATAATGGACTGCAAATATGTGATTATCGGTGAACCGACTGAAAACAGGCTTATCCGGGCAGGCAAAGGAATCCGGTTGTACGATGTTCAGATCAGAGGCATTAGTTGTCATTCGGGCTACCCTCAGTATGGCGACAGTGCGATTGAAAGCATGAGAACATTTCTCAACCGACTCTCAGGGCTGGAATTTCCAATTGATCCGGTATTGGGACCAACCACGTTCAACATCGGAATGCTCGCATCTGGCAATGCCTATAATGTCCTGCCTGACCTTGTGACCTTCAAACTCTACGTCAGGACCACCTTCGCCTCACATGATCTTATTGAGGATGCCCTTATAAACATTGCGGGTGAAAAAACCAACATTGCCAGAGTCAGGGAAGACAAACCTTTTGAATATTATTATCTGGATGGGTTTGAAAGCGATATTGTGGCATTCGGGTGCGACGGTCCCTGTCTGACAAATCTGGGGAAATGCCTCCTCTACGGACCTGGAAGCATCAAAACGGCACATACGGATAACGAACATATTCATATACAGGAGATTGATACAGCAATAACTGACCTGAAAAAGATCTTCAGAACCCTTAAAAAAGAACTTGACCAGAATGATAGTCATGAAATTCGGCGGGACATCCGTCAAAGATAGCGGAGCGGTTGCAAGGCTTATCAGCATTGTAGGTAAAAAACCTCTGCAAAAAACGATAGTGGTTGTATCCGCTCTTGCCGGGGTGACTGATACCCTTACTCATATGGCTAAACTCGCGTCAGTCGGCAAGTCTGAAGAGGCAATAGGGCTTTCCGCTGGACTTGAAGCGCGGCACCTGGTAATGGCAGAGGAGTTGCTGGCCGGTAGCACAGCTCTGTTAAGCGAAACAAGTAATATTGTGATTCAGCATTTTGCAAAACTTAATGAACTGATCAGGGTCATATCTGTCCTCGGGGAACTTTCCGATATGTCAATGGCCAAAATCCTCTCCTACGGCGAGCTGCTTTCATCTTCAATAATTTTCAGGGCAATGCTGCAGTCAGGCCTGAAATGTGCATTCGCTGACGCGCGTAACATCATCGTCACCGATTCTTGCTACCTGAAGGGAGAGCCTCAGATTGAAGCTATCCGAAACAGGGTTCAGGAACTGATGAAAAAGGAATTTAACGTCAATGATGTTGTCATAACCCAGGGATTCATCTCCGCAACGGCTGACGGAACAGTAACCACACTTGGCAGAGGAGGATCTGATTACACCGCAGCGCTTATAGGTATGGCTGCCGACGCAACGGAAATTCAGATATGGACCGATGTCGACGGCGTACATACTACCGATCCAAGGAAAGTTGATAAGACAAGAAGCATCCCGGTGATGTCTTTCAGCGAAGCCGCCGAACTCTCATTCTTTGGAGCGAAGGTACTTCACCCTTCAACCATTCAGCCTGCCGTTGAAAAAAACATCCCTGTAAGAGTTCTCAATTCGATGCATCCGGACAGACAGGGAACATTCATCCTCAGAGACGATGAGGTGCGTGAGAATGGCGTAAGGGCAATCTCATTCAAGGAAAACATTACAGTCATAAATGTCTTCTCGATGAAGATGCTGAATGCCTTCGGATTCCTGACGCGACTCTTTGAAGTATTCGGGAAATACGGAACGTCGGTAGATCTCATCAGTACTTCCGAAGTCAACGTCTCACTCACCGTCGACTCAGAGAGCAACCTGGATGAAATAATAGCAGAATTATCAAAGTTTGCAGTAGTTTCGGTAAGCAGAAACAAATCACAGGTCTCCGTGGTG
>DFYY01000017.1 GCA_002383485.1 Bacteroidales bacterium UBA4070 | reverse complement strand
TTACAGAAAAATAGTTGCACAACTCGTCACCCCGTTAGAACTTTGACTGTTGAATATTTGGTCGGTTTGTAATGAAAAGAAATGGTCAGTTTAGAATTTCGCCCTTATCTCTGTCAATCTTTTCCCTTATCCGCGTGAAATGGATGGATAATTTTAGAAGTAATAAGTAAAAACCATAGTTACTAAAAGAGAATAACCGCCTTTCTTTAAGGCTTTCCAGATTCACAAAGGAATTATCACAATGGCAAATTCGATCAAGGAAAACGATACAGTCCTGATCTGGACCATTTTCGTGTTGGGGCAAATATAGTATTTGAGTGACAGACTGCGATTTGATATCGCTAATGTGATTTATTAACTTTTGTTCATTGAGGTCACTCGCTTGCAATCTTTCAATGTACGCTGCAAGCCTCCAAATTGGGGCATACATAAGATGTGAATCAAACGGGCGAGAATTTTCCGGGTTTATATCACAGCTGTTTGATAAGACTAAAACTTTACATTCGACAGGTGTAGTGTCAAAAGGGAATGTTATAAAGGGCATTGATTTTAGTGCATCGCCCTGGAAAACCTGTTTCTCATTCTCTAATTCAGTGGTATAAATATCCTTATTACTTCCTGTAAGGACGAATTTTTTAATATCCTCCAACAAGTCATCAAGGCTTTCGTCGGATAAGTATTTGGGTAGATAAACCTTTAAATCATCAAAATCTACCATAACAGATCCCTGTAATCCTTGTTGACTATTCCAGCAATTTCGCGATCCATTTCTTTACTCTCAAGAACAAGTTTTGAAATGAATTTCTGTAAAATTTCTTCATTGCTCAGAGGTTGAGCAATATCAATTGTCTGGCAAACAGTCACCGGCTGCGAAACAACTGAAATATCACCTTGAATAATTGATGGACCTGCTGTCATGGTCATAAGTGTAAAAATGAATGGTGCTATAATGTTGGATCTCTTAAAATGAACTTCTTCCTGGTTTATTACCGACGAAGATGTTGGAGCTGAAATAACGGTATAATTTAATTGCCGTGATTCGTTTGATGTCATTTTATTTGAAACTTTCGTAAGTTGGACCTTTGGTTATTTCTTTAAAAAAGGTGCTGATAACCTCGTGCGATTCAGAAAGCCAGTTTTTCAACGTCTCTAAATAGTTTTCTGCTTTGATCTTTAATTGAATGCCGTTCTCGAAAACAATTCCTTCAACATTTTCCCCGTTTTTTAACATCCCTCCTCTTTTTAAAGAGAAATTTACTGTCCCCGAGTCGGTTTTATATCCAGATTCGATGTTTAATAACAACGGACTGATATTTTCCGGTACTGCTGGGCCTAAATCAATCTGAAACTTAAACAATTCTCGATATGATTCTCTCATATCCTTAGTAAGATCTAATTTATAAAAGTCCAGGTACTTTAACACCAAAGTAAGCTCTTTGTTAGGATCAAACTGATACAAATTACTCAATGATTCATTGACTCTCAGTATTAGAGCTGAAAATTCATCCCAATCGTATTTTTCATCAATTGTATTTACAGTCAGCAATCCTGGTCCTAATTGGTAGATGGGATAATTTAACGGATTCGGTCCGTCTGCCATAAATCGGTGCGTCGGTTTGTCCCGAAAAATGCCTAATGGGATTTGATTATCCGGACGTAGATCAATGAGTTTAGGAAATTCCTGTTTTAAAGCAATAAACATACCCCCCAGACTCACTTCAAACTTATTGAGATCGGCATTAAGTTCATTGGGATTATTTGAATGCCAGTGCAATTCGAAAATGACCTCAATTAAGGGTGCATGTCGTAATTTACTCATATCTGCTTATTTGAATTCAAAACTAAGCAATTTAATAACAGAAAGCAAAAGAATAAGGCTCTCAACTGCGTTGCAAATATAGGTATCCATCAATGATACTACCTATGGGTTCCATTGTTTCAAGCTCTGGAACAGTATCATAGGAACGCTGATCAATGCCGGGATAGTACCCAAAAAGCCTTTTATTTTCCTTCTGACACTGTTCAAGTATCTGGCATGTCCTTTCAAGGCTACCAGCAGCGCCGGGCAGCATTTTAACAAGCGAAGCGTATTCTGAATTCTGGTTCCGGTAATATTCGAACAGCTGTTCACAGGTCATGTTCGGTTTATTGTGTCGTTCCATCATTCCAGCATTTTAACAAGATCAGTTTTCATCTGTTCATCAATTTCCCGGTATCGGGCAAATGCTTTTGAACCTTCCTTGTGACCGGACAAAGCGCCCACCAGGTTAGGATCTTTCACCTGTTTGTAAAGATTCCCGACAAAGCAGCGCCGGGCAAGGTGTGAGCTTGCAACCTCATTGATCGGTCTTTGCTCAGCTTGGCGGGTTGTCGGATTAAGTACAGTTACTATGCGGGTTATTTCAGCCTTTTCGAACATTAGTTTGATATAGTCATTATAACGTTGTTCGACAATGAAAGGAAGCAGCCCCGGGCCTTTATAGTCTTTGTACCGGTCAAGGATCTGCTTTGCAATGGAGTTCAATGGCACCCGAACAGTAACCGGATTCCCGTGCGTGGTCTTCCGGGCAATGTATTCAACAGCTCCATTGATGATATTGTCCCGCGTGAATTTCATCAGGTCACTAACACGGCACCCGATCAGGCATTGAAAGACAAAAATGTCTCGCTGGGTTGCCAGGGTTGGATTTTCTGAAAGGTCAGTATTTAAAATCTTGTTCCTTTCCTCAATCGTAATGTAGAACGGTGTTCCATAGACCGAATCTTCAATCTTGAAAGCTTTAAATGGGTTGTTGGTGGTTTTTCCGTTATCAATCGCCCAAAGGAAGAACGTCCGGAACTTGACGAAGATCCCGTTCAGTGTGTTTTGTCCGCGTTTCTCAGGCTTCGGACTTTTGCGGGTTTTGTGTACTTCTGGAATGGCTTCGTAAATCTTCGGGTATTTCTCAAAATAGGTGTGTTCCTCAATAAGAAACCGTTCAAAGTCTCGGAGTGTGACGGCTGTAATGTCATTCAGGGAAAGTGTGAATGCTTTCGGTCCGGTAATCCTTTTATAAACTTCATAGCGTTGCAGTGATCGATAAATGACCATGAAAGCCCGCTTCCTTGATTCGGCCATTTTCTTTGCTGCAATGAAGTCAAGGAATGTTTCAAAGAACTTTTCCGGCTTTTCGATCAGGCCGTAATTCTCAGGATGCAATTCTTTGTCAATTTCAATGTCAAGGATTTCCGAAGTGATATTCTTTTTGTCCGGATATTTATTGTAAACGTCAAGAATCAGCTTCTTTCTACTGGCTACATTCTGATTGAATTCAGCTCGCTTTTTCGTATCATAAAGGATCTTCGCCTTGATTTCCTGTTTGGACTTATCCCAATGATCCGGATTGATTTCAAATTTGCTTTTGTGGAATAACTGAAGGTCACGCCCGTCTCGAAGCCGAAACCGGACATGTGCTTTTTCAACCTTTTTTTTCGATACCCTGATGAATGCTGTTACGGTCGCCATGATCAAGATTAGTTTTAATGGTGGTGCAAGTTATGAAATTTGCACCACATAACCGCGCAAACGTGGTTATTTTTGAATACATTTGAATAACTGTTATTGATCTTATCGGGATTGTAGCAACCTTTAAAGTATTATAAATCAGCTTATAAAATAACGTGGTGCAAATATTCGTTTTTGCTCATTAAAAACCATCGTTAACCATAGTTCAATACTTGTCCTGGGCACATGACAAAAAAAGCTGCGAAGAGCAACTTTTTTTAATTGCGATTTCCGGGTTGCGATTTCCGATTTTTAAAATTCGCAATTCCGAAATCGCACATCGCAAATCGCAAATCAATCTGTCCTTGCATCATACACTGCCTGTAATATCCTTCCCCTGATGGAGAGGTTTGACAGCTGGTTATTATTCCTGGTAGGGTATACCCGGTTGCTGAGGAAAACATATGATATCTCCTCCTCAGGGTCACACCAGATAAAGGTGCCGGTGAACCCTGAGTGCCCGAAACTTGACGGGGATGCGGAGTGACACGGATAGGCCTCATCGGGCGGAATGGTGTCATTACCCAGCAGGGGTTTGTCAAACCCCAGCGCCCTGCGGTTCTCATTCTCGGGATACTGCACCCTTGTGAACTCCTTCAGCACATCGCTGCTCAGAACCCTGACACCTCCGTATTCGCCTCCCCTGCGGTACATCTCAACCAGTTTGAGGAGATCATTGCCTGTTGAGAAAAGGCCTGCATGACCTGACACTCCACCCAGCATGGCTGTCCCCTCGTCATGTACCGTGCCCCTGAGCAATTGTTTCCTGAAAAGGGAATCAAACTCGGTGGGGACAATGCGCTCAGGCGGATATTTCTCAAGCGGATTATAGGTGATGTTGAAGGCACCGATGGGCCGGTAAATGTTGGCCGGCGCGAATTTGTCAATGGTGCTGTCAGTGAGACTCTCAATGATCTCTGCTGCAAGTATGAAGGTAAGATCTGAATAGACATATTTCTTGCTTCCTACAGGACTGTCTCGTATCTCCCTGAACATATCCTTAAGGTAATGACGGTTCATGTATAGCGAGTCGGTAACCGGAAGGGCAAACCTGCGGTTGGTATAATCGCTGAAGACCCCTTTTTTGAATGTGCTGTCATTCTCCAGAGTGTTCCTCCAGAACGGTATCCATGATCTCAGTCCCGCCTGGTGTGCAAGCATATCACGCAGCACCATGTCACCCTTGTCCGAGAAACGATACCAGGGAAGGTAGTACCCGAGGGTCTTGTCCGGATCAAACACCCCGCGGTCACTGAGCAGCATGAGTGAGGGGGTGGCTGCGGAGACCTTGGTAACAGAGGCCAGGTCCCACAAATCATGTTCACTTACTGCCTCGGTGCTGTCATAGAGATGAAATCCGTAGCACTTGTTTAATACCACAATGCCTCTCCGGGCTATTAGTACATGGCAGCCTGGGAAGGCGAGAGAGTCAAGCCCTTCCTTTACTATCGAGTCGATCCTGCTGATCAGCCTCACCGTCGAGAGGCCTGCGTTTTCAGGAAACCCGAACTGCAGCCTGAGGTTGCCGGCTGTCTTGATTCCTGAGCCGAGAGGGTATATTTCATTGACTGTCACAGGCAGTCTTCCGGAGGCGCCGATAGCGCCAAAGAGAACCTGCACCGCTACCTGGTGCGTGTAACTGTTATCCTGGTAAGCAACAAGAAGTGCAGAGGGCTTCACGGTCATGTCAAGCCGCGCGATCCCATAAGGATTGCCGAACCATATAACTGCGGACCGGTCAAGAGCAGCTATAGCGGCAAATACCCGGTTCAGAGCAGGAGTAACACCATACAGCCCTGCAGGTTTTTGTTCCAGGGCGCAGAATCCGGCAATCACAACATCATAGTTTCTGAGTTTTGACAGTACGAACTTCGCCCCCTGCTCGTTTGAGGGGTCTATGAAAAAATGATCTGCATTAGTGTACCTGTCGGTCATCTTCTGAAACTCGGTCATTGCCAGTCTGTTGACTGATACTGTGGCAATTCTTGTCTGATCCAGCCTTCCAAGCGGCAACAGGTTATTGTTGTTTTCCAGCAAGGTCATGGCGCCGGCATAAAGATCGCGGATCAGTACCGGATGCTCCGGTCCCGGGATGCCGGCAGGTATCTGTGCCGTTTTCCCCGAAACAGAAAGTGCCGGATTTTCCGAAACAGAAGATGCTGGTTTTTCGGTAAAAACAGGTGCCGCAGAGTCATTATAGCCAGCGGGAGAGTCGCCCGTTATAGGCTTCTGACTCTCAAGCCACATCTTGGCCTCCAGCAGTTTACGGCATCTGTCCTTAATCTCGCTGACAGCAATCTCTCCCTTTTCAACCCTTCCGGCTATCTCATCTATGGCACGGACCGGGTCGGTGGAATATTCTATGATGTCATTGCCCGCTTTCAGGGCCTCTGCATCGGCAATACCGGAAGGAAAAGTCATGGTGGCGCCGGCCATGTTCATCGCATCGGTGAGGACCAGTCCCCTGAAATGGGACTCTTCGCGAAGGAGTCCACTGATAACTTTGCCGGAAAATGTTGCCGGGATTGCTGACTCATCGAGTCCGGGAACACTTATGTGTGCCGTCATCACTGCCCCGATGCCCTCATCGATAAGTCTCCTGAACGGAACAAGTTCCACCTGATCGAAGCGGTTGCGGTCACCCCTGATGACGGGAAGGCCGGTGTGTGAATCGGTGTCGGTGTCGCCATGTCCCGGAAAATGCTTCGCGCAGGCGATGATACCGTTATCCTGCATGCCTTTCATATACATCACTGCCTTTCCGGCAACCTGTTCCGGATCCTCGCCGAATGAGCGATAGTTGATGACCGGATTCAGAGGATTGTTATTCACGTCGGCAACCGGTGCCAGGTTCAGGTTTACTCCTATATCACGGCACTGCCAGGCAACGGCAGCGCCCATCCTGTATATCAGTGAGTCATTCTGCACTGCTCCCATGGTCATCTGGTACGGGAAGTCCTCCACTTCGCGAAGCCTCATGCCGGTGCCCCATTCGGCATCCTGCGCAATTATCAGCGGAATCCGTGAAGCCTGGTTTATCCGTTTTGTGAAGTCAACCTGCAGGTCACGCGATCCTTCAAAGAAAATGATGCCTCCCACACCGTGCTTCGTCACCAGATCCTCCACCTGCCGGTAGTTGCCGCCCTTTTCATCAGCCCATGCGGGAATCCATATCAGCTGTGCAATCATCTCCTTGATAGTCAATGTACTGAGAATGCTGTCAACCTTCGGATCCCCGGCAAAATTCTTCCAGGGAAGATTGTTTTCAGCGGGTCGTACTCCGGAAAAAGTCAGCAGTAATGTTGCAATAGCAGCAAGCAGGGTCAGAAAGCTCTTTCTCATTGGATAAACTGATTTTGAATTGAATCAAAAATAGCACTTTTCTTTGTCATTCTTTTCCCTGTTGATTGGCACCATTTTGCTATTTTTACCGGACTAAAACAACCTGTATGACACCATCAAAGAGTTCCGTAAAGAGCGCCGGCAAGTCGGCTCGGCTTATGTCTCTCGATGTATTCAGGGGTATGACGGTGGTTTTTATGATCATCGTAAACACCCCTGGCACATGGAGCCATGTATATGCTCCGTTGAGGCATGCATCGTGGCATGGATGCACCCCTACTGACCTTGTCTTTCCCTCTTTTCTCTTTATCTCGGGGGTGGCAATGTGGTACTCCCTCAGAAAGTTTAACTTCGAGTTTTCAGGTCCTGCACTGTTCCGGGTGATCAGACGGGTGGCCCTCATATTTGCTGTCGGTCTCTTTCTGAACATTTTTCCCCGCTTTGTGCGTGACTACGATGCGCTCCGTATAATGGGAGTGCTGCAGAGGATTGCACTGGCATGGGGCCTGGGCGCAATACTGGTTCTGATCATCAAAAAGAATTACATCTGGGTTGCCACTGCCGTGTTACTTTTTGGTTACTGGGCCCTTATGTACTTTATGGGTGGCAGCGACCCATATTCGCTGGAGGGCAACTATGCACGGACAGTTGACCTGGCAGTTATCGGCGAGAACCACCTCTACAGGGGATTCGGTATTCCGTTTGACCCCGAAGGCCTCCTGAGTACCCTGCCGGCAACGGCAACGGTGCTGCTTGGCTTCATGACGGGAGGACTGATTACGGGCAAGGGCAACTCATGGAAGACTGTGGGTTGGCTCTCATTTGTCGGAGTGTTGCTGATTGGCGCAGGACTGCTCTGGGGAGAATATTTTCCGATCAACAAACCTATATGGACCAGCTCCTATGTTCTCTATGCAGGTGGTATCGGAATGGTGATACTTGCGCTGCTGTTCATTATAGTGGATATCTGGAATCTGAGGGGATGGACAGGCTTCTTCAATACCTTCGGAACCAATGCACTGTTTACATACGTGCTCGCGGGAATGCTCACCAAGACCCTGCTGGTTATCAAGGTAGGGGAGGTCTCTCTGTATAACTGGATATTCACCCATGTCTGCAGCCCGCTTTTCCAGGAGCAGAAGCTGGCCAGCCTGCTCTTCCCGATAATGCTCGTCATTGTCATATGGTCCCTTGGATATATACTTTACCGTAAAAAGATAATAATCAGACTTTGAGATGGATATAAGAACACAGGTAGAGAAAGCTTTCGAGCGCTGGAAAGGCTCACCGCCGGATATCATTACCCGGCTCCCTCAGTCTGGCTCGGACAGGGTCTATTTCAGACTCATATGCCGTGAGGATCAGGTCATTGGTGCATACAATCCCAGCCGTGAGGAGAACGAAGCCTTCGTGGGCTTCTCAAACCATTTCAGATCGAGGAGCTTACCTGTGCCGGAAATTTATGTCTACTATCCCGAAGAGAGAATCTACTTTCTCGAGGACCTGGGTGACACCAACCTCTTTACCTGGCTGGCCCGCCGTTCTGATGAGGAGCGTTTCAATGAAGAGACGGAAAAGCTCTTTCTGACTATTGCCGGTGACCTGGTAAGGATTCAGACCGAAGGTATAAGGGGACTTGACCTCTCTCTCTGCTACCCGCACCGCAGCTTTGACCGTCAGAGCATCGTATGGGACATGAACTACTATAAGTACATGTTCCTGAAGTTGATAGGTGCCCCGTTCAATGAGACCAGACTGGAACGCGATTTTGAAATACTGACCAGGTACCTGCTTGATGCCGGGCAGGAATTTTTCCTCTTCCGCGATTTCCAGACGGCAAACATAATGATCAGGGACGGAAAACCGTGGTATATAGATTACCAGGGGGGCAGGCTTGGCGCACCGCAGTATGACATTGCCTCACTGGTCTATGACGCCAAGGCATTTATCCCTCAAAAGATCAGGGAGGTGACAATTGACCGCCACCTTGAGCACTTTGCGGCTGCCACCGGCAGGAGCAGGGAGTCAATTGAGATGTACCAGGGGGCCTTCACCCTCATCAGGCTTATGCAGGCCCTTGGCGCATTCGGATTCAGAGGGCTCCATGAGAACAAGCCCACCTTTAACGAGAGCATCGTTCCGGCAGTGGAACTGATGAACGAGCTGCTTGAGAGTGAAGCCCTCCGGATTGACCTGCCGGAGTTGAAGAAAGCCTCGATGGCCGTTCCTCTGCAGCGCAAATACCGGATCCTGGAACATTACCAGGACCTTGTGACAGTGCATATCGAGAGCTTCTCCTATGTCAGGGGAAGGACAATCAGCTATGACAACGGCAGTGGGTTTGTATTCGACTGCCGTGGACTTCGTAATCCGGTTACTGTAGCTGAACTCAGCGAACTCACCGGGCTCGATCCCGAAGTAATCGAGTTCTTCAACAATGATGATGAAGCAGTGGCCTTTGCGGGCGACTGCATCAATATTATCCGTAACTCACTCCCCATGATGAGACGAAAGGGAATTCTCACCATTCATGCTGCCTTTGGCTGCGTGGGCGGGCATCACCGCTCTGTCTGGTGCGGTGAGAGGGTTGCCTCCATGCTCTCATCAATGCCTGGCGTAGAGGTCACAGTTAAACATACATCACTGACAGCATGAAGGCGATGATCTTTGCCGCCGGCCTGGGCACCAGGCTTGGCGATATGACCCTTACCAAACCCAAGGCACTGGCTGACATCAATGGCAGAACAATGCTCGGACTGACTGCGGAGAAGCTAGTCGCGGCCGGTTTTGACGACCTGCTGGTAAATATCCACCATCACCCGGAGCAGATGCTTGAGGAGATTGACAGGCTCAGGAGCCGGGGACACAAAATTACGGTATCTGATGAACGCGACGAGCTGCTTGATACGGCCGGCGGATTGTACAGAGCCAGGGCATTCTTCGGCAGTGAGCCTTTCCTTGCTCATAATGTGGATGAATTCACAGATATGGATCTGCCCGGAATGTACAGTCAGCACATCGGTTCAGGGGCCCTTGCTACCCTCGCCGTAAGGCACAGACCCGGCAACAGGATGCTGCTGGTGGATGCTGCAGGCCGTCTTCGCGGCTGGCGCAACAACGCGACAAAAGAGGAGATCATTACGGTGGAAAACAGCAGGAAACTTGAAGAGGTGGGCTTCTCCGGCATTCAGGTACTTTCACCCGCCATCTTTGACCTGATGACAGAAGGGATCTACTCCCTTACATCACTCTACCTGATGCTGGCCAAAAATCACACAATCATGACCTGCCTGCATGATTACGGCTACTGGTTTGACTGCGGCACCCCCAGGAACCTTGAAAAGATCAGGGCACACCTGCGTGAGGATAAATAAATCGGCTGATCTGGTAATCAAGTTTATCTGACTCGAGACTCTATGGACCTCGCAGTCATTGTGTGAGCCTGTTCTACATCCATTTCTTTCTCCTGAGAAGCAGCACACCCGCAGTGGCCAGCACAACGGAACCGCCCAATATAAACCAGAATGCGTTCATGTTGTTCTCAAGCCTGTTGGGTACGTTCATACCATAGAAACTGGCAATCAGAGTAGGTATCATTAAAATTATAGTGATTATCGTCAGCGACTTCATCACTATGTTCAGGTTGTTTGAAATAACCGAAGCAAACGCATCCATCATCCCGCTCTGGATGTCACTGTAAATCTTTGCCATCTCAATTGCCTGGCGGTTCTCGATGGTGGCTTCCTCCAGCAGATCGGATGAGAATTCGTAATCACGTATCCACTTCGAATTCTTCAGCTTCAGCATCATCATCTCATTCGAGCGCAACGATGTTGTGAAGTACACAAGGCATTTCTCCATCTTCAGAAGCCTGTGTAACTCCTGGTTGCGGGTAGACTTCTCCAGGTCCTGCTCAATCATCGCTGTCTGGTTGTTGATCTGCTTCAGGTAACGATGATAGAACATGGTCGTCCTGAGAAAGAGATGGAGAATCAGATCGATCTTCGTCTCAATGGTAATACCCTTGCCGCTGCGACTGAAAAAATCGTCCAGCACCTCGTTGTTCCTGTGGCATATTATTACAAGGCTGTTCTTGTCAAGCACGAGTCCGAGGGGAATTGTTGTAAAGGGAAACCCATTCGACTGATTCTGGTAGGGAATACGGTAGATCATCAGCAGCGTGTCATCCTCAACCTCCATGCGAGATCGCTCGTCAACGTCAAGAATATCAGCAAGAAAGTCCTCGGGAACCTTCAGCGTGCTCTTAAGAATGCCAAGCTCTGAAGGAGTGGGATCAGTGACGTTAACTATGCAACCTTTTTCAAATGAGTTCAACGGAAGGAGACCGTTAGGAATCATCTGCCAGTAAGTAATCATTCTAGTACCTCCTATTTTGTGTTCCACAGAGGTACCATTTCAGTCTACCCCGGCAGAACTAAATTAATAAAACGGCTCGCGTGATAATCGTCCATAAAAGACAACTCTATTGTTACGAGTGCAAAAATATAACTTTTATACTAACGGCGTCTGCGGGCCGGAAAAAATGTCCAAAAAAATTACCTTTGCAATGAACCTAAATATAACGTGATGGGAAAGGTACTTGTTGTAGGGGCCGGTGGCGTCGGCACCGTTGCTGTGACCAAAATGGCCGGGATGCCGGATGTGTTTGACCGGATAATGCTTGCCAGCCGGACTAAATCCAAATGTGATGCAATCGCTGAAAGGATTGGCGGCAACAGGATTCAGACAGCCAGGGTGGATGCAGACAATGTGCAGGAGTTGACTGAACTGATCCGTTCCTTCAAGCCTGACCTGGTGGTCAACCTTGCACTGCCTTATCAGGATCTCAACATAATGGATGCATGTCTTGCAACAGGAGTAGCCTACCTTGACACCGCCAACTATGAACCACCCGAAGAGGCAAAATACGAGTACTCCTGGCAGTGGGCCTTTCACGACCGCTACCGCGAAGCAGGACTGACAGCTATCCTCGGCTGCGGCTTCGATCCCGGGGTAACGGGTGTCTTCACGGCGCATGCCGCGAAGCATCATTTCAGTGAGATACAGTACCTCGATATCGTTGACTGCAATGCAGGCGATCATGGCAAGCCTTTTGCCACCAACTTCAACCCCGAGATCAATATCCGCGAGGTAACGCAGAAGGGCAAGTACTGGGAGAATGGTAAATGGATTTACACCGAACCCCATGAGATTCATAAGCCACTGACATACCCGGGCATAGGACCGAAGGAGTCATACCTCATCTATCATGAGGAACTCGAGTCACTCGTGAAGAACTTCCCCTCAATCAGGAGGGCACGCTTCTGGATGACCTTCGGACAGGAGTACCTTACCCACCTGCGCGTGATCCAGAATATCGGGATGGCCCGTATTGATCCGGTGATGTACAACGGGGTTGAGATAATACCAATCAAGTTTCTGAAAGAGGTGCTTCCCAACCCGGGTGACCTGGGCGAAAACTACAAGGGATGGACCTCGATAGGATGTCGCATAAAGGGCCTGGACAAAGAGGGCAAGGAGCGTACATACTATATCTGGAACAACTGTAGCCACGAGGAGGCTTACCGCGAGACCGGAACGCAGGCGGTGAGTTATACAACCGGAGTGCCTGCCGCCACAGGTGCAATGATGTATATGAAGGGCCTCTGGAAGAAACCCGGTGTATTGAACGTTGAACAGTTTGATCCCGATCCGTTCCTCACCGAACTGGCCCGCCTCGGCCTGCCGTGGCATGAGAAGTTTGACATAGACCTCGAACTCTGATATGATTGATTACCAGAAGATTCCCTCTCCGTGCTATGTAATTGACGAGGAGAGGCTGAGGAGGAACCTCACCCTGATCAGGGATGTTGCACAGGCCTCGGGCTCCGAGATTATACTTGCATTCAAGGGTTTCGCAATGTGGTCGGTCTTCCCTGTGGTACGCGAGTATGTCTCCGGCGCGGCTGCCAGCTCCATTCACGAGGCCAGGCTCTGCTATGAGGAGATGGGTGTGCCGGCACATACATATGCACCAGCCTTCCGCAGGGAGGAGTTCGGCACTATTATGCGCTACAGCTCCCACGTAACATTCAACTCACTGGCACAGTACAGGAAATTTGCCCCTGTGCTTCAGCGTGAGGGAAAACACATCTCGCCGGGATTGCGCATTAACCCGGAGTACTCCGAGGTGGCACACGGCATCTATAACCCCTGCTCCCCGGGTTCACGCCTGGGCGTCACCGCTGCCGAGCTGGCCGACGGATTGCCGGAAGGGGTGGAGGGACTCCATTTTCACGTCCTCTTCGAGTCGGATTCCTATACCCTGGAGAAGGTGCTTGCAGTGGTTGATGAGAAGTTCGGACACCTGCTGCCCAGACTTAAATGGCTGAATATGGGGGGCGGACACCTCATGACACGCCGCGGTTATGATACAGAACACCTGATCGGACTCCTGAAGAGGTTCAGGGAGAAATACAATATTCATCTCATCCTTGAACCCGGCAGTGCCTTTGCCTGGGAGACCGGCGAACTGGTTGCCACCGTGGAGGATATAATCGTCCGTGACGGCATAAAAACCGCAATCCTTGATGTCTCTTTCACGGCACACATGCCTGACTGTCTCGAGATGCCCTATAAACCTGTAATCATGGGTGCTTTTGAACCGGTGGCCGGTAAACCCACCTACCGGATGGGAGGCAACTCATGCCTCTCGGGCGACTTCATGGGCGACTGGTCGTTCCACCGCGAGCTTGAGGTTGGTGACACGGTTGTCTTCTGGGACATGATCCACTACACAATGGTCAAGACCACAACATTCAACGGCGTGCCTCACCCGCATATCGGAATCTGGACTGCTGATCAGAAGTTCCGGCTGGTCAGGGAGTTCGGTTATTCTGACTACCGGAACAGACTCTCTTAAGCAGGCAACAGGCAATAGTGACATCAGGATCGCAGAAAACTGTCACACATTGGATATTGCTCGTAGAGCAATAAGAATTG
>DFYY01000006.1 GCA_002383485.1 Bacteroidales bacterium UBA4070 | reverse complement strand
GACCTGAGCGAGCTTTGTCCGTCAGCAAGCACGAATTCAGTATCATTGTCAAAGTGTGTAAATCCCAGCCTGAAGATGACCCTGAAGGTGGCGCCAAGACCCTCTTCGCTCTCGGCGGTCAGTTCCGCGCGATGCAGCTCAGCCAGTTCCCTGCTCAAGGAGAGGCCTATCCCGGTGCCGGGCTGCATGGTCATAACCTCCTTTTCTTCGCTGTCAAACCTCATGAACAGTTTTTTCATCTTTTCCCTGGAGAGCCCTGTCCCCTGATCTGCCACGATAAGTTCAAGGGAATCGATGTTCTTCTTTACCGTCACGTTTACCCGCTTGCCGCGGGGGGTGAATTTGAGGGCATTGGTGATGAGGTTGAAGGCGATCTTCTCGATCTTGTCGCGGTCAGCCCACACCTTTTCGCCCTCCGAGAGATCCTCAACCACCAGCCTGATACCCTTGTCCTCGGCTACCTTCCGGAAGTCAGTACATATGCCTTCAATAAATGACCCAAGAGGAAATTCCTCGATTTTGAGTTTCATTTTCCTGTTTTGCACCTTCCTGAAATCCAGTATCTGGTTTACGAGACGCAGCATCCGCCGGGTATTGCTCTGCACCAGGGTGAGCTGGTCCCTGACCTCGGGATCAAGGTGGTTGTTCTGAAGAATATTTGTCACCGGGGCTGAGATGAGAGTAAGAGGGGTGCGGAGCTCATGAGAGATATCGGTGAAAAATTTGAGCTTAAGGTTGGTGATGAGCTGTTCCACCTCCACCTTGTGCCTGAGCTTGTACATTGTAAAGATGACATAGATAGTCAGGGCAATCAGTGCAAGACTAACGGCTGCAATCAGAATTTTTGCCATCAGCGTCTGCCAGAATGAAGGCTTTACCACCACCCTGATGCTGCGGGTGTTGTCAACCCATATGCCGTCGGAATTGGTTGATCTGACGCTGAAAAGGTACTCTCCCGGATCGAGGTTGGTATAGGAGGCGACGCGCTGGCCTCTTTCTATTATCCAGTCAGGGTCAATGCCGTCAAGCCGGTGAGCATATTGTATATTTTTCGGGTTTCTGTAATCAAGTGCGGCAAACTCTATTGCAAGACTCTTCTGATCATGCCTCAGCTCCAGGGATGCGATGCCTGTGTCGCTGCCGGGCAATGCCGGAGATATGCCGCCTGTGTGCATGTCAGATCCGGCAACAGTAAGCCGCGTAAACAACAGGGGAGGGACGTAGTTGACCTTTCTTACCTGGGCCGGGTTGAAGCAGTAGATACCGTTATCAAACCCGAACATGATTTCGCCGTCGCCGGTTCTCAGCCCGGTGGCCTCGGAGAAATACCGTCTTTCAACTCCGCTCTGTTCGCTATAGATCTCGAATGATTCGCTCTTCACATTGAACTTCAGTATTCCGCGCTCGCTGCTCAGCCAGAGATTGCCATTAAAGTCATCCACGATGCTGAGTATCACATCATCAGGTGCGCCTGTCTTTACAGTGTAGGATTTGAATCCGGGTTTTTCGCTGTCTCCGGCAACCCTGTTGAGACCTCCGCCGAAGGTGGCAACGAAGATCTCGTCGTCAGGAGAGCAGTAAATATAGTGTACATCGTTGTTTGCAAGGCTGGTCTCAACCTTCGGATCAAAGAAACAGGTTGTGAATTCAGCCTTTTCCGGTTCGCTGAAATTGCGGTTGAATATCACCAGTCCGCTGGTGGTTCCCACCCATATTTTACCATGGTTATCTGACGTGATGTATCTGACTCTCTTATGATTGGAATAAGGATAGTTGCTCAACCGGTTCAGAGAGTTGATGAAGAGTGTGCGGCCGTTCTCTTCAGCGATGTAGTTAAGTCCGCCGTTGAATGTGCCTACCCATATCCTTCCGTCCTGGTCTTCATGGACGGAGTATACGTTGTCATGGCTGAGGCTGAAGGGGTCTGCATCGTCATGCCGGTAGCCGTTGATGCGGTAACAACAGGATGAGTGGGTGCCAGTCGGTTCGAGCTTAAAGAGACCTCTTCCCTTGGATCCCAGCCAGATGTTCCCCTTACTATCCTGTGTGATAACATAGACCAGGGCGCTGAAGGCGTCGCCGGAGCTGAAGGTGCCGTTCTCCCTGAGATAACCCACCATTTTGCGCGCAGGGTTGAAGAGATAGACCCTGCCGTCACGGGTAGCGGCCCAGAGATACCGGTTATTATCTTCGAAGATGGCCCTGACCTCGTTCTCAGAGTGAGATGCTGCAACAGGCTTGGGACTTATCACCCTGAAGAGGCTGGGGAAGAAGGATACTTTTTCTATGCCGCGGGTGATGGTGCACATCCACAGGTTTCCCTGTCTGTCAGAGAGTGCTGAATGGATTAGGTTCGGAAAGCGTCTGTCACTGCTACCCGGTTCATTGTGAAAGTACTCAAGATTTCTTTCGGCCCTGTTGTAACGCGAGAATCCACCTCCACGCGGGTAGATCCAGAGAATGTCATTGACATCTTCGAATATGACGAAACTTGGCAGCAGAACATTGGGATTTGTTTTGTCGACAGCCGGCCGGAAATGCCGTACTGTACCGTTGAAGGGATCGTAATGTATCACTCCGTCGGCCTGCGATTCAATCCAGGCTTCGCCGTAGCGGTCAACATACACCGATGCCATCCTGTTGGTAGGTAAAACTGGATAACGCGAGGTGTCATACTGTTTTTTCTCCCCCGTCACAGGTGAGTAGATGAAAAAGCCGTCGCCGGAGGTAAGGATGATCAGCTCGCGCTGGTTAAGAGGCCTGATGCTGATAATGTCAGAGCTGACCCCCATACGGATCTCTTCGGTCAGCTCAGCTCCGTGATCTGTCACGATTATTGTACCGTTGCCCGTTCCGAGCCAGAGCCGTTCGCCGGCTTCATGAAGGCAAAAGAATGCTCTGCCGGTTCCATTCCTGTCCTGTGCAGCCAGCATCTGACGGGGTATGGTGTCATTACCGCTAACAGCGAACAGTCCTGAGTCTGAGAGTATCCATACAGTGCCGTTTCTGTCCTTGCTGATCAGGTTTATGGAATTTGCGGTGGTGTTGCCATTCCGGCATTCAAAACGATGTATGCTGTATTCGGGGGAGGCTGCACGGGAGATGACCCTGATGCATGTTCCGGCCTCTGTGGGGAGCCATGTCTCACCGCCGCTGAAACAGTATATCCGGTTGACGGGAGAATAGTTGCCCGGGCCTGATGAGCTGATCTCATTGAAGTTGATGAACTCTTCTGTCCGGGTGTTCATCCGGTAGACCTCGCCGTCATTGTTCATTATCCACAGGTAACCCAGGTCATCCTCCGTGATCCGATCCACCCTGTTGTTTGTCAGTCCGTAGCTTGAGTTGAACCCCGACTTGTAGACTTTGAAATTATAGCCGTCAAAACGGTTGAGGCCGTCGAAGGTGCCGAACCACATCAGTCCTTCGCGGTCCTGGTGCATGGTGAGCACCACTCCCTCGGAGAGTCCGTCTTCAACTGAGTAATGGGAGAAAGCGCTCTTGAACTGGCCGGAGAGTGTCAACGGCAGCAGGGCCATCAGCAGGATGAGCAGCGTTTTTCCGGCAGCAAGGCGCATATTCAGTTTATTCTGTCTTAACCTTTAGCGGAGACTGGATTCTCTGTGCGAACCCGTCAATATAACGGATCCAGGCATCATCGGATTCAAAACCCCATTTGCTCCATCCTGCGCCGGTAAAATATGTCAGAGGTGTTCCGGGTTTGTATCCGGTGATGATCAGCAGGTGTTCATCTGTCTCCTTTACGGCAGTGACAGGGGTGGTCAGTACCGTTCCGACGTATGTGATCCCTCCCTCGCCGCCATCGAGGCGGTATGCGATGGCATTGCTTCTGCCGGCCACAGGCATGGTTGATCCTTCCTCCCTCCTTACTATGCCTGCTGCTACGGGAAACTCGTTATCCGTTCCGGAGTATTCCTCAACGACCCTGGTCATCTGGCTGCCGGCGTCGAGCGAAATGGTGCGTGTCTCGGTCAGCATGGCATCCCCGGCAGGGAAGGGTGGATATGTAAGCCGGAACGAGGTGCGCAGAGGTCCGTTGTCAAGCCGTTCCCAGGTTATAAAGTTGATAGCCAGCCAGAGGGAGTCTGCTATGTATGGAGCCATGGCACCTGCCCCCAGGGTGCGGCCTACCTTGTAGCAGTCGCACCCCTCTCCGTTGTCATCATGATAGGTGTTTTTCCCGGCAAGGTAGTCATCATACCACCTGTCGATCACCAGCTTGTCCGTTCTCTTGATCCAGACGTCAATGCCGTTGCTGGGTCCGTCCTTTGCAATGAGTGCAGGTCCGTAGATGCGGAATGCGATCCGGTCATTTTCCCAGGCATAGTCGTCATACCTCTCCGGCACGAACCGTCCGTAGGCTCTGGCCTCATACTCCGCCGGGCTCCCTTTACCTATATAATAAATAGCCGCAGCGCCGGCCTTCACCTCCGCCTGGAAGATCATTGACTGCGGTGCGGACTGCCCGGCATATATCAGTTGTGACGGCACTTCGTTTCCCTTGCTGTCAGTCACAACCAGTGCTGCAGGATCATCTTCGCCAAGTTTCCCTGTCAGGTCAACCAGCGGAATTTCCACTGTTTCTGCTGTTCTGTCAAAAGGGAGGGGATTTTCAACGGTCACCTTCACCCGGTCATCGGTACAGCCGGGGAGGAGAAGGAGTGGGATCAGGAGGAGGGAGCATTTTTTCATTGTATCAGTTGATCATTTGGGTTGTTTGCCGATATAAGCGAGTATACCGCCGTCAACGTATAGGATATGACCGTTGACGAAATCAGATGCGGGTGAAGCAAGGAAGACCACCGGTCCCTGAAGGTCTTCAGGTGTTCCCCATCGTGCTGCGGGTGTCCGTCCGATGATGAATGAGTTGAAGGGGTGGCCTTCGGTGCGGAGGGGTTCCGTCTGCGGGGTGGCAATGTATCCCGGTCCGATGCCGTTGACCTGGATGTTGAACTCAGCCCATTCGCAGGCGAGATTGCGGGTGAGCATCTTCAGTCCGCCCTTGGCGGAGGCGTAGGCTGATACGGTTTCCCGGCCAAGCTCGCTCATCATGGAACAGATGTTGATGATCTTTCCGCCGCCTTTCTTTATCATGCCTGGCGCCACGGCCTTTGACATTATGAAGGGGCCGGTGAGGTCTATGTCAATGACCTCGCGGAACTCGGCGGCCTCCATCTCCAGTGCCGGGATGCGCTTGATGATACCGGCATTGTTGACCAGGATGTCAATAACGCCAACCTCTGCGCTGATCCTTTCAATGTGTTCCCTGACAGCATTTTCGTCGGTGACATCGTATAGGTATCCCTTTGCATCGATACCGCTGCGCCTGTATTCTGCAAGCGCTTCCTCCACCTTCTCAGGTTTGCGGTCATTGAATACGATGGTTGCACCTGCCTGCGCAAGAGCTTTGGCCATCGCCATGCCTATTCCGTATGATGCGCCGGTGACCAGCGCAATTTTCCCGTCGAGTCTGAAAATATCATTGTTCATCGAATCTTGTTTTTATAAATCAGCCCTGTTTACCTCAGATCAGTCTGTTTCAGGAAATCCTGATCACCATAGTCAAGGTTTTCGCCACCCATTCCCCAGATGAAGGTATAACTGGCGGTGGCGGTGGCAGCATGGATTGACCACTGCGGAGATATCACCGCCTCGTTGTTTTGCATCCATATATGCCTTGTTTCCATGGGCTGGCCCATGAAATGGCACACCACGCTGTCATCGGGTAACTCAAAGTAAAAATAGACCTCCATACGACGGCCGTGAGTATGGGGAGGCATTGTGTTCCAAACGCTTCCCGGTTTCAGCTCGGTCATACCCATCTGAAGCTGGCATGTTTCAAGCACCTCCTTTACTATCATCTTGTTGATAACCCTGTGGTTGGCTGCCTGCATCGATCCCATCTCCGCGGTGATGCATTCCTTTTTTGTCACCTTACGGTCAGGGTAGTTGCGGTGAGCAGGAGTGGAATTAAAATAGAAAAGGGCAGGCTTGTCTTTATCAATACTCTCAAAGAAAATCTCCCTGTCACCACTGCCAAGATATAGCGCCTCCTTGAAGTCCAGGTCAAACACGCTGTCGCCTGCCCTGACCCTTCCTTTTTCTCCCACGTTAAAGATTCCCAGCTCGCGGCGGTGCAGAAAGAATGCAGCCTTTACCTCATCAACGGGTTCGAGCTTCAGCGCTTCGCCTGCCGGTTTTGCACCTCCGGCTACCATGCGGTCATAGAGGGTGTATATCATCGTCACGGTGTTGTCCTGAAAGAGATTGGTGACCAGGTGTTCCTTTCGCAGCCGCTCAGTATCCCAATGCTTTACGTCGTCAGGATGGGCTGCATATCTTACTTCAATATTCGTTTTCATGCCTTACAGGTTATCAGTTACAAAGTTGGCTTAAAATAAACAAAGATGGTGGAAGAATCGGTCAGATATGTGCAATAATTAGGCAACAGAAGAATAAGCGTTTGAAAATGACCCGGTGGGTCATCAAGCGCAGCAGCCAGATTGCAGGGGAGGCAACAGGCGACAAAAGAATTTTCAATTTCGGATTTTCGATTTAATCGCAAATCGCAAATCCTTTTGACTTTACGGACTTTCGACTTCTAAAGATACTTGCGGTCTTCGCGGGGGATGTCAAAGTATTTATCGTAGAGTATTGAGTCCGGACCGGTCTTCTCAACGCCTGTCTCACTGATCTTGTAAGTACAATTCTCTCCGACTATACCTGAGAAATAGATATCAAACTCCTTTCCTTTCTCATCAATCATGATAATCCTTACCAGGTGAGGATACTTCATGCTGTTCAGTTGTGAGTGACAGATAGGGCAGTTGATCAGGTACTCAGAACCTGGTTCCAGTTCGAACGACGGGTGGGTCGTCTTTGTATAGTTTCCGAGCTCGGGGTCGAGCAATACCAGACCTCTCTTAGTGCTGTTAATCTTTGTGGCAGAGAGCACTATAGAGGTCTTGACATTAAGGTGTCCCCTGCACGCCTTGCATAAATATTCAACGGCCATTTTATACCTCCTTTTTATTAATGAGTATAATTATTTTGTCACAGGCTTCACGTACAATATATGATAAATTTTCACCAAAAGCAATAGTTTCTGGTTGAATTGCGAGGATAAACAACTCATTTCTGAAGAACTCAGAGAGTTTTTTCAATGAGATATTATGGGTGTTGAAGGTCAGGTCACTGACCTGCTCCACCGGTATCAGGTCGAAGCTCCCTGCAGGTCTGTTCATGTCAACACAATCGATCACGACAAGAGTATTGTGGTCTGTGGAGTTGATCTTTCCGATATAGTTTTCGATGCTTACCTCAGCAGTGATGACTTTAATATGGTCTGTCTCCCTGATCCGGGTACTTATGTATACTCCGGCTCCGTCATCCTGTCTCAGCAGGTTACCGATACCGACAAAGAGAATTGTGCGGTCGTTTTGAGATAAAAAGGCTGTAAGTTTCTCAGGCACCTTTGATAGTATACTTGACCGTGACCTGCCTGAGGCAGTTAGGGCAGATTATGCTGAACATATCTTTCCTCTGCAGTTTCTCGCTTATCTCTGATGAAAGATCCTGACCCTCAGTAAGTTTGAGTTTACGATTCAGAATATTGAGGTTCAGTACCGATGCGAATGCCTTTGGGCCAAGCTTGCGGTGCATGAAGCAGAGGTGTTCCACAGTTGTAATGACCGCGCCACAGCTTTCGCATACCAGGAGTTGTTTTTCCTGGTATTCGACGTTTTTGGCTCTGTCAAAGACAGCAAGGTCATAGATATTGTCAGAAAGCTTTACTCCTTTACCGGTGATACAGTGTTCCTGGCACTGGCCGCAGAATATGCACTTTCCGTAGTCTCTCCTGATGGTCCTTATCTTTTTCTCCCTGTCATCGGTAAAGGTAATGGCCAGCGGGGGGCATACATTGGCGCATGTTTCGCATCCCACGCAGTTGGCATCGTCGACAACGGGCTTCCCTCTGAAGCCAGTGAACGGCACATGCTCTTCAGACGGGAATTTTGATGTATATGCCGGTGTGACCAGTGATATCACTGCCTCCTTAAGCTCTCTCAGTTTGGGGTACTTCATTTCACTGCCTCCCTGTAATCATCTTTGACACTCCTTTCATCCATTTTTGTTCCGAAATGGTATGCTCCCCTTGCAAGGGCATGTGCTGCCACCGTAGCAGTGAAGAAGAGTATTGGAATGGCCATTAGGGCTCTGAAACCTGCACTGCCGATGCCAAAATGCACAAGGACTCCCAGGAGGATGCTGCAGCAACCCAGTGTCACACACTTGGTTGCTGCCTGCAACCTGTTGTACATGTCCGGAAGCCGTATCAGCCCGATACACCCGAAGATGTTAAAGAGAACTCCTACCGATATTAAGATTATGGCTCCCATATTATTCATTCAGTTTTTTTCCGCTGAGGTATTTTGCCAGCGTAAGGGTTCCGATAAAACTAAGTATGACCCAGGCAATGCCGATATCGAGAATGAAGGCCTGACCCGTCTGCACTGTTATTATGCCGCAGATACCAACCACAAGTATCCCGAAGATGTCAATACCCACCATCCGGTCAGGTATAGTCGGTCCTCTGATGATACGGTACAGACATGCTGCGCACAGGGCAATCTGTATATAGAGCAGTATATTCAGGAAACTGGTCATTCTGCAAATTTTTTAATGTATTCTTCAAATCTTCCGGTCACCATCCTTGTATATACAGCCGGGTCTTCAGACCGGATATATATCCAGTGAATATACATTTCATCACCAATGATATCAACGGTGATTGTCCCCGGGGTCATGGTGATTGAATTGGCAAGCAGTGTCCTGGCAAATTCTGACCTGAGTGTGGTTTTAACCTTCACTATCCCTGGTTTTATCGGCATTGCCGGATGGAGCACACGGTATGCAACATCGAAGTTAGCCTTTATGCAGGCCCAGATAAAGGTAACCAGGTAGACAACGAACCAGAGCCAGCGCCTGGGCTGCAGGAATTTATAGACATTATGAAAATAATACCTGCCAAAGATGGCTGCCGTGATGGCTGAGGCTATGGCTCCTGCTGCAATATTCGGAACGGTGAATTTGAAGGTTATGAGGAGCCAGAAGATCATGGATAATATAAACACTGTCACATATCTCATATCACATGCCTGTTATTTGTGAGGAATATTTTGCCTGGTCCATTAGTATTTCAGTTGCCGGTGCGAGCACCGTTTCGCGAATGCCCGGCAATACAAGCAGACTGAGCAGCAGGCATATTGCAGCCAGGGTTATCATGCTCAGCAACATTGGCACAGGCACCTCTCTGATCTCTTTGCCAATCTTTCCTTGCTCCTTATTGTAAAAGGCATAACGCTGGAACTTCATGAATGACGCCAGGGTGATTATGCTGACGACTGCTGCAAGTGCGGCAAGGAAGTAAAAGCGGCCCATCACTGCTGCGACGATGATGATCAGTTTGCTGAAGAATCCGTTGAAGGGTGGTATGCCTGAAATTGAGAGGGAAGCTACGAGTGATGTTGAGGAGGTAAAGGGCATGCTCTTTGCCAGTCCGCCCATCTGCCTGAGGTCACGGGTACCTGCAGCGTATTCGATGGCACCTGCGTTGAGGAAGAGAAGTCCCTTGAATGCTGCATGATTTAGCATATGAAATATACCACCGGTGATGGCAAGGGCGGCTATCTCACTGCGGAGACCCCTGGCCATAAGTATCATACCAATGCCTGCCGACATGATGACATAACCCATCTGGCTGATGCTGTGGTATGCAAGCAGTCGTTTCAGATCCCACTGGCCAATGGCCAGGAGTACACCCACAGCCATTGACAGGGCGCCAAGAGTGGTAATAAGTATGGCCATCCCCTCCGTGATTTCGAACATATTGAAGAAGAGGCGTATAATAACATATATGCCAACGGCTTTGATAAGCACTCCCGAGAGCATTGCCGAGATGGGAGAGGGTGCTGACGAGTGGGCATCGGGCAGCCATGCATGAAACGGAATAATGGCAGCCTTCAGACCAAATCCGGTGAGAAGCAGTATCTGGATAAGTATATAATTAATACCATACCCCCCTTCACTGAAGGCAGTCCTTATATCAGCTATATTCAGTGTTTTTGCGCTCCAGTAGATGAATCCGATGGCAAAAAGCACCATGAATGATGCGACAGCACCAAGAACCTGGTATTTCAGGGTTGCCTCCAGTTCATTCTTCTCGACGCCGAAGGCTACCAGTGCATATGATGAAATAGCCGATATCTCGAGAAAGACAAAAATATTGAAGATGTCGCCGCTCAGTACAACCCCGTTCATCCCTGCTATCATCAGGCAGAAAAGCGAGTAGAAGTAGTTTTCGGAGGTGTACCGTGCCATGTACGAGATGGAGTAGGTCACTGACAGAAGGCCGATAACACTTATAATGCACAATACCAGTGCCGAGAATCCGTCATGAATGAGATAAATGCCGATCGGAACGCCATCGACAGGTTCCCATCCGCCCAGGGTATATACCGAAGAAGCTGTTCCTCCTTCAACCAATAGCCAGAAGCTGATAAAAGTAAGAACGAGCAGTGTTGCCAGTGCCATATACCTGGGTATGCCGGTGATGAACCTGCCAAGTATCATTGTCAGGAAGGCGCCTGCAAGGGGTATGGCAACGAGAAGCGGTATCAGCGGATTCATCATCTATCCTCTTAAGTTTTTTATCTCTCTTATGTCAAAGGTTCCGTACTTTCTGTAGATCCTGATGATGACCGCCATCAGCATGGCTGTCGTGGCCAGACCGATAACGATGGCCGTGAGCACCATTGCCTGTGGCAGCGGATCTACATAGGGTTTGACCGGGTCAGCCATGTCAACGATGGGAGCGACCCCTCCATCCCTGTATCCAATCAACGCCAGGAAGAGAAAACAACTGAACTCCATGACAGACAGAGAGATGGCTATCTTGATCAGGTTTCTCCTGGTTATCACTCCATAGAGGCCGGTAAGAAACAGTATGAAACAGAGCCGGTAAACAGTCATTTCAGTATCTCCTCTTTAAATATTACCAGAGCCAGGAAAATCGTCAGGATTGAAGCTGCGACCTCTATCCCGACGAATATGTTATACAAAGGCAGGAAGCCTGCGCTCACCAGTTCCCCGGGGGTGCCGTGTGGCAGCCAGTTTGCGAAGAATATCTTTCCACCGGCCAGAAGGCCGGTGAGAGCAAGTAGAAGGAAGGCCAGAATGGCCAGGTTCTCATAGATTGTGGAGCCCTTCTCTTCTTTTAAAAGATGCATGAAATCACTCCCGAAAGCCAGGATCAGGAGTATGAATGATCCGGCCAGGATAACGCCTCCGGCAAATCCCCCGCCTGGTGTAAGATGTCCGTGCAGGATGATATAGATGCCGTAGAGAAATACTATTCCGGCTATCAGTTGCGTTGTCTTCTTGACTATCACTGTCATTCCTTTCATAAGGCTCACATTTTAAATTCTAAATCATCATTCCTTATTCATTATTCATACTTTCTTCCCTCTTAACCTCAGTATAGTCAGCACTCCGAGCACTGCAGTGACAAGTACCGTTGCCTCGCCCAGGGTATCGTATCCCCTGAAGTCGAAGATTACGCCGGTCACCAGGTTAACGCTGCCTGTCCTGTCAACAGCACCGTTGACATATGCGTCGGCCATCCTCATGGTGTTTTCGCCGAACGGAGCAAGATGTGCTGAAGCCAACCTCAGAAACCAGAAGAAGATCAGCAGTATCAGCACCGCCGTGCCGGCGGTGACCCATGCCCGGCTGTCAAATTTACCGTATGCCTCCACGCGTGAGCTGTCCAGCACCACTGCCACCATGATGATCAGGGTGATTGTCTCCACCACAATCTGCACTATGGCCAGGTCAGGTGCCTTCAGCAGAAGGAAGCAGATAACAAGGCTGTATCCGACGATTCCTCCTGCTATCACCGCTGAAAGAATATCCCTGGCATGGATGGCGTAGAGCGCTCCCAGTATCATAAATCCCACTATAACCGATATTGCCAGTTCCATATTTCTATTTTGTCAGATCATTATCAGCAGCATGATTATCAGTCCGGCGCAGACCCAGATGACATATCCCGGAAGTACTCCGGTATGAGCGTTGCTCAACCCTCCGCTTAGCCAGAATACAGCTTTTTTGGAGAGATCGTAGATGTCAAATGCCTTTTCTTCGGCTTTCTCATAAATACGTGAGAAAAGTCTGAACTCGGAGAAGGTCTTGTAGAACTCCGGAGCAGGAAATGACGCTCCCAGCATTTCCTTGTTCTCTCCGCCAATGAAATTATCCTCGGTTCTGAATTTCTTCCTGCCGGTGGCAAGATAAATAAGGAAGCCGAGAATGATTGAGATCAGTACGAGCAGAGAAACGAATGACGAGCTCCAAAGCCCGTTGAATGTGAAGGAACCCACAACCGGGGTAAAGAGTTTCGGGATGATAATCCCTGTGGCAAAGACTCCGAAGACAATGCAGAAAAGTGCCAGAACTGCCATCGGGAACCACATCAGGAATGGCACCTCCCTTATTTTGTCCATAGCAGGATCCCTTCTTCCAAGGAAGATTCCTCCGATGAATTTGACAAAGCTTGCCAGGGTCAGTGCTGAACCGAGTACTGCCAGGCTGAGCCATAAAATCCAGAGGCTGGAGGCTATGCCTTCCCCTGACCCGAAGTCGATTATCCCCTGGTATATCATCCATTTTGATGCAAATCCGTTAAACGGTGGCAATCCGGAGATTGACATGGCAAACACCAGTGAGGCAATGAATGTGACTGGCATGGCCTTCGACAGGCCTCCCAGCTCAGTTATGTCACTCTTTCCTGTCTGGCGTTCAACGGCTCCTGTACTCAGGAATAGTCCGCTTTTGTATATGGCGTTGTTTATCATGTGGAAGAGACCGGCCACGATCCCTACCAGGGAACCAAGACCAAATCCCACAATCATGTAACCCACCTGTGATACAGCATGATAACCCAGCAGCCTCTTGCAGTCGTGCTGCATAAGGGCCATCAGAACGGCAGTTATGATTGTTATAACTCCTATTGTGAGCAGAAGGAGCTTGATCCCTTCCGTCATGACAAAGAGGTCGGTTGTGAGCCTTGCCAGGAAATAGATCCCCAGCAGCTTGTCGAGAGATGCCGGCAGCAGTGCTACCGATGATGCCGGGGCTGTCTCGGAGTAGTCAGGCACCCAGGAATGGAAGGGGAAGGCACCGGCCTTTGTGAAACTGCCTACGAGAAGCGCAAGGAATGCTGTGACAGTCAATATGTTATTGGTCTCCAGTGATATGCTGTTGATACTCAGCGTGTCAGTCAGTCTCCATAGCAGAGCGATGCCGACAAGCATGATCGTATCTGATGCGCCTATAAGGATCATGGTCTTCTTCGCGGCAGCAGAGCTCTTTTCGTCCTTTCCTGGTATGAGCTTGTACAGGGTTATACCCAGGATACCCCAGAACATGAGAAAGAGGATCAGGTTATCAGAGAGTACTGCTCCGTAAGAACATCCCAGGGTTATCAGGAACCAGGGGTAATAATTACTGATCCTGGCAAACCTGTTATATGCAAGGGTGTAGAGAAGGACAAGCAATGCAATGATGCTGATAAAGATGATGATCAGCTTGCTCAGGCCATCAATGGTGAATGTCAGATACTCCCCGGCCTTCTGCAACAGGTCAAAGTCAAAGAGTGTGAGGCAGCCCTGTCTGACTGTTTCGCCCTGCAGGGTCATCTGGGTTGCGGAGGAATAGAGGCCTATTGAAAGGTATCCGGCGTACATGGCCACAGCCATAGCCAGTATCCCTTTTGCAGTCCGGAACTTTTCAGGAACAAGGAAAAGCAGTAATCCGGCAGCCATAGGTATCATTATCAGCATCTGGAGCATATGGCATGCAGAGGGTTCAGCAAATATGGCGAGAGGTTCATTCATGACGGGCACCTGATTTCCTTAGTTCTGCTGTTCGCTTCATGGAAAGCTCTATAAGCTCATTCGCGTTAAGGATCTTCTTCCCGGATGAGTTGTCATAGACTGCTGCCATTCTCTCGGTGCAGCAGTAGCACGGGTCAACGGCTGCCAGGGAGATAGTCGCATCGGCAATGGTCTGACCTATGCATGATTTTTTGAATGTGGCTATGTTGGTATAGCTGGGAGCCCTTATCTTGTGTCTTGCCGGTGAATTGGATCCGTCGGAGACTACAAAGTGAAACACCTCGCCCCTGGGGGCTTCGGCCCGGCCCGTACCTATTCCTGCCGGTATCTCATTTATTTTCAGTGCTATATCTCCCTCTTTCATCTTTTCGAGGGCATCAATGCACTGTTCAATGATTGAAACAGACTCGTACATTTCAAGAAGCCTCACCTCTAACTTGGCGAATACATCTCCGGCCCGGGCAGTGATCACTTTCCAGTTGACGAGCGGATAGGCTGCATAGGGGTCGTCTCTCCTGACGTCAATGTCAACACCGGAGGCTCTGGCGGTTGGCCCAACGGCACCATAATCGAGGATATCCTGCCTGGTGAGTATCCCTACGCCTTTTGTCCTGGCGTGAATCACCGGGTCATCCATCACCGCGCCGGTGAGCAGGTCAAGTTTTTTGCGCATTACAGACATCTCTTTTCTTATGGCCGGGATATTACTGTTTTCAATGTCACGTCTCACGCCCCCCACCTTGAACATTGCGTAGCTGTTCCTGTTGCCTGTTATCATCTCGAAGAGGTCAAGGACAGGTTCACGGTATTTCCACGCCCACATGAAAACAGTGTTATAACCGAGGAAATGGCCCGCGAGGCCTACCCAGAGAAGATGACTGTGGATGCGTTCCAATTCTCCGATTATTGATCTGATGTATTTTGTCCTGTCAGTGATTTCAATGCCTGCAATCTCCTCAACAGCATTGGCAAAGGCAAACGGGTGGGATGTTGAGCAGATACCGCAGATTCGTTCAACGAGGAAGAATACCTGGTCATAACTCTTTGACTCACTCAGTTTTTCAATGCCCCTGTGGTTGTAGCCGGTTTCCCATTTTATATCCGTAACTATCTCGCCGTCGCAATAGAGCTTGAAGAGCTCAGGTTCTTCCTGAAGCGGGTGATAGGGTCCTATGGGTATGAGTGTCTTTCTGCTCATTGCTGTAAGAGTATTATTTGAACTCTTTTCTATATGGGTAGACATCATCAGCCCAGTTGCCTTCCGATAGCAGCTTCTCCTGGTTAGGGTGATTCAGAAAGTCAATGCCGAAGAGTTCATGCATCTCTCTCTCGATCCAGTTTGATGCGCCGAACATATTTGAGAGTGATTCAATATGCGGCTTCTCCCCGTCAAGGATCACATGCAGGCTGAGTATCGATCCGTCAGCGTCAAAGCTGAAATGATAGTATATCTCAAACCCTCTCCTGGTATGAAGGGCGGAGGCTATTATGAACCGGTAACCCTCAGTTTTATAGAGGTATTCAGAAATGGCGGAAATGGCTGTGGGTCTGACAGTGACAATCGCGCGTCTGCCCTTCTGCAGTACAACCTTTACAGTGTCACCGCTGAATTTTTCCGTCAGTTTATTTATGGCTGCCTCTGTATCCATTCCTGTTTAGTTACTTTTTACCTGCCAGTTTAACTATTCCTGCTATGATTGCTTCCGGTGTAGGGGGGCAACCCGGGATATAAGCATCGACCGGTATTATTTTGTCAACCGGTCCGGCGAAAGTATATCCTTCGGCAAAGATTCCTCCGGTACAGCCGCATGCACCAATGGCCACCACCAGCAGTGGTTTGGGAGCCTGGTGATAAAGTTCCAGCAGCCGGTCTTTGTCACGCCTGTTTATTGATCCGTTTACCAGCAGCACGTCGGCATGCCTGATGCTGCCCACCAGTAAGATCCCGAACCGTTCAAGGTCATGTCTCGGGGTTAAGCAGTCAAGGATCTCAATATCACAGTTGTTGCATGATGCTCCGCCGAAGTGGAAGACCCAGAGTGATTTCCTGAAACAATAATCCTTGAACCCCACGATATATGTTTTTATAATCCGAATACAATAAGCACAATGGCAACCACAACCAGCAGGTTCATCCAGACAAGGAAGAACCTGGCGGCCTGCTTGATTTTCACTCTCGGGTTTGTGTTTCTGATGAGGGTGAGGAGAAGCACAACTCCGAGTATTTTCAGGATGAGCCAGACAATATTTATTCCCGGGTTCATTCCGTTCATGAGGAGTGCGACCAGGAAAGCCGGCAGGATAAAAAGCATAATATATTTTGCCAGTTTGATCATCGCGTACGGTGGACCTGAATATTCGATATATATTCCAGAGGCGAGTTCGGCTTCGGCTTCCGGCATATCGAAAGGCACCAGCGCCAGTTTGGCCTGTATACAGAAGATTCCTGCAATGAAGAGCAGCACGCCGGAGATGCTGCCGATGAAAGGGGTGCCGGATTGCTGGGCGGCTATGATGCTGTTAAGGTCGAACTTCTGTCCGCTCTTCATTATTACGGCAGCTATGATCAGGAGAAAAGTGAGTTCATAACTGATGATCAGCTTCATCTCGCGCGAGGCTCCCACGGCACCCAGGGGGTTGCCTGAGGCCAGTGCTCCGATAATATAGGAGAACGATGGCAGCGTAAGGAGATAGAATATGACTATTATATCGCCCCTGAAGCCAGTTTCTATGTTGAACAGGGGAAGCAGGATAAAGAGGCCTGCCATGGTGGCACCGAAGACTGCCAGCAGAGGGGCAAGGAGAAAGACAAAGCCCGATCCTGATTTTGGCAAAATAGTCTCCTTGACGAGCAGCAGCTTGAAGAAGTCATAGAATGGCTGAAGCAGGGGAGGCCCCTTACGGAACTGAACCCTGGCGGTTATCTTCCTGTCAAACCAGGAAAGGAAGGCACCCACTACAGCCATGAAGAGCAGCCCGGGGAATATGAAAAACCAGAGGAGATAAACTGCCATTTGCATTCTCTTTACTCTTTTTCAGTCACATAGATATAGTCCCTGATGAGCACCCTCTCATTCAGCTGGTATATATGCTCGTCAGGCTTCTCTTTTTCATCAGTAAGTCTCGCTGTTCCCGGCGGGCATGCTGCAACAAACTTCCTGGCCTCTTCAGGGTCACACAGGTCGTAGAAAAGATCTTTGTTACGGTGATGCCTGAAGAAATCGGTCATCATCGTGCCAAATGGACAGATGGTGACGCACGACTTGCATGAGACGCACAGGTTGGTGTGACGCATGATCACACCGTCCGTGTCTTTCTCAAGGGCATAGGCAGGGCAGACTGCGATGCAAGGGGCATCCTCGCATCTTCGGCAGGTGAACCTGAAGGTAGCCAGTTCACGTATGGTCTTGAGGCCGTTTGTGTTGGCTGAACTGTAACAGAGCGCCTCAGGCAGTTCCAGGGACGGGTTCTGCACCATCGCTGCCCTCAGTTCAATCATATCCAGAAGCACCTTCATGCCTGTAGCCGTTTTATTTCCAAATCTCAGGATTATGTTTTATCTCCCTGTAAGTGAATACAGGGCCGTCTTTACAGACAAAGAATTCACCCATCATGCAGTGGCCGCATTTGCCAAGGCCGCATGACATGTTCTTTTCCATCGAGAGGTATATCTGCTCATCACGGTAGCCCATCTCGAGAAGCCTTATAGTCCCGAATTTCATCATAATAGGCGGGCCGCAGACTACGGCAACTGAGTTTTCTATATTCACCTTTACCTGGTCGAGCAGTGCAGTTGCCACACCTACCGGCCCGTCCCAGTCGTCATCGGTTACATCCACCGTACGGTAGGCCTCAAATTTATCAATGCTGTTGAGCCTGGTAAAGAGTGGCTTGTAGATGCAGTCGGCCGGTGTCTTGGAGCCGTAGCAGAGAATGACCTTCTCAAGCTCATCCTTCATATGCTCAAGAGTGAAGAGAAGTGACCGTATGGGAGCCAGGCCGCAACCTCCTCCCAGGATGAGCACCTCTTTCCCCCTGAATTCGCTAACCGGGTAACCGCGTCCGTATGGACCCCTTATACCCATTACAGCACCCGGTTTGAGCTCATGCATGATTCCGGTGACATACCCTGTCTTCATGACCGTGACCTCCAGCCTGTCGGAGACAAGGGGTGATGACGACGGTGTAAAGGGAGCTTCACCCACACCGTCAACGGCGAGTTCAATGAACTGACCCGTTTTAAAGACGAATTCCTCATCCGGTATCAGCACGAATGTCTTGATCAGAGTCGATTCTTCAATCACCTCCTCGAGGGTCGCCCGAAGGGGCTCATATATATTATAGTTATCGCTGGCCATAAGAATCTTCAGGTGAGTTCCATGAACAGTTCATTCTTGCTGATCCTGCCCAGGCAGGCTTCAATGCACCTGCCGCAGCCCGTGCATGCCAGTGAATTGAATTTCTGAGGTCTCCATACATACTTGCACATGTACCTGTTGCGGAAGCGATGCGGAAGTTCAAAGAGAGCGTCCTCACCTCCGGCCACTCTTTCAAATCCCGGGTACTGGCAGGCATCCATCTGTTTCACCTTCTCAAAACCGGGCTTGTCAATAAGGAGGAAGCAGCTGCAGGTGGGGCATATTGTTGTGCAGGCGCCGCATGAAACACACTTCGAGGCATATTTGACCCAGACATTGTCACCTGCCTTCCGGACTATCTCACCGGTAGCCCGGTAATCAGGCAGTCCCCTGTTCAATTCAGCCAGCAAAGCTTCAGTTTCACTGTGCCTCTGATCGGCGAAGCGGAGTCGTTCAGGGTCATTGACCCCGGCAGCAGAAGATAATTGTCTGATCAGTTCCTCCCCTTTGTCTGAAATGATCCTCAGAAATAAATAATCACCTTCTGACAGCAGGGCAATGTCCGCACCTTCTGTGGTATATGGCTTAACACCATAGGAGGTGCAGTGACAGTGATCATTTACCGAGAAGCAATCAGATGATACCAGGAGGGTGCTCTTCCGGCGGTTTCTGTAGAAGGGATCGGTGAAAGCTTCATCAAGATATATCTCGTCAAGCAACTTAAGGGCCTCAATATCACAGTTGGGCGCCCCGATAATGATCCTTTGCCTTCCGTTACTCATGACCGAAGTCACATTCTCCCTGACGGGAAGAAAAAAATTCTTAAGTGGAGTGGCAGGCTTGGGAGTGTTGTAAGCAATATTTTCAGCCTGACTCAGCCTGAACGGCTCGTAATCAAGACTGAATTCATCTTTCACCGGAACAAAAATGTCATGTGAAGTGAGCAGTTTTTCCAGTGAACGATGCCAATCTTCCTTCGTAATACTTATGTAATACATTTTATGTGAGAAGATTCACATAATAAAGTTAAATGTGCAATTAACACAAGTCAAGTTTATTTTATTCATAGCGGGATCAGGTTCCGGGTTTGTTTCAATAACATATTCATAATCAATATGATTATTTTTATTTGTGCTGTATGAAAAAGTTGGTTTAACTTGCAATTGGATTTGTGAAACGGTTTGTTAATGTGAAACAAATCACAAAACATAATATAAGGAACAGCCTGAGGAGGATTTTTCTTTATCACGGGCTGCTGGTCAGGCTAAACTCTATGGGAGTCACCAGGGTGTTTTCTTACACCCTGGCCGAGGGTACCGGGGTCACTCCGGAACAGGTGAGAAAGGATTTTTCCGAGTATGGAATAAGGGGGAACAGACGGGGAGGCTATATTACCGCATCACTTCTGAGTGAGATTGAGGCTCTCTTCAACCGCGACTGGATAAGCAATGTGATCCTGGTAGGTATGGGCAATCTGGGACAGGCTCTCTCGAAATACGGGCAGTTTATTAAGCGGGGCATAAACATTGTTGCCACATTCGATGTGGATCCATACAAGCAGAAGGTCAGGGCTGAAAACTGTGTCTACCCGCCCGGGCGGCTCCAGGAGATAATTGACAGGTTCAGTGTCAAGGTTGCCATTATTGCCGTTCCTGACATTTCGGCACAGGATGTATGCAATGAACTTGTCAGTATGGGTATCCGGGGAATAGTAAATTTCTCTCCGGTGTTGCTTAAAGTTCCCGTTTACGTGGTCGTGAACAATGTGAACCTGTGTGATGAGATAGAAAGTGTAATCCTGTCTGTTTACCGAATGAAGGAAGAACAGTCATTATTCCTGTAGACTTAGTGGAAACCGGGTATGAGATACTGATAAGCGGTCTTGTGCAGGGTGTGGGATTCCGCCCCTTCGTTTACAGGCTTGCCTCCGCATACTCTCTGAAGGGGGAGGTTGTTAACAGGACCGGCGGCGTAACGGTGACTGTTCAGTGTGATGAAGAGACAGTGGGGCATTTTATCACTGATTTACAGGCCCTTGCCCCTCCGGCTGCCAATATCAGGTCTTTAGAGGTAAGAAAAACAGAGACAGGGAGTTACAGTGAATTTACAATCACCCCCAGCATTGATAATGAAGAGAGCATTACGGAGGTCAGTCCTGACATCGCTGTATGTGACGAGTGCCTTGCTGATCTTCATTCCGATCCCGGGCGTATCGATTATCCTTTTATCAACTGCACAAACTGCGGTCCCCGTTTCACCATCATAAAGGCTCTTCCGTATGACAGGGCCGCCACAACCATGGCTCCCTTTCCTATGTGTCCCGGTTGTCTGGCGGAGTACAATGATATGTCTGACCGGCGGTTCCATGCTCAGCCTTTGGCCTGCAACAGTTGCGGGCCGGAATATACTCTCAGGGCCGGTGATCAGGTGGTCACAGGTTTTTCACATATTTTACGTTTAATCGCTGAACGTCTGGCAGAGGGTGGCAGTGTCGCTGTAAAATCAACAGGCGGGTATAATCTCATGTGCGATGCATTGAACGAAGAGGCTGTCATGGCCCTCAGGCAGAGTAAGCAGCGCGATACCAAGCCCTTTGCTGTTATGTTCAGGGATATGGATGCACTGAATGAATACTGCTTCACAGGGAAAGAGGAGGAGAGGGCACTGCTCTCATGGCGCAGGCCCATACTCATTCTGAATCAGAGGAGACCGCTGGCACCATCAGTTAGCAGTGGCCTGAACACAACCGGGGCGATGCTGCCTCATATGCCCCTCCACCACCTGCTTTTCAAAGTCTTAAGAACTCCTGCAGTAGTACTTACAAGCGGAAATCTGAGTGATGAGCCAATTATAACCGACGATCTGCAGGCCGAAAGGGATCTTATGCCTGTCACAGGCTGCGTTGTTAGCTACAACAGGGAGATACTTAACCGGGTTGATGACTCTGTTGTCAGGGTGATCGGAAGTAATGTGTGCCTGATCCGGAGGGCCAGGGGTTTTGCCCCTCAGCCCGTTGAGCTGAACAGAGTTGCTGAAGGGATTTTTGCAGCCGGCGCGGAACAGAAGAACAGCCTCTGCATCGGCAAAGGTTACCAGGCCTTCATGAGCCAGTTTCTGGGAGACATAAAGAATGTGGCCACTTATGATTTTTACCGGGAGACATTCAGGCTTTACTCCTCACTCTTCAGGTTTACTCCTTCATCCGTCGTCTGCGATATGCATCCCGATTATCTGTCAACCAGGTTTGCGGAGGAGATGGCAGAAGGAAGCAGGCTTCCTCTGATACGGGTCCAGCACCACCATGCCCACGCGGTATCGGTGATGGCTGAGCACGGCCTGACCGGAAAGGTCATCGCGGTGATAATGGATGGGACGGGTTACGGCATTGATGGCAATACCTGGGGAAGTGAGTTCATGACAGCCACTGCCCGTGATTTTGAGCGATACACTCACTTCGACTATTTCATGATGCCGGGAGGAGATGCAGCTGTTGATGAGCCCTGGAGGATGGCTCTCTCATGTCTCTTCAGTTACTTTGGCAGCGGCTATGACTTCAGTTCGGAAAAACTTTTCCGGACAATCGACGAAAAAAAACTTGCTGTTGTGAGGGAGATGCTTGTTCACGGCATCAATTCACCGCTGACCTGCGGGGCCGGGCGTATTTTTGATGCAGTATCGGCATTGCTCATGCTCTGCACCAGGGCTTCCTTTGATTCCGAAGCTCCTATGCGACTGGAATCAGCCATAAGCTCCATCACCGAGGAATCTTACCCGTTCATCATCGGTGACACGGTATGCCTGAGGGATACATTTCAAGAGATAATCAACGATACTCACAGATCAGACATTCCACAGATTGCAGTAAAGTTTCACAATACAATGGCTCAGATAATAGTAGCCGTATGCAATAAGATAAGGAAGGAGACGGGACTGAAAGAGGTTGTATTGTCGGGAGGGGTTTTCCAGAACAGGTATCTGCTTAAGAAATCTTTGTATCTTTTATCCATGAACAAGTTCACGGTTTACACCAATCACCTTGTACCGGCAAACGACGGTGGCATATCTCTCGGGCAGCTGCTTGCGGCGGCGGAAAGGAGAGGTGTATGTGCCTGAGTCTTCCTGCCAGGGTAGTTGCCATTGAGGGTGCCATGGCGGAGGTCTCCGTGGGAGGAGCAGTCTTCATGGCAGGACTGCAGATGGTTGATGACGTCACGGTGGGCGATTATGTTTTGCTTCATGCCGGCTTTGCCATCGAGAAGCTGAAGGAGGAGGATGCGCTCGAGACGCTCCGGCTGCTCCAGGAGATGGATGATGCAATAAGCGAATGACCAGGAAATGAGATACGTTGACGAATTCAGGAACAGGAGGCATATTGCCATGCTGGCAGGGATGATTGTGAAGGAGGCCACGCGTGATTACACCTTCATGGAGGTCTGTGGAGGTCATACGGCCTCAATACACCGCTTTGGCATCCCCTCACTGCTGCCCCCGCAGGTAAGGCTCATCTCCGGACCGGGTTGTCCGGTCTGCGTCACAGCGGCAAGGTATATTGACACTCTGACAGCCCTGGCCTTTAGTGAGGGCATGACCGTCACCCTGTTCGGTGACCTGATGAGGGTGCCGGGCACTGTTATGACCCTGGGAGAGGCAAGGGCAGAGGGAGCCGATGTCCGGTTGGTGCTGTCGGCTCATGAAGCTCTGCAACTGGCGCGTGAAAACCCGGGAAGGAAGGTGGTTTTTTCAGCAATCGGATTTGAAACTACTGCCCCCGGAACAGCTGTTACCGTGATGCAGGCTGAGAGTGAAGGGATTGACAATTTTTTCGTGCTGAACGCTCACAAGGTCATGCCTCCGGCAATGGAAGTTATATTAAGGGAGGGCGTGCATATCGACGGTTTCATTTGTCCGGGTCATGTGGCTGTCATTACCGGCTCCTCAGCGTTTGACTTCATTCCGCGAAAATACGGACTGGCATGCGTTGTCACGGGTTTTGAGCCCACAGACATACTGACAGCCGTGCTGATGCTCATCAGGCAGGTGAACAGTAGAAGCCCTTCTGTGGAGATTCAGTACAGGAGGGCAGTTTCAGTTGCCGGTAACATTAAGGCACAGGTTTATATGAATGAAGTATTTGAGTCTGCAGACGTTGAGTGGCGGGGTCTGGGCGTCATCTCATTGAGCGGGCTTAAGCTGCGTGGCACTTACCGGCGCTTTGATGCCTCGGCTTTCCCGGTTGACCTGCCTGAGGCTGTCGCTGCAAACGGATGCATCTGCGGAGATATTCTCAGAGGCGTGAGCAGGCCACCCGATTGCGCGCTCTTTGCATCGCACTGCACACCCGACCACCCGGAAGGGGCATGCATGGTGTCAGATGAAGGATCATGCAATACATGGTACAAATACCACAGTCATGAGTGAAAAGATAACACTGAGCCACGGCAGCGGCGGCAGACAGGCACAGGCACTCATACGTGACCATTTTGCGGCACGGTTTGGTATGACGGGTCCCATGACCGACTCGGCCCTGCTCGCTGTCCCGTCAGCCCTGATAGCATTCACTACCGATTCATACGTCATTGATCCGCTCTTTTTCCCGGGTGGCAACATTGGGAAGCTGGCAGTATGCGGCACGGTAAATGACCTTGCAGTGTCGGGGGCCGTACCAAAGTATCTGTCAGCCGCATTCATTATAGAGGAGGGATTTGAAATTGATCAGCTCGCCGTGATAGTATCCTCGATGGCTGATGAGGCAGAGTCCGCAGGCGTAAAGGTTGTCACCGGCGATACCAAGGTGGTTGAGAAGGGCAAGTGCGACAGGATTTTCATAAACACGGCTGGTGTGGGAGTACTCAGCGAAGAACTGATGCATGTAAGCAGCGGGTCTTCTGTCAGGGAGGGCGACAGGCTGATCATAAACGGTCCGCCCGGTGATCACGCTGTGACAATACTAGCAGCACGGAGTAAGCTCTCTTTTGACAAACCGATGACGTCTGACTGCGCCTCGCTGAACCATCTGATAAGAAGGGTGGTTGAGAGGCCTGCTGCAGTTCATTTCATGAGAGACCTGACCAGGGGAGGCCTTGCAGCCGTACTGAATGAGCTTGCCGGAATGACCATGTGCGGTATTGCCGTTGACGAATCATCCGTACCCGTACATGAAGCCGTCAGGGGATTGTGTGAGATACTCGGGTTTGATCCGCTTAGCCTTGCCAGCGAGGGAAGAGTTCTGATAGTCGCCGATGCTGACGAGGCGGAAGCAATTGTTGAAAGGATGCATTCAGATCATCAGGGCCGGGGTGCTGCGATCATTGGCGGAATTATTGCCGGAAGAGAAGGCAGAGTCATACTGAACAGTTCAGCAGGTGGCAACAGGTTTCTGGAAATGCCTTCGGGACAGTTGCTGCCAAGGATTTGTTGAGGAGATTGCCATGCATGAGCTGAGAATAGCAGAAGACCTGGCTGCAATGGTTGAAGGATATGCCGCTGAAGCAGGACTGACAAAGGTTGAAAAGATCAATGTCAGCTTCGGGCAGTTTATTCAGATCGTTCCTGATCTGTTTGTAGCTGCCTTCAGTGAGGCGGCGAGGGATACTGTGGCAGCAGGAGCAGAATTGGATATAGAGATCATACCGGCAGAATTGAGGTGTCTTCACTGCGGATCCGGTTACAGGCCTGCAGGTGATCTTTGTGCCTGCGGCATCTGCGGTTCAAAGGAGATTGCCCTTATACACGGGAAAGAATTGTTCGTAAAAAGTATAGAAGGAGAATAATCATGGAAATAAAAATTATGAAAAACATCCTGGACAGAAACCAGAATAAAGCTGAGGAGGTTCGCAGCCTGTTAAAGGCCAGGAAGGTGATGATGATCAATATTATCAGTTCACCGGGTGCCGGAAAGACCACTTTACTTGAGCGGACCTGCGAGCTGATGTCAGGAGAGGTGAGCATCGGTGTGATTGAAGGGGATGTTACCACTGACCGTGATGCGCAGCGGCTGAAGAAGTACAATATCCCGATTGTTGCAATCAACACCGAAGGGGGATGTCACCTTGATTCGCACAGTATCTTCAAAGCCATTGAACACTTTGATCTTGATGCCATTGATCTGCTTTTTGTCGAGAATGTAGGCAATCTTATATGTCCTTCACAATTTGACCTGGGCGAGACTTTCAAGCTGGCAGTGGTAAGCACGGCGGAAGGCGATGACAAGCCTGCCAAATATCCCATGCTCTTCAGTGAAGCAAGGGCTGTCATCCTGAACAAAACTGACCTGATCCCCTATACTAACTTTAACATGGATTCATTTATGGCAGACATTACCGCCATCAATCCACGCATCACCATCATTAAAACCTCAGCCATCAGGGGAGAGGGTCTTGAAAAGTGGTCCGTATGGCTCAGGACGCAGCTCGAGCAGTTCTCTGCCGGTTGATTCTGCCAATCTGTCAACAGTACCGATTGTTTCATTCAGGCCTTAAATATTCATAAACATGATTTAAGTAAGGTTTTTGAATTTTTATTGTTATTAATTTCACAGCCGAAAAGTCAAGCCGATGTTTAATTATAAACAACTTAATACTTAAAAACCAATAGAAATGTATCAAACTGGTAACATGGTGAAGGAGCTGGCGGAGAAACACGGCCGCAAGAGAGAGAGCCTGATGCCCATCCTTCAGGAAATTGTAAGGAAACACAACTACCTTACCGATGATGTGATGGTGGCAGTAGCCACTGAACTGGACATCTCTGCAGCAGAGGTCTACGGGACAGCATCGTTTTACACCTTCCTTGACACGCAGGAGAGGGGCAAGAATGTAATAAGGGTTTGCAAGACCATTACCTGCTCGATGAAGGGGAAGAATGACATTGTAAGCACACTTGAAGATATTCTGAAGATAAAAGTTGGTGAGACCACTCCCGACAAGATGTTTACGTTGCTTGAGACCAACTGTATAGGATGGTGTCATAAAGCTCCTGCAATTCTGATCAATGACATGCCGTACACTGATCTGACGCCGGAGACAGTTATAGATGTGGTTAAAGGTTACATGCGCTAAAGAGAGGGAGGCATTGAAATGAAAAACAAAGGACTCACAAAGGTTGACCTTATATTTGAAAGTATTGATATCATGAAGGTTATGAAAAAAGCCTTCGAGATGACAAGTGATGAGATAATACAACAGATTCTGGAATCAGGTCTTAAAGGACGTGGAGGGGCAGGTTTTCCGACCGGTCTGAAGTGGAAATACACCGCCGCAGAGAAGGATCCTGAAAAATATATTGTATGTAATGCAGACGAGGGAGAACCCGGTACTTTTAAAGACCGGGAGATACTTGACAAGGTAGCTTCCAAGGTTTATGCGGGAATGACTATTGCCGGGAAGGCTATGGGCGCCAGGAAAGGGTTTATTTACCTCAGGGGGGAGTACAGGTTCCTGCTTCCACAGCTCTTTGTGGAGCTTCATAAATTTCATAAGCTGATCAATGAGATAGGCTACGATTTCAGTATTGAATACCGTATGGGCAGTGGTGCCTACATATGCGGTGAAGAAAGTGCCCTGTTTGAGTCGATAGAAGGCTTCCGCGGTGAGCCACGTAACAAGCCACCCTATCCGACCGTAAGCGGGCTGTTTTCAAAGCCGACTTCCATCAACAATGTTGAGACTCTTGTCACTGCCGTGATGATAATTGAGAAGGGAGCAAACGAGTATTTCAAGCTGGGGACCAAGGATTCACGCGGTTCCAAAGTGTTTTCAATATCAGGAGATACACCAATTCCGGGCATATTCGAACTAGAACTCGGTATGACTGTGCAGGAGTTTGTAAATGAGTTCGGTGACGGTGATACGAAGGCCGTTCAGGTGGGAGGCGCCTCTGGCTTCTGCGTACCTCGCAAGAAATTCGGTGAGACCATAATCGGGTTTGAGGGGGTACCTACAGGCGGTTCCATGAAGCTCTTCAACAGTTCACGCTCAATGTACAACTTGTTGCACAATTATCTGGACTTCTTCGCTGAAGAGTCATGCGGGCAGTGTACCCCCTGTCGTGTAGGATGCCAGCAACTCCTGAAGGGTGTTGAGAAGGTGAAGAAGGGCGAAGCCAAATCGACCTACCTGAACGAATTGGTCAAACTGGCCGATACGATGAAGGTGGCATCGAAATGCGGCCTCGGCCAGTCAGTGGGTAACGCCTTCAAATCGATAGTTGAGAATTTCAGGGAAGAGATAATTTACTAATACAAGCACAGAACAAAATGGTAACTCTTAAGATAAATGAACAGGAAGTAAAGGTAGCGGAAGGAACCACAGTTCTCGAAGCTGCAAAAAAGCTGGGTGTGATCATTCCAACTCTCTGCAATCACCCGGATCTCTGCGTGGCAGGCAATTGCCGTGTGTGCGTGGTAGAACAAACGGGAGCCCGCACCCTGATAGCTGCATGTGCCATGCCTGTATCGGAGGGTATGGACATACATACCAACTCATTGAAAGTAAGGAACGCCCGCAAGCATATCGTGGAGCTTCTGCTCTCGGAACACAGGGCTGACTGCACCAAATGCTACAAGAACCAGAAGTGTGAGCTGCAGACACTGGCAAACGAATACTCCTTTGGCGAGCATATTTTTCTTGACCTGGTTGAGGATCATTCCTATAGCATTGACAGGTCATCACCGGCCTTCATCAAGGATGACAGCAAGTGCATCAGGTGCCAGCGCTGCGTTCGCACGTGCTCGCAGTTGCAGCATGTGTCAGCCATTGCGGTGGCAAACAAGGGAGCACATATGAAGATATCCTCGTTCCATGACCGGCCGATGAGCCACGTGGTCTGCACCAACTGCGGCCAGTGCGTCAACCGCTGCCCGACGGGAGCACTTACTGAAAAGACATATATTGACCAGGTGTGGGATGCTATCTATGATCCTGAGAAACATGTGGTTGTACAGACAGCTCCGGCAGTTAGGGTGGCCCTCGGCGAAGATCTTGGCTATGATCCGGGAGAGAGGGTTACAGGCAAGATGGTGACTGCCCTGCGTCAGCTTGGATTTGATTCAGTGCTTGACACCGACTTCACCGCGGACCTGACGATCATCGAGGAGGGTACTGAGCTTCTTACCAGGCTGAAGAAGGTTCTGGTAGAGAATGATCACAGCATGGCACTGCCTATGTTTACTTCATGTTCACCGGGATGGATCAAGTTCATTGAGCACAAGTATCCGCAGATGCTGCCGAACCTGTCAACATGCAAATCACCCCAGCAGATGTTCGGTGCCCTGGCAAAGACATTCTATGCACAGAAGCGCAAGCTTGACCCCTCCAAGATTGTTTCGGTGTCCATAATGCCATGTACGGCGAAGAAGTATGAGGCTGACAGACCTGAGATGAGATCGAGCGGTTACAAGGACATCGATTTCGTACTTACAACCCGCGAGCTGGCAGTGATGATCAAGCAGGCCGGGATTGATTTCCGTTCTCTGGAGCCTGACAATTATGACTCAATCATGGGTACTTCCACAGGCGCCGGTGTGATATTTGGCGCCACCGGAGGTGTCATGGAGGCAGCACTGCGTACCGCCTATGAGTTGGTGACAGGAAAACCGGTACCCTTCAAGAACCTGAATATCATGCCCGTCCGCGGTATGGAAGGGGTGAAGGAGGCTACGATAAAGATCGAAGGCACAACCGAAGAGTGGAGGTTCCTTGAGGGTGCTGAACTGAAGGTGGCTATAGCCCACGGCCTGGTAAATGCCAATAAGATAGCCAAAGCAGTAAGTACAGGTAAGGCTCAGTATCACTTCATAGAGATCATGGCCTGCCCCGGAGGATGCCTCGGAGGTGGCGGCCAGCCGATCCCCACAAACGCAGCCATCAGGCAGAAGAGGATGGAGGCAATCTATTCCGAAGACATGCACATGGACCTCAGGAAATCACACGAGAACCCGGAGATAATTGCTATCTACAACGAGTTCCTCGAAAAGCCCAACGGCCATAAGTCACACGAGCTTCTGCACACGCATTACATTGAAAGAGAGTCTTATTAAATTGATTTTCTGACAGTATTATTGCAGAGACGTTGAACCCAACGTCTCTGCCTGCTTTATGCAGATGGCAGATGATTTTCTGTTTTTTAGCATCAACTCATTGCTGCGTTTAAGAATTTTGCCACCTTTAAACTCTTTAAAAGTTTACACCAAAATATGTCAGTAAATGAGCGGATTTGATTTTTCCAAAAGAGATTCCTTTGGCAGCAGGATGGGGGTTATTATGGCAGCAGCCGGATCAGCCATAGGGCTGGGTAATATCTGGAGATTTCCCTATATCCTTGGAGAGAACGGTGGCGGCGCATTTTTGATTGTGTATCTGATCATAGTGTTCGCCATAGGTATTCCGGTAATGATGTCAGAGCTGGTAATCGGCAGAAGATCACAGCGCAACCCTGTAGGGGCATTCAAAACGCTGGCGCCGCGCAAACCCTGGTACATGGTGGGCATGATGGGCATAGTGGCGGCCTTCATGATACTGGCTTTCTATACAGCTGTTGCCGGTTGGACTCTTGAGTATATCTACCAGACATTGATCGGCGGGTTTGTCGGTAAAAGCTCTGAAGAGCTGACAGTGATGTTTGATTCCTTCAGGAGTGAATCCCTTCGTCCAGCACTGTGGTTCTCTGTTTTCATGCTGGCTACATCAGGGATTGTTTTGGCCGGAGTACGCAAAGGCATTGAGAAATCGACCAAGATCATGATGCCTCTTCTGTTTGTCATTCTGATAGTAATGTGCATCAAGTCACTCACCCTTCCCGGAGCCGGCAAGGGTGTGGAATTTCTCTTCCGGCCTGACTTCTCCAGGATCACCGGCAACACTGTGCTGATGGCCCTGGGGCAGGCATTCTTCTCCCTGAGCATCGGGATGGGAACACTGATCACCTACGGATCATATATCCCGAAGGATAACAAGCTTGCCAGTACCGCAGTGAAGGTCTCGATGGTTGACCTGCTCGTTGCTGTCCTGGCAGGTGTAGCCATTTTCCCGGCAGTGTTTGCCTTTGGCATCTGTCCGTCGTCAGGTGAGGCACTCACCTTCATAGTACTGCCGGGAATATTCCAGCAGATGACGGGTGGAATGATCTTTGCCTTTGCATTTTTCGTACTGTTGGCGATAGCCGCGCTGACATCGACAATATCGGTACTCGAGGTGATAGTGGCCTATTTTTCGGAACAGCTGAATATGAACCGGCGTACGGCAATCATCATTGCAACAGCTTCGATGTTTATCCTGGGGATAGCAGCATCCCTTTCCTGGGGTTTGATGCGCGATATCAAGCTGTCCGGGCTTAACATTTTTGACCTCTTCAACTATACGACTGCAAATATTCTTCTGCCACTGGGAGGATTGCTTATAGTAGCATTCCTGGGTTGGTATTTCCCGGGACGCGAATCGAAGGATGAACTTTCGAACGGAGGCACACTGCGTGTGAGATACTACAGACTCTACCGGTTTGCCATCAAAGTCCTGGCTCCGCTGGCGATTGCACTTGTATTCCTGAACGGACTCGGGCTGGTTAAATTTTAGAATTTAAGATAATTGACATGCACGGCTTCAACGACTTCCTTGTAAGGCTCGACGGGTATCTCGGAGGGCATCCCTGGTTCATGGTACTGCTTATCGGAACAGGCCTGTTCTTCACGATCTATCTTGGATTCCCGCAGGTAAGGTACTTCCGTCATGCCATCAGGATTACCAGTGGAAAGTATGATCACTCACACGACGTGGGCGATACTTCCCACTTTCAGTCTCTTGCCACTGCCCTGTCAGGAACTGTAGGTACCGGCAACATAGCCGGTGTAGCTCTGGCCATCCATCTCGGAGGACCGGCAGCACTCTTCTGGATGCTTGTCACGGCTGCCATAGGGATGTGTACCAAGATGGTTGAAGTCTCAATCTCCCACAAGTACCGTGACATACTCCCTGACGGATCTGTCTCCGGCGGACCGATGTACTACATGAAAAAACGCCTGAATATCAAGACCCGTGACGGGAAACTCATAAAAACCGGGGTTGTGCTGGGGGCATTCTTTGCCGGGGCAACAATACTGAGTTCGTTCGGAACAGGCAGTCTGCCACAGATAAACAGCATCTCCAATTCAGTCTTTTCAACTTTCGGAATAAAGCATATTATCACCGGAGCAATACTGGCGGTGCTTCTTGGCCTTGTAATTATCGGCGGAATAAAGAGAATTGCAAAGGTGACATCTGTCCTGGTGCCGTTTATGGCGATACTATATCTTATAGGTGCGCTGCTGGTCATCTTTTCTCATCCTGAAAACATTCTGCCGTCGTTTGCATCGATCTTTGCCGATGCCTTTACCGGTTCAGCTGCTACCGGAGGCTTTCTCGGCGCCTCCTTCGCCTTTGCGATGAACAGGGGTGTGAACAGGGGCCTCTTCTCCAATGAGTCAGGTCAGGGATCTGCACCTATAGCCCACTCGGCCGCCCGTGCCCCGGAGCCTGTCTCCGAAGGCATGGTAGCGCTGCTGGAGCCATTTATTGACACTATCTGCATCTGCACCCTGACCGGACTGGTCGTACTTGCATCAGGCGCATGGAACACAAAGACTGACAACCAGTTCCAGACAACTGATATGCAGATACTGAGCGGGATATATGACGACGGAAACAGCGCTGATGTGGAAAAACTCAGCAATCATCTCAGGGGAGAACAGTTCCTCGATCTTTATAACGGCAAACTCACGGTGGAAAACGGTGTCATAACCACCGCCGGAATTTCGGTCATCCATGCAAGGTCACTGGCCGCCAATATAAGGTTCACTTCAGGCAAGGAGCCTTTCACCGGAGAATTGGAAGTGCTGGCCGGCAAGCTGTCAAATATGGCATCAATGACTGTCCGGGGGGAGTCGCTGATACACAGCGCACCACTCACAACATTCGCATTCAGCCGAAGTATTCTCAAAGGATTCGGGCCATACATAGTGACGTTCTCGCTGCTGCTGTTTGCATTCTCCACCGCTATATCCTGGTCATACTATGGCGACAGGGCGGTGACATACCTGTTCGGACCGAAGTACGTGATCTATTACAGGCTGGTGTTTGTGGCGGCATTCTTTATCGCATCATTCACTGATACCACAATAATCTGGTCACTCTCTTACGTGGCCATTGTGCTGATGGCAGTACCGAACCTGATAGGTATACTGATCCTCAGGAAAGAGGTGAAGCAGAACGTGAAGGAGTACTGGCTTACTTTCGGGAAGCAATACCCGGAAGAGAAGATCTCACGAAAGATGCTGAAAAGATTCGACAAGTAGGCTGGCGTCCGTGGATTGTCACCGTAATAAGGTAACTTTGAAAGAAAATCCAGTCATGCAATGAAGAATTGTGGTCGTTTTATGATATTGGCGGCAGCATTGCTGTTTGGCATAGGCCTAGCCGGTTATTCACAGGAAAAGTGTACCGTACTCGTCAGGCAGATCAGTGAAAAGTATGTTGGTGAATGCAAAAACGGACTTGCTCACGGCGCAGGTGAGGCCTGGGGTGTTGATCATTATACCGGTGCTTTCAAAAAGGGGTTGCCGCACGGAAAGGGTACCTATATCTATGCTGACAGTTCTGTTTATGTGGGTGCATGGTCAAAGGGGCAGAGACACGGAAACGGAAAGTACACCTTCAGGTACGCAGGAACAGACAGCATCCAGGAAGGACTCTGGACCAGGGATAAATACATGGGCAGGAATGAGACCGTTCAGGGATATAAAGTCATATCCGCAAAAGCCATGGAGCGCTACCGGGTCTACCGGTACACTGACGGCCAGGAGATACGGGTGCTGCTGAAACCCATGACCTCGGGCACACTTGATGTGACAAATCTTCAGATCACTGGTTCCTCGGGTATTGAAACGGAGTTTTTAAACTCCCAGATGGAGTTCAGGAACTGCGAGTTTCCCTTCAAACTTCGCGTCAGCTTCAACAAATGGAGCAAACTGAAGACTGTAAGGGTGGACACCTCGATAGATCTGGAGATCACCCAGCCCGGCGTGTGGATAATAGAGATAGGCGCCTGATGAATCACCTGGCTGCCCCCGGCAGCCGGTGCCCAAACACTTTTTCGCTTTCAGCTGTGACCGTCACATCACTCTCTCCCCGGCATCGTCGGATAGAGATCCTCCACCTTCACCTTATTTTCACTGTCAGTGGTCACCTCCACTGTCACCTCGTCGCCTCTGTTGCGGAAATAAAGCAGGAATGCCAGTATTGGCATCACCGGCGTGATAAGACCGCTGAGCAGGGCGTTCAATATAATGAACAGAGGGTTACGGTGCATATCCAGTAATGAGGAGGCTTCTTCAGGATTGGCAATTGAACTGATGAATGAGCCGGTGAATGGCAGCATGACGAGTGCGCCGATCAGCATGGCGGCAACTATGATTATCAGCAGTACAACAATAACCCATCCCAGGTTGGCCCAGAAGTTCTTGTGAGTCAGCCTGAATGACCGTGACACGGCCTCTATCGGATTTCGGGTCTCAATCATTGTGACCGGCATGGCAAACATTATCACCGTGACCATGTAAAATATGGCAAAGAGCCCGGGCAATACAAGCAACACCAGCCCGACGGAGGTCAGTAAGACTGTCAGAATAAGCAGTATTAATACTGCAACCAGATATGGGACCAGCGCCGTAAGTGTCTTCCGTGTCAATGACGATATGAATCCCTGTCCGCCGGTGGGCTTCTCCAGCACCCATGCATGCAGTAGTACCCCGAATACCAGTGATACGAGCATCATCAGGGCGTAGGGGCCGGCCATCTCCTTCATTTTCTCCAGCACCAGTTCCGGGTCTGTTGATGCTTCCTGGAATGATGCCAGGTCAATGCCGGATGTGAAGAATGATGTCAGCAGGGCGCTTATCACAGAGATGATGTACAGACCCAGGAAGTATTTCTTGTAGAAAAACCACATCTTGTTGAATGCCGAGTCGAGGTCCACGGCTCCGGCCAGCGGATGGTTCTGATAATTATTCATTGCAGCGTCTTTAGTGATTTGTTAAGTTCGCGTAAAACTATAAAAAAATCAGTTCAGTATCTCAAGCATCTCCTTCACGTCAAGGTCGCCCAGAGGGTTATTGGTATTGACGAAGGTGTCGGCCAGCCGTGTTTTTTTCTCCTGTAACCGCTGTATCTTTTCCTCGATTGTGTTGCCGGATATGTACCTGTGCACAAACACCCTCTTCTCCTGCCCGATGCGGTGCGCCCTGCTCAGGGCCTGTATCTCCGACGCCGGGTTCCACCACGGGTCGAGGATAAAGACATAATCGGCCTCGGTCAGGTTGAGGCCCACGCCACCGGCCTTGAGGGAGATCAGGAAGACCCTGATACTCTCATTCCTCCTGAAGCTTTCAATGACACTCTCCCTGTTGCGTGTCGATCCTGTCAGCATCGCAAACCCGATACTGTTTGCGTTGAGCCAGTCAGGGAACAATTCGAGATGCTTGACGAAAGAGGAGAAGACGAGTATCTTATGTCCCTCTGCAACAACACTTTCAATATTGTGAATTATGGTGTCATACTTTCCTGATCCCCCGCTGTATGTGTCATTGGTCAGGACCGGATGGTTTGCCAGCTGCCTCAGCCGCATCAGCCCCTGTAGCACTATGATGGCTGATTTCTCAATGCCTACTGACTCGATGTTCTCGAGGATACTGTTTCTTACAGCTGATTTCTCGCGTTCATAGATAGCAGCCTGCTCATCGGACATGTCACAGTGGATCACCTGCTCGGTCACAGGCGGAAGTTCCCTGACGACCGCCTCTTTTGTGCGCCTCATTATGAATGGTTGAATGATCTTTCGCAGCCGCTTCTCCTTCTCTTCTTCAAAATTCTTTTCGATGGGCCTTGCAAACTCGCGTTTGAAGAAGGCCAGCGAGCCGAGAAGGCCGGGATTTACGAAGTTAAGCTGTGTCCACAGGTCTGTAAGGGAGTTCTCAACCGGCGTCCCTGTCAGGACCAGCCTGTGATCGGCCCTCAACCGCATGACAGCCCGATAGATGTGTGAAGCTGGATTTTTAATGTGCTGGCTCTCGTCCAGTACCACGTAAAAGAAATTGATCCGCGTTAACATATCTATATCCTGGCGTACTGTATGATAGCTTGAGATGATAATGTCATAGCCGGTGAAATTCGAGGCTGACTTGTTCCTTGCTGCACCGTAGTGGATCAGTGTCCTCATTGAGGGGCAGAATCGACTTATCTCATTGTGCCAGTTATGGCAGAGGGAAGCGGGGACTATTATCAGCGATGTGGCGGGCGGAGTGATGCTGCCAAAGAGTGTCATCTGGCGCGCTCCGGGTTGCACGTTATCTTCTGTCTGTTCTGTTATGGCATCCCTGCCGGCAAGCATCTGTTCCCTGTTCCACTGAAGCAGGGCAAGGGTCTGCAGGGTCTTGCCCAGGCCCATGTCATCAGCGAGGCATCCGCCGAGGTTGTTCGACTGCAGGAAGTGGAGCCAGCTTACTCCTTCCTGCTGGTATGGGCGAAGATCGGCTTTCAGGTCTCTGGATGGGGGCAGCAGCTTCAGCTGTTCAGGCATGACCAGTTTCTCAAGACGTGCACAGGTGTCGCAATCCTCACCGGAGATAACCTCGCTGAGGATGCCAAAGTGCTGCTTGTGCAGCAGGAGGTTTTCGTCATTATCCTTGCCCATCTCAAACAGTCCGCGATAACGCGCGAACCACTCCTCGGGCAGCAGTGCCACAGTGCCGTCAGGCAGGAGATACTCACGTCTTCCTTCGAGTATGTTACGTCGGAGCCGGGTGAAGGGAATGGTGAACTGGCCAATGGTCACGACAGCCTTCAGGTCAAACCAGTCGTTTATCACCTGGTGGCTGAGCTTTATCTCCACGCGCCGGAGGGCATAGGGTCTCTCGAGGCTGCCGGTACGTATGGTCATACCCGCCTCCTCAAGCCGTTCCCTGTTATAGGAGACTGCCTCCAGGAGGTCATAAAGGGAATCCTGCTCATTTTCGACAGAGCCGGTGGTACTGAAATGAATGCCGTCCTCGGTGAAGAGCCCCGCCTCATCCAGGGCTGCAAGGCACCTCTTTTCCCATGCTGCATCACGCTCCTTCCTCAGGAAGCTGAATCGGCCGCCGTTGTTGCTGAAGGCGGTGAAGTGCATCTCCTCATCGGGATAATAGATGTCTCTCTTGTCATAGCGAAACCTGAGGATGGCAGCCGGGATGCCGGTTACCAGCCTCTCGACGGTAAGAAAGGCCGTCCTGACTGCTTCGGCCTTTTCGAGAGAGAAGCCTGTACCGGTGACCTTATGGGTGTTGATTACCTGCAGCACGAAGGTGGAGAAGTACTTCTCCACTGCGGCTTCCGGGATGATTATTTTGTCACGGGTGAGGAAGGGCTTGATCTTGGCGCCTTCGATGTTGGCAATGAAATGTATTTTATGGCCGGCTCTGATGATGCAGGGTTTGTTTGATAGGATTTCGACACTTATGCCGCGCAGTTGGACCGGCCGGTTCTCTGACTCGATGATCAGGCTGTAGCTGGTGGATCCCGGAATGCGATCGAAACTGAATACCGGCTTCGCCTCTGCGGGATCTATCATGAGCCTGTCCTCAGGGTGCAGGGAGTTGATCCTTGTCTTATGGTGATACAGCGGCAACTCCTCATTCATTGCTATCTTCAGGCACTGGCAAATCCTCTTTTCAATATACGGCTTGATAAGCTTATCGAATTCCCGGTCCGTGACATTTTCCATGAACTCCTTCACATTGCGGTGTTTTGAGAAGAGATTGAACAGATTGCGGTCAGAGTACTCGTTCAGCAGCCTGACGGCTTCCCGCTCCTCATTGTCAAGGCCTGCCAGGGTGATGCTGTTCGGGAAGGGGGAGAGTGCCTCCGCGATGGAGAAGTAATCCCGCCCCGGCACCCGCTCGAGCATGATGGGTGTGAGTACTGAGCCCCAGGTGCGGTGCTGTGTCAGGATCAGTGCAAAGAGTCTTTCTCGCTCCTTGGGGAGTGGGGGCTGCATAGTCGCATTAAATGAACCTGCAATTTTGAAAATCCCCGGCTAATATCAAAGGGACCGGAGGTAAATAATTTTTATATGATGGTAAATCCGTGGCTGCGATGGCTTTGGAACCATGTCTTGCCTGGGGGCCAGCTCTCGCAGAATCCCGGGCGGTCTTGCCCTTTCTTGTCGGGCACCAGCGCTTGCGGAATCTTGGGCACGCACGGTCTTTCCCTGTCGTGGCGGCGCGTCAGCTGTGGCAGAACCCATACGGCAATAACACTGAAGGATTTTTTATATATCTTTCCATACTTGAATAAAACCGGAGTTGTGATGAAAAGGGCGCTTATAATCAGTTTTTTGTTGTGTTTTACTCTTCTGGCTGAATCGCAGGTTACACCGCTGACCTCAGGCTGGAGGGCGAAGAAGGTGTCGGAGGTGAACCTCGACGGATACCAGCTGACAGCGAGTGAACCCGAGATGACAGGCTGGATGAATGCCACCGTTCCCGGCACGGTGCTCACGACACTGGTTAATAACGGCAGGATGCCTGAACCGTGGCACGGAATGAACAACGAGCAGATTCCCGATGTGGCTGATGCGGGTCGCGATTATTACACATACTGGTTCTATACACGCTTTTCATCCGATAACCTCGATTCAACCAGGCAGGTGTGGCTCAATTTCAGGGGTATAAACTACAGGTCAGAGATTTATCTCAACGGCCATCTGATTAGCAACGGAGTGCACGAAGGGATGTTCCTCAGACAGAAATACAATGTCACGAAACTGCTCAATCGTGGTGAACATAACAGGCTGGCTGTCAGGGTTGAGCCTCCGATGAATCCTGGCAAGCCAAACGGAGGCCAGGGTGGCGATGGCACAATAGGGCGTGATGTGACAATGCAGTTTACCGCCGGATGGGACTGGATTCAGCCTGTAAGAGACCGAAACACAGGAATATGGGACGCCGTCACGATAGAGGTGACGGGTGATATAGATATAAGGAACGGCTTTGCACGGACGAGGGTGCCTGGGGCCCGGCTCCCGAACGAGCTGCAGGATCCTGCGTTTGTCACCTTCTCCGCTGAGCTGGAGAATCCGACAGACAAACTGGTTGAGGGCGAGATCGCTGTTGCGTACATGGGATCAACAGATAAGAAGAAGCTGAAGATTTTGCCAAACTCAACTGTGACCTTCACCTTCCAGGAGCAGAAGCAGGCTGATCCCAGGATATGGTGGCCCAATGGGATGGGTCAGCCGTCGTTGTACCCTGCCGTTATCACCTTTCACGACAAGAAGGGCAATACGCTCGACAGGGAGGATCTGATGTTCGGTTTCCGCGATGTGGGGAGCTATTTTGACGATTCACTGGGTGCTCGCGTATTTACAATCAACGGGCAGAAAATATTTGTACGCGGTGCCAACTGGATAGCATCGGACGGCATGCTGAGGCTAAGTTCCGAACGATATGAGGCTGAGGTGAAGATGCATGCCGAGATGAACATGAACATGATCAGGGTCTGGGGCGGTTCGATCACCGAGAGACCGGAGTTCTATGATGCGTGTGACAGGAACGGGATACTTGTTTGGCAGGATCTCTGGATCACAGGCGACTGCAACGGCAGGTGGCCTGATACGCTGAAGAAGGCAGACAGCCAGGAGGTGAGACGCCTTTATCCCGATGATGATTCACTATTCCTGCGCTCCGTTGAGGACCAGGTGAAGATGCTGCGTAACCATCCTTCTTTATATATCATCTGCGGAGGGAATGAGTTTCCGCCGCCGCCCGGGCTTGACACCCTGATCAGCCAGCGTCTTGAGGAGATAGACGGAACACGGATATATCTTGATGAGTCGACTTCCGGGTATCTGCTTCGGAATACTATCGGCGGCACGGCGGACGGACCCTATAACATCAGGGAGCCTCTCTGGTTCTTTACAGAGAAGTGGCATCCGTTCAATCCCGAGATAGGTTCAGTAGGCCTGCCCAACATGGAAGGACTGGGGAAGATGATGGATAAGAAGGATCTTGTTATGCCTGTGGGCAATGATGTTAATGAGGTGTGGCGATACCATAAGTATATGGGTTACGGAGGCATGATAGAGCGACTGGGAGAGCCGGCGGACCTGTCCGACTTCGTGAGGAAAGCTCAGTTGCTGAATTATGAGCAGTACCGCTCAATGGTTGAAGGTTATACCTTGCGCATGTGGGATTGGTACACGGGGTTCCTGGTCTGGAAGAGTCAGAATCCCTGGCCGGCGCTGAAGGGGCAGTTTTACGACTGGTATCTTGATCAGAACGCAGGGTTCTACGGTTTTCGTCATGGTGCGGCACCGGTGCACCTGATGTTCAATCCTGTTGACTCTGCCATTTATGTCGTCAATAGTACACCCAGGGAGAGAAAGGGTTTAAGGCTTGAGGCCAGGCTGACCGATGAGTACGGCAAGGATCTGTGGAAGAAGGCGCAGGAGATGACTCTTGAGGGGCAGAGTGTCACTAAGCTTTGGGATCTTGATCTTGGCACTGCTGCGGCCGCGGTGGAGCTCCTTAAGCTGCGTATAACATATGTTTCAACCGGATTGACGGTTGACGAGAGCACCTATTGGTTCCCCCGCGACGGTGAGCGTAAGCTGCTTACCTCATTGCCCGAGGCAAAGGTTGTAGGGCAGATGATGAAGAGCAACAAGGGTATTTACACGGTGGATTTAGCCAGCAGCGGCACTGTGACGGCGTTCTTTGTGCGGCTTAAGGTTATGCGGACCCTTGACGGGGAGACGGTGCTGCCGGTCTTCACGGATGACAACTACATTGTTTTGCTTCCCGGGGAGAAGAAGAGTATACAGGTAGATGTCACAGGTCTGAAGGAAGATGATCGCAACACACCGTTGTTGTTGCATCTTGAGGGATTCAACCTGCCGGGTCAGGTGATCAGGCTTTAATTTTTAGTGTAATAAACGAAGATATGATCTTTATCCTGTCCTGCTGATCTCCTCCAGCCTGTGAGGGTCAAGCAGGATGATGCTCTTATCCGAGAGTTTAATCAAACCGTCTTTCTCGAAGCTCTTTAAAACCTTGACTGCTCCCTCGGTGGAGATGCCTGCGAAATCAGCCATCTCACGCCGTGAGAGATGCCTGAAAAGATCCTCGCCGCCAAAGTTTTCCGGCGAAAGATTAAGCAACACCGTCGCCATCCGGCCGTTGGTCTGCTGATGCAATACGTTGTCCAGGGAGTTGTAGAGCATCGAGTTCTGCTCGCAGTAGCGTCTGATAATGCTGAAGGCAAACGTCCCGTTCTGCTTCACCAGTGCAGCAATGGCCTCCTTCTCGATCAGAAAACCGGTCGTCTCTGTTACCGCCACCACCGAATACCCGAAGGTGTTCCGGTTGAAAACAGCCGACAGACCGACCATCTCACCGGGACGAATGATCCGAAGGTTATAGTCGCGACCGTTACTGCTCTCAATATATTGTCTTGAGAAACCGCTGATGGTGAAGATTACATAGGAGGCGAAAGCGCCCTGTTTTGCCAGGTTCTCGCCACGGCGGAAAACGACCTGAACCCGGCTCTCGCGAACCAGCTCCGTCTCCTCCGGCGTCAGCGCCGAGAAACAGGGCAGGGTTATGTCACAGACGAATTCCTTATCGGTATGGCTTATTGTCTTCATGGTTTTTTCTGAGGCACAAATTTAATCATTATAGACAATCAGAAATGCCATTGAAACAGGTCAATTTATTTGCTGATCTGTTTCAATCGGTCTGTTGTCACGTGTAACGTCTTATTTGCTTAGCTCTGCCAGACAAGACATACCTTTGTGAAAAATTTTTAAAGAGAATGATTAGCAAAGCGAAAACTACCTGGAAGGGTAATATGAAGTTTGACACGGAAGTCAACGGACACAATTTTATGATTGATGCTGATGAGAACGGAGGAGGCGAAAACTCAGGTCCGCGCCCCAAACCTCTGATGCTTGCCGCATTGGCAGGATGCACGGGGATGGATGTGGTATCACTGCTCAAAAAGATGCGACAGGATGTCGAGTATTTTAGTGTGGAGGTGGAAGGTGACACGACAAGCGATCATCCCAAGACCTACTACAGGATGCATGTTATCTATGAACTTAAAGGGAACGATCTGGACCTGGAAAAAGTAGAGAAGGCCATAAACCTGTCGGAGGAGCGCTATTGCGGAGTGTCCGCGGTTTATCGCAAGGCGGGAATAGAGATGACGCACGAGGTCAGAATGGTCTGAAGGTCTGAGGTCTGAAGGTCAATAGGTCAGAAGTAAGTAATCAATAAAACAGAAAAATATGCTTTACACGAATTTGAATCATGTTGAGTCTGCTGAGCAGCTCGAAAAGATTATCAGTGAGAATGAAAATGTAATGGTCTGCTGCGGCAGGATGGGCCCTATGTGTATCCCGGTTTACGGAATCATGGAGGAACTTGAGCCGGTTTACAGCCATGTGAAATTCTTCGACATGGATTTTGACAATCCTGAGGCAATGGCCATACGCAATACTCCGCTTACGCGTGGTTTCATGGGACTGCCATTCACAGTCTATTACAAGAATGGCAAGATGGTGAAGGCAACCTCGAGCATCCAGTCGATGCAGCAGGTTAAGACAATCCTCAACAGCGAGTTCGGTCAGCCTAACGCATAGGCAATGGAGAACAGCAATCATTACGATGTCATCATCCTCGGGGGCGGACCGGCAGGCCTGACAGCAGCCATTTATCTCTCGCGTGCCAGGCTTGAAACCCTGCTTCTCACAGAGGGCACCCCCGGAGGTCAGATGACTCTTACCCACGAGATTGCCAACTACCCGGGCATCGAGAAGATCAACGGGCATATGCTGGGTTCGGTGATGAAGAAACAGGCAACTGCCTTTGGTGCAGTGGTGAAGGGCAATGCGGAGATCAGCTCGTTCAGCCTTGAAGGCGAAGTAAAGAGTGTCACTGCCGGTGACGGCCAGATCTATACTGCTGGAGCAGTTATACTGGCAACTGGCGGCCGTTCGCGCACACTTGGCGTACCCGGAGAGGATACGTTCAAGGGCAGAGGGATTTCCTACTGCGCTACCTGCGACGGAGATTTCTTTACCGGGAAAGAGATAGTGGTGGTGGGCGGGGGCAACTCAGCCCTCGAGGAGGCCGTATCACTGACTAAATACGTCACGAAGGTGACCATAGTACACCAGTTCGACCATTTTCAGGCGTTTCAGTTTGCAGTGGATGAGGCAAAAGCCAACCCGAAAATAAGCTTCTTGATGTCATCAACAATCGCTTCGTTCTACGGAGAAGAGAAGCTGGAGGGTGTGAAAATCAAGAACCTGGTCACAGGCGTGGAGACGAATTTCAAAATTGACGGGGTCTTCATCTTCATTGGCTATGTGCCTAACACAGAGAGGCTAAGGGGGCACGTGGAGATGAACGAAAGGAGTGAGATCATTACCGGAGCCGATATGTCAACAAATATAAAGGGCGTTTTTTCGGCGGGTGATGCCAACGCTAAACGTTACAGACAGGTGACCACGGCTGTCGCTGACGGCACTGTTGCCGCTCTGGCTGCCGCCGATTACCTTCATTCACTTAAAAGAAACTAAACAGAGATGAAAATGAAAGGACTGATAATTGCGCTGGTGGTTATTGCCGTGCTGGTGATGCTGTTCATGCGCTCGTACAACAAGATGAAGAATGCTCCGGCTGTTGCCGAGAGCGAGCTTATAGAGCATCTGACCGCGCAGAACTTCGCGCACAAAACCAAAAATGGTGTGGTGCTGGTTGATTTCTGGGCCGACTGGTGTATGCCGTGCAAGATGATGGCTCCCATCCTCAACGAGGTGGCCGAGGCAACGGATGGCACAGCAACAATCTACAAGCTTAATGTGGATGAGCAGCAGCAGGTTGCCGCACAGTTTGGTATCCGGAGCATCCCGACGATGATCCTGTTCAAGGATGGCAAGGAGATGGAGAGAATAATAGGAGTGAAGTCGAAGGAGGCTGTGATTGCCAGCATAAACAAGGCTAAATAGTATTTGCGGCCGGCAGTGGCGATGAGTATGCTGATGCCTGTGAGGACCAGCGCCGTTAAGATATGTAAAGATCTTGTGTTAATTGGTTTGGAGGGCTTTGGCGGGATTACCTGTCAAGGCCCTCTCTTGCTGTGTCATAGTCGGGAGCCTCGAGCAGATCGTAGAATCTTGCCGAGGGGTTAAAACGCCCGAAGGAGTCGAGGTATGCCTCTTTGGTCATCGAGTCCCAGTGGATGGCGCCGTTGTAATACTGAATGTTCTGAATGATACCCATGGATGTGAGCAGCAGGAAGGCTGCCAGGGTCAGGTTGTGAAGCCACCTATTTGTTACGTTTCTGTCTGCGGTCATGGCAGGGGTCAGAAGCGCAGCCGCAGCCACTGCCATCAGGGCGTAGCTGTCGATGAATGCCCGCTGTCCGAATCCTCCGCCGTACCACCAGCACCACCAGGAAAAGATGATGTATATATTCAGCGGGACGAATAGCGTTACCGGCAGGGCGTGAGGTGAGCGGCGTTTCCAGAGGGTTATGATTCCCGCAAAGGCGAAGATCATTAAGGGTGTATAGAGGAACAATCCCTTGCGCCAGCTGAAGAGTCCCTTTATTATTGCCGGATCTGAGAAGAAGAAGCGTTCATTGCTGCCGTATGAGAAGTAGAGCCAGTGTCCGGTCATCTCCTTCCAGTAGATCATCTGCGGCAGCCAGACGGCCAATGCTGCCAGCGCTATTATAGCCAGGCTCCTGTAGCTTAGGGTCAGTTCTCCGATTCTCCGGCGAAGGGTTTGTGCCGAAGTAACTCCGTAGAGCAGGAAAAAGATCAGGATAATGATGTTTGTCGGTCTTATGAGGGTAATCATTCCCAGGATAAGGCCAAGCCTGAGACCGGGCCAGAGTCGCCGGAGGCTTTTGACCTGCCGTAATTCCTGTGCCGTGCCCAGAGTGGGATGGAGCTCACCGACAGTGAGATGTCCTTCATGCCACCTCATTGAATACCAGACAAATGCACTGATAAGCGCAAAGGAGTAGACATGTGACATTGTTCCCTGGAAGAGGGTATACCAGAAGAGATTTGTACCTATGACAAAGGCTGCGATGACCAGAGCTGCAATTTTATCTGTGGCGCTTGCCAGCAAGATTTTTCTCAGATAGATAAGCCCGACCGTCAGAAAAAACAGTGCTGAAAGGAGCAGAAAAAATTTGTATGGTGGTGAGTAGCCTCCGGTGTCGGCCCCGGAGATATACGCAACGGTGTGACCGGCAAGAAAGAAGGGTGTCCATAGCAGGGAGAGGCCCATGGTGGTCTTGATAACATACTTTCCCGTGGGACTCCTCTCAGGCCAGACAATGAATTTGTGAGGTCCCTTGTAGTTGTCCGCGAAACTCAGCGAGAGATCATTATAGATGAATGTTGCCGGCAGGTAGGCATAGTACGAGATGGCGTCCCACTCTATGACCCGCTGCTCATCTTTCCAGTGTTTCTCTGAAAGCATAGTAACGGTCATGAAGGCAATGAGGAGGGTCAACGTCAGGGCAGAAATCCAATTTTTGCCTGTCAGGCTGAATTTAAGAACCCTGGCAGCTATCCCGAGGCCGTCAGTGATGCCGACTTTTTTGCCCTCGCTCTTTCTTCGCGGGTCATAGCTGACAGGTTCCTCGGCGAATGAGGTTGTTCCGGATCGGAGAGCCTTGAACATCAGCTCGGTCTCAAAGCCAAAACGTTTTTCGCGGAGATCCAGTTTCTCAAAAAGTTCCTTTTTGATGAGCTTATAGCCGCAGGTAAGATCAGTGACCGGTCTGCGTGTAGCTTTTGCAGCAATAGCGGAGAGGATTCTGTTGAGGGTGACGGCTGCGGTTGCGTGACCTGGGTGTCTTGTACCGGTATTGAAGCGTGTACCGCTGACCAGGTCCAGATTCTGGCTGTGCATTCTTTGCAGAAGTGCCGGGATGTCGGAAGGATCAAGTTCGAGGTCGGCGTCCTGGATGATTACGGTGTCACCTTTTGCCTCGCGCATGCCAGCAGCCACCGCGGCTCCCTTGCCGGCATTGACACGGAGGTTCAGTACCCTGGCACCGGGAATCCCTTCTATTGCTTCTGCTGCTACTGCGGCCGAGTCGTCTGTTGAATAGTCGTTGACGATAATTACCTCAACCTGTGAAACAAAATCCGGCATCGTGGTGTTGCGAAGCCGGTCCAGCGTTGTAGTGATGACGCCGGATTCATTGTACATCGGGATTATTATTGTAAGGTACAAACCAATTTGTTTACGGGTTTGTGGCTAAAGGTAGCACACATATCCGAGAGAGCAATGGGGATGCATATATGTACAATTCCTGACCCTCTACGAGGATCTTCTTTTTGTACATTCTGTTGTCTTGCACTCCAAAGGATGGCTGTAGGCCATCAAGAATTGTATATGGCAGGGCTCCAGCCGCCCGCCCGCCGGTTCAGGGGGCCAAGGGCTTTTACAATTCCTGATCCTCTACGAGGATCGTGTTTTTCCTACATACTTGCCTACAATTCCTGATCCTCTACGAGGATCTTTTGTTTATCCATCCAATTGTTCTACAGTTCCTTACCCTCTGCGAGGGTTATATTTCTTTTTTGTTCAAGTAAAAAAAAGAGACCCATATGGATCTCTTTCTTAATTCAACCGTTTGTGATGGTTATTTCTTTTCAGGCGCGGGTGCAATGTTATCGCAAACGCCGTCTTTGTTGGCGTCAACGAATGCCGGACCCTGGCCATTATAGCGTCCTCTGCCGGGAGCGGTTCCCTGGCCCTGACCTGCACCTCTGCCGGTTGCCACTGCCTGTCCACGACCCTGACCGTTCCTCGGACCCTGTGCCAGTCCCTGTCCCTTACCGGGGCCGCGATTGGCAGCAGTCTGGTTCTCGCCGGCAGAGTATGCCCTGCGACCGGGCCTGGTGCCGTTCTCGTAATTGTCACATACACCGTCTTTGTCTGCATCGACGTATACATTTCCTGCTGCGCGTCCTCTGCCTGTCTGATCAGGAGTCTGCTGTACCGTCTGAGCCGTTGCTATTGCCGTCATAGCTATGAAAGCTGCCACTGTAAAGAATAATCTTGTTTTCATGAGTAATTGCTTTTAGTTATTGTTTGCTTTAATTGTTTGCTGTTTACAATTACTCAGATGCGTATAAACTATGTAGGTTTAATCGCCCTGCGAAAAAAAATCAAAAAAAATGCATTATAATTTTATTTTCCTGAGTCTCAGTGCATTCCAAACAACCGATACTGAGCTGAAACTCATTGCTGCGGCAGCGAACATCGGGTTAAGGAGCGGTCCGCCGAAGAGGTGCAGCAGACCCATGGCCACCGGTATGCCCAGGATGTTATAGAAAAATGCCCAGAAAAGATTTTGCTTTATGTTCCTGATAGTGCTGTTGCTTAGCTTAAGTGTGCGGACCACATCCTGCAGGTCGTTTTTTATCAGCACTATATCAGCAGCCTCTATGGCAACATCGGTACCGGATCCGATTGCTATGCCCACATCTGCCGTAGCCAGGGCAGGTGCATCATTGATGCCATCGCCCACCATAATAACTCTGCTACCGTTGCTTCGGATCTTGCGTATTTCCCCGGCTTTGTCGCCGGGCAGTACTCCGGCAATCACGCTGCTGATGCCAGCCTGTCCGGCTATATGTCTGGCTGTCTGGTAGCTGTCGCCCGTAATCATCATAACCTCCAGGCCCATTGCCTTTAATGCGCGGACAGCCCCGGCCGATTCCGGCCTGATGGTGTCTGCCACGGCTATTACTCCAAGGCATTTCCCATCGGCGGCCAGAAACATAATTGTTTTTCCCTGTGCAGCAAGCTCTTCAGCTGCAAAGTCAGCTCCGGAGGTCTCTACCTTTCTTTCATCCATGAGTCTCTTGTTGCCGGCAAGGATATGGGTGCCGTTGACAGAGGCTTCGACGCCGTATCCCGGCAGTGCGGTAAAGCGGTCCGGTCCTGTGACGGGAAGGCCTTTGACCATTGCATACTCAGCGACAGCTTTTGCGACAGGGTGTTCTGAGCGGCTTTCAGCCGATGCAGCGACAGTGATCAGCCTGTCTGTGTCTGCCTCCTTGACCGGCCTGATATCAGTAACAACCGGGATACCGGTAGTGACCGTGCCAGTCTTGTCGAGGACCACCACCTTTGCTTTGCGGGCGGTCTCCAGCGCTTCACCGCTTTTAATCAGTATGCCCTGCTGTGCACCTCTGCCCGTACCAACCATCACAGCTACAGGCGTGGCTAGACCGAGTGCACAGGGACACGCAATTATAAGTACGGAAATGAGCACCGTGAATGCCAGCCGGAAATCACCTGTGCCTACCAGCCATCCTGTTGCAGCCAGAAGTGCCAGCGCCATGACTACCGGTACGAAAATGCCGGAGATTTTATCGGCAAGCCTGGCGATGGGTGCTTTTGACCCCTGCGCCTCTTCCATCAGCTTCACAATCCTTGCAAGGGTGGTGGCGCTGCCGACGCGTGCGGCCCTGCAGACTACTGAACCGTTCAGGTTGATGCTTCCGCCGGTGACTTCGGACCCTTCGCTCTTTTCCACAGGTGTACTCTCCCCGGTGAGCATCGACTCGTCGGCTGAGGTGGTTCCGTCGGTCACTATGCCATCCACAGGGAATCTCTCTCCGGGTCGGATGACAACCAGTTCATCCACCTGGACCTTTGAAGCCGGCACTGTCTTTTCCCTGCCGTCGCGAAGCACGGTAGCCAGCGGAGGAGCCAGTGACAGCAGTTTCCGTATTGCATTCCCGGCCTTTGACTTCGACCTGGCCTCGAGGAAGCGGCCGGTGGTTATAAGTGTAATTATTGCAGCAGCCGATTCATAATATAGATTATGTACGTAGTGACCGTCGCCGCCCGCTATCCTGACGGTGGCATAGATGCCATACAGATAAGCTGCAGCGGTACCCATGGCAACCAGTGTATCCATACCGGGGTTGCCCCTGAGCAGTGTCTTTGTTCCGGCGAGGTAGAAGCTACGCCCGGTGATTATGACCGGGGTAGTAAGCAGTAGCTGGAGCAGGGCAAAGGCCAACGGACTGCTTTCAGGGGAGATGAATGCTGGCAGCCTCGCGCCGGCCATGGCGGACATGGTAAGTGCCAGCAGGGGTACGGTAAAGATAAGTGACCAGATAAGTCTTTTGCGCAGACGCTCTGTCTCAGGCTGAGACGCCCGGCGTTCCTTCTCATCATCGATGGCTTTGTAGCCTGCCCTGCTGACGGCATCAATGACACTATTGACCGATGTCTTGCGCTCATCAAATGAAATGGTGAGACGCTCCGTAGCCAGGTTGACGCTGGCAAATGTTATGCCTTCGACCTTAGCGGCGGCCTTCTCAACGTGTGCTGCGCACGATGCGCAGTTCATCCCCTCTATTGCAAATGATTTGTCAGTCATTACTTCTTGCTCTGCAAAGGTAAAACAATACGCAGGTCAGAAAGTTTTCCGGGACAATGATTACCTTCCGGTTACAACGAATGCTTCTGTTGAAATCTTCCCGTCACAGGAAAGTGTAAGGAAGTATATTCCTGCAGGCAGTTCTGCTGTGCTGATAGTGACCAAGCCTTCTTCAACAGTTGCCGTCTGTACAAGGCATCCGCCTGTATCATAGATATATGCCACGCTTCCGCTGCACGGATAGCCTGATATGCTGACATTCAGCCACTCCTGTGCCGGGTTGGGCCAGAGGGTCATGGACAGACGCTCTTCCCGGGTCTCCTCAACAGGGTTAAGCGTTCCCCAGATCTTCTCTGCAAATTTCGGATCATCAATGAAGGGATTGCGGTTTCCCTGGTATTTGTAAACCTCGTTGTTGCGGCTTATCTCCTTGGCGCTTACAGCATCCGCAAGATGCCAGGCAAGGAGCATGGGAACAGCCCAGGGTTTGGGCTGGGCTCCTGCAGTCATATCGCTGCCGGGCCACTGGCTGTCCTCGCCGTAGTAGCGCGTAGCTATATAGAAATATGTACGGGCGAGATCACCCTTGTATTCGTCAATCGGCTCAAACACGGTGCCCTGGTACCCCTGCACCGAACTTGGTCCGACCATGCTGCCGTTGGTGGATGTCCATGTGGCACTCGCGGTCTCGCCGTAAGGAAGATTGCCTCGCTTGTTGTTCACCCATCCGTCGGTGGGGTAGATGTGTAAGAGATCGGTATTCATCGGTGGCAGGTCATCAAACCAGCTTTTCGGGAATGAGTGCTCCCTGTTGTAACAGTCACCCTCCTTCTGATAAGTGCCGCACTGTTTCGTAAATATAGTATAGGTATACGCAGGAGTCCCTCCGGGTTTGTCGGAATAGATGTCCCACACCGTTATTCCGTCAGCCTTGACGTCAGTGGTTGAGAAGGCTTGCCACAATGCACTGTATTCAAGCGTAGTGTGACCGTCGATGATGTCATGCAGTGCCTGCTGAAGAGCTTTTCCCGTGAGGCCGGAGGCGCTTTCATAGTAGCCCGCCGGTACCTGCCCGGCCAGACTGTATGTCAGGCAGATGAGCAGGACCAGTGTCGGGATAAGCTTCAGCATTAGGATGTGCGAGTTGCGAATTGCGAATTGCGAATTAATTCAGCCACAGGACAGCTGAAGAGGGGAGTGCAGGATGACTATTTTTCTGCAACAAGTACATTATCTACCTCCCATGTGGTTGTCCGGTCTGTACCGCCGTCATATACCCAGGCTATCCAGAGCTGACCGCCTTTGTAGGGCGAAAGGTCTATCTGGCCGGAGTTGACAAACTGGCTGAAGCCCGAAGCAGACAATGGGGGCATGCTGAAGGTCTTCTCAGTCCAGGAAGAGTTCCAGGGCGTAGCTGAACCGTCATAATTGGTTGAGACAAACAGCTTCAGTGTGGCGCCTTTGTCCCAACCGTTGGCACTCTCGAACTGGAGATAAGGGCTTGTTGCCATAGTCAGATCAATTACCGGGGCTATCATCCATGTGATCACCGAGGCCTGTCCTGAGTTATAGGCAGTGGCCTGAACCCATTTGCGGGTGCTGACCTCGTTGCCGTACCATGTTTTTGTGCCGGCCTGCGGATATGTTTTCCAACCGGCGAGGGTACTGACATCCGCATCTTTTACAAGGGTTGCAAAGTCCTGCATCAGGTAGGTCATGCCTGCTTCCCCGCACCGGTCAGCCGTCATGCCATTCTCTGTCTCGTCCCTCAGCAGCAGCTGCCTGCCGTTGAATTCAGAGACAACGCCATTGATGTAGCCGTTGCCGGCAGGAAGGGTCTCAGATGAGAAGCTGGCGTCAGAGCGGGTGTAGACCTCCAGCTCGTTGCTGCAGTCTGTCAGGATGTTTTCCCCGGAATAGGTGCCCGGTTCATCAAACTGTACATTCTCAATTCTTATGTACATGGCCTGATAGTCGCCCGTTAATATCTCAGGGATAGTCACTGTCTCAGGCTGAATAGCAGGAGGAGTGAGGCTTACAACAGTAACCTGGTTGGCTATGCTGATGTCACCGAATTGCAACAGCCCGTTATATTCTGTGAAGGAGACGTCGCGGCACAGTATTTTTACCTCCGAGTCGCGCGAAAAGGTATTGTTCCCTGTGACTGTCAGGCAGATGCCCGCCGTGGAGTCCTGGATATATGCCACAAACGCCGGAATGTTACCCAGCTCGGGAGTAAGGGTGACAATACCATGGATGTAAACGTTGGTATCAACGGTGGCGATCCCCCTGTCATGCATCGCCCGGAGCTGCTCAATCGTGATGTAGTCAATCTTCGGCTCCGGCGGTGGCACAGGCTCCCTGCTGCATGATGAGGCAATCAACAGTGATGCTGCAATGCAAATCTTAAATATGTTTCTGATAATCATTTTCTCAAACTTTACTTTGCTGCTGTGACAGCGATGTTGTCAATTCGGTATGTGGTACTCTCTGTCTGGCTGCCGGTATACCTGAATGCTATTACAGCCGATTTGCCGGCAGCGACAGGCAGTGAAACGTTGCCAGAGCTGATAAATGTATGGTCAGGGTCTGTCTTCTGTGCCAAAACCGCTGTCAGCGGAGTCCACGTGGCCGTGGTGATGTTGTTCCCGTCATAGTCGGTTGAGATGAGCACTTCCATCGGGAAGTTGGTTTCGGTATGTGCCCAGTAGGCTTTTGCTGTCTGGAATGAGAGCACCTTCTGGGTGGAAATGGTTACAGGCCGTGTGATGAGCCATGTAACCATAGATGAGAGGTTTGAGTTATACCCGGTAGCCTGGGCGTACCTGTTTCCGCTGAAGAGTTTGGCAAGCCAGATGCGGCCGCCGGCGGTGGCAATGTTCTGCCATCCGCTGATGTAGATGTCATCATTGTCACTGAAGCTCTCGAAATTCTCGCTGAGGGTTTCAACCGGTGTGCCGAGGGGCTGATCAACCACGCCGCAGCGCGAACCGGTCATATCCACCTCGTCAAAATCGCGTACAAGGAACTGGTAGGTGCCGTTGAATATTGTCACTATTCCGGTGATGGATCCGTTGCCGGCCGGCAGCAGTTCACCGGCAGCAGCAGAGTACCCGCTTGTACGAACGATGATTGTTTTGTCATTGCAGTCCTCGAGTGTCCTGTTTTCTGTTAGTTGCTCCTCAGCATTGGCCCACGTCTGGCCAAGCATGGCGTCAGTGAACTGTACCTCGTTCAGCCGGACCAGTCGCCCCAGGTAAGCCGAGCTCCTTGCCTGAGTAATTGTAACCTCTGCAGGGTAAGTCGGGTTGTGGATCGAGAGCTTGAGGCACTGCAGGTCCATATTCATACCGCCTACGCGAAGGGTACCGTCTTCCTGGTAGTATGGCAAGCCTCCAAGCTGCCAGAAATTGCCGTAATCGCCAAGCCAGAGTCCCTCCAGGTTGAGGATGACTGAATCACCGATATAGAGTCCGCTGTTGGCCTCGAAGAGAAGCCTGAGTCCGCCGGTGGCATCCTCAATGAAGGCTTCCTTGTAAAAATTGCCGTCCTCCTTGTCGCTGGCAGTGATGATGCCGCGCAGAGCCCAGTCGTAAGTTATCTCAACAGGGTGACGCTGTGTATAATCTGAGATGGCCAGCTGATCCGCGTAAAGCGCCCTGACCTGCTGGACGGTGACAATCTCACCCGGGATGAACTCCTTTATTGGCGGGGGTGTTTCGTTATTGTCAGTACAGGAGACTGCAAAGAACATTCCTGCTATAATGGCTGTAAATCTGAATATCCTTGTGATGTTTTTCATGATCTGTTCCTCCTTCATTTTTAATACCTTATGCTGAGATTAATGAAGTAGTTAAAGCCATTGGCGTAGTATATGCGGGGCTGGAACAGGTCAGGTCTTTCAGGATCATATCGGTACTGTTCGTATCCGCCTGTAACCATTGAACGGTTGTTCAGGATATTGCTGACGTTGGCGCTCAGGTTGATATAGAGATCATCTACCCTCCATGATTTACCCACAAAGAGGTCTAGCAGGTATCCCGGCTCAGCCTTCTGCTGGTAATCCCACCAGGGATAGTAGCCGCTGTCGTCCTTTGTGCGTGTGACCGGGTTGAAGTCGAGCCAGATGTTGTCATAATAGCTCCCGGTGAGACCGGCCCACCAGAACCTTGAGGAGTTGTATTCCACGCCCAGTGCCAGTGCAGTCTGCGGGGTACCGCTCTGGCGGAAGTACTGTATCCAGACCTCTTCGTTGCTGAGCACCTGGCTGTTGTTGTCCTGAGTGATTGTGATCTTTGGATTGGTGATCCACAGGTACTGCCCCAGTGATGCCACGGCGTTGACAGAGAGTTCGGAGGTGATGCTGACTTCTGCTCCGGCTTCGATGCCGTAATTCTCCTTGTCTATGCCTGTCATCGCATAGTTCACAAGCGTTCTCCACTCATCGTGATAGAAACTTGTCACCTCTGTCTGGTTCATGAAGCGGGTGTAGTAGGCAGTAACTCTTCCTGTCACTGCCGGGGAGCGAAGCACGTAGCTGACGTCTCCGGAAAAGATCATCTCTTCGCGAAGCTCAGGTGTCACGTCATTGCGGGTGCGGGGAGAGAGGAAACTGTTTCTGAAGAGAGGGGGATTGGTAGTCACGAGGGTGTTGAAGAGTATCATGTGGCGTCCTGTGATCCGGTAATCACCTCCTGCCTTGACGCCCCATGTCGGGAAATCGAGTTTCTCCGATTCTCCATAGGAGTTATCAGGGAAGAGGCCCTTTAGCATCAGACCCTCACGCCACATGGACGTATACCTGGCATGAGCGCTGAGATATAAATTGTACCGGCTGCCGCTCAATGTGCCGGTGCCCCAGAGGGTGGCGCCGCGCTGGAAGGCATAATAGCTGTTCCCGAAGGTTTCGCCGACTGTGACGGCATTGTCAGGATTATTCAGGTCATTCTGGAATGCTTCCGGATTGTTCGGGTAATCCCTCTCGGCAAACTGGTCGACATCAAGCCAGTAGTCGCCCCCGAGCAGATCGCTGATGACGTTGAAATTATGTCCCCGGTAGATATCGATGAGGAGTCCTCCGGTCAGGTTAAGCCGGGAAGTCATGTCCCACGAGGCCCTGGTATTCAACTGGAACTGGGAGAGGTCGTTGCGACGGTCTTCCACTATATACTTCGAGCGGTTGCCTGTGAGGGTGTTTCCTTCTATTCCGCCTTCGTTATTTACAATGAAGATATTTTTCCGGTTGGCGAAATAGAAATGGTCCCAGTTTATCTGGCTTACTGCAGGGTCTGTCTTCCAGGCTTCTGTTATACGGGCCTGATCGGATTCGTCATAGAAGTAGCTTGGAAGCTTGCGGTAGTAGTCGGGTCTCGGATCAAGCACGTCATACCAGTTAAGGGCTGAATATCCGCTCTTTCCGAACCAGTAACCGGCAGTAGTCCGGATGTCAAGTTTATCAGAGGGTTTCCATGTATGGGCAAGGGTTGTCAGCGGCTTGTTGTTGCTTCTTACGCGTGCGCTGCGGACCTCGCCGTTCTGGAAACCCCAGTAGGGATTATAATAGTTGCTGCCTGCAAGATCATAGGCTTCCTGCGTTGATCCGCCACCGACACCTCTCTTGTATATTGCGTCGAGGGCGGTAAGGTTGATGCTGTGGCGGCTGTTGATCTTCTTTTCCACAGAGAGGAAGAAGGAGTTGGCATCGTAGAACGTGCCTTCATCATAGCCGCGGTTACCCCATCGTCTGGAGAAGCTTCCGGTGACTGCCCAGTTGTTGTTCAGCAGGCCGGTGCTGTAGGTAAGCATCGCCCTGTTTGGATAGGTGCGGTTTGAGCGCGAGTAGACGGCGCGGATACCTGATCTGTATTCAGATGCCCGGGTGCTTATTCGCGTTGCGCCCCCAACCGGCTCAAAGAGGAATCCAATGGGCTCGGGACCGGAGCTGACCATTGTGCTGCGCATGACGTCATTCAGACCACCCCAGTTTGACCAATATGGAGCTCCGGACTCGATGTCGTTGACAACGAATCCGTTAAGGCTGACATTCTGGTAATTGCTCTCATATCCCCTGTTCCTGTACATGACCTGGCCGAAGGTGTAGGCAGCGGTACTCATGAAGACATCAGCGGAGGCGCTCAGTATTCCCTGTATCGACTGTGTTTCGAATCCGTCTTCAGAGAAGCCTTCCATCGTGCCGACGGAGCCGATGTCCATCATGAATCCGGCCATCTCGGGCAGAGCCACGGTGCCGGCATCGGATGTTCGTCCGGCAGCAACTGTCACGCTGACGATAGCCTGTTCATAGTCGGGCATATTAATGAAGAGCATCTGCTTGCCTTCATCGATTGAGACGGTGAATGAACCGTCATTGCCGGAACGGCCGAGTTCATTGCCCGAAGCATCTGTAATTATTGCACCCGCCAGGGGTGTCCCGCTGTTTTTTCCTGTGACGGTTCCCTTAACGGTTCCCTGTTGAGCAGTGATGGCGCTGCAGGTGAGGGAAAAGATTAGTAATGTGTAAATCAGTTTGTTGTGTCTCATAGGTTGTCTGAAAGAAAGAGCCGAAAGATATAGCTTTTCGGAGAGACGGCAAAGCATTAATCCCTTTGGACAAAAACATTACCTTTGCTCTCACAATTTTAGTTTTATGACAGCAAGGATCACCTGTTTACTAATACTTTTCTGCTCATTGCAGCCTGTTAAGGCCCAGCAACCTGTGAGGGCGGGGCTGATTGCCTTTTACAACCTCGAGAACCTGTTTGACACCCTGGATACTCCGGGGGTTCTGGATGAGGAGTTCACTCCGGAAGGGCCGAACAAATGGACAGGCGCCAGGTATATGGAGAAGCTCGATAACATGGCTCTGGCCATCTCGAGGATCGGCGAGGAAGACGGCTGGAGCGGAGGGCCTGCGGTGCTTGGTGTCTCGGAGATAGAGAATCGTTCCGTACTGGAGGATCTTGCTGCGCATCCGCTGCTCAGGGAATCAAATTACCAGATTGTGCATTATGACTCACCTGATCGGCGCGGAGTTGATGTGGCGCTGATGTATCGTCCCCGGTTCTTCAGGGTGACTGCCTCGGCAAGTCCGTCGCTGCCGCTGACAAATGATGAGGGAGAGCCTGTTTACACCCGTGATCAGCTGGTTGTTTCAGGTGTTTTTGACGGTGAGCCGATGCATTTCATTGTCGGGCACTGGCCCTCGCGCTCCGGAGGTGAGCTTGCCACCAGGCCGCGCCGCAATGCTGCTGCCGCGCTTTCACGCAGGCTGGTTGACAGCCTGCTGGCGATTGACAGCAATGCGAAGGTCTTTGTGATGGGAGATCTCAATGATGATCCCGTTGATGAGAGCCTGAGAAAGTATCTCAGGGCGTCAGGTGACCCTGACAGGCTGAAGGAGGGGGAAATGTTCAACACCATGTACCCGCTGTTCAGGAGAGGAATAGGCTCTCTGAATTATCGTGACGGCATGAATCTTTTCGATCAGATAGTGGTCACTCCGTCGCTGCTGGGGATTGACTATTCGACATACAAGTTTCGCCATGCGCGGGTATTCAACCCGCCGTTCCTGATGCAGAAGGATGGCCAGTACAAGGGATATCCGCTGCGCTCTTTCGTGGGTACGGTATGGCAGGGAGGCTACAGTGACCACTTCCCGGTCTATGTGGTCATCGTGCGAAGCAGCACTGGCGCAAACTGATTAATTACAAGGATTTACGGGTTTATTCTGATGCCTACCGGCCGATGGTCGGAGAGGACCTCTTCATATTCCGGATAGCAGGGGCTGACTTTTATAACCAGTGTTGTATCTATTGATGCTGTCAGTTCATTGGTAACGAGTATATGGTCAATATGGCTTGGCCACGAAGGGTATGACCACCAGAGCTGGCTGCCTTTGGCAATGGTCATATCGGCGAAGGTGTAGTCTGTGGGGTCCTGAATGAAGTTCAGGAAGGGATTCTCAGAGGCGCTGGCCGAGGTGATCTCGTCATTGTAATCGCCCAGCATCACCACGGCATCACCGGGTCTCTGCTGATCGAGGTATTCCTTCAGCTGCTGCGAGGCAGAGCGGCGGCGGCTTTCGTTGTCTGCACCCCCGCAGCATTTCAGGTGCAGGTTGATCAGCAGCAGTTCTCTTCCTGAGGATTTGTGTCTCACCATTATCTCAAAAGGAGGCCTGGGGAAAGCATAGTAATCATCTTCAAAGAGTGTACGCAGGGTTCCGGGAATGAGTTCGGTCTCGTTATCCTTAATAATATATGCCAGGTTCCATTCGTCGTTGTTGACAGGATAGAAGAAACCGGTCCATCCGGGCATCAGTTTTACCAATCGGTTGAAGTCAGCTTCGGATGCCACCTCCTGGAGGGCCACGATGTCAGGCTCCATTGCCTTGATTAGTGCTGACAGTGCTGTGACGCTTGTGTAACCGGCCTTCGGGAATCCTTCGACATTGAATGTAATGATGTCAATTGTAGAGGAGGTACCGGGAATGACGCAAGCGGCGAAGAGGCTTATGTCATCCGGCGACGGCGGGTCCGGGATCCTGCGGCAGGAGCCGGCGACAGCCACTGCTGTCACGATGAGAAGGATTATCGGTTTATTGAGGCGAAGGCGAAACATCATCCGCAAAGATGGTAAATAATAAGGCAGTAGGCAATAGTATGGTGCCGGAGTATATGCCCCATAGTGTGATATTTTTCTGTGGGCTGGCAAAAAAAACCGCCCCGGATCTCCGGAGCGGCTTTTCAATGTAAGGTGAGGGTTAGTTATGGTTTAGTCTTTCACAAATTTCTTCATAACCACGCCATCCGGGCCTGTAAGCTTCATAACATACAGTCCGCGTGGCAGGCTGGAGAGAGGTATCTCCCTGATAGTGTCACCTTCGCATCTGATCGCAGTGACCTTGTTTCCTGTCACCTCGAATATCTCGATCAGGGTGATCCCTTCAATTCCTTCAGCGGTTATCTCATCACGGGCCGGGACGGGGTACAGTCTGAGGTTTCTGCCCTGGCTGTCGTTTATCCCGGTTGCCACGGAGAAGACTATTGTGTAGTTTTTAACTGTTGATTTATCGTGGGATGTAACGTCGATTTTCGCTGTGCGGGCTGCCACATCTCCCGTGAGTGCTGTTGCAGCGGTAATGACCACTGTAGCGTTTGTCTCGGCGGGTATTGCAGTGACTACCGGTATTGTTGTAGTTCCGGCGGGAAGGGAGACGTTATAGGTCAGGGTGCCAGATGCGAATCCCGTCACTGTTGTGCCGCTTACCTTGAGATCACTGAGTGTGGCATCGGAGGAGTAAACGACCAGGTCCGCATAGTTGCGGGGAGCAAGCTGGGCATCCGTGTTGTACACAGTTGCAATCCCGGTCACGTCAGACATATAGGGGATGACCTTGTCATTGAGGTCAGTACCGAGGAAAATGGTGCGCAGGATTGCCACATCGGTTCCGACGCTGATGTTGTAGTTCTTCTTCTCCTGGAAGAGTGCCGTACCGTTGGCGTCATCGAATCTCACACCGACTATCCTGACCAGTTCTGATTCGTAGTTTTCCTGGTTGGTTTCGAACTCGGCAATGGTGATTAACTGAGGGGTGAGGGCGTTTCCGGTTGATGATGCAGCGCCCGGGTCGCGGTATGGCAGGAACTGGAGCAGCTTGTTGTACTCTGAGAGGCTGCCGGTCAGTCCGGTGATGCCGTCGCCCACATTGTATGCGGTGGTTATTATAGCGCCTGCATCATCGATTATAATTCCTGCCGATGCATCCTGGACATATTTCTGATGTCTCTGGGTGTCATTGATGCCGGATACCACAACCTGTCCGGTGACCTGGTAGATTCTGCCGTAGTTGTCCGGCGATACTGCGCGCAGTGCAGCGAGGTCGGCAACAGCGATGATCGGGTTGAAGAGGATGCTGTATGTCTGGGTTGTGGTGCCGTTGGCGGCAGTCACGACCACTGTTGTTGTCCTGGCGGCGGCGGCGCCGGCAAGGTCGGTTGCGTTGTTTACCACTGCGGTAGCGGTTGCGTCGGTGGTGGTATAGGTCACTGTCGGCGGTGTTGTCACCGTGGCTTCTATGGTCATCTCATAAGAGAGAGTGGCGGCATCGAATGATGCAATTGTGGTGCCGTCGACCTTCAGGTCTGAGAGTGAGGCGTCCGAGCCGGGGAGGAGGTATCCGGTGATTTTGAAATTATCTATTTCCCAGGCAGCAGCTCCGTCGGTAGTGTTTGACTTGTATACAAAGGCAACATAAACTGTGTTTGAATAGGAATTCAGGCTGAATTCTCCTGATGGTGTCCATGTATAGGTACCTGTTGAGTAGGCAAACTGGGATGTAATGTCAGTCCAGGTTGCAGCTGCAATATCTGCCGCTGTATATGTGCCGCTGAAATTAGTTGAGATCCTGACTTCAATATCCGGGCCGGGAAAGTTTTTGGCTGTCATGAAGGTCAATACGTTCATTTCCGATGCACTCAGGGTTATTGCCGGTGATATGAGCCAGTCTTCATTTTCCTGCGCCCCGCTGGAGTAGCCATTCATATATGCATAACCGTTGCCACTATTCACCGCCTGAATCCAGACTTGATCACCTGTGATGCTAATCTGCGTGAATGGTGCCAGCGAGTTTTCTGTTTCGAAGTCGACGCTCAGAAGCACATCTGGTGGGCGGATTGTATAGAGGTCCACTTTAGTTGCCACAGTCTGGCGGTTTGGTGTTGTCTCGTCGTCTTCGGCGACTACATAGATGTCGTAGTTTGTTTTATCCGTCAGGCCTGTTATTGTGGCAGAAGATGTTACACCGCCGGCTGTAATGTCTATTGTTCCGTGTGCGGTCAGGGTGACGGTACCATAGTTGGCTCCGGCAACTACTTCTGTAACTGTGGGTGCAGTGGCGCCGTCAGGGACAACCACGTAATATGCTTTTCCTGCCTCGTCCATGCTTACCTCCAGGTCAGCCTGGGTAGCGTCAATGTTTGCAAGTTTTGGGAAACCAGTATTGAAGACAGGAGCCTGGTTATCCGAAGCTGTTGCAAGACTGATAGTGCCAAGGCTAGCTGAGGCAGTATAGCTTCCTGTTACTGCGCCTACAATAGTGTTGGACAGAGTTCTTACCTCTACCTTGTCAATAGGAGTACCTTCAGGGCAGATTAAGGTAAATGCTCCGGTTGTGAGATCAGATGAGACTGCTGATACCAGTATCGTACCGTTGAAACTTAATATGACATATTTGTTTGTAAGGGGCAATTCTGTAGTGCCTGCCAGAGAACCGGTAAGAGAGAATGAACTGGTTATTTCAGTGGCAGCAGGCAAAACAACAGTGTTATTGTTTGCAGAGTAAGCAGGTCCTAACCTATCTCTATATGATGCTGAGGTGCTTGCAATTGATCCTCTTTCAAAAGGTATCCAGAATGTGGAACTTGTTGAGGGAGAACCAAGTGCGGAAGGACCAGATGCATAGGAAGTTGAAGAGATATAGGTCTCTGTGGTCGCATCCCAGCAATTGTACTGGTTTGATCCGCTGTAGAGTCTATATCTGACATCATCTGTTGAATATCCGCTCAAGGTCATCAAAACTGCACCCTGGGCAGTAGCACTTGAGATGTCAAGATGGGTTGGTCTTAAGGCTACTGTGGCAGTCCCGTCAGCCGCCAGATTTAAAGGAATAATAAGACCAACCGTAATGATAAGGGAGTAAATCTTCTTCATAAGCAGTTATTTTTTTGTTATTTTTCGGTTTCATAGTAGCGTCTAAAGTTACAAATTGTGTAAAAATTAAGGCCTGTTTCAGGGTCAATTTTTATGTCCTCAAGATTGATCGAAATATACAATGATCGCTACGTAACTTTGGTAATGCTCATCCATGATGCGCATGATCTTCAGGTTCTCCTGACTTTCTCCCTTTGGAGCATAGTACAAGCTGCTTCTGTGAACCGATAAAAGCTCACACTGTTTCCGTATACTCACCGTATCCTGATTATCAACAAGTTTAAGACGCTGACTCATCGTACGGTCTTGTTTAAGCTTTTTTTTAGAAAATCGTTTTCCATTTCCAACTGTCCGATCTTGGCATATAACTTCTTGGCATCAACTCCGGAGTCTTCATCGGACTTCCTGTCAAATACACCCTCTGATTTCTCCAGAAATTCCAGTTTCCATTTACTGATCATGGTCGGATGTACTTCATAGCGCTTTGATAGTTCAGCAAGAGATTCCCGCTCCTTGAGTGCTGAAATGGCCACTTTGGCCTTAAATGAACTCGTAAATTTCCTTCTTGTCTTTTTCATATCACTGGTAAATTTAATCCTAATATATTCAACTTAACCAGTGGTCCGATTTTCGGGGAGTATTATAGTATTATACTAAGTTATATAGACCTTTTTATGTAATTCAATTCCAAGCGTTCATCGGTTGCATTTGCTGAGATATCTTCAAAAGTTTCCGAGACTGTTAAAAGGTGTTTATAATCTAGGCGAGGTTTATCAGGATTAAGAATATAATTTCTAATCCTTTTATTTTTTTCTTTTTCTGCATTTACAATCCATCCGGAATATTGAGCCTTTAAATTTTCAGATGCATCGATTAGTACTTCCTCAATACTATGAATGGCATTAACGACTATCTCATAAAACGGAAGTAAATATTCATCTGGTTGAATATCAATGTTTGCAACAAAGCCCCTAATATTAAAAGTTTGTGCCATAATTTAATATTAATGCAATTCACTAACCTTAGTTACATGTCTGAAATTCACATCCTCAAATATCTCGAAATGTCTTTCACCACACTGGATTTTTTGTTGTTCTTCTTTGCGAAGTTTGTCTTTATCTGTGGTTGATTTGGTTTCGGCTACGAAATAGATTTTCTTTTCGTCTTTCATCACAACTGCCCAATCTGGATTGTATGTTCCGATGGGAGTTGGAATTTTAAACCAAAACGGCAGCTTGAAGTAAAATTCAACCTGTTCGCTTGTTTCACAGTCTTTTGCAAATTGGCTTTCGATGTTTGAATTTAAAGGAATGTAATTTTCATAAATGGTTTTCGATACATCGCTGACCTCGAAGGTTAAATTGTCGAGATAGGTTTCAATTTCATTTTCCTCAAAAAGCCTCATCTCATATTGCGATGAACCAATTTTCTCGTATTTGATACCTGCAACCATTAAATCGCTTAAGGTTTTGCGTATGGCTGATACCGTCAGGTCAAGAAATAATTGCGGATTGATTAGTATTTCTTCAATCTTGCCCGATTCTTTTAAAACTGCGAGTATGGTTGAGCGGGTTAGTTCTGTGCGTTGCTGGATATAACCTAAAACGTCCGGAATGGGAAACTTCATACTATATACTTCTTTCTTCTCCGCTACATAGTTTGTTTCAATTCCTTTTTCTGACATTGACAGGGATACTTTTGTAGAACGGACAGAGGGGGCCTGAATTTTCGGAAGGTCTTTAATCTGTTTTCCGGCAACTTCAATCAAATATTTTGTACTGTAACTGACCTGATAAGTAGTTTTATGCTTAATACGTTCCCAAATTTCGAGGAATTTCGGGTCGGCTTCAAACCCTTTGCGGTAATTGATACGTGTACGTTCAGTTTTGTTTTTAATCCTGCCTTCGAATGAAACGCCGCAATCTTCTTCAATTTCAGTTTGCAATGTCTTGGCAAAATCTTCATAGGCTTCGTTTGCAACTACTGTTAACCTGTTTATGTTCCTGTCATAAGACCTGATGCCTTCCTGATTTACCGATAGGCGGAGACCCCTTCCAATTTCCTGACGTTTCTTAATGTCGGATTTGGTTTCGTTGAGCGTGCAAATCTGGAACACATTGGGATTGTCCCAACCTTCACGTAAAGCAGAATGAGAAAATATAAAACGCAAAGGGTTTTCTATGTCCAGCAATCTTTCTTTGTCCTGCATGATGAGTTTGTAAGTATCATCATCGGCCTGGGTTTCGCCTGATGTATCTTTGAAAAGGCCTTTTTTATCAGCAGAAAAATAACCATTGTGAACTTTTGGAACTTCATGTTTATTCATGTCGCTAACGGCTGGCTGTGAAATGAAACTGTTGTATATTTCTTCAAACCAGATTGCAAATTTGCCGGGAACCGGATTGCCGGAATCATCGTAATTCCGATAATTGGAAACCCTGTCGATAAAAAAGAGGGACAAAACTTTAATTCCTTTTGGGTTTAACCTTTTTTCTTTTTTAAGATGTTCTTCAATGGTCTTGCGGATTTGAAATTTCATGATTTCATCAGTCATTCCGCCCTGACTATCGCCAACATACAGGACTGAACCATTTGAAAGGGTAATGCACTGATTGGAAACGTCTATTTCCTCAATAATGTACCCTTCCTTATAAATTTCACGTTCGTTTGATAGATTATATATGTCATCGCCCACCTTCACCGATAAGGATTTCTTTTTTACCCCCGAATCTGAGTTGGTGTCAATTTTAATTTTTGCAGTAACCTTCGTTTTTGTTGCATTTGCTGATTCAACCAATATAAATGCCTGATTGGAGCTATTCTCGGATATTACCGAATCAACCTCGATTTGTTTTACCAGCCCCAAATCATAAGCTTTGACAGGATTCAGGCTATAAACCAGATTATACAAGTTTAAATGAGTTGCCGAATATCTTAGTGTGCAAAGCGGGTTTAAATTGGCAATGGCCTTTATCCGTATAGGTGTTTCCATGTTTTGCGGCTCGTCCACAATAACAATGGGATTGGTTGCCTGAATAAATTCAACAGGGCGCTGACCTGTTAACCTGTCGTTGGGGCGGTTGATGATGTTTTCATCCTTCGCAAAAGAATCAATATTGATTACCAGAATTTCGATGTTGTTATTGGTTGCGAAACTCCTGAGGTTTGATACCCTTTTAGAATCATACACCTGAAAATTGAGGGGTGTTTTATCGTAGATGCTTTGAAAATGGTCGTGCGTGATTTGCAGGTTTTTTAAAACCCCTTCACGAATTGCAACGCTGGGCACAACAATGACAAATTTTTTAAAACCGAATTGTTTGTTTAGTTCATATATGGAACGCAGGTAAACATAGGTTTTTCCGGTACCGGTTTCCATTTCAATGGAAAAATTCATTCCTTCAAATGATTTTGAAACCGGTATTTCATTTTGTTCCTGAACCGCTTTCAGGTTCTTAAAAATTTGTTTCTCGGATAATACGAGGTTATTTCCAAGACCTGAAATAAGTTTTAGCCTGTCCTCTTTGTCGATATAAAAACTTGTATTTGATCCGTCAAGCGGTTGTCCTTCAAAAATGCCTGTTATGGCATTTATTGCCTGTATTTGATAATGCTGGTTTGGGTCGAACTGTAATTTCATTTACTTTCTTTTGGGTCTTTTAATAGTAACTACGAACATCTCACCGTCAGTATCATTTACAAATTCGATATTTGAGTAATTTTTTAATGCCCTTCTAATTCCTGTTCCAATTCCTCTATATGGTAATTCTTTGGTTGCGAATGATGTTATTATATCGTTTCGTATGTTAGAATTGCCATTTTTAATATTATCAATTGTTAGATTATTGGGTAATCTTCCAGGGCTAATTATTTCGACCCTGTCTTCAAACACAAACAACCTGATAGGAGCATTAATAAAATAATTTCTATGAATAAGAGCATTGACAATTAATTCTTCTAAGACAATCATTGGTATTTCAAGATCACCTAATGAATTGATGCTTTTTTCTTGCTGAGTATAACTTAAATTTCTTTTAAGAAACGCAATAGCCTCTTCATATTGCACCTTCAACTTACCTTTAATATCCACACTATCACGATATTTATCACCTGTTGGGTCATTACCAACAAAAGAAACTGCCTTAATGATAAATGCAGGTTTGTATTTTTCAGGCTCTTTTCCAAATAATAATAATCCTGCAAGATTTAAACTGTTATTATGTGTGAGATTTAAATTATTTAACAATTGCATTACAGGCACATCTGATTGGTCTATATTTTCCTCATAGTTTTTCATGTAAAATCCCTTAAAGTACTCATAATCCAAATCGTTTTCAGTTGTCCCTGAAATTGGGACCTCATCTGCATGAATAAGATCTGAACTTTGAAATATTCGTCTAAGTTCTTCCTTTGAGGTTACTCGCCTTTTATCAGAACCACTTTTTACCCATACAACACCATTATTATCCATAAAAGGCTTATCAATGCCCTCAAGAATTTGCACAATTAACAGAAGATTGTCACCTACTTTAATATTTTGAGTAATAGGATTAATCGGATTTTTAACGTTATTAGTAGCAGTGTTACTTATTAATTGATTGAGACGATTAATATCGTCTGATGATAATCCCACCGGATGGCCATTATTATCGACCCCAATAATAATCATACCACCGGAGCTATTGGAAAATGCCACCATTTCACCAGCCAAAGATTCAGCGTTGGTAAAGTTCTCTTTAAATTGATGTTGGCTATCTTCGCCTCTCTCAAGTATTTCAATTATTTCTAGTGCTTCCATAATTCATAAATTCTTTTTCGTTGATTAAAAGCTTCATCTCCACCTTCCATTATATCGACAATATCGTTTCTTATTTTAATATCATCAATACTGCCTTGATTTGTTCGTATATTGTCAGCTTCATATCGACAACAAATTATTTGCTCACAATCACCCAAAACAGGGATATTTGGATTATGTGTTGCAAAAATGAACTGAGTATCATTTTTTAGATTCTTCAAAACCTTAATAACATCATCATAAATAGTTTGATTGTCCAAATCATCTTCTGGTTGATCAATTATTATTAGGTTACTATCTTTTAATGTCAACAAGAATATTATTAAAGCTGATGCCCTCTGTCCTAATGAGTGTTCACTCAAAGGTTTTTTATGATAAAATATCTCAAACAAATCCGGCACTCTGAAAGTTAAAAAAACGGGAAGATTTGTATTAAAATTTTCCTGAAATGATAATAATTGATTCTCACTAGAAAGTGCATCATTTAGCTTACTCTCTTTCATACCAAGGTCATGATACACCTCAATCAAATCATTATAATGATCAATAATCGACTGAATATTATTATCTCTAAGATTACTGCCTTTTAGTTTCTCCTTTAAAAAGGATTTATACAAGTATTTATTTTTTTTATAACCTACTTCAATCTGTATTGATTTTTGGTCGTTATTTATTCGGTCAATTTCATCTTTTATTATTTCGTATTCTTTATGCCATAGATTTTGTAATTCCGTTAACGCTTTTGTTAATTGGTTTTTATAAGTTATTTTTTTCTTGGTAAGTTTTTCAATTTCCTTAAGTTTAGCATTTGTAAGGTCAAGGTCTTTTGTAAATTTCACATAGTCATCAGCCTGAATATTTGGGAGCTGAATTTGTCGTTTGATTTCGGCAAATTTTTCCTTTAATTCTTCATATTTCTTTTGAAACTCCTTTTCAATTTTTTCAAAAGTTTCATGCTCGTTAATTAGCTTCTTTTGAATCTCTTCAATCTGAAGAAAAAGTTTTTGAAAAGTATTGAATGAACTTAATAATTTTTCAAATATCGGCTTGTTCTCTTGTGATTCATAATTTGTAAATGTCATAAAGTTGTCCTTGTATTCCTCTAATAACTCATCAATACTAACAAGAATACTTTCTTCAAATTCCTTCAACCTTTTTATCAGATTCGCATCTTTATTGAAACCAATTTGTTCTTCCAGTTTTTTATCGATTTTGTAATCCCTAAATTTTTGAATATTATTTTCCAACTCGGCTTTTTTGGCTTCAATATCCGACTTCATCTCAAGTTTCCTGTCATTATTCTTTATTTCGGAGAGCAAAGAATAAATTTCCTGGTTTTTATTGTCGATTAGTCGTTTATGTTCTGATATTTTCTCCCCAATTAGATTGTTAATGAGATTTTCGGTAGAAATTGAACTGCCAATAGCTGAAAGGTCTTTCTGTCCATAATATACGGGTTTAGCTACAATTGCAGCAGGTTTTAATCCGTATTGGATTTCTTCGTTTTTATATAAAATAGTACTCTCCCCAAATATCTTTTCTGCTCTGTATTCATTGCCCTGGTCGTCCATTAGCTCTATGACGACTTTCCCGCCGCTCCCAATAGTCCTATTGACGAGACCTGTTTTATATTTAAAATCATGGTTCTTTTCTTCTGAAATATTTATGTCCAAACAATACCTGATTGATTCAAGGATTGAAGATTTACCACTGCCTCTGATTCCAATGAGATTGTTCATTGAATGATTTAAATTGATCGTAGTCCCATCCAATTTACCTCCTTTAAATGTCAGGGATTTGATATATCCGTTTTTAGCTGATGGTAATTTATCAGTTATCCTGTAATCTTTATCAAGAAAGGCAAATTTTAATGCATCAAAATTAGTAGCCCCGAGTTTTAAGTATGTTGTTTGTTTTACCCCATTTACAATATTTCCTTCACCTATTGCCTCAATACCACCATGAGCATTATCGCTGCCTTCAACAAATGCAGGAATATTTTTGCCTAATATTTCAGAAAGTCTTTTCCTGTTATCAAGATTTCTTGACTTTTGCAAACCATAAACCTTATGTTGGAATGGAATACTGGTTAAATATTCATTTAGATTTCTGCCTTGTAATTCTTTAAAGAGACCATTATCTTCATCAACATGTGGCAGAATGATAAAATAGTCCTTTTTAAATGTATCTAAATGTTCTATTGTCTCAGATAACCCAAATTTTGAATTAGGATATTGAGGTGAATCGTAATTCGAAATTCCTGCAAAAGCTGTTGTAATAAATTCTGATATATAGTTTCTGTTTTCCTTATTGTCTATCCATTCATAATTAAATATAATAAGTAAATGAATTCCTCTTGCGCCGTCCTTACTTGAAAACTCCAAGCCCGGAAGTAAAAATATTTCTTCCTTTTTTGCCTCTTTTCGTAATGCTTTGAATTCAGACAATTCAAATTTATTATGATTCGTGATTACCCCTATTTGAATTTTTTGAGACTTTAGTTGTTCTATGTATTTAGAAACAAATTCGGTTGTATTGTCCTTATAATTAAACTCACTATCAGCTTTTGTGTGTAAATGAAAATCTGCCCTAAGCCAACAACTTCCATTTTTGAAAATGTTGTATTCTGGTTCCATGTTTAAATAGTTTTAAAATCTATATCTGCATCCTTCATTTGAAGGGCAGTGTTGGTTTTCAACTGATCATTTCCTTCAAAAAGCTTATCCAATGCAACTACTTTTTGAGGATTGGTTTTTATGACTTTGCTGATAATATCTTTTGAAACAGAGTCCAATAAGAGTATCATCTCGTTGGAATTGACAAAGTACATATTGTTCTCATGCTTAATCTGGCAGTTCAGGTCGAAACCGGATTTTATCAGTAACTCATAAACCATAAAGTCATTTAAAGCATCCTGTGAAATGGGGTCAGCGAAAAACTCCATTTGCTTTTCCAATTCTTCAACAGTTTCTATGCCCTGTTGTCTCCATAGTTTAAAATTGGAATCTGAGAGTTTAAATACTTTGAAGTCTAAATCAAGTTTTTTCTCAGGATTGAAATCAAGTTTTTTTTGCTTATCATTCTTTATCAAATTAGCTGCACGTTTAATCCTTTCTTTTGCTATGTCTGCAATTGTTCTATAACCAGCTTTAAAGGCTTCACTTTTTTCTATACAATTTTCAGGTAATTGGACACAAATAAATTTTCTGTCAATATCTTCTTCCTTATTCAGTTCCATTACAGCATGTGCAGTAGTTCCAGAACCTGAAAAAAAATCGAGAATAATATTTTCTTCATCAGTTGATGAAGCTCCTTGTTGGATAAGTAATTTGATTAAATCTTTAGGTTTGGGGAAATCAAAATACTCTTTATCGTTAAATATTGTTCTAACTTCTCGTGTACCTTGAGTATTATATACTGTATTTAATATTGTAGAAAAGCCTGTGAACTCACTTTCCAAATCACGCTGAAATTTTTTTCTTCGTGGACGACCATCTGGGGTCTTTGGAAAAATTATCTCATTATTTTTAATTAATTCCATCATTCTTTTGGGCTCATAACGCCAACCAGTTTGAGGACAAGAATAAACTATACCAGTTTTAGGGTCTTCCAAATCATAGTGTAAATTTGGACGCTGCTCTTTAGTTGCAAGTCCTGTCATATCTGCGCTCATCCAATCTCCTCTTTTATCGTTGTCAGGATTTGAATATTTATTCATATCCTTTTCCGCGCCTCTAATCAAACCATTATCTGTTTTACGGTAACAAATTATATATTCATGGTCAGTTGATGCGCCATTTTTAGATCTGCTATCGACATTTTGTCTTCTTTTCCATATAAATTGAGCTATAAAATTTTCTTCACCAAATATTTCATTCATCAATAAACGAAGATTATGAACTTCATTATCGTCAATAGAAACGAATATGGATCCATCAACTTTCAATAAATTCCTGGCTAAGAATAAACGTGGGTATATCATATTTAGCCAATTGGAATGATATTGTCCGTTTTCTTTGCTGTTTTTCCGGAACATACCTTCTTTGGTCATATACCCTTCTTCGTCCTTGTCTCCAACCCGTTTTTGGTATTCTTCTTTGGTTTCTGAAAATTTATCGGGATATATAAATGAGTCGTTACCGGTGTTGTAGGGCGGATCAATATATATCATCTTAATTTTTCCGAAATAGCTTTTTTGAAGGATTTTCAGCACTTCGAGGTTTTCACCTTCAATAAAAATGTTTTCGGTTTCGTCGAAATTTATTGATTCTTCTTTTGCAGGAATAAGCGTTCTGGTGGATGGGGCTTGCAATACCCTGAATGAATCGGATTTGCCAGCCCAGTTCAGAACGTACCTTTCATTGTTGAAATTAATATCCTCGCCTAAGGTCGTCTTTAACCTTTCCCAATCTATTTTGCTTTCCGAAAATATTCCGGGCATCAACTCCTTAAGGCTGTTGAGTAATATATCTTTTGGTATTTGTGAATTTCCGGTCATAAAATGTTTTGTAATTTATTCCAATTCGTTTATTTCTCTTTCAATAAGCTTAAATTTATCCTTTATTTCTTCACCCATGTAATATTCTAATAAATCCTTCTTCGTAAGTGTACCCTCCTGCAAGAATTTTGATAAATATTGTTGGTTGAATTCCATAAGTAACATGCTTTTTTCAAGCTGTTTTAATATTTCCTTATTGTTCTGGATATTACTTTCTACCAGATTTCTGACAGATGTGAATTCACCTATATTTTTAATAGTTCTTTTTATTATTGCTGACAGAATATTTAAATCCAAATCAGGCAATTTTGCATTGAGTGCAATATCCCTGGCTAATAAATATGCAATTGCCAGATTTTTATAATCACCTTTTTGGGAATCAATAATAGCTACAAACCCGATTGAAGGAATATAGCCTACATTCTCATATGCTTTAAGGATACTATTATCCACTAAGGAAATATCGAATACAATAATACTTACTTTGGAGTTTCTATTTGCATCCACTTCAATAAGCTGGCTCCAGGCTGTGTCCATTTTCCTTGTAAAAATTTCTTTTGTCTCAATTTCTCCCAAACGTATACTTTTATCAAACTTGCATTCAATTGCGATTTTTATATCTTCGTTACCATCAATCTCGCAAATTATATCGCCTGTCTTATTCTTTGGTAAATTTCCAGCTATGTTTCCGGTGAGCAATGCTTTATCCTTTAACTTTTTTTCAGAAAAATAAGTGTTTAAAAAATCTGCGATATCTTCTTCTGCTAATACACCTTTAACCGTTGTTTTGTAAAAAAGCTCTTTCTTCATTTCGAAGATAAGTTTTAAACTTTCAAGTTCTGTACCTAATTCATTTGTGGTTTTTGCCAGAAATGCTGAAATCCGGTCTTCCATTAAAGCGAGTACTCCAATATATAATGCTTTGAAAAGTTTTTCATTTCTTTCAATAGCAGGCAATTTATTAAAATAGGTAAAGACGATTTCATTATCTATTTCGAACTTGTCAATTTCGACACGATTAAGTTGTTGGTTTAGTTTAATTGTTGGCATAATGAATTAACTTATTCTTTCATAAGGATAAACATTTTTAAAATTTCTGTGTAAGTAAGAACCTACAGAAGGCGCAGTTCTTAAGTTTTCAAACTCAAACTTTGGTACTCCTTTATAAATATAAATTGTGCCATTTAAAAACTGTACAAATACAGTCTGAATTGCATCATCATATCCAACTGAGGCAACATTTGAAGACTGAACAGGAAACATTTCAGGTATTTTCATTTTTTTCCTCCTCAAGATTAAATTGTTGATTACGCCATAAATTAATTAATGTTTGATATTCTTTTTCGATATCTTTTTTCTCATGCAGCCACTTTTCAGAAGCTTTTGGGTCAGTGCTTTTTGGAGCATTTGAGACTTTGTTAAACTTAATTCTTGATGGTATTTTAACAGCCTCACCAGATATAATTCCTTCTCCAGTTCTAAGACTTGGAAGTAAATCAACCATAGTTTGTAATTCGTCCTGAATCGCTGATTTTATATGTCCTCTATCTTTTGAATTATTCATTCTTAATGCAACCATCGTTCCGCACTGACTTAAAACAGTTTCATCTAATTCAGATGGACGTTGTGTCACTAGCATTAGCCCTACACCATATTTTCTTCCTTCCTTAGAAATATTTTGGACTGTTGTTGAAGAAATAGAGTTTTCCCCAGCTTTAAGATAATTGTGAGCTTCTTCAAGAACTATAAGTAAAGGTTGTTCTCTTCCTCCAATATTTAGGTTTTGACCCCAAAATAAAGCATCAAAAGTTACTTTTAATAAAGTACCTGAAATAGTCTGCAATATCTCATTTGGAACACCTGATAAATCAAGAATTGTAATGGGTTTATTCCCTCCTATCCATTCTATTAAAATATTGTTTAAATCTTTGTTACACGTTCCCTTTGAATCGGGCTTATAATCACCGGGTTTGAATAAAAAACTATATCGATTATCCTTAATTCTACTTCTAATACCGTCAGTAAAATATAAGATGCCTTGCCTTTGAGGATTAAAATAAGGAGCTGTATTTGTTGCGCTTCCTGGTTTATATTTTTTGGATTTTAAATTTTCGAAATCGCCTTCTTCAACCAGAGCCTCAATTGTTCTATTTTGGTCTTCAAATGTTTTTCTTTCAATTGTATCAAGTTCACCCCATAATTGGTTTATACTAAAAGGAATTGGACTATCTACAGTTAAAGCTTCCTCACTAGTGCCATATCCATTTTTATTATTGCTATTAATTTTACACTCTAATACTCTTTGCCTAAAATAATCCCTTGCAGAATCAAGTAATTTATGAGGGAAAATTTCTAATAACTGGTCAAATGGTAATGCCCAGAATGGTATAAATAAACTTTTTTCTTCTTTTTTAGCATTAATCTTGAAAACTTCGCATTTGTCTTTAAATGTTTCTGAATATTCACCATGGGGGTCAATTACTAAAATTCGTGCACTTTTAAATCCCTTTTCGGCCAACGCTTCTAATATTATAGCAACGGAATTAGATTTTCCACTTCCGGTTGAACCTAAGATTGCACAATGGCGAGAAATTAACTTATCGATATCAATCCTGGCAGAAAGACTTTCAGAAGCACTTATACTTCCGACAACAATAGAATTTGCTTCACTATAGCCACCATAAATTATTTCAAGGTCTTTGATAGTAACTAAATGAACATTATCTCCGGGGGTCGGAAATTGAGTTATACCTCTCTCAAATTTTTTCCCAGTTTGTTCACCAACTAAAACGATAGATAGAAATTTTTTGTAATCTATTTTACTTATGTCTTTTAGTTTTTCTGGTATTGCATCTGCACCAACTTGGGTAACAATTCCATAAAGATTTGTATAACCTAATGGAACTTTAAGAAAAGAGCCTAGTTGACCAATTTTATATACAATTCCATCAATAATTGGGATATTAGATTTTTGATTATCATACATCTTAACGGAAACAATATTCCCGTTAATACTATCAATTTCACCGATTTCAGTTATCTTACTTAATCCCATCTTTTCTTATAGCATTACTTAAAGAGTTTTCAACAATCATTGAATTTAAGAATTCAACGAGTTTGGTAAAATCGGGTAATATGAATTTCCCTTCGCCAGTCCATTTTACTGATACTTCTTTGTTCAATTCATCAGATTTATCAGTATGATGATCCTCATCAAAATAAAAATTTACATTTGGTGTTTCATCTTTATCAGGTTCTTTTCTTAATTTCCAATTACCTAATTGCCTACCAATAATTGCTGAGCGAAAACCTAATACAGAAAGTTTACTGTTTGATGTGGCAAGTTTATATAAATGTGATTCTTTATTTAAGGAATAGGATAATTCTGTTGAACCTTCATTTTTGTATTCATCCCAATAAAGTGCTATTACATGAGCATTTTTATCTACATTAAGAGCAGACAAAATCCTACCATTAATATGTTCATCATTAAATGAGTAACCACATGTAAACAAAACAGTATCGTCTTGTTTAAGAAAGTTAGTTAATCTGTCAAGCAGACTAATATATGGTTGCTTTTGTGAATCTTTGTATTTAAATACAGAAGGGAATATGAATATTTCCCCATTGTTTGAACTATCACGAATTATTTTTTCTGTTTTCTTATCAATATACCAGCCTATAGAACCATGAATTTTCCACAATTTAGTTTGAAACGGCAAGTATTTGAAATCTTCAACAGATTCTGGATTAAAAAAGGGTTTATAACTACCGCTAAATCCATCGTAGTATCCGATTTCATGATGTTCTAAGCCTATTTCAAATAAATAATCATAATTTGTTGTAAAGATTTCTATTCCAAATGTTCTGTCAGCTTTACCTATCCATCTTGAAAAATCGGTTTGAACTTGTGTATCACAATCAATTATTTCACTATGAACACTCATTCTTTTTCTGATAATTGTCTTAATAAGTAAAATTAAATTTTCAAAACCCGACTTATTCAGACCATTTAAATTATTATTCCCAATTATTAAATGTTTTTGCTCAAGAATTGAGAGCATTGTTTCAATATTGTATTTGCCTTTTAAATCTTCTTTAAGAGAATCAATTATCTCTTTATAAATCGGCTTATCCTCTTTATCCTTTTCTTTTAATACTTCTTCTTCAACTATTCTTGTTAATTCATGAATCGCAGGTACTATAATAGATTTTATTCCATCTTTCTTTGCCTGGGATGTTCCAGCTCCAAATAAGAAACCAATTCTCTTTTTACTATTAATTAGTATAGAATAAATGCCCTTAATATATTCTGAAGGGTCATGTGTTATCTCTGTCATTATATTATATCTTTAATTTTTGATACTATTCTTTAATAGAAAACTCAATTATTATTTTTTCTATTGGATACAAGCAATTCTCTAACATCGGCATCCAAAACGTCAGCGATTCTAAATAAGGATTCCATTGTTGGCTGGATATCGTTGGTACACCATTTGGAAACAGTTGTTTTATTTACATTTAATTGATCCGCAAGCCATAAATTTGTTTTACCCTTATCTGCCAGTACTGCTTTTAATCTGTTATACTGTTTCCTACTATTTTCCATTTAAGTTGCTTTATAGACAAATCAAGTTACAATATAGTCTATTTTAACAGAATTAATCTGTGATTTTGAAAAAACAATTCTTTAATTTTCTGGATTTACTCAACAATTAGTGGAATTGTTTTCGTAATGCAGAAAATTGAGTTGAAAAAGAGAGTATAAATTACTTTGTGTAAACACATCAAAACGCTTTTTAGTTTAGTTTACATCTTGATTCAAAAATAGTCAAAAATTGGTGGAGAATAATTCCCCAGTTTTGAATAGGCATGCTCCACTTTTTTTCAAGGTTCATAATAGCCAAAAAAACAGCTTTTTGAACAGCGTTATCATCAGGAAATTGAACTTTTGTTTTTGTGTATTTTCTAATGCCTCGGTTCAGGTTTTCGATCGTGTTAGTAGTGTATATTATCTTTCTGATTTCCAAGGGGTAATTAAAATATTGGGTTAGATTTTCCCAATTGTTTTGCCAGGACTGTATAGCGTATTTGTATTTTGAGCCCCATTTTAAGTCCATGGCAACCAGGGCTTTTTCGGCAATTTCTACATTGGTGGCAGCATAAATGCATTTCAGGTCGGCACAAAATTCTTTACGGTCTTTCCAGACCACAAATTTACAGCTATTCCTTATTTGATGGATGATGCAGAGTTGTGTTACGGCATCCGGGAATACTCCTTTTATGGCTTGGGTAAATCCGGTAAGGTTATCGGTACAAGCAATGAGTATATCCTCTACGCCACGGGCTTTTAGATCTGTGAGTACGGTTAGCCAAAATGCCGCAGATTCATTTTCTGCAATCCATATACCGAGCACTTCTTTTAAACCATCATTTTTTAGCCCTATTACAATGAAAATGCACTTATTGATGTATTTTCCGTTTTGCCTCACTTTCAGCACAATCCCATCCATCCAAACGGTAAAATATACCTTCTCTAATGGGCGGTTTTGCCATTCTTTGACATGTTCGATGATGCGGTTTGTAACATTGGATATTGTGCCTTCGCTGACGTCCACACCGTATATTTCTTTTACCTGTTCGGATATATCAGAGGTAGTCATTCCCCGGCTATACATGCCTATAATAGCTTCCTCAAGCTTATCACTCATGCGTTGTCCTTTGGGGATGAGCTGTGGCTCAAACTCCCCGTTCCTGTCCCTGGGGATGTTCAGAACCATGTCCCCAAGATTGTCTGTCTTGACTGTTTTACTGAAGGATCCATTGCGGCTATTACCACTACCATTTCCTTTTTTGCTGTATTTTTCATAGCCCAGGTGGGCTTCTAATTCAGCCTGTAACATCTCTTCAACCCCTTGTTTAAAAAGGTCATTAAAGAAGCCATGAAAGTCCTCCTTGTTTTTGAACTGTTTAAAAAAGTCCTTTGGAATTGCTTTGTTTGCACTCATAATAAAAGTTTTTAAAGATTTTACAAAGATAGGCACCGCCCTGCTTCATTTCGCTCCGGCTACGCCTGCGCTTTATTTCGCAGGGCGGTACTATCACATTACTTCTACTCTTATGAGTGTTTACACAATCTTTTTTATACTACAATTGGCACATTGCTGGCAGTTTTATCCTCGACACTACTATTACCACTGAGCGTCTCCGCCTTGCCGGTTACGTCTTTTTCTCGGACTACTTCATGAAGGTGAAAGTTGTATCTTAGGGAACCGCCGTATACGAGACCCGTACGTAAGGTGGTGTGAGAGGTCGGAAAATGAAATAGGAGGAAACCTATTTCATTTTCCTCCTACTCGATCTCGATTTACTGCATAGCTTTCTTCCGATTCCCCCAACTTGAGATGCCAATTTGGCTTCTCAAGTTCAAGTTTCCTGGCTTTCACCCTTTGGTTTTCTCTTGACTGTATGTTTTACTTTCAAAACCGAAAAGTTAAACTCGATGGTGTTTCAGTACCTATGGTCTGGAAATCATCGGTTAGTATATCCGAAATCAGTTCCCCGCTTTTCTGCATCATTGACTTTTGCTGTTCCTTTTCCGTTTCTCCCGATATCCTGGCAATAGTATGGGAGAGTTCACGCACTTTAGCGAACGTTTCTACTATGGCAATGGTTGTTTCCGTAGCTATGGGAGATTTCAAGATGGTTGCTATCATATACAAACCCTTCTCGGAAAACCCTTTGTTTAATGTAGGTGAGAACTTGAGCTTTGCAAGGTGGTCGAAATTTTCGACCACCTCATCTTTATCGCTCTTTGAAAGCGATATAATATAGCCATCAGGAAACTTTTCAGGATTGTTCCTAACTGCCTCATTAATACGTTTAGTTTCCACGCCGTACAACTCGGCAACATCACAATCCAGGATAACTTGCTGTCCCTGGATGGTGATGATTTTGTCTTTAATGATTTGTAATTCCATAAGTTTAAGTTTATTGATTTATAATTAATTGCCGACCGACTTTCGGTCTGAAAGGCAAAATTTCATCCTTCTCAAATGCATTTCTCCAAAGGGATGATTTTTCTTCTTCGGGAAAGCCATGCCATATATAGGATATTCGACTTTCCCGCTCACTGTCGTAGGACAAGGATTGAGGAAGGTTGAATAAGGCCATTTTTTCGTCCAACGACAAGCAATCGAATTGAATGTCAATTTTAGATTGAGTGGGTGTTTGTTTTTTAATTTTCGCTTCTTTCAACTGTCCTGCTAAGACTGCCATATCGTTACCTATTTTGCTGTTGGTAATCCGGGCGTAGATTTGTGTCGTTTTGATATTCGTGTGGCTAAGCATCTTTGAAACGGTTTCGATAGGAACGCCTTTTGCGAGTGTAACCGTTGTCCCGAAGGTACGACGAGCCAAATGGAAGGTGAGGTTTTGCTCAATCCCGCAAAGGTCGCCAATCTCTTTCAGGTAAGCGTTCATCTTTTGATTGCTTAGTATCGGAAGCACCTTTTCATCGGGTAATGTACCTTTATACTTTTCCAGTATCTGCTTAGCCACGTCCAGTAAAGGGATGTTGGACTGCACATCGGTTTTCTGCCGCTTGGCATCACCCACAGGTTACCGTCAAACGAAGTGCGTCTATTCTTTTGCCGTAGGTTCTTCACATCTATATAGGCTAATCCGGTGTAGCAGGAAAAAACAAAGATGTCCCGCACCAATTCCAGGCGTTTTAAAGCGAATTTCTTCCCGATTATCCCGTCAAGTTGTTCCTGTGTAAGGTATCCACGGTCAACCCTGGCAATATGGATTTTGTAATTGGCGAACGGGTCGGTATAAATCCATCCGTTGTTTTTAGCAATAATAATGATGCGTTTGAAAAACTGCATGAATTTCGCCGTTGTATTAGACTTGCACCCTGCTGTAGTAAGCAAATACACCTCGAAATCTGAAATAAACATGTTGTTTATTTCTTTCAGGGAAATATCCGATACATTATATTTTTCTTTAATGAAATTGGTGAGATGCTTTCGGGTTACTTCATACTTCTGGTGGGTTGCTTTAGACTTACCTATACCTATTAGTTTAAAGACATCCTCGTTGTGGCGTTTGAATAATTCCAACAACATTTGATGCCTGACTTCAATTCCGAAGAAAACGTTTTTGATTCGTTCCGGGGTAACGTTGGTTTCCCTTTCCTGCAGATCACGATAGATTTTGGTCATTGTGGTTTTAATGCTTTCTATGATAGTATTTGCTTCCTGCACTCCGTTTGCTTTGCCGATAGCCTTTCCCGCCTTAACATTCCAGTAATCGGGTTTGATTTCGACTTTAGCGCTAAATTGCACTGCTTGTCCGTTGACGGTAATCCGTCCCATAACCGGCATGCTGCCATTTGCTTTTTGACCGTTCCTTTTAAGATAGAAAAGGATGCTGAATGTACTTTTCATATACCTAATTATTAATGCTGCAAAGTTACTTGCAACTGGTTAAATATTAAGTACATGCAGACTGCCAAAGGGCGACAACAGACTGCCAGTTTCGGACAAATCGTAACCTGTTTTGATTTTGAAAAGCAGGTTACGAATTAGCGACAGAACTCTGTCAAATCATGGCATTTTGATGGCTTTCCAACCGGACGCCTGGCAACGAAAAAGCCCCACAAATTGTTGAATTTGTAGGGCTTGTCTTGTTTTTGGCTACTTCTGTCGCAGCCTTTCTGCGGAGAGAGAGGGATTCGAACCCTCGGTCCAGTTGCCCGGACAACGGTTTTCGAGACCGCCCCAATCGACCACTCTGGCATCTCTCCGGACTTGCCTTGCCCGGCGGACACGGTGGCTGCAAATATAATCCAAATTCTTAAGACTCTTTTTCCATCCCGGAAAACTTAAAATATTATTGTTTGTTACTTTCCTGGTTCAATTATCGTTTTGACTATGAAAAGAATACTGATTGCAATACTATTGGTTTCAGCCTCACTCCTGGCTACCGCACAGGAGAAAATTCCCGGGTACGATTCAACGCTTGCCAGGAATCTGGGGGCCGATGAACGGGGGATGAAATCTTTCATCCTTGTAATCCTGAAGACCGGGCCGGCAAAGATTGAGGACAAGGAGTTGAGAGACAGTCTTTTTACTGGGCATTTCTCAAACATGGACAGACTGGCGGAACAGGGGAAACTGGTTGCAGCGGGTCCATTCTACGACAATACAAGCCAATACCGCGGACTCTTTCTGTTTGATGTCAGAACCATTGAAGAGGCAGAGGAACTGGTGAAAGATGACCCGACCGTAACCAGCGGAATCTTTGTCGCTGAAATGTACCAGTGGTACGGCTCGGCAGCAGTATCAATGCTGAATGAGATCCATAAGAGGATTCAAAAACGACAACCCTGATTGCATTTAGCGCTGTAAAACAGCATTATATAATAAGCCGCCAGACAATATGAAAAAAAATCCGGGAAAATGTAAACTTTCCGGCTCTTTGGCCGTCTTTATATAACGAGATGACAAAAATCTCCTTTGGTTGGTTTCAGGTAAACAAAAAGAGGCTGCACAATGTGCGGCTTCTTTTTTCTGATAAATTTACTTTTGTTTTAAAGATAATCCCCAATTAAATGACTCTTGAAGATCTAGGCCTGTCAGAAGATCTGAAGTCTTACCTCAGAGAAAACCACCAGGATCAGCCTGTAGTTGCCAGGGTGATCCGCGAGCACCGCGAGCTGTTCGTCCTGGATAACGGAGGGATAATAATTGACACCCCGGGCATGAAAGAGCTGGGACTGACGGATGATGCAGGCGGACTGAGCACTACCTTCAGTGATATAAATGATCTTGCGGCAGGATGCAGGTTCCCGGACTGTCTTCATATAAATGAGACCGGGTGCGCGGTCCTGGAGGCAGTTGAAAATGGTACCCTAGACAGGGATTCCTATGAGAACTAAATAAAGATGCTGAAGGAGCAGGAACGGTTCACCACCACTGTCGCCGAGAAGCACAGGAAAGACAAACAGTTCGGCAAAATGCTGAAGAATTACTATAAGATTACCGGAGGGAAAAGATAGATGATTTGCGATTTGCGAATTCAGGATAAAAAAACCGCCCTGAAGATTCAGGGCGGCAAGTGTATAAAAAAAGAACGTGCCGGTTATTCCTTTATGAATCTTTTCATTACGGTGACGCGGGGTGAGATGAACCGGATGAAGTAGAAACCCTTCTTTAACTGCGAAACCTCAATGATCAACTGTGAATGGTTTCCGCATACCTCGTTAATCCGCTTGTTGCCTGTGACATCAAGTATCTCGATCATCGTGACCCCTTCAATGTTGTCAATTATCAGTTCGCTCTTCGCGGGGACCGGATAAATTTTTATTTTTTCAGAGAGATTGTGTGCCAGTGAGTCGGTAACGGATGTTCTTCCTGATGCCGGACTGCCGGCAGCTGTCTGCCCGGAGAGACTGCCCGGTGAAAATAGCAGCAGGCAGCAAATAGTTGAAGATAAAATAATTCCGGGTAAAAATCTTTTCATAGGCTAATGGACAATTTTTCTGCGAGGTTAACTTATGACCGCATCAAATTTAAGTGATGCGACTGCTCCTTATACTCCGGGAAAGAGGAAAATGTTTCAAACTTTAACAAGTTATCAACAAAAAATTTCAATGCTACACAATAAATGAATGAAAGCTTCAGCAGGAAAAATTTCAGGGCCAATTGTCATTAATTGGATTTCGCAAAAAGGTTAACTTTGGCACTTTGATATCCAAACCATTCAAAATAAACAACGTGAAAAGACTACTCATTATGATGATGGCATCAGCCATTGCAGTTGTGTCATGCAACACTGAGAAAAAGGATCCGGGAAATCCTTTCTTCGCGGAGTGGAACACCCCGTTCAGTGTTCCCCCGTTTGACCAGATAGAGAACGAGCACTATCTTCCCGCAATTGATTCGGGCATAGCCGTTGCCAGGATCAGCATCGCTGAGATCACCGGCAACCAGGAGGCTCCCACCTTTGCCAATACGGTTGCAAAGCTTGACAGGGCGGATGAACTGCTTTCAAAAGTTGCGGCTGTGTTTTATTCACAGACAAGCGCCAATACCAATGACACCCTCGAGACACTCCAGATGGAGATTGCTCCGAAGGTATCAGCCTTCAGTGATGAGCTTCTTCTCAATGCAACCCTTTTCAGCCGGATCAGGAGCGTATGGGAGAACAGGGCATCGGAACAGCTCAGCGAAGAGGAGCTCTTCCTGCTTGAAAATCTTTATAAGAGTTTTGTCCGCAACGGTGCACTGCTTGGACCGGAGGACCAGGAGAAGCTGAAGAAGATGAACCAGGAGCTCTCCGTACTTACCGTAAAATTCAGCCAGAACGTACTGTCCGAAACCAACAAGTTCAAGCTTGTGATTGACAATGAGGCCGACCTGAAAGGCCTGCCCGAAAGCGTAGTTACTACTGCAGCCGAAACGGCAAAGGGTGAGGGCATGGAAGGCAAGTGGATCTTCACCACCCAGAAGCCCAGCATGTTGCCATTCCTGCAGTATTCAGAGAACCGTGATCTGCGCAAGAAGCTGTATGATGCCTACCTGAACCGCGGAAACAACGGTGATGAGCTTGACAACAACAAGATCCTTGCTGACATCGTAAGGATCAGGGCTGACAGGGCAAAACTCCTCGGATACAGGACTCATGCCGATATAGTTCTTGAGACGCGCATGGCGAAGACACCTGACAATGTGCTCAACCTGCTCAACGACCTGCTTAACCGCGCACTGCCGGTGGCGCAGCGCGAACGCGATGAGATGCAGCAGATTGTTGTTGCCGAAGGCGGCACTTTCAAGCTCGAACCGCACGACTGGTGGTACTATGCCGAGAAGCTTCGCAAGAGCAAGTATAATCTTGACGACAACGAACTGAGGCCTTACTTCAGCCTTGACAATGTGCGTGATGGCGCCTTCGCGGTAGCCAATAAGCTGTACGGTATTACCTTTACCCGTATTGAAAATATCCCCTTACCTCATCCTGATGCCCAGGCCTTTGAGGTTAAGGAGGCTGACGGAAGCCATGTGGGGGTACTCTATATGGATTTCTACCCTCGTGAGAGCAAGCGCCAGGGAGCATGGTGCGGTGGCTACCGTGATCACCAGGTTATTGACGGCAAAGAGATCACTCCCGTTGTGACAATTGTCGGCAACTTTACCCCGCCGGCAGGAGACAAGCCCGCGCTTCTGAGCATGGATGACGTCCTTACCCTTTTCCACGAGTTCGGACACGGTCTGCAGGGGCTCTTCTCAGAGAATACCTATTCAGGCACCACTGTTGCGTGGGATATCGTTGAGCTGCCCTCTCAGATAATGGAGCACTGGGTTACACAGCCAGAGGTACTGGCCATGTACGCCAAACATTATGAAACAGGCGAGGTGATCCCGCAGGAGCTGGTTGAGAAGATCAGGAACAGCAGCTATTTCAACACGGGATTTGACAATGTGGAGATAATGGCCGCCTCACTGCTTGATATGGCTTATTATTCACTCGAGGCACCTGTGACTGTTGATCCGCAGCAGTTCGAGAAGGAGACCATGAAGAAAATCGGCCTTATTCCCGAGATCGAACCAAGGTACCGCAGTACCTATTTCCTTCACATGATAGACGGTTATGATGCAGGATACTATGTGTATACATGGGCTGCGGTGCTTGACAACGACGCCTTTGAGGCATTCAGGGAGAAAGGCATATTTGATCAGGAAACGGCAACATCATTCCGGAAGAATGTGCTTGAAAAAATGGGCACAATGGACGCTGAACAGATGTATCTCAACTTCCGTGGACGCGAGCCGGAGATCGAGCCGCTGCTGAAAAACAGGGGACTGAACTGATCCTCCGCCGTAAACAATTCATATTAAGAGAGGACGCCTTTCATTACCGGGGGGGCACCTCTTTTTTTTTATACGATCTCCTTCTGATACTGGGAGTTGACAAATAGGATCGTGCCGACTGCATCATAACCGCCCAGATTGGCCTCGCCGTTGTGTTTGAGCGTTTCCGGCCTGAAGCCGGTCATCACAAGTGCGGCCGACGAAGATCTTTCGTTTATCAGGCTCCTGACAGAACTGCCGTGATCGACTTCAATTATTTCGATGTTCTTTTCTGTAATGGGAAGACGGCCCGAGCTCATAAGATCAGCCATCTGCCGCCTGGTATCCTCAAACTGACCAGGCTTGCAGGTGCTGAAGACCTTGATGAACGATTTCTTCCAGTCGGGGTGCCCTGAGATGATGAAGCTGAGCAGTATAAGAAGGCTTGCATTCTCCGGCTCATTAAAGTCTATCCACACGTGAATTCCCTTGCTGTAGGTCATCTCCTTGGAGGCGGACGCCAGCAGACATATATCGAAATTGCCCGCCTTGATCAGCCTTATATTGTCAATTATCTCTCCAAGATTTTCCGGATTCTCCTTGTCATATTCAAAGACAACCATATTATTTTCCATGCCTGAGATCCCGGGCACCTGTATTGCCTGCACTATGGCCGAGGTGTAGGAAGGGGAGATGATGGTATCAACATAGACATGATTATGGGAGGTATCATATAATTCAATCAGCTTTGCCAGCTCCTCGGAAGCTTGCAGGCTGGTGGCGCGCGAGTAATATCCGTCGATTCTGTGAAGGTAGGTGCCGAAACCGTAACTGTATGACAGCCAGTTTAAAAGTCTGAAGGCTCTCTCTCTCCTGAAGGAGTCCTTCGAGATACAGATCACACCGGGTCTCCACTCTTTCTCCTTGCGTCTGCTCTCGCTCTTCTGCAGGTAGACCTGAAGATTACGGTTTATCTGGAAGAGGGTGTTAGCGAAGAGAGACTCGAGTCCGGTCCTGTTTCTGTGATATCGGTTTATGTATGAATAAATCAAGATTATCAGGATAACTGCTGTAAGCGCGTACAGTGTATTTATCCTGAACATAACGATAACCGCAACGACAAAGCCAAGAAGGGAGAGGTACCATTTGGACCTGAACGATGGCCGGTAGGAAGGGGATGCCCCGAAGTGGTTCAGGAAGGAGATGAGGCAGAGGGAGCCGTAGGTGACAAGGAAGAACATCGAGATTATCTCAGCAACCGCGTTGACGTTGCCGAGGGCGACGAAGAGGATTGCGATAACCAGCGTTACCAATGTGGCGTTGACCGGTTCTCCGTCCTGGCTTCTTGCTGCCGCGAGCCATCTGTTAATCCTCATTGACGGGAAGGAGGCATCAGTTGCCAGGGCCTGCAGGGTCCGTGGCGCAACCAGGATGGAACCCAGGGCAGATGAGAGGGTTGATGCTGCAAGGCCAAGGGGAACAATCACTGCTCCGGCAATGGCAATTTTCCCCATGATGAGCTGGTTCCCGAGCATCTCCTCAGGTGAGGCTGATATTGCCAGCTTGTAGATAACCAGTATGTAGACAATCAATCCGGTGACAGTGGCAAGTATGGTGCCCATAGGGATTGACCTGGCCGGATTACGCAGATCGCCTGAGAGACCCACCCCTGCTGTTATCCCGGTGAAGGCAGGGAAACAGATTGCAAATACCAGGAAGAGATCGCCCATGTTGCGAATGTCTCCCGCCGGAAGATGACCCGGCGCCAGGCTTCCTTCTGCAGGTTTGCCAAGGAAAAAGAGAAGCAGGGTAAGAAAAAGGATAGCTACCACACCATAAAGCAGCTTTACTCCTGTGTTTGATCCCTTGCGCAGTATGACCAGTCCGAGGATTATTGTAACCGGCAGGCTTATCAGCTGCCTGGGGAGAACCAGGGAGAGGCGCTGTGCCGCAAAATTGAAGAAAAATTCGAATGCCTCGGTGAAGGCTATGATGTAGAAAGCCACGCTGATAGCCTGGGACAGGAACAGGGCGATGCCGATTGTTGCACCGATATTAAGGCCGAACGACCTGGATATGATGAAATACTCACCGCCGCCCTCGACCCTTTTGTTCGTGGCAATCTCTGAAAGGGCCAGGGCAGTGGGAATTGTCACCGCATGCCCCAGGATGATCAGCAGGAGAGCGCCCCAGAAACCAAGTGTCCCCACGGCAAATCCGAAACGGAGAAACAGGATGGCTCCGAGTATGGTGGAAACAGCCGTAAAATAAACCGGTAAAGTACCAAACCTTCTTTTGCTCGCGGGAACTTCCATCACAATATGTTCATCGGACCTGTTGCAGTCCTTTATGCCATATAAAGATGTAAAAAAAAAGCATAAAACAGGTAATTTAATATCTTTACAACGGTGGAGGATAGAGTGAATCTGAAGATGATATCTGGCATGGTTCTGTCAGATGCTGAATCGCTTATGGGTAGTCTGGAGCTGGATGAGCGTTATGCCCGCAGAATTCTGTATTGGGTATACAGGAGGGGGATAAAATCCTTTGATGAGATCAATGATATCCCGGTCAGGGTTTTGCAGGTTCTGTCCGGACATGTAGTGACAGGACTGCGTTCTCCCATAGTCTCGGAGGTTTCTTCCGACGGCTCTGTCAAATACCTTTTTTCCGATGGCGGCGGGCTGACGCATGAGACAGTATGGCTGCCTGACGGCAAACGCCGCACAGTATGTGTCTCGGTGCAGGCGGGCTGCCGTATGGGTTGTCATTTTTGCGCCACCGGGCGAAACGGATGGGGAGGCAATCTGACTGCCGGAGAGATAGTCAACCAGGTTGTCAGCATTCAGGATCCGGTCACGCACATCGTACTGATGGGTATGGGTGAACCGGGTGACAATATTGAGGCAGTGATCAAAGCATGCAGGATCTTCACGGCAGAGTGGGGCCTGGCTGCCGGGAGGAGGAGGGTGACTGTTTCCACGGTGGGAGTGACTCCCGCGGTGAAGAGGTTACTTGAGGAGACGGAGTGCAATATCACCCTAAGCCTGCATTCCCCTTTCCCGGAGGAGAGGCGCGAGGTAATTCCTGCCGAGGCACGCTGGCCGTTCACTGAGACGCTGAACCTGCTGAAGGAGTATAATAACCGTAACAAGAGACGTTTCTCCGTGGCGTATGTAATGATAGGTGGAAAGAATGACACCGACAGGCATCTTACCGAGCTGAAAAGGTTGCTTTCAGACACGGACATCAGGGTGAATCTTCTTCCTTATCACCCTGCTGACGTGAATGACGACCGTTGTTCTGACGGTGAGACAATGATGCGGTTCAAGCATGAGCTGGTGACATCAGGGATCGGGGCATCGGTACGAAAATCGAGGGGAGCAGACATTGCGGCCGCCTGCGGGATGCTGGCTGCCAGGAGAAACGACCGGCAGGAGGTGCAGAAGAAAAATATGTAGTCAGCATGATATTAATCCGGATATCTGAGGCCTGGAACAGAGGCTGAAGAATCTGATAGATGTTACAGAATTCCGAAATAATTGTAAACAATAGTAAAATGTGGCTGACGAGGCAGACATGAATGAGAAAAGACCCGGAGCGGAGTCATGGGAGAAGCTGTTCAGGGAGACACTGGGAAAATCCCTCAGAGTGCCGTTTAAAGGTACGCTAAAGGTTGACAGCCAGGTGCTCGAGCTATTTGACCACTCGAACAGGTGTTTTTTCCTGGCAGATTATTCTTCACTGAGGATGCTCTTTGTCAGTCCCAATATTATCAATGTACTTGGATATGCACCTGAGGAGTTTGATTTCTGGAAGCTGTTTGGCATCATCCATCCGGATGACAGTAAGGCCGTCTTCGAAATCGGCAAGATGGCGCTAAACAGGGAACTGAATTATATTTCCGGCGGATCAAACAGGCACATTGCGCTTTACATGGCATACAGGGCTGCAAAAAGTAACGGAAAATATACCAGGATCTCCCTGACAATATCCCGCCACACTGACCCGGCAGGTGGCATTTATGATATGGCAGAGATACGTGACATATCGCACGTTCATTGCGGCACCATGGTCTCCTTTGCACTACTTGGGGGCAAACCGTTGAAGGAACTGCCGCAGGATTCACGGAAAGGACTGTTGATCTCAAGAAGGGAGCAGGAGATAATATACTACATATCACAGGGATTTACAAGCAGGAAGATTGCATCCGAGCTGAATCTCAGCGAGTTTACTGTCAATACTCACCGCAGGAACATAATGAGCAAGACGGGGACCTCCAATATGGTTGATATGCTGCTGTTTGCAGCTTCCAATGGAATCATATAAAAATACCCAAAAATAGGTATTGCACGGTCATAACGGACTTGTTATTTTTGCCTTGCAAGCGGAACAACAGAGGAGTTTAAGGATTAGTGTTTTTTAGATTCCCCGTTTCCTCTCTCCGGCTGACAATGGTACTTCTTTCTTTAAGCCGGAAGAGAAAGTAATACTGCCCAACCCCCCTGGGCAGTATTTATTTTTGGAGGTTGATGAGCTGCAGGGTATATTCAGTAATCATGGTGTCACCCGAGCGAACCCATTCCTTTTTGGCTGCGCACTGTATGAAACCGTGCGCAAGAAAAAGATTCAGGCTCTCCGTGTTGGTTTCCATGATGTTGCACCATAGCTGATGCAGGCCGAGGGTTTCAAAGGCATAAGTTAAAAGGCAGGTAAGGGCCGAGGAGGCGTAACCCTTTTTTCTGTCAGCCGGATCGGCAATCAGGATACCCACCCCTGCCCTGCTGTGGAAATGATCAAAGTCAAAGAGATCAATGGCTCCTATGGTCCGCACAGCCGGCAGAATGTCAATCATAAGTCTCAGTTGACCCGTTTCGTAGATTGTTTTGCCTGAACCGGCAATATACTTTTTTAGTACGTATCTTGAATATGGGGTAAAGTTATTGCTCTGTTTCCAGTTTGCTTCGTCGTTTTCCCAACGGTAAAGTGTTTCAAGGTCTTCGGGTTCAACTGCCCGAAGCCTGATTCCGTCATTTTCCAGAATCATTCCTGTAGACTTTCTTCACGAAGATGTCATCGGGGTATCCCAGCCGGAGCAGTCGCTCCTTCTCAGCGTATGCCTCGGATTTCAGGTCAAAAGTGCCGGTGGTATACCTGTAAAACCTGTCATCCCTGTTATAGAACACAACAATGTCAGCGTATTCGAAATAGTCCGGATCTACAGGGTTGTAGAGAGCCATTACCTGTACCGTATAGTAAAGGACCTCAGGATCAATATCAGCATCGGTATCCTTTACGTCCCTGATCACCCGGTCGGTTACAAGGAGAGTTGAGTCAAGTGATGCAAGGTATGGCAGGTCAGCGGGATCGAAGCTGATTGTTATGGTGTCATGGCGTTCTTCCTCAGGCGGATTGAATGTTACCAGGGCGATCTCCTTCTTCTTGTACCCGGTCATGATGGAGTAGAACCCGTAGGCTCCGTTCATATAAGGCTGAAAGGCTATATTGTCGTCGGTTGTGCTGACGGGGTAACCTATATTTACCGGGCTGGTCCACTGGCCGGCGGAAAGTTTCGAGAGGAAGATGTCATATCCGCCCATTGACCCATGGCCTTCGGAGCTGAATGTCAGTGTATTGCCATCGCCGGAAATAAACGGGGTCTCTTCGTTGTACGGAGTGTTTACTACGTTTCCGAGATTGGATGGGATACCCCAGTCGCCCGTGGCATCTTTCTCCGAGATCCAGAGATCAAGTTCCCCGAGTCCGCCTTCCCTGTTTGATGTAAAGTAGAGCTTTTTCCCGTCGGGGGAGATTGCTGCATGGGATTCGTAGAAACGGGTGTTTATGTTTTTATTGAGTTTTTCAATTTGTGACCAGCTGCCGTTTACATATCTTGTAACATACAGATTGCCGTCGTAGTTGTCGTTCTTAAACAGGTAAAGTTCTGTTCCGTCGCTGTTGAGTGAGGTAGTATGGCAGTCGGTTCCCATTCCAGCCTCGCTGGTTATGTCCATAGGGGTGGCCCATGAATCGCCCTCGCGGCGGGTAATGAAGATGACACTCTCAAGGCCTCTTCTTTCAGTATATGCCATTGTGCTGCCGTCATAGCTGACTACCGGCCTGTCATTGACTGAGCCCTGGTTGATATATTCCTTAAGCGGCTGGATGAGCACCTTAACCGGGTTGTTCATGCTCCCTTCAGCAACTTTGCATGCCTGCATCTGCTGGTTGACGAACTCCTGGTTCTGCATTGCAGATGCCCCTGTGATCAGTTTCTGGAAAAAAAGGTATGTATTGAGTGCACTGTCAAGCCTGTTTGTAATGCGGTATGCGTTGCCGAGGGAAAAATATGCGTCAAGCGGCGCCCGATTCTCCTTCAGTTTCCCGGTTTTGGAATCATAGCTTGTACTTCTGACTGCCTCTTCGAGGAAAGGAATAGCTTTCGGTTTCTCGTCAAAGATATTAAGATAGCAATTGCCGATCTTGTACTTGATATTGAAATTGCCGGGTCTCAGTTCATTAAGGATCAGGTAGAGCGGGTTGGCAAGTTCGTACTCACCATAGAGGTAGTGCGATTCAGCCTCCTTCCAGATTTCCTTGATCTCGCTGTTCTTCTGGCCGTTCACCGGCACAAACAGTACAGATAATATCAGAAGCAGTGTTCCCCTTATTCCCATGTTTCAGTTTGACTGTAAAATTAAATCTTATGCAGAAATGAGCGCTATGCAGATTAAGATTATTTTAACCGGATGAGGTAGATATCAGCCCGTCCTGCTCCGCCGTCCCTTCCCGTCATGGACATATAGCCTGCCTTGCCGTTTTCAGCAGGGCAGAAGAAAATATTGTCGTCAGGATTGTTAAGCGGGTAGCCAAGGTTCTCGGGTGTGCTCCACAGTCCGTTATACTGCAACTCACTTCTGAATATGTCATAGCCGCCCATGTTGTGATGACCCTGTGAGGCGAAGAAGAGCATCTTACCGTTGTTTGTCAGGAACGGACGGTCTTCGTTGAACGGGGTGTTAATCTCCGGACCCATGTTTACAGGTATGCCCCATTCGCCGTCAGCTCCTAGCTTCGATACATAGATGTCAAGTCCTCCGAATCCGCCCGGCCTGTCGCTTGCAAAGATGAGTGTTGATCCGTCTTCAGTTATGAAACCGTGGGCTTCCCAGTATTTCGTATTAATCTCCTTCTTCAGTTTCCTTGCGGGTTCCCAGCGGGTGCCGTTGTAAGTGCTCATCCAGATGTCACTGTTGATATTGTCGTCTTTGGACAGGAGCATCACTGCGTTGTTTGCCAGGCATGAGACATAGTGGTCACCGTCCGACTGCAGCTCGGGGGTGATGTTTACCGGCGGGGTCCATTCGTTTCTGACGAAGCGTGAGTACATTATTGCATCATAGAATTTCATGGAGGTCATATAGGCTATGGACTTTCCGTCAGCAGAGACAACGGGAAAAAAGTTGTCATTAACATCGTTGATTATATCATCAACCTCTTCCACAGTAAACTTTACAGGTGTGGCCATTATCGCAGGTGCGTTATTGCAGGCTGCAATCTGCTGGTCTATAAACATCAGGTTAGGAAGATCGGTTGAGAGGAGGGTCTGCCGGTACCTGTTATAGGCGTCCTTTGCCTTCTCGAACATATAGTTTATTCTGTATGCATCTCCCAGGAAGAATAGCGCTTCATACGGTGCTTCCGCCTGACGGAGCGATCCTTCCCGGTATTTGCCGGTCAGCTTTTGCGATGCCTTTTCAAGATACTCGATTGCCAGGTTCTTGCTTCCTTCGATGTTGAGGTAACAGAGTCCGAGTCTGAAGGCGATGCTGGCATTTTCAGGCATTGCGGCATAGATGCCCTGGTAATAGGGAAGTGCATCGGCGTAGTCGCCCCTCATCAGGAAGTATTCGGCATCATAAAATGCCTCCTGCAGCCTGATGTTATCCTGTGACCTGCAGACGAGGCCTGTAGAGAGGATTATCAATACAAGGGCTAATTTCTTCATAATCATTATCTTATTGTTCGGAGTCATTTTCCTTTTTATTTTTTCGCCTTTTCCAGATCAGGAAGAAGAACAGCAATGCAGTCAATGCCAGAATCCACCACAGGCATCGGCCATTTCCCGTTTTTACTGTTTGGGTGTTATTTCCGGCGATGACGGGGGGATTAGCTTCAGTCCGGTCAGCTGATTCATCTGCGACGGTTGTTGCAGACCCCTCAGCTGCTGCGGGCGCTTCATCAGATTCATCCGCGGGAGGCATCGCGGACGTTTGATCCCCTGTGGTCATTCCGGAGACTTCAGACGCGATATTGTCAGCCGCTGATGCGCCATCAGTGACAATGTCTGCTGCTGATTCGCCAGCTGTGATATTGTCAGCCGCAGCAGGTATCTCATCAGATGAGACTTTGTTGGAAGCTGCCAGGCCGGGAGAATCACCTTGCCCGGATGGTTTGCCCGGAGAGATGTCAGAGGCCGCGGCAGCCTGCGTATTTTCATCTGCCTGTCTTACGGGAATTTCCGTGTAAAGCGGTTTGACGTCACTGGCAGTGATATCGGCAGTTTGTTCTTCAACTTTTCCCCTGATGTCGCCGACAGGCCTGTCAGTCAGAGTCAGTGAGTCGGTCTGTTCGTACGGTTCTTTGCCGAATGGATTTGTTGCGGACGAGTCTGCAAGCACACTCATGGCATCGAGCATTGAATCAGGCTGCATTAAAAGGGTGTCTGCCGCCGTGATCACTACTACCGGTTTATCTGACTTCACGGTTTGGGATGCTGTACCTTCAGCAATGACCATGCGGGGATTGGCGTCTGAATAGATATCACAGCAGTAGATATCCATCCTTCCCAGCCCGTCGGTGGAGAATTTACCATAGTATCCCCTATTGCCGCCAGCCAGCGGTGCAAAGAAGAGGTCATCATCAGTTGTATTCAGCGGGTATCCTAAGTTTACAGGGGTACTCCAGCGGCCGTTTTCATCAAGATCAGACCTGAAGATGTCATAACCGCCCATATTGTAATGCCCGCGGGAGCTGAAGAAAAGGGTGCTGTCATTGTTTGCCAGGAAAGGTGTCTCTTCATTATAAATGGTGTTGATCTCAGGACCGAGATTAGCTGCCGGGCCCCAGTTGCCTGAGCTGTCACGGGCGGAGACGAAGATGTCCAGTCCGCCCAGGCTCTCTCTCCTGTTACTGGTGAAAAATATTCTCTTTCCGTCAGTGCTCAGCGTTGCATGTGACTCCCAGAATTTTGTATTGATGTTACCGTTCAGTTTCTCCACCTGACTCCAGGTATCACCCATCAGCCGGCTCATATAGATATTTCCGTCATATGTGTCTGTACGGTACATCAGAAGAGTCCGGCCGTCAGGGGAGAGGGAGGATGTGTAGTAGTCCTGATCCACGCCCAGTTGCGGGGTCATGTTCACCGGTTCAGTCCATTTTCCATCCACCTTTCTTGACCAGAAGATGGCATCATAGAATGGCAGTTCCCGGGTGAAGAGCAGGGTGTTTTCATCCGCCGAAATCACGGGGTTGAATTCCGAGAAGCGGTCATTGACAGGTGCACCGAGGTTAATGGCGTCCACATCTGCCGGCTTCAGCATCATTTCCCGGGCGTTGTGGCATGACTGCATCTGGAACCTTACAAGGGTCGTGTCGTACTTTTCGGTGTCCACATCCTTCAGGAAAAGTTTGTAGGTTTCAAGCGCCCTGTCAAAGTTGCTGGCAATGCGGTAGGCATTGGCAAGGTGATACAGGGCGTCAGGCGGGGCCCCGTTTTCGGAAAGCCTGCCGGCACGGTATGCCGGATCGATGTTCTTTACAGCTGCCTCCAGCCATGGTATCGATTTCTCCTTTTCTCCGGGGGTATTGAGGTAACATTGCCCGACCCTGCAGTAAAGGTTATAGTTGTCGGGAAATATCTGCAGCAGACTGAGGTATTTGGGAAGGGCTTCAGCATAGTCTTCAAAAAGACGGTCACCCTCTGCCGAGACGAACATGGACCGGAGATCGCTTCGCGACTGACCTGCAAGAGATATGGCATGCACCATAAGGAACATACAAAAGATGTACTTAGCCCTTCTCATCAGGTTGTTCATTAATCATAATGTCACTAATATAACTCAAATATTGCGTAAAGATTATAGCGGGGAAGCTCCTTTTTTACAGAGAGGTGTCACTTTCTGCCTTGCGGAATGAGGCGGAGCCGGGTACGGGCTATGCTCTGAAGAAGTTTTACCGCTGCTTTCACGGGCAGGTGCCAGCCCTTTGCCAGGTGCTTTTCAGCGAAGATATTCATGGCCTCATAAAAGTGGTAAACAGAGCTCTCCCTGTTTAAAGAGGCGCTCTTGCCCTTGAAGTGGGTTATCCGGACATCGTGAAGGTAGTAGTTATGCCAGCCGGCGAGTCTTATCCTCCAGCTGAGGTCGATGTCATCCCCGTACATGAAAAACCGTGTATCGAACAGGCCGGCCTGCTCCAGCGCCTTCCTCCGGATGAGCATAAACGCTCCTGTGAGTATGTCGGCCCGGCAGGTACTATCTTCCGGCAGATGCCCGAGATAATAGGCGTTGAACAGCGCAGAGCGAGGAAATATTCTCCAGATGCCGGTGAATTTGAAAAAAGAGGTGAGGGGCGAAGGGAATCCTCTCTTTGACTCGGGAAGAAACCTGCCGTTGCCGTCTGTCATGCGGGCTCCGGCTGCCCCGGCATCGGGATGAGACCTCATGAACAGAAGCGCTTTTAACAGTGTATCCGGGAAGAGGAGGGTGTCAGGGTTCAGGATCAGGATGAACTCTCCGGAGGAGGCTGTTATGCCCCTGTTGCAGGCCGCTGAGAAGCCTTCATTGCTGCCTGATCTGACAAGCCTGACTTCAGGGAACTCACTTTCAACCATTGAGGCAGAGCCGTCGGACGAGTCATTGTCAACAACAATAATCTCCGTGTCCGGACCCGGGGAGGCGGCTATGACAGAACGGACCGACTCACGCAGATAATCGCAGACGTTATAGGATACGATTATGACCGAGAGCTCCATCCGTTTCAGGATGAGGTCATCTCCTCGCTGATGACCTCAGCAAGCCGGCGGATGCCCTCATGAGTGTCCTTCTCTCCCGCATAGGAGAAGTTCATCCGCAGGGTGTTGTGTCCCTCGTTGTTGCAGTAGAAGACAGAGCCGCAGACGAAGGCCACGTTTTTCCGGATAGCCTTCTCCAGCAACCGTGCAGCATCCATCGATGGCGGGAGTGTAACGAAGAGAAAGAGGCCGCCTTCAGGCTCCGTCCATTTAACGCCTTCAGGCATCAGCTCCCGAAAGCAGCTGAGCATATAATCACGCCGATATTTGTATAGCTCCACGGTTTTTTTCAGGTTGACATCCAGCAATCCCTGCTCTATGTACCTGGCGGTGATTTTCTGAACAAAGGGAGGGGTGCAAAGGTCTGCCGACTGTTTTGCTGTAACCAGCCGGTCAATGATATCCCTGTGCCCGGTGACCCATGCCAGTCGGAATCCCGGAGCAAGGATCTTGGAGAACGTATTGAGGGTTATCACCCTGCCCTGCGTGTCAAGTGAAGACATGAGCGGTTCCGGTGTGCCGGAAAACCTGACATCGCGATAGGGGCTGTCTTCAACTATAAGCAAGTCATGCCTTTCCGCAATGCGAATGATCTCCATTCGCCTTGCGCGGGGAAGAGTGACACCTGTGGGATTCTGGAAATCCGGAATAATATAGATGAACTTGACGGTTTTACCTTCATTCTTCAGGCTCACGACAGTCTTTTCCAGCAGATCCGGCCGCATGCCCTGATCATCCAGGGGTATTCCCTTCAGCAGGGCGCCGTAGTTGGAGAATGCATTCAGTCCTCCCAGGTAGGAAGGCAGTCCGCAAAGGACTACATCACCGCGATTGATGAAGATTTTGCCGCACAGGTCCAGGGCCTGCTGCGAGCCTGTGGTAATGATAATATTTTCCAGGGCCAGTTCCAACCCGTCCTTCCCGTGCCTTTCAGCAAGGAGCGTACGAAGCTTGTTGTCTCCTTCGGTGGTTCCGTACTGCAGTGCAGCCCGGCCTTCCTGCTCAAGCACCTCGGCGGTTATTCTCTTTATGTCCTCCACCGGGAAGGAATCGGGAGAGGGCAGTCCCCCGGCGAAGGAGATCATCTCCGGCCGCTGGGTCAGCTTAAGTATCTCCCTTATTGCTGATTTCTTCATCAGATGCGTCGCATCCGAAAAGAATCTTTCAAAGTTATCTGCCATGCATAATTGATTTGTATCAAATTAAGCAAGATTTTCCTGAATAAAAAATGATTCCGGAGATTATAAGGTCAAAACCGGCAGATACCGTCCGTTCAGCCCTGAGACGGGAGGGAAAAGATCCGGCGGTTGACGATTGACTGTCCCAGGGTAATTTCGTCAGTATATTCGAGCACATCACCAATGGCCACACCCCTGGCCAGGGTTGTTATCCGGATGTCGTGCCCTGCCAACCGCTTGTATATGTAATAGTTTGTAGTATCACCTTCCATGGTGGTGCTGAGGGCCAGGATTAGCTCCTTCACGCTGCCGTCACGTACCCGCTGCTCGAGGCTTGCGATAGTGAGGTCAGAGGGTCCTATGCCGTCAACAGGGGAGATGATTCCGCCGAGTACGTGGTAGAGCCCCTTGAACTGTCTGGTATTCTCAACGGCCAGTATATCCTGAACACTCTCTACCACACAGATGAGAGAGGTGTCCCTCGATCCGTCACTGCAGATATCACATACCGGCGTGTCACTTATCCCGTGGCAGATGCTGCAATAGCAAACATCCTCGCGCAGGCGCGTGATCGTCTCACCGAAACGGCGGACCTCGGCGCTGTTGCGCCTGAGCAGGTGCATCACCAGCCGGAAGGCGGTCTTTCGGCCTATGCCCGGAAGAGAGGCAAACTCATTCACTGCCTCATCGAGGAGCCTGGATGGGAAACGTGCCGACATATCAATACTTTGAGGCAAAAATAATTCAATATTTCCCGCAAACGTGACAGTAGCATAACTTTTATCTGCGAACTTTTTGCTATTCTTGCAGCTATGTTTTCAGAACTATGACACCTACTCTAATCCTGTCGATTTTCCTAGCCTACACGTTAATCCTGTTCATGGTGACCTTCATCACGGCCCGGAAGGCAAACCATCAGTCATTTTACATAGGAAATAAGGCCTCACCGTGGTACGTGGTTGCCTACGGTATGATCGGAGCCTCACTGTCAGGCGTAACCTTCATGTCAGTCCCCGGATGGGTGGGCGAGACACAGTTCTCGTACATGGTTATGGCATTCGGGTACTTTTTCGGATATGTAGTCATCGCACTGGTACTGCTGCCGCTCTACTACCGGCTCAAGCTGACATCCATATACGGTTACCTTGAACAGCGGTTCGGCTTCTGGTCCTACAAGACCGGCGCCGGATTCTTCATACTTTCAAGGGTCCTTGGTGCTTCGCTGCGAATGTTCCTTGTCATCAACGTCCTGCAGATTTTTGTCTTCGATGCCTGGAACGTGCCTTTCTGGGTCAACGTACTGATTTTTATAGCACTAATAATAATATACACACTCAAGGGCGGAATCCGCACGATAATCTGGACTGATACCCTGCAGACAACCTTTATGCTGCTGGCGGTTGTTCTCTCGGTCTATTACATCAGCCGTGAGCTCGGTGCTCCATTCCGCACACTGATCAGCGACCTCTGGAACAGTGATATGTCAAATATGGTGATCACCGACTGGGATCATCCGAGACACTTCATCAAGCAGTTCTTCAGCGGCATGTTCATCACCATCACCATGACCGGCCTTGATCAGGAGATGATGCAGAAGAACCTTAGCATCAGGCATCTGAAGGATGCTCAGAAGAACATGTTTACATTCAGTACAATCAACCTGGTTGTTGTCTTCATGTTCCTGGTGCTGGGCGCTTTCCTTGTTTATTATGCCGCTGCACAGAATGTAACAGTGGCAATGACCGATGACCTCTTCCCGACAATCGCGTTCAGGTACCTGGGTCCGGCAGCCGGCGTGGTGTTTCTCATAGGCCTTATCTCCGCGGCATTTCCCAGCGCTGACGGTGCGCTGACATCGCTGACCACCTCCTTCAGCATCGACTTTCTTGGACTGGAAAAGAAGACGGAGATGGACAACACCAAAAAGACCAGGATCAGGTATTCGGTTCACCTTTCCTTCGCCCTGATCTTCTTTATATGTATATTGATATTCAAGGAGATGAATAACCGGGCTATCATCGACAAGCTCTTTACGATAGCCGGCTATACATACGGACCGTTGCTGGGACTCTATACTTTCGGGCTCTTTACCACGAGGACAGTCAGGGACCATTACACTCCCTGGATAGCCATTCTTTCGCCAGTGATCTGTTACTTCCTGAGTCACTTCTCCGAGCAACTGTTCAACGGGTACAAGTTCGGGTTTGAGCTGTTGCTTGTGAACGGTTTCCTGACCTTCATGGGATTATTTATCCTGAGTCACAGGAAAGGTTCGATGCCTGCGAACCGCGTATGATGCCGGACCGGGATACTGACAGAGTTGTGCATAACAGTAACCGGCCTTAATTATCAGAATCAGTTATTAAAACCACTGTTCCCCGTCCCGGTCTGAGTGTTTTCGTTTCCGGTCTCTTCTTCATCTTCCGATTGTTGCACGCGGGGCTTGATGAACACCTTGATCTTTTTATACGGGATGGAGATTGAAACAAAATACTCCGCGCCTGTTGCCATTCCTCTTGTGCCTGCACCGTAACCGGGCATCCAGACAGGCTTCAGGTCCTTTCCGGCCCCGGTGCTTATCAGGAGTCGCATGTAGAGGTTCCATCCTATTGTCATTCCCGGGAAAATCTCAGCGCGCACACCCGGGGTGATCTCGAGGAAGTGTCCCGTGTGCATGGCCGCAGGTACAGAAGTCTCACCCGTACCCCATTCGTTAGTGTAAGTTATCATCGGGGCCTCCTCACTGTAGAAGCTGAGGCCGTATCGCATCCCGATGCCGGCATAATACTTCCCCTTGGCAACGTTAGCCTTGATGAAATTATAGTCGGCTCCGGCAGTGATGCTCAGCCCGCGGCTGTTAAAATCATACAGCACACTTGATGATCTGAAGCTCGAGTATCTGAATCCCGCAGCAACCGCAACCGCAGAGTTGATGTCAACTGATCCTAGAACCCCGTAGCTGATAAGATCTCTGTCAACAAGCTTCAGGACAGGGCCTGAGATATCGAAGCCTGCCCTTATATGCAACGGGACGGTGACCGTATCCTGTGACAGGACGGCCGGACTCCCCAGGAGAAAGAGACTAATAAAAAAGATGCAGGTTTGTTTCGCCATTCAGGTTTACGCTTCTGTTCTCTATTATGAGGGTATCTATTATATTATGTGTTGTCTTCAGGCCCGTGATATCACTTACCAGGGTGTAGCCGCATTCCGGTGAGACCAGGTGCGGGAGGCGGTTGTAACGAATGACCGCGGTGTCTGTGACCCCGTTAAGGGTGATGAGGAAGAGCGACTGGTCGCTGTCCGGATCCAGTGGTACCGAAAAGGAGGAGGTCACTCCTGTGTCAATGAATCGGAGGGTATCAGTCTCGCGATAGGTATAGACCCTGAGTGAATCAGCCTTTGCAGTCTCACCCGTACCGCTGACGAAGAGCAGGGTATTCAGCGTGGGATCAGTCTCCTCGTAGCATGGCTGTACCGAGCAGGCGGAGAGAACGGCGCCAAGCACAGTGAAAACGGCAAGCAGCGGTATGGAGAAGTACCTGGTCATTTCGGAGGACAAAGTTATAAAAATTATACCTTCGTCCCGTGGGATGCAGGGTAATCAGACCTTCGGCAGGTTCCTGAGTATGCCACTGACACCGTTGCGTATCACGTCAACGACCCTGTCAACCATCGTGCCCTTATCCTTCATGGAGTAGATCTCATTGATGACATGGCTGTACCTCTCCATGAGTATATTCCTCCTGAGCTTGAGGGTGGGAGAGAGCTCACCGGTCTGAGGTGTCCACTCCTCGGTTACAAGCCTGAATCTTTTTATATGCTCGAACTCACCCAGGCTTTTGTTAACTTCGTGAACCTCCCTGGCGAAGCGCTCGATAACCTCGGGAATCTCAACCAGGTCAGTATTGTCACGGTACTGTATCCTGTGAATCGAACACCAGTCATGGAGAAAGGTAAAGTTCGGGGAGAGCAACGCGCTGGCAAACTTCTCATTCTCACCGATGACCATGGCCTGTTCGATGAAGATCGACTCCTTGAGCCTGTTTTCAATCACCTGCGGCGAGATGTATTTTCCGGCTGAGAGCTTGAACATCTCCTTCTTGCGGTCAGTGATTCTCAGAAACCTGCCATCCTCTATCATTCCTATGTCCCCTGTATGAAACCAGCCGTCGGCATCAATGACCTGGGCGGTCAGTTCAGGCTCCTTATAGTATCCCAGCATTACGTTTGGTCCCTTGCAAAGTATCTCTCCGTCATCTGCGATTTTTACCTCAACACCATCGAGAACGGGACCTACGGTTTCGAATTTGATGTCAGGGATCCGGAATGGGTTGACCGCTATGACCGGGGATGTCTCCGTGAGGCCGTATCCCTGAAGAACGGGAATGCCTGCTGCCCAGAAGATGCGCTCGAGGCGCGACTGCAGCGCGGCGCCGCCGGAGACCAGTACCCTCAGCTCCCCGCCCAGGGCTTCTCTCCACTTGTCGAAAACAAGCCTGCGGGCTATGCCAAGCCTGAACTTATAAAACTTCGTGTTCCCCGTAAGCCTGAACTTGAGCCCCAGGATGACGGCCCAGAAGAATATCTGCTTTTTCAGCCATGGAAGGTTCTTTCCCTTGTTGATAATATTATCGTAAATCTTTTCCAGCAAACGCGGCACCGTGTTGGCGATATGGGGCCTGACCTCCCTCATGGTGTCTGCAATGACGGCCATATTCTCAAGGTAGTAGATGCTTGTGCCCTTGTACTGGAAGTGGTAGTTCATCATTCGCTCATACACATGACACAGCGGCAAAAAGCTGAGTGCCCGGTACCCGAGGCCGAATTCATGGGCTGCGCTAGTAGTTATTGCATTGGTAATCAAATTATTGTGTGACAGGACCACTCCTTTGGGACTCCCTGTCGTACCTGAGGTATAAATTATTGTTACCGGGTCTGAGGGTCTGATCGAATCCCTGACAGCAACCAGTTCAGGCATGATCCGTTCCCTGTTCCTGCGTCCCTCCCCAATAATGTCACCGAATGTTCTCAGTCCGTTCACGGCATCAAAGGCGAAGAGTTCCCTGATGGCCGGAATGGTTGAGGTTATAGGTGATATTTTATTATAGATTTGTTTATTGCCAATGATCACCGCCTTCACATCGGAGTGATTAAGTATGAAGGAGTACTCTTCATGCCCGATAGTTGGATATACCGGGACATGAATCATGCCAGCCTGGGCCAGGCCGTGGTCAACCATGTTCCATTCAGCCTTGTTCGGGGTGATGGTTGCCACATGGTCACCTTTACCGTAGCCAAGAGCCATCATCCCGCAGGAGAAGAGGTCAGTCAGTTCCCTTACGGCTTCGGTTGAGTAGGTTATCCACTCGTTTCCGTGCTTGCCTCCGAACATCACCTCACGCGGACAGACCTTACACCCAAGGTCCACCAGGTCAAAGGTTCTGGTAACTTCCATTAAAACTGTATAAAGATTAGTGATACAAGATTATGAATTTCGAACAATAAAAGCAAATAGATGGGCAGTCAAATTATAAGCTGCCCAAAAGATTGATTTGTAGTCGTATAAGAATTCCGTCAAAAATCCCTTATTTCGAACGTTCCCATGGTGTCTGTCAGAGCTTCTTTTTTGCGATTGCGGCAGCTTTCGAAATGGCTCCGGGGAGGCCGTCTGGTTTTTTGCCGCCGGCTGTTGCGAGCTGTGGTTGTCCTCCGCCTCCGCCGCTGATCTCCCCGGAAACGGTTTTGATCATCTCCACCGCATTGAGTCCGGTCAAACCTGCTGCCCTGTCACCGAGGCCGATCACCAGGGAGACTTTACCGTCATATTCTGACCCGATGATTATTATGCTGCCGTCGTCTGACTGTCTTATCTGGTGTGCAATATTCTTGAGGGTCTCAGCTTGTGTCTTCTCGAGTATACCTGAGTAGATACGGAATTCTCCGGCACTCTCTGCCCTGGCAGTCAGTTCGTTGCGTGCGGTTGACGCAGCTGCCTGCTGCAGCTTCTCAACGGTGCCCCTGAGAGCTGCGTTTTCCGTTATCAACTTCGTGATGTTCACTACCGGGTTACCGGTGCTCCGGAGCAGGGCAGTGATCTCGTCGAGGATCTTCAGTTTCTCATTGATAAAGCTGATGGCATTCCTGCCTGTCACTGCCTCTATCCTTCTGACGCCGGCGGCGACAGCTCCTTCGGAGACTATTCTGAAGAGTCCGATGCGGGAGGTATGATCGACGTGTGTTCCGCCGCACAGTTCCACTGAGTCGCCGAAGGCTACAACCCTGACCCTGTCACCGTATTTTTCGCCAAACAGGGCCATGGCTCCCATTTTACGGGCCTCTTCCATGGGAGTATCATTATGCACTACAGAGGCAATGTTGCTCATGATCATTTCGTTGACTTTTTGTTCAACAGCGTCCAGTTCTTCCCGGGTTACCTGGCGGAAATGGCTGAAGTCGAACCGGAGCCGTTCCGGTGTAACCAGGGAACCTTTCTGTTCAACGTGATTTCCGAGCACTTCGCGAAGGGCGTGGTGCATGAGGTGGGTTGCAGTGTGATTGTTTGCGGTATCCTGCCTGGCCGCGGCATCAACCACAGCCCTGAAGGGTGTGGAGGGGTCCGCGGGGACGGCTGAAGCGATATGTATAATAAGGTTGTTCTCCTTTACAGTATCAGTGATGCTGATCCTTCCGCCTGCACCCTCGATATAGCCCTTGTCCCCTGTCTGGCCGCCTGATTCGGCGTAGAATGGTGTCTTGTCAAACACAAGGTGAACGGCTTCGCGACCGCGCGAGGTGACTCTCCTGTAGCGGGCGATCCTGACAGTGTCTTCGGTACGGTCATAGCCGGTGAAAACGGTGCTGTCTGTGTCATGGATGATGACCCAGTCTCCTGCCGTCACTGCTGCATCATCCCTTGACCTTTCCTTCTGGGCATTGAGTTCCTTCCTGAAAGCCTCCTCGTCAAGGGTCATGTCGTTCTCCCTGAGGATAAGCTGTGTCAGGTCCACCGGGAACCCGTAGGTATCGAAAAGCTCAAAGGCATCGCTGCCGGGAAAGGTCTTTTCCCCTTCCTGCCTGAGCGAATCGACCCGCTTTTCTATCATTCTCAATCCTTTTCCAAGGGTCTTGAGAAATGCCTGTTCCTCTTCATGTATTACCTTTGATATCAGCTCCTGCTGCGCAGTGAGTTCGGGGTAATGTCCGCCCATTGATTCAACCAGCGCAGGCAGCAGCTTATATATGAACGGCCCGGTCATGCCCAGCGATGTGTAACCGTATCTGACGGCCCTGCGTAATATTCTTCTTATTACATAGCCCGCCCTGTTGTTTGATGGCAGCTGACCGTCGGCAACGGAGAAGGAGACTGTGCGAAGATGGTCTGCGATGACCCTGTGTGCAATATCCCATTCTGTCTTCTCTCCGTACGGTTTGCCTGTCACAGCGGCTGATGCTGCAAGCAGTGGCTGAAAGACATCAGTGTCATAGTTTGACTGTTTATTCTGGATGACCATGCAGAGACGCTCGAATCCCATCCCGGTGTCAACGTGCCTGTCGGGCAGCAGTTCAAGCTCGCCGCCGGCCCGGCGGTTATACTGTATGAAGACGAGGTTCCATATCTCGATCACCTGGGGATGCCCCTTGTTGACCAGCAGATGACCGGGGGAGGCTGCCCTCTCGTTTTCGGACCTTATGTCGACGTGGATTTCCGAACAGGGTCCGCAGGGTCCGGTCTCGCCCATCTCCCAGAAGTTATCCTTCTTTGATCCGTCGAGGATGTGGTTCCCGGCGCCGGGAAAGCATTTCATCCAGTACGATGCAGCTTCGTCGTCACGCGGTACATCCTCCACAGGATCGCCCTCAAAGACGGTGACATAGATTCGCTCTGCGGGAATACCCATACGGCAGGTGAGAAACTCCCATGCCCATTCTATGGCTTCTTTCTTGAAATAGTCGCCAAATGACCAGTTGCCCAGCATCTCGAACATTGTGTGGTGGTAGGTGTCAAGTCCCACCTCCTCGAGGTCATTATGCTTGCCGGACACGCGCAGGCACTTCTGCGAGTTGGCTACGCGCCTGTATTTTGCCGGCTGGTTGCCGAGAAAAATATCCTTGAACTGGTTCATTCCGGCGTTTGTGAACATCAGTGTGGGATCGTTCTTTATAACCATTGGTGCCGACGGCACTATTCTGTGTTCCTTCGACCTGAAGAAACTGAGGAATTCCTCTCTTATCTCGTTAGCCTTCATTTTAAGTTCCTTACACCAGTTTTGAAACAATTTTGTTCTGGGTGCGTAAAATTAAGGCAAATATTTCACGTTTGCTGAATTGTAATCTTAAAATGGTGGCTTGTCCACCTGTCTGCTGATGCCGGGAAGGAAGAATTACGTTTTTGATACTGTAAACCTGCAGTTCAGGCAACACAGGCGGAACTGGAGCGAAAAGCTGACCAGGTTCTCCTTGTTTCTTGTTCTTTCCGTTTGTGCGACATTGATTTACAGCTTGATATTTCATCGCTTCTTCGGTTCTCCCAAGGAAGAGCTTCTGCAGCAGAGGGTGGATGAGTTGAAGCTGAGCTATACACTGCTGGAGAGACAGATAGACCTGTCTTCACGTACGGTGGCCGAGCTTCGCTCTTCAGACAACTCTTCCTACAGGGCAGTTCTTGATATGCCACAGATACCGTCTGACATCTCCGAGGGAGGTGCCGGAGGTACCAACCGTATGGCTGATCTTAACGGTTACATGAATTCGGAGATGATGATGAAAGTGAGGTCAAAGTTCGAGGATCTCCGCACCCAGACAAATATTCAGTACAATTCTCTCACTGAGCTCAGCGTAAGGGCAGAGGAATGGAAGGATATGTGGGAGCACCTTCCCTATATAAGGCCGGTCAATGTAACCATGAGACTTGGTGACGGGATGAAATTCCGTGAAAAACATCCGGTGCTAGGGTCGCCAAGATGGCATTTCGGTCAGGACTTCCGCTGTCCGGAAGGGTCTGAAGTATATGCTACCGGTGCCGGGACAGTTGAATATGCCGGTAACCAGCATGACGGATTCGGCATAAAGGTGGTGATTGATCACGGGTACGGTTACAGGACAATCTACGGACACCTGAGTAAGTATAACGTGAGACGGGGACAGAAGGTGAGTCGTGGCGATTTCATAGCCCTCTCAGGCAACACCGGCACTTCAACAGGCCCTCACCTGCACTACCAGATAGACCTCTTCGGGGCACACGTTAACCCTCTGTGGTACTTTGAGGACGGCATGACGGAAGAAGAGTATTTCATGATGATAGACTTTCTGTCAGGACCCTGACAAAGTAATTTTAAGTAATCTTTAACAACTTTGCCGGTCAGGCTTGTTTTTGTATTTTATTTAATAATTCTTATGTTTGCATGATACAGAGCATGCCATCACAGAGAATGCCAAAGACAAAATACAAGTTCAACCACGAGACACTCAGCTTTGACAGGATAAGGCTTGGCCTCAGACAAACATTCCTTCGGCTTTTCGGATACTTCGTCGCCTCGGTGATTCTCGCCGGTATCTATGGTTTCATCTTCATGTTCATATTTGACTCCCCGCAGGAGAAAGCTCTCAAAAGGGAGATTGCACAGCTTTCCCTGCAATATGAACTTATGAACAGGGAGATGGAAAATGTTGAAAAGGTGCTGGTCCATCTGCAGGAGACGGATGATAATCTTTACAGGACGATTTTCGAGACCGAGCCGTTGCCCTCATCATACCGCAACGGCGGCATAGGCGGTGTCAACAGGTACCAGGAGCTGGAAGGGTTCTCCAATTCGGAACTGGTTATTGAGACGGCAAAAAAGCTTGACCGGATCAGAAAAAAGATCTATGTTCAGTCGGAATCATTTGACGAGTTGATAGCCTATGCGAAGGAGAAGGAGGAGATGCTGAGCAGCATACCGGCAATACAGCCTATCTCGAACAGGGATCTGAAGCGCACGGCCTCAGGTTTTGGTTACAGGATTCATCCCATCTATAAGATAACAAAATTTCATTCGGGCATGGATTTCACAGCGCCCACCGGGACGGACGTGTTTGCAACGGGCAACGGGGTGATCAAGGAGGTCAAGTCGGCCCGCCGCGAGCTTGGCAACCATATCATAGTTGATCACGGGTTTGGTTTTGAGACCGTTTATGCTCATCTTAACGGCTTCAAGGTCAGGGCAGGGCAGAAGGTCAAGAGAGGAGACGTTATCGGGTTCGTGGGAAGCACGGGCCTGAGTACCGCCCCGCATCTGCATTATGAGGTTCATGTGAATGGCAAGGCTGTTGACCCGGCACTCTATTATTTCAATGACCTGACTCCCGACGAGTACGAGAGGATGCTTGAAATCTCCAGCAAGAGTGGTCAGACGTTCGATTGATTCAGTTAGTTCATCATGCCTTACAGGGAAAAGACAGTGGAAAAGCTCTTCTACCAGATTGGTGAGGTGGCAGAGATGTTTTCCGAGCCCGTATCCACCATCCGGTTCTGGGAAAAGGAGTTTGACATACTCAGGCCCAAAAAGAACAAAAAGGGCAACCGCCTCTTCATGCAGGATGATATAAAGAACCTGAAGATTATACATCATCTTCTCAGGGAGCGTGGCATGACTCTTGACGGCGCGAAGAAATACCTGAAGAACAACCGCGATGAGACTGATTACAGGCTTGAGATAGCTGATACCCTGAGGAGCATCAGGGCGATGCTGGTGGATATCAGGGACGAAATCAAATAAATTTATGGCTGTTACTCTCGGAGAATTTGTACGTTGGCTTGAGGAGCTGATGCCTCTGTCATTTCAGGAGGAGTATGACAACAGCGGGCTGCAGGTGGGAGATCCTTCATCCGTTGTCACCTCCGTGTTGCTCACCGTTGATGTCACCCCGGAGGTGATTGCTGAGGCTGCCGACTGCGGGTGCAGCCTGGTATTGTCTCATCATCCGCTGATATTCAGGCCGTTGAGGCGACTTTCCTATGGCAGTAACAGTGAAGTGTGTGTTGCTGATGCACTGAAGCGGGGTATAGCAGTTTACTCTGCTCACACCAGTTTTGACAATATGGCCGGTGGAGTGAGCCATCTTCTGGCGGAAAAGATAGGGTTAAGTGATATAAAGGTTCTTGAGCCGCTTACAGGCAGGCTTCTGAAGCTTGTGACGTTTGTTCCTGAGTTGCATGCTGCGGCAGTCAGGGATGCACTATTTGAAGCGGGTGCAGGGAGCATCGGCAATTATGACCGTTGCAGTTTCAATGTGCATGGTGAGGGCACTTACCGTGCCGGTGAGGGTGCTGATCCTTTTGCCGGCAGTGTAGGGGAGGATCATTCGGAGCCCGAGGTGCGCATTGAGGTTGTTGTCCCGCGTCACAGGGAGTCTGCATGTGTGAGGGCATTGCTTGCTTCGCATCCATATGAGGAGGTGGCATGGGATCTCTTTGTCATGGAGAACAGGTATTTCGGCGCCGGCGCCGGCGCCGTTGGCTCCCTGCCGGAGCCTCTGGCAGGTACGGCGCTGCTGGGGGCGCTGAAGCGGCTGACCGGCCTGCCCGTCATCCGCTTCAGCGGTGACCCCGCCCGCACAATACGCACGGTGGCAGTGTGCGGCGGGGCGGGCGCCAGCCTCATCGGCAGCGCCGTACGCGCCGGCGCCGATGCTTTCATCACCGGGGATATCAAATACCACACCTTCACCGAAGCACCCGCCGGTATGCTCGTGGCTGACATAGGACACTATGAAAGCGAAAAATTCTCACTCGAAATTCTCTATGAACTGATTCTGAAAAAATTTCCTAACTTTGCACTCCGGTTTTCCGGGATAAAAACCAATCCCATTAATTACTACGGGTATGACAAAACAGAACAAACAAGCTGAGACTGAACTGACAATAGAGGAGAAGCTCAGGGCACTTTATTCACTGCAGATTGTTGACTCAGAGATAGATAAAATCCGCATTCTCAGGGGCGAACTGCCACTCGAGGTACAGGACCTGGAGGATGAGGTGGAAGGCCTCGAAACCAGGATCGGTAACCTGAAGAATGAAATCGCAGAACTTGATAAGTCTGTCGCAGGCAAAAACAACGAAATTACTGCCTCTCAGGCTCTCATTAAGAAATATGAGGAGCAGCAGAATAACGTAAGAAATAACCGCGAGTACGATTCTCTTTCAAAGGAGATTGAATTCCAGACCCTGGAGATGGAACTGTGTAACAAGAAGATACGTGAGTTCACAGCACAGGTGGCCGAGAAGAAAGAGGTGATGGCTGAGGCTCAGGCTTTGCTTGATGAACGCAGGAAAGACCTGGATGGCAAGAAATCAGAGCTGGATGATATCACTCGTGATACCCAGAAGGAGGAGGAGAACCTTGCCGAAAAGTCTGCCGAGCTTCAGACAAGGATTGAAGAGAGGCTTCTGACTGCCTACAAGAGAATCCGTTCCAACGCTCGCAACGGCCTGGCCGTAGTGCCGGTCAAGAGGGATGCCTGCGGCGGTTGCTTCAACCAGATCCCGCCACAGCGTCAGCTCGACATCCGTTCAAGAAAAAAGATCATCGTCTGTGAATACTGCGGACGCATCCTCGTTGATGACGAGATAGTTGGCGAAGCAGGAAACTGACATATTCATTGATGAGCATACAGGGAGACGTCGAAACCGGCGTCTCTTTTCGTTTTATTATATTTGTCGTGACTAACACCAGTCTTTATCATGAACGATTTCAAATCGCAGGTGCTTGAAGGGATTCCCTCATACCTGCCAGAGCCCAGACCATATGATCTCCCGGCAAACCATGCTCCCCGGCGCCGGGATATACTGACACCGGAAGAAAAGAAACTCGCCCTGCGCAATGCCCTCAGGTATTTCCCCGTGTCACTGCACGGTGTGCTGGCGCCTGAGTTTGCGACGGAGCTCCGTGACCGCGGAAGGATATACATGTACCGTTACAGGCCCACCTACGAGATGAAGGCCAGACCGATAAGTGATTATCCCCACCGGTCGGTTCAGGCTGCAGCCATCATGCTCATGATCACCAACAACCTTGATCCGGCGGTGGCACAGCACCCGCATGAGCTGATAACATACGGAGGCAACGGCGCCGTCTTCCAGAACTGGGCACAGTACAGGCTCACCATGAGGTACCTCTCGGAGATGACTGACGATCAGACACTGGTGATGTATTCCGGTCATCCGCTGGGACTTTTCCCCTCTCACCGGGACGCACCCCGCGTTGTTGTCACAAACGGCATGGTCATCCCGAACTATTCATCACAGGATCACTGGGAGAGGTTCAATGCACTGGGTGTCTCGCAGTACGGGCAGATGACTGCCGGTTCATACATGTATATCGGTCCGCAGGGGATAGTCCACGGCACCACAATAACCCTTCTCAATGCTGCCCGGCGGGTCAAACCTGTGGCAGGGGAGGAGAGGAAGAGCAGGCTGTTCATTTCATCTGGACTGGGCGGCATGTCCGGTGCACAGCCCAAGGCTGGCAATATTGCAGGGGTGGTCTCGGTCATCGCTGAGGTGAACCCGAAGGCAATCAGAACGCGCCACTCACAGGGCTGGGTAGATGAGGTACATGACAACCTCTCCATGCTGGCTGACCGCGTACGCAGGGCATGCCGGGCAGGCGAGGCGGTTTCACTGGCCTACCATGGAAACATCGTGGAGCTGTGGGAGAAGTTTGCGGATGAGGGTCTGTGGGCTGACCTGGGCACAGACCAGACATCGCTGCATAATCCATGGGCCGGGGGCTACTACCCTGCAGGAATAAGCTTTGACGAGGCCAACGCCCTTATGGCGGATGATCCCGAAAAATTCCGCAAGCTTGTGCAGGCATCTCTGCGCCGCCAGGTGGAGGCCATCAACAGGCATACTGCACACGGAACCTATTTCTTTGATTACGGCAACGCTTTCCTTCTGGAGTCGTCGCGTGCCGGCGCCGATATCGGAGACGGCAGGGGCGGGTTCCGCTATCCTTCATATGTACAGGATATTATGGGACCGGGTTTTTTCGACTATGGTTTCGGTCCCTTCCGCTGGGTATGCTGCTCTGGTGATCCGGCAGACCTTGAGAAGAGTGATGCCCTGGCTGCTGCCACACTCGAGAGGCTGATGAAGGAATCGCCTGACGATATCCGTCAGCAGATGTCGGATAATATTCACTGGATACGTGAGGCAGGCCGCAACAGGCTGGTAGTGGGATCACAGGCACGGATCCTGTATGCAGATGCGGCGGGCAGGACGAAGATAGCTGCTGCTTTCAACGAAGCCATTGCTGCAGGGATAATAAGCGGACCCATTGTGATCGGGCGGGATCATCATGATGTGTCCGGAACAGACTCTCCCTACAGGGAGACATCCAATATCTATGACGGTTCGCAGTTCACCGCCGATATGGCAGTGCAGAATGTGATCGGTGATTCATTCCGTGGTGCAACATGGGTTTCCATCCACAATGGAGGTGGTGTTGGCTGGGGCGAGGTGATCAACGGTGGCTTTGGCATGGTGCTTGACGGCTCGGCTGAGGCTGACCGCCGTCTCCGGTCAATGCTGCTCTGGGATGTCAATAACGGCATCGCAAGGCGAAGCTGGGCCAGGAACAGAGGGGCAGTAGCTGCAATAACCAGGGAGATGGAGCGTACCCCCGGGCTGGTGGTCACCATGCCGGAGGAGGCGGAAGACAGGCTTATTGAGGAGGCAATAGGCCGTATAGAATTGTAGATTTGTGATTTGCGAATTGCGGATGGCTGTATGCCATCAGGAATTGTATAAGGCAGGCCACAACCCACC
>DFYY01000025.1 GCA_002383485.1 Bacteroidales bacterium UBA4070 | reverse complement strand
AAAACAAGGGTTACGATTACATGTGCGTATCACGCTCATCGCTAAAAGAATATCATGCCGACACCACTGCAACGCCTGTGGAAATAATAGATAAAAAAAAGCAGGTGAGCCTGAGGTCAAAAATCCCGATGACTTAGTAAATGCATTGTTTACACAAACATTTACCAGAGGAAAACACCTGATCGGGATTTGTATCTTATTATCAGATCCGGAATTTGTATTTTGAAAAGAGGCAGAAAATCTATTGAGCCTGAGTTAATCTTTGCAGGATATAGTCCTTGAATAGCAGGATTTTCCTGGTTTCTGCTGTATCGAACACCAGTTTTTCGAAGTCGCGGGATTTAAGTTCGAAATCTGTTGTTTCACAGGATTTGAGTATCCTTTCATATAATTGAATATGATTTGAAATACCAAATTTTTTCTCCAGATAGCCAAAGTCAGGATCAGTAAAGCCCGAGAGGAATATAAAGTCATAGTAATCCCGGCCTTTCCCTCTTTCCAAAACTGCACCGGTTTTCATAGAAAGAAGAATACCCGGAGAAGGGGTGAATATCTGTGTAAATACATTGAATTTCTGTATAATGGGTTTTGCCGGTACATATACATAATTATGCGGTTCACATTCGATCTTTATCAGAAGCTTCTTCTCCCTGTGACCCGTGAATCCTAACTCAAACAATAAGCCGGGAAAGATAATGTTCCTTCGGAATGCAGCCAATTTGAGATCCCTTCCCTTGTCTTCGGCTTCAATCTTAACTCCTTCCTGTCTGATTCTTTCAATAAGCTTGTCGGTCAGATCTATGAATTCTTCCCTCGACAGATTGAAGCAGTCAAAGTCAAGATCTTCACTGAAGCGCTTAATATTATGTAAAATCCGCAGGCTGGTTCCTCCTATAAAACTTAGCTTTGACCCATATTCTGACGAAAAAATAATATCCAGAAACCTGTAATGAAAATACTCCTTCAGCATATATTCAAACCATGAAGGATTCCTTCTGATACTATCACCGAAGAAGGATTTTATTTCGTCGAAGCTGATCATAAGCCATATGTTTTGGTCATCAATTGAATTCTACGCTTAAGGGCTTCGCTCTCATACTTTCCAAGGAAATTGTAAAACTCATCGTCAATGAATTTTGTCAGTTCGTAGTCATTCAATCTGAGATTTTTCATTTCCTTTTTCGAATCATAAAAACTATGGACATAAAAAAAATCCAGAATAGCTTTCTGTGGAGTAGCCACCATGATTTTTCTGCCTGGATTACCTGTGGTACTGTTGGCATCCATATTTTCAAGTGAATATCCGAATCCGAACAATTCCGGTTTAATGCGGTGATAATAAAAGTCTCCGAAACAAGTTGAGAATTTGTTTGTTTTCCGCGTGGTTACCGAAGTAGTAACAGGTACCATATCCGGGATCAGGTTATACCAGGAAAGCGCCGTATGCAAACTAATATATGAAGGAGCATAGATCAGGTTGGCAGCGAGCCATTCTATATTCTCGCTGTTTGCTGTATCGTTAAAGGCATACCATCCATTTCTCAGTTTTAAAATATACCCTTTCTTCTGCCAGCGGACAAGATTCATCAGATTCATTGAAGGAAATTGCTTTCCCACATCTATTATTGAAAATACCCTGAAAGGCTTCATTCTCGTCAGAAACTCAATCCACATATATTTCTATTTATATACAAATATATATATTTATAGAAATAAAATGCGAGTTATTGCATATAATAATGCATGTTTAAGTTTTGGCCTTAAAACTGAGGTTGATCTTTAAAAAACCCTGGAAACCCTCACTTAACGCCAATAATCAGAAAGTCGCCGCCTCATCGAGATGGACATTATAGGTCCGGACTACCTTTATTCCCATGGCCGATAATATTTTCATGTCTTCCTTCAGCTGGGGAATCGTAGGCTGAATATCCCTGGTAGTATCGCGATAACCACCGTATGAGATGGCCTGGTAGTCGGGGGAGCCAAGTATTTCAGCTACGGTTTTTCCGGTGACACGCGGCCCCGGATTGCATGATGGTACCAATATGGCAACCATGGCGAAAATCAGAATTTGAAGTAACTTTTTCATAATGCAGGTGATGTTATTATTTCTAAAAGTCGCACTGGCATATTTGCATATTTGCCTCGCACTATTCTTTTAATGGGCCGGTGATATTAACAATTTTCAGATATTGGCACATGCATCTTTGTCTTGTAGCATTCTTTGAATGTTCCGGCTATAGCCTTAACCTTGTAAAGAGGCATAGTCCCCTTCTTAATTCTCTTCTGATTCTTCCCTTCTTTTTTCGAGCTCTTCCTGCATCAGAATGCAGGTTTTATGGTCAATGGCATAGAACCAGAGCAGAATGGCGCACGACATATAGAGAATACCGGAAAAGACTGAGATCATCAGTTTTATGCCGGTCAGGGTGGTGGCTGACTGGTCAGCATTCGGGACAAACTGAAAAAGGGCAAGCATCCAGCCTGCCAGTGCGCCGCCGATGCCCCATCCGGCCTTCTGTGCAAACGTGGCCGCCGAAAATACCAGTCCGGTTGCACGCCGGCCAAATTTCCATTCAGAGTAATCAGCGGTATCGGCAAGCATTGTCCAGAGCAGGTATGGACGGAATTTACCCCGCCGGGTGCTGGTACTGTCGGCAATGATGCCCATCAGCGGATCACTGAGCATATCCCGGAAGCGGGCTATCAGCATTATGGTACCGGCTACAGCTGCAGATATTCCGAAAGTATCTGTATAAAAAATAAGGATCCGGAAGCCCACCATGTCCCATACAAAGTGCGATGCCGTGTCGCCAAGGCCATATCCGATTTTTTTTCAGGGATAGTTTTGTGGCGTTTGTATTCATAAGGCTGTTAAATTTGTAAAGCACATTGTCATCAGGATGCATCGGATCGAATGCCTGATAAAATTAAGATAATCCCGGGTAAAATAAACAGGCTCTTCAGATGAAGTTCATTCTTTTTTGTCCGGATTTGATTTTTTCGTTTTTATCTTTATAAAAAACTCGTATTATGACCAGAAAGGCCCCGCAGTCAGATTATGACCTTATCCGCCGCATATGTGAAAAGAACAGCCGGATCTCCAAAAGGGTTGTGGACGACTTCCTTATCGGTTTCGCCGCACGGCACCATAGCCTGGGAAAGAGGATGAACCAGTACTTCTCAAAGTACCGGCATGTACTTTCCTTGATCGGCAGATCAGGAACGGAAATGTTCCAGGCTCAGTATATTGCTCACAGAATCTTCAGAGAGAGTGGCCTGATTGATAAGTTCCTGAGAAATCCCGCATTGAACCACATCTCCGGTGAGGAGAGAAAGTACCTGGAGGAACAGGCCTCTGTTCCATGGAGATTCAGTTTTTCTGAGATAACGGAGGAACCTGCAAAGGATTTCTTCATCATGAGGGATGCATTCACTGAAGAGGAATATCTGCTCTTTTCTCCATCTATCGGCAGCCTTAAGACCAGGGGAAACATACTCCTCTGGCTTAACCTTATCGGGTTCAACGGGTACTGCTGGCAGAGTTACGGACCCATAGCAGAATTCCAGAGCTTCGGTCCCGATGATATTTTTTTCTTCGCCACTGAAAAGAATCCGGCCATTGAAAATGAAACAGAGGTACTAAAAGACATTGAAGATGATCCGCTGCCCTATATGCTGCTGTTATCCGGCTCAGCCTACCCCAGAACTTTTCATAAGGATGATGAGCTGATAGTTGTGATGTCAGAGTATGAATTGCAGAATCCTGATACGGTAAAGCTGAAGAAAAAATTCATCTCAGAGTACAACGAAGGAGTATACCGGTTTACTCACAGGGAGCTTGGAAAGCACCCTCACTTTGCGCAGATTTATTTTAACGAAACCGATAAATCACTGTTGTTTCATACAATGACCCTGTCAGGATTCTACCGTCTGGTTGAGGAATACAATTCCCTTGGTTACAATGTTCCGGCTGTTCCATATCTGATGGTTCACCTGCAGATGGTGGCCACGGCCGAATCGATTCTGAAAACAAAAATTGTACTTAACGAATATGAACATTTGTTCCTCAAGGACAAGGATCCGGTCGGTGATGAGTATGGCAAAAAAGTAAATAAATTCCTTGAACAGGTCATTCCGCAGATCAATAAGGAGCAGGAGCCTGACATCGCGGAGGCTGCCCGCATATCAGGGCTTGACCCTTTAACGGCAACTGAGATATTGAATACAATCATGAAGCAGGTAAGAATGCCGAAAACTCCCGGCTCCGGGGGCCCTAAAAAATCAATGTCGAAAAAAGAGAAAGGTGGAGCCGAAAGCGGGATTAATGTAGTGACAGGAAGAAAGGAGAAATCCGGGGCAGTAAATGAAGGGAACGCCGGGACTGTGAAAAAAGTGGCGGAATCCCCGTTACTTAACAAGATCTTCCTGGCAGCCAACGTGATATGCAATATGGAGCCATGGGAGGGTCTGTATGAAACTGATATTTTCGGAATCAGGATGCCGGTCAGCGGCCAGACATGGTACATCTCGGTGATGGGACGCAACGGTGAATTCATGGCAATTGCAGCCTACAAAGGCATCGAAGGGCTTGCCGGATTTTACAGCATACAGGAAAATGCAGATACCGTCGCAGAAACATCAATCCTGACTGTTCCGCACCTGTTGCTCTCTTTCAACGACCGGGAATTACTTGACAAGGATGACCGGGAGGTCTTGAGAAAATCGGGGGTAACGGTCAGGGGGAAAGGAAGATGGCCCAGGCTTGAGGAAATCATCCCCGGATTCGTCCCGGCCTTCCCCGGAGAAGATACCCTGGCAGAGTTGCCGGGAATGCTAGAACAGGTAATATGGGTTATTTTCGAGACCGTCAGTAAACCGGGAATCCTGAGAAAGAAAGGCAGAGACGGAGAAAAGATGCTTATAAGAATATCTTCGGGCGATCCCGCAAAACCGGCATGGAAAAGCCAGTATGAAGCTCCGGATATCGAAAATTTCAGTAAAAAGTACACCCCAAAATGTAATCCGGGCATAATCGAGGCTGTAGCTAAACTGAAACCCGTACTGGTGACCATTCAGACGGACCTGGTCCTTATACCTGCACCGGTGAAGGAGAAAGGAAAGAAAGGATACTTCCCGTTCATGCTGCTCCTTATGGACAAAACCAACGGTATGATCGCAGGTACCGATCTCCTGCACCCGGATCCGGACTTGCAGTCAGTCTATGAATCCTTCCCGGAGAAGCTCCTCGGGGAGATCCTTAAACTTGGTTACAGACCAAATTCAATCGAGTTCCGGTCAGAGCTGCTCCTTGGCCTTTCGAAGGTATTTCTGAGGCAATCAGGCTGCACCCCGGTTCTTGTTGAACTGATGCCGGAGATGGAGAATGCAATCGCATCACTAATGGAGCATCTGAGCGGGAAATAATCCCGCTCAGATCCCCAATGTAATTTTTACCTGCTGAGCCATCTCTTGATTTATTTAACCAGCGCACCGCCCTTGCTGTCACTCTCCACCTCTACCTTGCGGTCAATCTTCTTCACGTTCCTGCCCTTGTTGAATTTGTAGGAATAGGAGAACTGAATGAAGTTTGAGGCATTGAAACTGATAACATTCGTGGAGGCAAACTCAGGAGCTTCGGTCTCCGTCCGGTTCAGCTTAACGTTTGTTGACAGCGGAAGCACCCATACCACCCCCATGCTGTGATTCTTTATCTGGGTCTGGATACCCGGCCCGTAGAAGGGATGATTGTATGTCCTGGACCTGGCGTTGACATTCACCCCGTCATAGCCCAGGAAGGCAAAGGCCGTCGTCTTCTTGTTCTTGCCAAAACTGTGATAGGCGGCGCCGGTCATACTCCATGAGAAGTAATCCCTGCCGGGAATAGTGAAGTCCGGACCCGTGTATTCATTTATATGCCCGTTGTAGACCCTGGCATTGAAGTTGACATACCACAGCGTTGCGTTTATGCCACCACCCAGCTCGTAACCGTCAAGAAGGTTATACGGCTTTGTGAACGTAATCAGCGAGTTGTCAACCGGCGACTGGGTAACCTTGTATTCATTCCCCACCCTGTTTGAGAAATACTCGTTGTAAATGTACGGGGAGAAGTAGTTGCTCCCGAAATTCCAGGTATAGGTGAGCTGCAGACGGTCACGGTAGTCAGGCCTGAGATCAGGGTTCCCCTGGGTTATGTTATAGTTCTGGTCCGTCCTGAAATAGGGGTTCATGTCATATATCCCGGGACGGTTAATCCTCCTGTTGTATGTAAACTTAAGGTTGTGCGAGGCAGAAAACTTATACTGAACATTGACTGAAGGAAGTATACATGTATAGTCTGTCTCCGAGACCGAATCCGCCCTTATATGGCTGTTTTCAAGCCTGAGCATCCCCTGCAGGCCAACCTTTTTCACGTTATAGGTCACCCCGGCGTACAGTGAATTCCTCAGTTCCCCGTATTCAAACAGATTGTCAGCCTCAACCGCGTTTATTGTAAAGTCGTAACTCATCTGCTGGTAATAGAACTGATAGCCCGATTCAAGCTTTGCGTTCATCCCAAGCGGCTGTACGAAGTTCACCTTTGCGGAGTAGTAATTTCTTCTGTTGAGGCTTTCTTCCTGCCTTGAATATGTATCCAGAACCGTTCCCGAATCATAGGGGTAACGGGTGTTGTCGAAGCTGTTATCCTCTACTGACCGGAAATTGTAGTAAGTATTCTCTACCGTTAGTTCCTGAACCGGGTTCTTAAAGGTTTTTTTATAGAACAGCGAAGCAGATGTTTCGTCACTTGTGTAACCGTTGAAGGTTAGAGAGGCAATCCTGTTGAGCGGAGATTCGGCTTTATACAGGAAGGTCTCGCCAAGAAGGTCAACATCCTGGGTTATTGGTTTATAACTAACATTCAGACTCAGGCTGTTCTTATCATTAATGTAATAATCAAACCCGCTGTTGACTGTCGACATTGTTACCTTAATGCCTCCGGCCCCGGACAGGCTGACGGTTGAATCGATTGCCGTAAAAACCGCCTCATTTGACTGTCCGATGTCCAAGGCCTGGTAAATGTTAAGGGCAGTCAGGTAAAAAGTTGCCTTGCCCATTGAATAGTCTATGCTTCCCGTGATCTGACTGGTGACTTTGGAGAAGGGTTTTACGTTGGCTCCCACATTGCCGTTGATACCGTACCTGGCCTCCTTCTTCAGTATCACGCTGATCACCCCGTCGATATTGCCTTCATACTTGCCTGAAGGATTGGTTATGATCTCGATTGTTTCGATATCCGACGGCAGAATCCTGGCCAGGTATTCCTTGTCGCGCTGTCTCCCGTCAACCTGTATGATGAAGTTGCTGCTGCCGTTCAGTGTCACGTTATTCTGAAAGTCAACATTCACCTGCGGTATCTTTTTCAGCAGGTCATAACCGTTTGTGGCAGTCTGTGAGACTGCCGCAGGGATTGCATAGCTGGTCCTGTCAACCATCTCCTTCCCCTTGAGGCGCTCACCTACAACCATTATCTCTCCGATCGTGGCAGTAGTCTCAGACAAAAAGATTGTGTCAACTGCTACATCAGTATCACCTGGCTCCACGGCTACACTCCTGCCTGTTGTCCCATAACCCACATAGCTGACCCTGACGAAGTAATTCCCGGGTTTTACATTTTCGAGAACATAACCGCCGTCAGTAAGGGTAATGACCCCTGTCAACATTGCCGAATCAGGCAACTGCATCAGTCCGACCGTGGCGTAGGGCACCGGAGACCTGTCACTCTCCAGGCACACTTTACCGCTTATACTTTGACTCTGCGCGGCAACAGAGGCTGCCAAAAGCAATCCTACCAAATAACTTTTCATGTCCTGTCCAAAATCAATTTATTGTATTCCTTTTACTGTAGTTTCGCCGTTTATGTCCATCGGCATCTGCATGCTGAATCCCGGTCCGCTTATGCCCAGGTTCCCGGAAAGGCGTGTTTTTCCTGTACTCTCTGACAAGAGACCTGTCCGGAGGTATACTTTCATGGTTGCCCTGCTCAGTCCTTTAAGATCACCGTAGGACACCGTGGCGCCACCGGACTGTAACGGTGCGGCATTATCGGCAGCCCTGATGGCAGACTCTGAAGTTATGACGGCAAAGTCACCCTCTGTCCCTGTAAACCGGTAAGTTGTCGAAATATCAAGAGTCATTCCTCCGGTATTCATTGTTTGCGAGTTGTTCCAGGTTTCGCCCGGGGAAACCTCCCTGCCCGGAAGATTATGGGTAAACGTCCCAATCATGGTCTTCAGTTCCTCCGCACTGATCATACCTGCAAGCTGCTGTTTAACCGCATCGCCGGTTGGACCGGCAAGAGTAATGGCAGCCGTATCCCTGAGGATCATTTCTGCAAGCATTCCCGCATTCACTATCTCAACCGGCTTGCCCGAATAATCGATTTTGGCATAGATGGCACTTTTGCTCAGTCTGTTCATTATGCATGACACCACGTCAGCCATCTCTGATGATTTTATATCTCCCTCTTTTGCGGAGCTCATAACTGACACTTTCCCCATCGCATTGGTGTTGGTGATCAGAGTGTCAAAGCGAATCTCGGTAATCATGAAATCAGGTGTTGCATCAACCATTTTCAATGACATGATGTAGCTGACATGTGATTCGGTGGTCTGCTGGCCGCCGTTAATTGTCTGTGTGACGGTCTGATCTGATACAGACCGGAGCTGATATACCTTGTTTTTCTCAAGGTTCATTTTCAGGGTTACGCCGTTCTGTGCCTGCACTGACATTGTCAGCAGCATAGCGATAACCGTAAACAAAAGATTCTTCATAAGTCACGGATTAATTGTTTATCAAGTTCGCCGTAAAAGTAGAACCACGGTTACCTTTAGCCCACAGTTCGTCGGTAAACGGTTGTTTTTTGCAGGTGAAGTGCATTTTTGACAGGGGCGGACAGAAACAGGAAGTATCAGCCGGATTGATCCGGGAACAACCGGACTGCTATTGCCGTTTCGTGATTTTTTGGTAAAATTACATTGTCATCAATACCGAAGAAAAATGTCATCACGGAAATTAACACAGGTTGTCAGGGGTCAGCACGCTGTTGACGGCGCCGGAGTTCGTTTGCGCAGGGTTCTGGGATACAGAACTATAAAGGATTTTGATCCGTTCCTTATGCTTGACGGATTCGACTCTAAGGATCCGCAGGATTATATCAAAGGATTTCCCTGGCACCCGCACCGGGGAATAGAGACTGTTACCTACCTTCTGAAGGGCGAAATTGAGCACGGTGACAGCCTCGGCAATAAGGGTGTGATTGGCGATCTGCAGTGCCAGTGGATGACCGCCGGATCTGGTATCATCCACCAGGAGATGCCTCAGGCCGCAGAGCGAATGCTTGGTTGTCAGCTCTGGGTCAATCTTCCGAAAAAGGACAAGATGACACAACCCGCATATCGCGATATCAGGCCGGAGGATGTAGCGCTGATAACTGAAGACAGTGCTACAGTGAGAGTCCTCTCGGGCAAATACGGCGACAGCCACGGAGCAGTCAAGGGCGATTATGTGGGCGTGCAATACCTGGATGTCGAGATGGCGCCCGGCAGCATCTGGCGTTACAGTGAGACACCCAATGACCAGACCCTGTTTCTATACCTCGCGGACGGCACGTTGGCCGCAGATGAGGCGCTGGTAAGTTTTGAAGAGAAGGCCTGTGCAATGCTTATGACTGCAACCACGTCAGACGATACCGAATTTGACGAGATAACGGTCAAGGCGGGGCCCGAAGGAGCAAGATTTTTACTGATTGCCGCAAAGCCGCTTCAGGAGCCTGTTGCCTGGGGCGGACCTATCGTCATGAATACCCAGGAAGAGCTGAACCTGGCTTTCAGCGAGCTGCAGGAGAGGACATTTATCAAGCACGACAAGCCACTGGGAATATAAAATGACACATTATGAACCGGTCAGGACTTTCGTGTGTAATTCTGGCGCTTGCGCTGCTCCTCTCCTCCTTGCATGTTCAGGCACAGCCCAGGTTTGAAGTCAGCACCGGGGCCGGGCTCTTTGACGGCATCTTTCTGAAAGCGAAATACGGGCAGACAGTGCAGGTAGGCTTCAGCCAGGACCTGGCCAGTCAGCTTCATACAACCGGGATTGAATTTTATTACCGTTTGCCTCGAAGAGGTGCCCCGGGAACAGCCGGGCCGTTTTATCTTATGTGCGGCCTGAGCACTACACTTTTCGGCAAGGGATACGACACCTTCGAACAGAGCTTCCTTTATCCGCGGATAGGAAGGTCATTCCTGATTCCCGGAAGATTAAACAGATTCGGGCTAAATTCGGATCTGGGAGTTACAGTGCACCGGCTTACGAATCCTCCCGACGGTTACATTACGGAGCTCCGGCCCACCTCCGGCAGCCTGGGGTTTTTTTACCGGTTCTGAAAGAAAATATTAGCAAAATAGTACCTGATTCATTAAATCGCACAACCATGTCTCTCCTGTTTTCTCCTCTTACCATCAGGGAAATAACTTTCCCGAACCGCATCGCAATGTCACCCATGTGCCAGTATTCGGCAAAGGACGGATTTGCAGGCGAATGGCACCTGGTGCATTACGGTACGAGGGCCAGCGGGGGAGCGGGTCTGATAATTGTTGAAGCCACTGCAGTCTGGCCGGAAGGCAGAATTACACCCGGAGATCTCGGACTCTGGAGCGATGATCAGATACCTGGTCTCCAAAGGATTACCGGCTTCATTCACAGCCAGGGATCCGTGGCAGGTATACAGCTGGCTCACGCAGGGCGAAAAGCTTCGTGCGCCCTTCCCTGGGACGGCGGAAAGCAACTCAGTCTCAGCAACGGAGGATGGGAAAATGTAGCACCCTCGGCCATCCCTTTCAGCCCTGACGAAAGGACCCCGGGAATGGCGGACAGCATCTGTATCGAAAGGATTATTTCCGGATTCAGGGAGGCCGCCGAAAGGGCACTGATGGCAGGGTTCAGGGTGGCGGAGATACACAGCGCCCACGGATACCTTCTCCAGGAGTTCCTGTCACCTCTCAGCAACAAACGTACCGACGAATACGGCGGATCATTTGAAAACCGTATCAGGCTGCTCCTCGAAGTAACAGAAGCCATCAGAACCGTCTGGCCTGAAGATTACCCGCTCTTTGTAAGAATTTCATCAACCGAGTGGACGGATGGGGGATGGACTCCGGAAGAGAGTGTCAGGCTTGCACCACTGCTTCAGCAGGCCGGCGCTGATCTCATAGACTGTTCCTCGGGAGGGAACATTCATAATGCGAAGATACCAGTCAGGCCCGGATACCAGGCGCCATTCGCAGAGATGATAAGGAATACCGGAATCATGACAGCAGCCGTGGGGATGATCACCGAAGCCCTACAGGCGGAAGAGATCATTGCTTCCGGCCGGGCCGACCTGGTATTGTTTGGCAGGGAACTCCTGCGCAATCCTTACTTCCCTCTTCAGGCCGCCCGCGAACTCGGCGCTGATACAAGCTGGCCCAACCAGTACCTGAGGGCCAGGTAAATCAGTTTATTTCCCCGCTTCAAGAACCGGAATGCACGCAGAGAACAATATTCTGCAGTGAAAATGAGAACCTGTTCTCTCCGGCACAAAAGATTTATTTCTGCAGTGAATAGAGGTATTTAATCTCCTCTGCCCAAAGTGTCTCATCAGGCGTCTCAAGTATCAGTGGCATGCCGTCAAAGCGCGGGTCATTCATTATCAGGGTGAAAACAACATCACCCAGCTCGCCCTTCCCCAGGCTGTCATGCCTGTCAACCCTTGAGCCGAAGGCCTTTTTGGATTCATTCAGGTGCATACCCTTCAGATAACCGAATCCCACAATCCTTTCAAATTCGTCGAAGACATTTTTAAAGCCTTCCCGGGTTGACAGATCATAACCGGAGGTATAGGCATGGCATGTGTCAATGCAGACACCCACCCTGCTTTTGTCTTCAACCCTGTCTATTATATGCCTCAGGTGCTCGAATCTGTAGCCCAGATTAGTACCCTGGCCGGCAGTGTTTTCAATGACGGCAATGACCCCGGAGGTCTTCTCAAGGGCAATGTTGACCGATTCTGCAATCAGGTTCAGGCACTCATCCTCCGTCATCCTGTTCAGATGGCTTCCGGGGTGGAAGTTGAGCCTGTCGAGTCCCAGCTGCTCACAACGCTTCATCTCATCAATGAATGAGTGCCGTGAGCGCCCGAGTCCCTCGGAATCGGGATTGCCAAGGTTTATCAGGTAGCTGTCATGCGGCAGTATCTGATGCGGTTTGAAATCATAATCTCCGCACCTTTTGCGAAATTCATCAATACTCTTTTTTGTGAGCGGAGGCGCAACCCACTGTTTCTGGTTCTTTGTAAAGAAAGCGAAGGCCTTTGCTCCTATCCCGTGTGCATTCAGGGGTGCATTTTCCACCCCTCCCGCTGCACTGATGTGTGCTCCTACATATTTCATCTGATTCAGTTTTGTCTACCGGTCAATCAACGGTTTTTCATAGACAAAGATATCAGTGAATCCCAATCCTGCAAGTTCGGGATAGTACGGATAGGTCTCCTCCCTTGTAAAAAATCCGGTTATCATAACCCTGTAGCTTTCCCATTCTTCAACTATCTCTACAGGCAGTTTCAGTTTCCGTTCAATTTTCAGTTTAGCCCGTTCAGCCTCAGTCTTGCGGTAATAACTGCCTGCGTGGAGCACAAATCTCGGTACCGGAGGAGGTGGTGGTGCAACCTCATCAACAACCACCGGCAGATCCGGCACAATCTCCGGCAGTTCATTCTTAATCAGGGGCACTGCCTTTTCCGGTTCTTCCGGCATATCAACCGCCGGAGTAATGGATGCCGGTACCACCGGCATAATACCGGTTTCGGATTCATGCAGCACGGATAGATCATCAAATCCATATTTTCTCAGCAGAGGGATGAACTCTCTCACCTCGTTGGTGTCAGCGAAACCTGTTAACTGCACCTTGAAGAGGCCTCCCTCGTTGCGGATTGTAACAAGTTTCTCTGCAGCAGCAAGGAGTCTGTCGCTCATCGATACCGTCTCCTCAAGCGTGCTGAAGGCCCCGAGCTGCACCGTCGTGCCTCTGATAACTACGGGCACCGGCTCTTCTGTTACCGTTTCCTTAACCAGCGCCAGTGAATCTTCCCGGGCCAGGGTGATCCATTCGCCTTTTACGGCCTTGTTGGAGATGACCCATATTTCGGTAATACCCTGTGAATGAATTATGGGTATATATTTCTCAAGATCAGCACGGTCTTCAAATCCAGTAATGCGTACTTTCCAGAATCCGTCTTCCTCTAACAGTTCCACGTTCTTGTCAAGAGCCCCTTCAACCTTGTTCTTCATTATCTCCGCGTAGATCTTGTTCCTGAATGCTCCGAACTGAACAGCGTAATAGTCTTCGGTAATAGTCACCAGTTCCCTTGTAACCTCATGAATTACGAGATAAGATGTGTCTTTGGCCACTGTCCTGGCAGGCACCGGCGGAACAATCTTAAGTGTATCCGTACCGGTTTTGATTCCGGCGATTTCCGGGATATCATCCACCAGGACCGAATCATGCATGATGACTGTATCTGCTACCAGGTCAGCTTTTCTGAGGTTAAAGTCGAGCCCCTCAACGTAATCGCCTTCCACGGTGCCTCTGACGGTGAATTCAATTGATTCCGGCTCCGGTACCAGTTTCAGACGACTGAGCTGGGAGCTGTCAATGCTGACACTGTATTTTCCGGGAGGCAATCCGAACCAGCTGTAATAACCGTCATCTTCCGTCAGGGCCCGGCCGGTGATCTCATTTGCACTGCTATTGAAATTGACAATCATCCTTCCAAGGCCTTTTGTAACCCCCCTGTCGGTCAGCATGACCATACCCGTTGCCTCTCCCCTGACAAAGACCGGTATCTCAATAAGCTTGAGCATATTGGGATCGGCTACAACGGCATAGGATTTTTTATCCAGCCTCCAGGATACATTTTCAAAGCTGGTTTCGTCAACTTCAATGTAATACTTAACGTAAGGTTCGAGTCCTGTTATGTGTATAGTTGTATCCTTATCGCTTCGCTCGAGCGTACCGCTGCTTGACCTGATGTTTAGTCCCGGCACCTTCTGCTCACCCGCATCATAGATGCCGTTTGCGTTGAGGTCAAGGAATGCTACAACCGAAATGCCACCACGACCCACATTGGTGCGGTTGTCCGCCTTCAGCCAGCCTGTTGGCCTGTCATTGATGAAGCTTCCCCTGGCATATTGCACTAAGGTTGACTGCCTGTTGGTCTGCCGTGCCGAGATGCCGGCTTGTGCAAAGGAGAAATCATACCTCATGCCTATTTCTCCCATGGTTATGTTATGTCTGAAATTCCTCTCCAGGGAGAGATTTACGTAACCTTTCTCAAGTACCCTTTTCTCGAGGCCAAGCCTGGCAGTCATGAACTCACCGTCAGTGTAGTTGTACTGTGTCTGAGGCATTATCATGAATTCGCCCGGCAGGCGGATGGCAAGCGAGAGCTGGCTGTGAATACCGGGATCGGCATTACCCACAAAGAGTCCGTAGGTAGTCAGGTTCGTATTCACTCCCCTGACCGCCCCGGCAACCATCCATTCGGCAGTGGTATAGTTGGTTAACGGCAGAACTATGTTGTAGTACGACATCCTGGAATAAGCTGAAAATTTCTTTATCCTCAGCGGAACGGAGAGTGATGCACGCCTCTCTTCCAGGTAGTTATAGCTTATTGCCTCCTGTTCCTTATCATAACGGATATAGTCAAGATCGAGCTGGATATTTGCCGGGAACCGGTATGAGAGTCTGCCGCGCGCCCTTACGCCGTGAGTGTATTCGCCTGAGAGAAGTACATTGCCCGGGAGCCTCAGGGAGGCATTTACAAACGGCATTACAGGGGTGGAGGAAACAGACGAAAGGTATTCGGCTCCGCCGCCCAGAGTAAGAAATCTTGTGGCTCCGTAGCTGACACTGGCCCTCGAAAACCGGCTCCACACGGAATCCTCAACAACACCTGCACTCACGGTGTACTCAACCTCCCTGTGCGGTATGAAGTTATATGGTATGGTCAGGCTCTGCTCACGGGTTCGCTCCTCTCCCCACGGCCCGTAGAATTTCAGCTTCACCATTGTGTTCCCGTAAACCAGGGGCACCTCAAATGTAAAGAACCCTGAAGCATCGGCCTTGATATAGTCAACAAGGACATTGTTCACATAAAGCTCCACAGTCCAGCCGGGCTCGGTTTTATCAGTCAGGGTATATGAACCGAAGGATCGTCTGAAAGTGGTGGGTGTATTCGTGAACTGAACACCAATAACAGGATTATAGACAGAGGCTGTTGCCTGAGTGGTGATTTTGCCTGCCAGTATCTGCCTGAGAAACGACCGGTCATTGTTTACGTGTCTCCATAGGTAATACTGTTGCTTTTCACTGAAGGGATCACCTGCATAATAGCTCAGTGAGGCATTTGCCTCACCCCCGGCGATAACTGCTCCAAGCGCCAGGTTGAGCCTGGCCTGCGATACACCGCCGGGCTGTTCGATGGCGTATACAGACCAGTCGGCCATCCCGAACCTGAAGGCCGGAAAAGTTCTGTCAACGGTTGTATCAACACGGATATCGCCCTTCAGCCGGGTCATGTTGTCCCGCATCTCGGCAAGCTTCATCTCCCTGATTCCCGGCAACTCCTGCTTGGTGTCAATTGTCACGGTAAGATCGCGGAATGTAAACCTGCAGTCCAGGCCAAACACCTTGCCGAACCAGGGCAGACTGAGGTACAGACCGTTATCGGATCTGATCAGGTCTCCTTCCCCGAGTGGCCATTCACGACCGTCATACACAATCCGGTTGCCCGGCCTGTCGATCATATAAAGATCATACGGATTGATCCAGAAACCCTCAATTACATCGATATTATCATTCGGAACGTTCCTTATCTTTATAAAATCGAACAGTGATGTAACGGATAAATAGACGTTTTCATCGCGGATCAGGGCATCAATCTCACCCATCCCGATGTACGGGAGTTTTACATAGACCGAAATCTCATCATAGAGTAGCTCATTCTGTGCGCTTGCCCGAGCAGCCGGAAAAAACAACAGTATAAGTACAAAACAGAGACTGTACAGGGCTGAAACAGAAGGCATCTGCCTTCTGTCACCTTTTCCCTGATGTCTCTTTGTATTGTTCATGTTATTCAGGACTCCGGCCCTACTCCCTTATCAATGTTATGGTGTATGTTCCGGTATAGGTGCCGGGAGGGTTAGTGGTTATGTTTCCTACGGTCAGTGTGCCCCCGACGAGCAGTGTTGTCTGCTGGGGCCATGGCAGCGTTGTCACAAAGGGCGAGGCCGGGAGTGTCCCGCCCACCTGCAGGGAGAGGGTGCCTCCGCCGCTGCCTGTAAGGATTGCCGGCGGGGGAATCAGTACTGAGAGTACCGTTCCCTGATTCGCCCTAAGGTCAAACATGGCAGGAGTATACACATAGCCAAGCGAAAAAAGTATTACGCTGCCGGCTGCAGTTCTTGTTCCATTCGGCGATACCGTAACGGTGCCTCCCGCGGCTCCGGGAGAGAAAGCTCCGAATGCGAGAGGCTGGGAGGCGTTGCCGGTGATAACTACCGGCCTTGGAGGAGGCTCCTGTGCCTGCAACGGAACAGCTATACATAGCAGCACTAACGCCGCAAGAGCAGACAGTAGTCTTCCGTAAGGTATTGATTTATAAGTACATTCCACGATCATAGTCCAATTGCCAGTTTAACTGTTGAATGCAGATTGCCTGTCACGTAGGTTACCAGGTAGATGCCCGGCTTAATGCTGACCTCCATGTTGCAGCGTCCGGTCTCAAATACTTTCTTTACGAAAACAGGCCTTCCGCCCAGGTCAAAGACGGTTATTGTACCCTCTCCGTTCCTGACGGTTCCCACGGTAGCCCTCAGCTGATGTCCAAAGCTGTAAACGCTGAAGAGGTCATCCTCCTCCGGCACGGGTTCAACAGGAGTGGTGTTCTTAAGAATGGCCAGGGCAAACCTGTTTGCATAATCGCCAGCCTTAAGGTTCGCCCTGTAAGCACCCGAAGAGACGAGATCAGTGTTTGCGCCGGTGGCTGCATCGCGGAACATTACCCTGACATTTTCAGGCAGATTTTCAAGATTACGCAAAGCGAAGACAACTTCACCATCTCGATACGATGTGAGTCCCAGGGGCACATAAACCACGCTGTCAGTCTGTTGCGGAAGGGCATTGACCGAAAGTTTCGAGCCATCCGACAAGACTGAAAAGAGATTAGTGACCATCATGTCGGTGTTGAAGAGTTTCAGTGCATCAAGCTCCCGGTCAAAGGCAACAGCCGCATCATCATCAAAATAGACGACCATGGGGTCTGCCGATGCCGCATCATCGGTGAAAGCGGCGGTAAGCCTGATCAGGAAGCGGTTCGCGGACAGGGATGACTTGAAGAAGATGTGTGACTGGTTATTGACCCTGACACTGTTGGTTGCTCCCAGCACACCGGTCACGGGATAAGTCCCGTCAGAGACGTGAACGAAGAAACCCTGCATTGAAGGGATGATGCTGTCAGCCACTCCGTCGCTGGAAATGCCGTTCACGTAACTGCTGTAGGTGCCGCCGTACTCGTCCGTAGTGCTTGTCCTGAAGAAATAGAGCGCATTGTCAATGCCGGTCCTGGTCCAGCCTGCAGCATTCCAGTCGACAGGAGAAGGATACGGATTACCGACAAGATTGAATCCTTTGGTATAGGTGTTGTTGTTATTGTATAGCGTGACGGCAACGCTGCCGTTGTTCACTTCGCCTGTAACATCAACCGTCCAGGGGGTGTCGGCGGAGCCGAAGTTGACCGCATAACCCTCGAGCGGAACAAGAGGAGATGTTCCGGTTGAATAGGATACCCATCCTGATGAGGTGCGGCTCTCATCATAACGGTAGAACATGGGCCATGACGAAGCCAGATCCATGTCATCACCAAACTCGCTGACAGTAGAGGAGATAAAAGGAGAGCTGAAATACCTGTAGCCGAACCTTGAGGGCAGATATCTCTGCATTGTCACATTGCCGGTTACAGTGCCGGCGCCCGAACCGTCAATAAGGGCTGTGCCTGATTCTTCCGAAACAAGGGTCAGATAACCGTCGGAAGCCAGATTGCCATTTTGCACAAGCACAGTGCCCGTAACGTTCAGCGGGCCGCCAAGAGTCACACCGGCTGCATTACTGACAGTGAGATTCTTCACCCTGTCTCCCGCAAAAAAGTTGACCGGAACAGCCTGGGGTACAGTGCCTGAAAATTCAACCGAACCTGCCGCGGCGTCAGTGAGGCCGGGACCGGAGGCAGTACCGTGAACGCGTAATGTACCACCTGTTACTGTCAGGGATGAGGACGATGCGATCACAATGTCTCCCGCTTCCCCTGTTATGCCGGAAGATATTATTGGTTTTACCGCAACATCCGGGATTATTACGCTGGTTCCCGGATAGGGAACAAACCCGCAGGACCAGTTTGCAGGCTCATTCCACGCCGATCCTGAAGAACCGGTCCAGGTCTCACCTGCTATTGTAACGGTGGCTGTGGCGGTCATCCCCCCGCAAACGGAGGCATCAACAGTGTTTGTTACAGTGTAGATGCCGGAGATGCTGGCAGAAAGGTCAATCTGGCCGGTGGCCGGGTTCACGAAAACCAGTCCCGGTGTTGACGAGAAGGTTCCTGCAACGCCACCCGGATCAAGCGTTGGAAACGGATCAGAACTGTTCTGACAGTAAGGTGAACCTGTATAGGAGAAAGAGGCCACCCTGACGGTTATGTCAACCGATCTTGATGGGCTGGTGCCGCACGCGTTGGTGGCGGTGACACTGAGTGTTCCGCTTGTGGCCGAAACGCTGAAATCAACCGTGACAGAATTGCCGCTTCCGTTTATTGTATGTCCTGTTCCTGAATAGCTCCAATTGTAAGTGACACCGGAGACGAGGGGTACAGAATATTGATAACCTGATCCTCCCCTGCAGACCTGGGTCTCTGCTGCTGTGAAATCACCGGGCCTCGAGGCAACAACAGGGAAGGAAATAATCACCTCGTCAAAAGAACTGCACGGTCCGTTGCTGATTGTCCAGCGAAGGGTATAACTGACTCCAAGGACACCATTAAATATAGTATTATGCTCTACACTGTTCTCAAATGATCCGCCGGCACCGCTGACTACTGTCCAAAGTCCTGCATAAGGACCCGGGTCATTGCCCGCGAGGGTGGTTGTTGAGAGTCCGCAGAGCGATTGGTTCAGACCGGCATTCGAAGGTATCGGAAGCTGATACACAGTCACTGTATTGGCGTCAACAACACCCGCTCCTGTCCCGCCGTTGAACCTGAACCCCGTCAGACGATATACTCCCGGAACGGTTGCAGGCAGGACGAAAGGAAGTGATGTTACAGTCACGTCAGGCTGTGCAAGACCGTCAATAGTGTAGCTCAGGATGTAATTCAGGCTTATGGGAGAGAAGGAGATGAAACTTAACGGGATGCCACCTGACCCGCATATGGGAGTAAAGGAAGAAAATGAAGCCCTGGCCAGGGTTCCTGATATGCTGGCAGTGGTGAAGTCCGAAGGAGTGGAGCCTACTGAAACACTGCCTGTTGTCTCCACCTCCCCGTTATTGTTGTTGCCGGATGCAGTGGAGGCAAGCTCCCTCCACATGGCAGTACTGTATCCTGCCACCCTCATATCGGCAAGCCCGTTAGCCGTGACGAGAGGTGTAAGATCGCTCTGCGGATCCCACCCTATCCTGACCCTTGCAGAAGCTGCAGATAGCGACGATATTCTCCAGTATTCAAGGGTGTTGGTCACCTCCAGCGGAGGAGCAATTGAAGTGGCTGTATTGTTTGGCGAAAAATATTCTGCTGTGAATGATGCAGTGGTTCCGGCTGTTGAAACGAGGGTGAACCGGTGGCCTTTAATGGAACCCCTGCCCAGCGGATAAAGGAAACTTTCACCGTTAATGATCTGTTTGGTCAGGGGGCCGCTGACCCACGAGGTGGCACTGCCGCCTGCAGGAACAACCGCCGATTGTGAGGTGCTGAGGAGGGTAAATCGTCCGTCCGCGGGAACATGTATAACTCCATTAACAAGCATCAGCTGATTATCGGCTTCTATGTCTGCTCCGGAATTCATTGCAAGTCCCGCGGAATTGTTGATCTCCAGGTTCCAGAACCGGTTTGTGCCGGAGAAGTTCCCGGTTATACCTCCAAGCGACTGTGCCGTGCTGCCGGAGAAGGATACTGTGGCTGCGGGATATACCCCGGTACCGCTCCTGAATGATCCTGAGTTATATCTTTCAAATGTTCCTTTTACTGTAAGCTTCCGGTTGTTGACGCTGTTGTCAAGGATGGGACCGTCAATCACTAGTCGTTTGCAGACAGTGAGATCAGCATTGGGCAGAATCCTGGTACCGGTACCCGAGAAGATAAGATTGGGTACGGAGTTATAAACACCAGAGACAATTGTATAGGTTCCGCTGCCACCGTATTCGATAGTGCCGTTTCCGGAACAGTCAGTGAAACCGGTATATGTTCCGCCAGGCAGGTTGCCACCCTCAAGATATATCTTTCCGTCACCTGAAACGTTTCCGAGGTTATGGCCGAATGTGGGCGCAACCAATCTCAATTCATTGTTGATCTGTGTATTAAGAACAGAAATAAAATTGATGTCTGCCGTTACCACGTGATCTATTATGACATTGCTTCCGCGGGGTCCTCCGGCAGGACATGGAGGCGAAGAACCTACCGAATTCCATATTGAGGGATCAGACCAGTTACCGTTGCTGTTTGTAATGTATTCGGGTACCTCGGGCGGAATTGCGGCATCGGTACCCGCCGTATAATCACCATTCATATTATTGCTTCCCGTGAAATAAAAAGCAACCGTATTGGCGGTCTCGTCCACATTATCAGTAGCTGCACCGGGTGTTGCCTTGTCCCATGTTCCTCCCGGCTGCACGAGCCTGGCAGCAACATAGGCAGACTCATCGCCTGAAACATCTGCTGCCAGGTAACTGAAAACAAGACTTGCGCTGAGTCCTGATACGCCTGAACTTTCTGCCTGCCAGTAATACCCAAGCGAATTGAGAGGGTCAATTACACTCGGGTGAAAATCATTTACCGGATTAATTCTGACTGATCCGACAGCCGTACTTGCAGTTACGGTAAACAGCGCCGGGGTGTATTTGCCTGCCACACCCACCGGGAATGTAAAGGTCTGGGCTCCTGCCGGGAAGAACTTGAGCACTCCCCTGCTGCTGGCCACACCGTCTGACCTGATCATTTTTGTACTCTTGAACCCTGTTCCCTGAATCAGGCTGTTCTGGCTGAGAGTAAGCTGGAATTTATTGATATCCAGAACCCCGTTTGCCAGAACCAGGTCATGCTGGACAGCTACGTCGTTATTAAGTCTTGCGCCGGCTGTATTGTCAAGCACGAGCCTTGCAAAGGAGCCGGTGCCTGATACTGTCTGCTGTGATGATCCCGAGAAACTGATGCCGCCGGTAATGTTGTCATCAGTGTAAGCCCCGTTATTGTTCAGGTTCCCTAAAAGGGTCACAAGGCTGTTCCCAAGTACCAGGTTACCGGAGACTATATTCAAATCACGATTGACAGTAAAATTACCGTTCGCAGTAAGCGATGTGAGAGAAGAGACTTCGAGGTCATACAAGTTGGTCACCGAGGTTCCGGTTATGGCCTGCACTCCTCCGTCAAAAAGCGTAAGGTTGGTTCCGTAACTGTAGGTACCGTTGTTGTTGAGATTACCCTTTATTGTAAGGTTCCGGTTGTTCGATGTAAAGAAGCTCCGATTATTGCTTATGGCAAGAGATCCGTTCAGCACGAGCGGACTTATCATGAGGGTCAGTTCCGCATTGCGGTTGGTATCGGACGTTTTTCCGCTTACTTCAAGATTGTTGAGCGGAACATTGGCGTCAAGCAGGTAAGACTGAGCGGCATCGATGACAGGACCAGAGGAAGGACTCTGTGTGAAGATTACTGTTCCGCCTGTTACGGTTGCCGTTGCCGGCCTGAGATAGAGGTCTCCGAAGGTTGTTCCGCCACCGCGCACAATTGTCAGATTGCCGCCGGTCATTGTAAACTCACTGCCGTCATTAAGCACTTCGAGCTTTGCTTTTCCTGCGTTGGCATTGTTTCCGAAAATGAAGACGTTGCCTCCCGATTGCCTGTATGTCAGGGTGCCGTTCGTGGAAGCCGGCGGTCTTCTGATCTGCCCGTTGACAAACAGGTTTCCGCTCTGAATCTCAAGCAACGACGCCCCGCTTCCGGAGTATTCAATGTCTGCATTGTTACCCGTGTTTCCCGCGGGACCGATATATACATTGCCTCCCCCTCCGGTAATCCTTAGCCTGCCGTTCAGATAAAGCGTTTCGGAGCTTGAACTGTTTGAAATATATACATTCGACGGGGTGTTGAGAGTAAGTCCGGCTGTTGACGGTATCGTAAAATCAGTTGTTGTTGAAATGTTAAAAGTCCCGGTCCGGTCATAAACCAGGGTTCCGTTCAGCAGGGTCAGCCAGTTGTTCGTGAGCGTGGTAAGGGTTCCGCCGATGTTCCAGGTAATTGTAGTATCAGGAGAATTGCCTTTGTCAACAGTCACCAGGTTGAATACCGTGACCGGTGTTGTGCTCAGGGCAGGGTCATTTGTAACCACGGCTGACCGGTTGCCCGTGAAGATAACATTGCATACATTAGACCCGTTCCTGAGACGAATCTGGCTCCTGGAACTGCCGGCCAGGGTGTTGTTGCTGTTATTGTAAACCGAGCCTCCGATTGATATGATGTTGTTGATGCTGCTGCTCCATACATCAATGCCGGCCCCCGGTGCAACATATACATCCCCGTCAATATTTAACCTCTGCTGTATGTTTAAATTAGAAATAAACTCAAAGGAGCCGCCTGCAACTATCAGATTTCTTTTAATGTTTACGGTTTTTGCAACAATCGCTCCGTAAATGCCGGTCCAGGTCATTGCCAGCCATGCATCGGCATCGGATCCGTTGCAGATAAGGTCTCCGTTGATCGTCACCTGCGGTATGTTGGGCAGAATTATATTTGAACCTCTCAGCGGAGTCATGATGACCGTTCCGTATTCACTTGCATTTGAAGGAAGAATATAATAGATCCCGACCTCCGGGTTGATGGAATAAAATTCTGAAATACCCTGATTCACACTGAACTCGGAAAAGTCTCCTCCCGGGAAGACAAATGCCTCCGGAAGATCAAAATCTGTCGACGGATCCCTCGTCGTCAGCCGAAGTTTACCGTTGCCTCCCGGATGGGTAAGTACGGAGGCAAATGTGCTGCCGGGATTATTCTGAATATCGAGTACTGATCCGGATTCAATCTGAAGGGTGGCACAGCTTACCGCGGCCTTGTTGAGCTGATAGTAAGTCACTGAAGGATCAATATCACTTATAGGAAGAGCCGGGCTTTCAGTGGCAAGCCAGATGGAATCGTTCCCGCCGATAATGACAATATCATTGGCTCCGGGAGGCGAAGCAGGAGGATTGTCTGCTGTATGGCCTGAAAGGGACCATGTTGTTGCTGCACTCCACAGTCCGGACTGCCGGCTGTAAAAAATTGCGGGAGAACCGAAGCAGGCAGTTGCACCTGCCGTGTAATCGGCATCCAGGAAATTAGTGCTGTTTGTGGGGCTGTTCCAGTCAGAAACAGTATTCGTTGAAATGTTGATGTCAGAAGTTTGCCCGATGTACCAGTTTCGTGATACTCCGTCATAAATAGCAGGCACATATGCTAATTCCGTTCCGGTCACATCAGATTGATCGTAAACGAATTCATGAATGACCGAATATACCGGAATACCCGTAAAACCAGTTGATTTTATCCTCCAGAAATAACTCAGACTCTGTCCGTTGACGAGAGTAACCGGATGTTCATAGTCAACGGGCACAACAGTCACAGATCCGTAGGTTGAAGGTGATTCTGTGAATCCTATCGTGGCCGGGGTGTATCTTCCGGCCACCCCTACCGGGAAAATAAAGGAGTCGGTTGTGGAGAAACTGCGCGAAACTCCTCCGTCTCCGGCATTGCCTGATGCCTGCACAAACCTGCCCGTTCCGGCATTCTGGATTGTTGCACCTGTGTTCAGATGGAGATTGTATGTACCTATATTCAGGTTTCCGTTTAATGCGAAGTTCAGCGTTCCGTTAACAGTCATGCGGTCAAGGAGGGTGACTGGTGAGGCTGAGCTGTTTGCAAGTTCAATATTGCCATATGTACCGCCTCCGTCAATGGTCTGTGAAGATGAACCGTTAAGGACCAGCCAGCCGGTACCGGAAGTAATACCGGAATTAAAAACATTGCCGGATACATTGAGTTGTTTTCCTCCGTCATTGAGCGTTCCTGCCTGAAGAGTGAATGCCGAACTGACATTGATCACATTCTGTGAGCCGGAAAGGGTCAGGATTGTACCTGCCGGTTTGTCAATTGTGAAATTGTTCAGCGACAGGGGAGACGGGGTGTTTGCGGTAAGAGTCTGTGCCCCGCTGCCGTTTATGGTGGTTGTATTGGAACCTGTGATATATCCTCCGCCGGCTTCAATTAAAAAGTTCCCGCCGACAGTCAGGTTAAGGTTGTTGGCATTCAGTTCACCTGATATGATATCTGCCCCGGACTGAACAGTCAGGGCCGTGTTCATCCTTGCTGCTCCCGATCCGTCAATCCTGTTTACGGTCAGATTGCCCAGGGGTGCCGTGGAGTGAATGGCATAGTATGCTGGATCCGGCTGCACCGTTCCGGTTTTGGGCATAATCTCGAGCATACCGCCGGTAACACTGATATTTGCTGCAGAGGCCTTGACGTCAAAGGCTTCGGAAGCGGTGGTGTCCGTCACATCATAAATTCTGATTGTTCCGCCTGAAACACTGTATATGTTGGATGCATTTTCAAGATTGAAGCTTCCGTGTGCATTACTTGCCACTATTGTGGTACGGGCAGTGTTAAGGGTAGCTTCGGTAGCATCGGTCAGGTCTGCTACGGAAGCATAGGAGACCGGTGTACGCCGCATGCGCCCCCGAAGAATAAACAAGCCGCCCGACTGGCTGTATGCGGCGGATCCGGTTGAGGCCAGCAACTGTTTGGCGTCAACCGTTCCGCCATTGATTATTATCTGCCCCGATGCCGTTGAAGAGGTAAAAATTCCACCAGACTCTTTCGTTGAGAGGAATCCGCTGTTCACCTGGAGACGGCCAAAAACATAGAGAGAACTCGAAACATGGCCGGTATCAATACCCATAGCGCCATTACTGCCCGCCGCGACTCCGTAGGCCGTATTCACCTCCCGGTAATCATCGGCTGTTACGAACACCGCCACATCCACTCCGTCGCAAAGCAGGGCGCCATTAGAGGGAATAAAATAATGGGAATTGGCAACGGTACTTTCAGAGAGAGAAGGAATGAACACATTACCTTTCAGAACAAGCGTTCCCGCATATATCCACAGGGCTTTTCTCAGCAGCGGATTTGCGGTGACCGACTCGGCGGCCAGGATGTTTGCCCCTAATAGCCTGAAGTTTCCATACCCGCTTGAGAACACTGTCAGACTGTATGTCTGATCGGTTCCTTTGTTAACAATGAGATTGTAAAAATCGGTAATACCGTTACATGTAAGCATGTTGTCCGCCGTGCCTTCAAAATAAATGGTAGCGGCGCCGGATGTTGCACCTGTCACGGTGGGCGGGAATAAGTGGTAAGTCGGGTAGTTCAGGTTGGTAAACCTGACTGTCCCGTTGTTTGTGAAATCACCCCGGATAATGACAGTGTGAAAATTCAGGTAGTAATTGAGATATGGCGCCGTACCACCGGTAACGCTTCCTGTGATAGCAGTATTCGTGACACCGTTGCCCACCGCGATTGATGCACCGGATTCAACGGTTACATTGCCCATTATCGTAAGTGACAGCTTTGCTGTTGAGCTGTTGTCATTGATTCTGAAAACCCCGCTCCTGACCAGGAGGTTTCCATTCAGTGTCAGGTTTGACAACTGGGTGGCCGCGGCACCTGATGTGTTGATGAACAGGTTATTGTAGACAGTCTGGGCTGCCGGCAGCGTAAAGTCTGATCCGTTGTAATACTCTACGGTACCTCCGCCCGTATTTACCAGGGTGTTTACGGTCGCAACCGGAAAATTCTCCGAAGCCAGCTTTAAGGTTCCCTGGCCGGAGAGAGAAGAGAGAGTGCCTGTAAAGTGATAAACCGACTGGTCAAGAAATGCTCCCGATGATACCGTTATGGATAGGCCAGTCTCTGTTATATCCTCTGTCAGTGAAACCGTGCGATCTGTAAGGATAACCACAATGGCCCCATCGTCCGGAATCCCGTTGCCTGTCTGAAGAGTTCCGCTTGGATCGGTGGTCCATGTTTCAGGATCATGCCAGTTGCCTGTCTGATAAGAATAAAAATAGTTATACACCGGCTCCGTTCGCGCTGTCCACTGACCGTCGATATCTGAGAGCCCGGTAATTATCATTGGATTAACTCCGGCTGCACTGTATAGCCCCGGCTGAGTCCATAAACCATTACTGTATAAGAAAGGAACATATGTGCTCTGATCACCGCCGGGACCAACCTCTTCCGGGTTGATATATGTCATCCTGATATCTGCAGACGTTACGCTGATATCTGAAGTGGAAATGCTCCAATACTTCATCAGATCAGAGCCGGCTGCAGAAGGAGGTCCCGGTGCTGTCTCCGCAACAGCCCGGACGCTTATGCTACCTGTCCCTGCTGTAGTGACAGACAACGCCATAACCTCAAAGGGAGTATAATAACTGCCGGTGCCAACGGGGTAAATTATTGAAAAATCAGCAGGCGTCAGGCCCTGCTTTATGAGAGAACCGCTTCCGTCACACACCACCATACGGGTATTGTCGAAGCCTCCCGAGGCTGTTACAGAAGCCTGAATACCAAGGGTAAGATTCCAGGCCGCGGAGCCAAGGCTGATGTTTCCATCAATGAGATTCAGAGTGCCTTCAATGGTAATATCTCCAATCATGGTTTTGGTGCTACCGCCACTGACAGAGAGGTTTCCGTATGACAGGGACGCTACTTCCTGTGCGCCGTTGAGACCATAACTTATTGTTGACGAGGCGCCGATTGATTCAATCCCATCCCAGACTGCACTGCTGCTGACATTATGGTTATATGTTGCTCCGTCATCTATCTGAAATGTTGTGGCAGATGATAATGATATACCGGCTTCAGCAGTCAAAACAGCTCCATTTTCCACCTGAACTGTTGTATTGGATCCGGAGACGCTCCAGGGAGAGACGGCCGTCATGGAAAAAGACGGTTGAACAACAAACTTCTGATTGTTGGCAGTAAAGCCCGAAGGAGTGCTTCCGCCCCCGGTTCTTACGGTATTCCAGCTGGATAGCTGTGCCGGGTCACTGCCCCTTGAATAAAATACCATCAACGGGTCCTGAATACTTAGACTGTAGTCTTCAACTTCCCCGTCGAACCCGGTTTCACAGGAAGCCGGATAGGCATAGTACTTTGCGGATATCCGCATCCTGGTGGTTCCGGTAACGGCTCCTGCCGGTATGGTAATTGCCAGGGGGCAAGCGTCGGTAGGGCCGTTCGATGTGTTTATGGCACTCCCCAGATTAAAGGATTCCCCTGCATCATTAAAATCACCATCTATGTTCCAGTCAATCCATGCACTGGCGTAGACCCTGTAATTACCATCGGTATTTACATTAACCGTAAGGGCTAGAGAAGTGCCTTTGACAACTTCCGTTACAAGAGAAGTATAGTCACTGTAACCGGAAGGCTTTGAACTTGAGTTATAGATAGAGTTGAAACTCACCAGCGTTATGCTGGTCTGGTATGTTGTATTTCCATTAGAGGTACAATAAACCGGCTGGGCACTGCTGAGATTATAAAGCCCCGGCAGCAGTAGCAGCCAGGCAGTTATAAATCCTTTTGAAAATAGCTTGTTGCAAAATGTCAGCTGTTTAACCATACTATCCGGGTAGCAGAGAAATGAACTTGTTCTGAAAACTCATTCTCAGTTCAGTATAAGCACCGCCTCGGCAAACATCTCAGGTTTTACGTCAGAGGGTGCAGAAAAAGTAATTTCCAGTCTGCCGGCAGAAAGATCAATTCCCCGGGTATTGATAAGAGGAATTTCAAACCGTCTTGTGGCGTTGGGAGTATAAACTGCCACACCATTGGCAATACCTACTTTTGTAACGGTACCCTGGGGAGAAACATGATTAACTGTAATATCCCCATATGCAGAGTAGTCGCCGGAACGGTGAAACACTATGCCCAGGCGTGGGGTCGTATCATTTTCGAACCTGAGCTCAGGTTCTGAGATTGTCACATTAACCGACGGTTGTCCCACCCTGATGATAGCCGGAATGGTTATGCCGAATATCGGAGTAAGTTTAACGGCAATTGATGAGGGATCGGCAACAATCTCTTCCTCTTCTCCCAGCGGTTTTTCCTTTGGTACAGCCCTGAAATAGAGATGCGACCGGTACTCTCCGGGTTCAAGGGTGCTGCTCCTGACAAGCTGCAGTTTTACTGTCTGCGTTTCATTCGGGCCAAGTGTCACAGTCCTCGGGAAATACCGAAGATACGGGCTCGCAAAACGCTGCCCCACCTCGGGTTCCGTAATCGATTCAAAACCGCCCTCCTCAGTCATCTTTATCTGGATGAGCGAGATGGCATAGGTGGCCGTATCATTCCCGATGTTGGCCAGGTTCAGATCCATGGATCTCCTGTTTCCTTCAAATACAACCCTTCTCGGAGTGATGAGCAGGTTGCCCTGGGCCCTTGTATTAAAAGGAAAAAAGACCTGAAACAGTATCAGGCCTGTGATTGCAAGGAATGGCATACGTTTGGACATTATTTTCATTTTTACGGGTTCTGTTCTCACTCAGTTGAAGTCAAAGGTGATTGTGTAAGTTCCGGTATAAATGCCCACCGGGTTGTCAGTCAGGGTCCCCACCTTCAGTGTGGCCCCGACATATACCGTCTGGGCGCCGTTTTCAAGCAGCCCGGCGCCGGGATTCGGCGCCGGGACTGATATCCAATCCTCAACTGTCATTGTCCTCGACGTACCCATATGAGTAATCATGACGGGTTCTGACGGCAATGTAACTGTATATGCAACACCCGGATCACCGGTGACGTAAAAACTTGCCGCGTTGTGCGTGCCGCTGCCCTTCCAGACGCTCCCCATCACCAGGACACTGTTGTCAGGTGTAAGTATCAACTCTCCACCCTGCGGCCCCGGGGAAAATTTCCCGAAGTCCAGCTGTGAGGTCTCAACGGCAGCAAGCGTCGTGATGACCTGCGCTGTGATATGCCCGGTTGCACTTACCGGTGGCGCTGTCTGGGCGACAGACACCCATGCCGGCATGGCAACCAGACATAACAGGCTGAAAAGATTTTTCCTGAAAAGAGCCATTATAACTGACCGGTTAGCTGTAACAGTTATCCGTTCTGTTAGTTATAGTTCACTGTCACCGTGAAGCCTGCGGCGTTGGTATAAGTGCCGGAAGCCTGGTTTGCACCAACGTTCAACGTGGCGCCAACGTTGAGGGTCTGGCTGCCAGCCCCGTCAAGAGTGCCGGTTGCATCCGGAGTGCTTGTGAATGTATCAACCACCATATTCTGGGTACCGTTGCTGATGGTATGCGATGCCGGCAGGGTAATTGCATAGGTTGCTCCGCCAAACCCTGTAACGGTAAAGCTTGCATTGGCAATAGTTCCCGGTATCGACGGCGAGGTAAGTCCGTTAAGAGTACGGGTGCCTGCCGGAACCAGAACAACGGTACCTCCGTCAACATCGGCTATGATGTTACCAAAACTCATGTCAGCAGTACGGGTGAGGGTAATTGGAGATACAATTACTGCTGTTGCTGTTGCTGTTGCAGAAGATTGTGCAAATGCTCCTGCAGTGAATGCAAGAAGAACAATCGAAAAAGTAATGATTTTTTTCATTTTCAGTTTAAATTTAATTTTTACTAATTTTATTATGGTCTATTCCGCTTTGACCAGTTATACAAAACATCACGCATTTTGGTTACATGTTGTTTTGTGAATTGTAAAATTAAACGGACGAACAGGTCAAATTATTTGACTAACCGTTAATTATTAACAAACTCTCGTTATTTTCAACAATTTCAGAAGCTGCTGCTACCGTCCCAGCAGTGGGTGCAAAGCTTTGTTTTTGGCAATCCGATAGCCTCAACCAGATCGTTAAGTCGTTGAAAGATAAGGGTATCCATTCCAAGCATATCTGAAATCTCCTTAACCATCATCTCATATTTCTCCGAACCGGGATCAAGATACTCCTCAATGTTCTTTTCCTCCCCCTCAAGCCTGACAATGGCTTTGCGGGCTGCAAGTTCAAGGGTTGAACGCGATTGTGAGAAGTTAAGGAAGGGGCATGGATAGAGCAGCGGAGGACAGGCAATGCGCATATGGAGTTCGGATGCACCGGCATCGCGAAGGTCGCGAGTATTATCCTTAAGCTGTGTCCCCCGCACTATACTGTCATCAAGAAAAACAATTTTCTTGCCACGGGTCAGCTTCTTGTTCGGGATCAGCTTCATCCTGGCCACGAGATCGCGTTGAATCTGACGCTGCGGCATGAAACTCCTGGGCCACGTCGGGGTGTACTTGGAAAATGAACTCATATAGGGAAGCCCCTTGGCATTGGCATAGCCGAAGGCGTGTCCTATACCGGAGTCAGGGACTCCACAGACGAAATCGGCCTCAACCGAGTCACGCCCGGCAAGGGCCGCACCACAACGATATCTCACCTCCTCAACATTCCGTCCCTCATACTCGGAGGTGGGAAACCCGTAGTAAACCCACAGGAAAGCACATATCTGCATCTTCTTTTCCGGCGCCTTAAGCCTGGTGAACCCATTCGCCCTGATATGCACTATCTCTCCGGGCCCCACAAAATACTCCGTCTCGAATCCGGTATTCGGAAAAGAACAGGTCTCGGAAGCCACGGCACGGGCCCCATCCTTCCTTCCTATAACAACCGGAGTCCTCCCAAGCCTGTCACGAGCAGCTATAATACCGTCAGGAGTCAGCAACAGCAATGAACAGGAACCCTGTATCTTTTCATATACGTTCGTGATTCCTTCCACAAAGGAATCTCCTTCACATATAATATTGGCAACCATCTCCGTGGGGTTGATGTTTCCCATGAAGTTCTCGGTGAAATGCTTCTTTCTTGCCAGGAAATGATCAGCCAGCTCTGTAATATTGACAATCCGCGAGACAGTCACCAGGGCAAACGGCCCCAGATGAGAGTTGAAAAGTATAGGCTGGGGGTCGGTATCGCTGATCACTCCCATGCCGCTGTTGCCCTTGAATTCCTTAAGCTCTGCCTCAAACTTGTTCCGGAAATATTCATTCTCGAGGTTATGGATCCTCCTCCTGAATCCTATCTCACTGTCATAAAAAACGAGGCCGGCACGCTTGGTGCCCAGATGTGAATGATAATCCGTACCGTAGAATACATCATCGATACAGCTCCTTTCAGAGACCGATCCATAAAAGCCACTCATAGCAGAAACAGGGTGTAAGGTTTTATAATAAAATGCCGGGCTAAGTTAATCAAACGGAGGAAAAATTTGTTGTACTGTAATTATTGTTAATTTTGTATCGGATTAAAAAACAAACAAATGGAAAATCAGGAAAAATATCAGGCTGAACATGTTGAGCATAAAAAAGGTGCTCCTGTTGTCATGATTGTGTCAACCATAATCCTGACTCTTGGCTTAATAGCCCTGGTGGTACTTTATTACAATCAGAAGAACAAAATGGTTGAGATGGAACAGGTACTGACGGAAGAGAAGGATTCCCTGGCTAATGAGCTCCGCATGATGATGTACGGATATGACACTCTGAAGACAAGCAATGATACGCTGAATGCCGAGATCCATCGCGAGCGCACAAGGATTCAGAAACTCCTTGAGGTTAATGCCTCAAACGCCCAGCTGATAAGAAAATACAAGGCAGAGATAAGCACCATGCGTGATATCATGAAGAGCTATATCGTGCAGATAGACTCACTGAACACGCGCAACCAGATCCTCACTGCCGAGAATGTGGAGATCAAACAGCAGATGACAGTGGTACAGGAGAGTAACGTCGAGCTTGAAAAGGTGAAAGAGGAACTGACCTCGAAGGTCACGGTAGCCTCTGTGATCCAGGCCAAAGATGTGGTGGCAGTAGCCCTGAACAAGAAACGCAAGGAGACAGATGAGCTCAGGAACCTGGACAAGGTGCGCGTCTGCTTCACTCTTCGCGAGAACCCAATCGCCGCTGCAGGGAACAAGGTTGTCTACCTGAGAGTGGTCCGCCCGGACCAGCTGGTGATTACCCCTTCTCCGGACAATCTGTTCGAGGTAAAGGGTGAACAGCTGATCTTCTCAGCCAACAGGGCCGTCGATTATGCAAATGCTGACATCGAGATGTGCATCTTCCTTGACAACACCGGCGATTTCATCCCCGGAACCTACAATGTAGAGCTTTATCTTGACAGCGAGCAGATAGGAACCGGCTCCTTTACCCTTAAAGGAAGAGGCTGATCAGGACACAAACTGCTGACAGCATCACCACGTAAGTGAAAATGCCGGTCAGAGCTCAGTCATAAGTTCGGTAATAATATTATCGGATATCATCTTACCCTGGTCTGTGAGGACCAGGGTATTTTTTTCACGCTTCATGAGACCATAACGCATATAACGCCCTGACAGATTTACCAGGTAATCATGCATCTCCTTGTCAAAGTATTGCTCAACATACTGCAAATCAATACCCCACATGGTCCGAAGAGAAGTCATGATATATTCGTTGAAAACGGTAATACGGCTTAACTCCTCCCGTTCACAGGGGATAGTGCCTGCTCCAATTGCCTTAATATATTTTTTCACATCAGAGACGTTCCACTGACGTGAACGTCGGTCGAACGAGTGGGCTGACGGCCCCAGGCCAATATACGGAACCTGTCTCCAGTATGAAGAGTTATGCCTGGAAATAAATCCCTCCCTGGCAAAATTTGAAATCTCATAATGAATGAATCCGTGGTCAAGGCAGACCTTCCCGAGAAGAGTGAACATCGCTCCCGAAATCTCCTCGTCAGTCTCTCTCAGCCTTCCCTCCTTCCTGAGCCTGCCAAACTTCGTTCCCTCTTCCACTGTCAGGTGATATGCCGACAGATGAGTGACAGGAAATGCCAGGGTTTTTTCAAGATCTGACTTCAGATCAGCCGTTGTCATGCCGGGCACGCCATAAATAAGATCAACGGAGACGTTGTCAAACCCTTCACGAAAAGCAATCTCAAGGGCGAGGGCCGACTGAGCCGCATCATGCCTGCGACCGAGGTACTTCAGCCGCTTGTCGTCCCAGGACTGCACTCCGATGCTGATCCTGTTTACTCCGGCCTGCCGGAGAGCGCTGAAGTATCCTTCATAAACATCATCAGGGTTGATCTCCGCAGTTATCTCCGCATTGTCTTCCACCGCAAAATTTTCCCTTACAGCTGCCAGAAGACTTCCTGTAACCGACGGATCAAGAAGGGAAGGAGTACCTCCGCCGAGATAAATTGTATCCACCTTCTCTCCCTCCAGGTATGATGACCTGAGCGAGATCTCGCTCAGGAGGGCCTGAACAAGAGCATCCCTCAGACTGTTGTCAGTAGTACTGTAAAAATCACAGTAGCTGCAGAAACTCCTGCAGAAAGGTATGTGAATGTAAACACCGGCCATTGCAAAATATATACTTTAAAAATACAAAAGATTTAACATTCGTTTCTTATTTTCACAATCTCAAAAATCCCTTATGATATATCTCTTTATAAAACAGTATTATAAGAGTATCATCATTGGCCTGTTGATTCTATGGCTGAGCCTGTCCGGAAGTAAAACGCTGATACCCGGAAGGATGCTTAATATCCCGTATATAGACAAAATGGGACACTTTGTGATGTATGCCTTTTTTTCGGCAGTTTTGCTGCTCGACTCATGCAGGTGGCGTACCAGCAGTCATTTCAGGTATGTTATCCTGCTGATACCGCTTTTCTTCGGCGCCCTGATGGAGATAATGCAGATGACCCTGACAACCTCGCGGAAGGCAGAGATAATTGATCTTGTTGCAAATATCGGGGGAGTCACCGCCGGCATCGCGATTGCACATATTGCCCTGAAAATACTGCAGAAATTAGGCCTTTCAGGGCCGCCGCAAGAAAGCTGACCTGTCCGCGATCATCGAAACGGGAATATTTTGAATTATATTAAGGAGCGGTTCAGATCTTAACCCTGGGATCATTTCTGACCTGTTCAACCATCTGCTCAACCGTTTTTGAGCTGAAAAACTTTTCAAGCCGGACCTTTTCATCCCTGAGATCATTGTGAAGTATGCATCTGCCGTCATCAGGCCTGTCAAAATTGCACTTTTCGCCTGTCACATAACAACTGTCAAAGAAGTTTCTTCCGTCGATGGCATCAATTATATCCATCAGCGTCAGCTTCCCGGCGGGCACTGAAAGTAAAAATCCGCCATGCGGCCCCTTCGTGGAATGAAGTATCTTCTTATGAACAAGCGTCTGAAGTATCTTGGCCAGGTATGGCTGGGGTATCCGAAGCTGATCTGTAATCTCCTTCAGGCCGACATTGGTCTGCGGTTCAGATTTAGAGGCTATGAATATCACAGCCCTGATGCCGTATTTACAGGTGGTTGAAAGCATTTCAAATGCTTTTAATGGGGATTTTGTCTATGCGCCTCTTGTGCCTGCCTCCTTCGAATGCCGTTGTAAGAAAGGTCTTTACTATTAAAATCGCTTCAGCCTCCGAGATGAATCTCCCGGGAAGAGCGCATACATTTGCATCATTGTGTGACCGTGCCAGCCTGCTTATCTCTTCATTCCAGCATACCGCAGAGCGAATATTCTGATGCTTGTTGCTTGCCATGCTGATCCCGTTTCCCGATCCGCATATTGTAATGCCATAATTAAAATCACCCTTCTCCACTGCCAGCGCAAGCGGATGTGCATAATCAGGATAATCAACACTGTCTTCAGAAAAACACCCCAGATCCTTAACTTCGTACCTGTTTGAGATGAGCCACCTCACCAGCTTCTCCTTAAGCCTGAAACCTGCATGGTCTGAGGCAATTACAACTTTTTCCAAAACGATTTTATATTTTTATACAAATATAGTCCCGTAATTAATAAAAGAAAAGAAAACATCGTCTGATTGAGTTGTTAATAACATGTAACCGGAATTTTAATTCTTTGTTCATTTTTCTGCCCCCCCTCAACTTTATCAACAACATGTTATTTTCAGCTCAAATCAAAATTTTTTTCTTACCGTTTTAAAATTTTATTTTAACTGGTACTGAACAGCCCGGCAGTCTCTTCCCGGCTTTCAACAACTATTAACAAAACAAAGGTAACCATTGTTAATTATATGTCTAATATGCTCTTTTTCAGAAAAGGTACATTTTTTGAGGTGTTGAAAAGGTGTTATTAATCATTTAACTCCCATTTTTGCAAAAGGAATCATAAAATTATTTCAACCAAACTAACAGCATATAATAACCATCATATAATTTTAAAATTTAAAACTGAATAAAAATATGGTTGTTGATAACAATATAACTGAAAAAATTGAGGCTCTTAAAAAGGAGAAAAATGCCATCATACTTGCCCACTATTATCAGACATCGGACATACAGGATATAGCGGACTTTATTGGCGACAGTCTGGCACTATCCCAGAAGGCAGCAGAGACTTCTGCTGATATAATTGTATTTGCCGGCGTAAAGTTTATGGCTGAAACCGCAAAGATACTCTCTCCGGAGAAAAAAGTAATCATTCCAGACATTCTTGCAGGATGTTCCCTGGCAGATTCATGTACAAAGGAGGATTTCGGAAAATTCATTGAAGATAATCCCGGAAGAACGGTAATCACATATGTAAATACCACAGCTGAAATAAAGGCACTGAGTGATATTGCATGCACCTCCTCGAATGCAAAACAGATTGTTGAATCACTGCCTGAAGACGAAAAGATAATTTTCGGACCTGACAGAAACCTGGGTAACTATATAAAAAGTCTGACGGGAAGGGATATTCTGGTATGGGACGGAGCCTGCCACGTGCACGAACGGTTTTCTCTTGAGGCAATAATCAAACTGAAGAATGAAAATGAAGGAGCAAAGATCATTGCACATCCGGAATGTGAGAAACCTGTTCGCCTGGCAGCTGATTATATAGGATCAACTTCCGGACTTCTCTCATTCGTAAAAAAGGATCCGGGGAAGGTATTTATAGTAGTAACAGAACCGGGCATCATTTATCAGATGAAAAAAACCGAACCGGGAAAGACATTTATTCCGGCGCCGCCAAAAGACTCGACATGCGGATGCAGTGAGTGCAATTTCATGAAGCTGATAACACTTGAAAAGATATATAAATCACTTAAATTTGAAGAGCCGGAAGTTACTGTCGATCCGTCAATAATTGATCGGGCAGCAGTTCCTATCAGGCGGATGCTTGAAATATCGGCTAAATTTGGATTATAAAATGAAAAGGACTTTTCTGGTTTTGCTGTCACTGATCCCTGCGCTGCTATTCGCGCAGCAAAATGCACAATTACAGGACGGTTACAAGCAGTTCAGATATCCCAACGGAAACATATCCAGTGAAGGTTATATAAGGAACGGAAAACCGGACGGTTACTGGAAAAGTTATTACGTTACAGGAATACTCAAATCTGAAGGCAAGCGAACCAGCTTCCTGCTTGACAGCGTATGGGTATTCTATGATCAGGCAGGTGATACAACAGAAAAGATAAGCTACCTGCTCGGAAAGAGAAACGGATATTCTTTTAAATATCAGAAAGATCCGGTATACGGTCTCTATCTTAATACTTCAGAGCTTTATGCCGGTGACAGGAAAGAGGGTTTGGCACGCATATTCTTTCCTGACGGCAGAGTGAAGCAGACAATTCCTTATGTCGATGGCAAAAAGGACGGACTGTCACGTGAATTTGACCCCGAAGGAAATATTATCAGCCTTCTTGAGTACAATAATGATTTTCTCATCAGCCGGGTAAGAATAAACCGTACCGATGCTTCAGGAATGAAGCAGGGCGAATGGCTTGACTTCTGGCCTAACGGGATCGTAAAAACGGAGAGAAATTACCGTGATGACCAGCTTCACGGGTATTACAAGGAGTATGATGAGCGGGGCAAGCTGATGGTAACGCTTCTCTATGACAACGGAAAGGTTACCGGAACCGAGATGGACAACAGTGCCGAAATTGACATTCAGAACAGGTATGATGATGCAGGCCGACTGATCTATTCCGGTCCGTTCAGGGAAGGAGTGCCGGTGGGAATACACCGTGAGTACAATGCTGACGGTACAATCAAGGGAGCCTGGATTTACAATGACATCGGAGTACTGATCTCGGAGGGTATAGTAGACGCGGAAGGAAACCGTAACGGTCAGTGGAAGGATTTTTCCGCCAGCGGCGTGCTTGTGGCCGAGGGCAACTATACTGCAAACAGGCGCACTGGTGCCTGGAAGTTTTATAATGCAGCAGGAAGGCTGGAGCAGGCCGGAGCCTACAGCAACGGACGCATTGATGGCACATGGCACTGGTATTATCCTGACGGCGAGCTGCTCCGGGAGGAAGACTATTACCAGGGAAAACGTGACGGCAGCTATACTGAATATTCACGCACAGGTGAGATAATAGCGAGTGGCAGTTACGCCGACGGCGAAAGGAACGGTATATGGAAAGTCACCAGCGGAGACAATACCGAAGAAGGTGAATACCTGCTAGGGCTTCGTGACGGTGAATGGAAATCATATTATCCTGGTGGCAGGCTCAGGTTCAAAGGTTACTACAGGCAGGGCAATCCGGACGGACACCATGTTCTCTATTATGAGAACGGAAGGCCCAGGGAGGACCGGTATTATAAGAACGGCTTCCGCACCAAAACATGGAAAAAATACAACGAGCTGGGCGAGGTGTTCCTAACGGTCACCTATCGCGATGATGTTGAGACAAGCATCAACGGTGTGCCCGTAAACCTACCGGAGAGCAGTGTCAGACGTATCAGGTAACAGAGCGATGGACGAACAGTTCAACCTCAGAAAAGAGATAACCCTTGCCGGCGACGCGGACCTGGAAAAGCAACTGCGCCCCCTCTCCTTTTCAGATTTTAAGGGGCAGACACGAATAACAGACAATCTCAGTGTCTTTGTCACTGCGGCGCTGCAGCGCGGTGAGGCGCTTGATCACGTGCTGCTGCACGGTCCTCCGGGCCTGGGCAAGACCACTCTTGCAACAATCATATCCAACGAGCTGAAAGTAAAGCTGAAAGTAACATCAGGTCCGGTCCTCGACAAGCCCGGTGACCTGGCAGGCCTTCTTACCAGTCTTGATGAGGGAGATGTGCTTTTCATTGACGAGATTCACCGCTTGCATCCTGTGGTGGAGGAATATCTTTATTCCGCCATGGAGGATTACCAGATTGATATAATGATAGACAAGGGACCCGGTGCCCGCTCGGTGCAGCTGAAGCTGAATCCGTTCACCCTTATCGGTGCCACCACCCGCTCAGGACTGCTTACCAGCCCCCTCCGTGCGCGTTTCGGAATAAAGTTCCACCTCGAATATTATGATACCCACATCCTGAAGGGAATAGTGAAAAGGTCAGCATCAATCATGAATGTAAGTATAGATGAGAATGCTGCCGCCGAGATAGCCTCAAGAAGCCGCGGAACGCCCAGGATAGCAAACGCCCTGCTACGAAGGGTGAGGGATTTTGCGCAGGTCAAGGGCAGCGGCAGGGTTGACCTTGACATTACCCGCTACGGGCTGGAGGCACTTAATATTGATAAGCACGGTCTTGATGAGATGGACAACCGCATCCTCAGAACCATAATTGAAAAATTCAAGGGAGGCCCGGTAGGACTTAATAACGTCGCCACAGCCGTGGGCGAAGAGAGCGGCACCATTGAAGAGGTCTATGAGCCGTTCCTGATCAAGGAGGGATATATCAAACGCACACCCCGTGGCCGCGAGGCTACTGAGACAGCGTACCGCCACCTTGGTTTTGTAAAGGGACGGGAGGATACTCTTTTCTGATGATACACATGAACCGCGCCTGCAGGGAATAATTTCCCGGAACAAAAATGGTAACCACAACGAGTCAGGAGCTGATCTTCTCCAGCCCTTTCTGATCTATTATCTTGATCTTGCGTCCGTTAATCTCAATAAGGCGGTCGCTCTTGAATTCCGAAAGAAGCCTGATGACAGACTCCGTAGCAGTGCCTACAATGTTTGCCAGCTCTTCCCTGGTCAGAGAGATACGGAGATACTTCTGCTCATCGAGACCGAAATCCTTAACAAGACTTATCAGTACCTCTGCAACCCTTTCCCTGACGGTTTTCTGTGCAATGTCGGTAATGTATGAATTTGCTTCTGCCAGCTCGTGGCATGTCAGTTTCACTATCTCGAAGGCAAATGACGAATTCGTTTTTACAAATTGTATCAGCAACTCCGACGGGATGAAGCATACCTGGCAGTCCTCGATCACCTTTGCCGATGTGCAGGCGGGCTCATTGCTAAGCACGGACCTGTATGCGATTATCTCTCCCCTTCGCGCAAAGCGAATGATCTGTTCCTTGCCGTCAACGCCGGTCTTGAAGACCTTGATGATGCCGGAATTGATGCAATAGAAACCACTGATGCGGTTACCTTCGTGATAAAGAATGTCACCCCTCTTGTAACGCCTGAAATCCTTCTCGAAATTGAGACGGTCAGTCTCATCCCTTGTCAGGAACCGGAACACCGAGTTGGTTTCGAATGCACACTTATCACAGAATGATATGGTACAATCATGCTGTTTCATAACTCTGGCCATTAGGACGACAAAGGTGGCTATTAATATCTGAATTTCATAAAATTTCAGTCCTGAACTGATTCAGGAACCTGACATCATTTTCAAAGTACAGCCTCAGGTCATTGACCCCGTATTTGAGCATTGTCGCCCTCTCAATACCCATTCCGAAAGCATAACCTGAATATTTACAGGAGTCAATGCCGCATGCCTCGAGCACATTCGGATCAACCATCCCGCAGCCCAGGATCTCGAGCCAGCCGGTTCCCTTGCATACGTTGCATCCTTTACCGCCGCATATGTTGCAGTTGATATCCATCTCAGCCGACGGTTCGGTAAACGGGAAGAAGGAAGGTCTAAGCCGTATCTGAACACCCTCTCCGAAAAGTTCGGTGGCAAAATAGAGCAAAGTCTGTTTCAGATCGGCAAATGATACATTTTCAGCAATATATAAACCCTCAACCTGGTGGAAGATACAGTGTGCACGGGCTGAGACAGCCTCATTGCGGAAGACACGTCCCGGTGAGATTGTCCTTATTGGAGGCTGCTGGTTTTCCATCACCCGCACCTGGACTGAAGAAGTATGAGTACGCAGAAGAACATCGTGCGGGTCTGATTCCGTACCTGATTTTTTTTCGATATAAAACGTATCCTGCATGTCTCGTGCCGGATGGTCAGGTGCGAAGTTGAGCATCGTAAAGACATGGTTGTCATCTTCTATCTCTGGCCCTTCTGACACGGTGAATCCTATGCGGCTGAATATGTCAATGATCTCATTGCGTACAATGGAGATGGGATGACGTGTACCTTCGTCGAAAGGAAATGCAGGCATTGTGAGGTCAACTGTTGAACCTGTGGTTTCGGCCATTGAGAGACGTTCCCTGAATTCATTGTACTTGTCCGTGGCGAACTGCTTCAGTTCATTCAGCAGCTGGCCTGTTTCCCTCTTGGCCTCGGGCGGCACACTCCTGAATCCTTCGAACAGCACTGACACCTGTCCTTTTTTGCTCAGGTAATTCAGCCTGAAGAGCTCCAGCTCCTCGATCCCGCCTATATTAAACGCCTCAATTTCTCCCCTGAGTTCTGCAATCCTCTCCTTCATCACACCAAAGCATTATTTAATAATTTTCACTTTCAGGATTCTGATATCCTGTACGGGTTTGTCTGTCAGATCCGTTGCAGTCCCCGCAATGGCATCGACAACTTCCATTCCCTCTAGCACCTCGCCGAAGACAGTGTATGCACCGTCAAGGAAAGGGGTGCCACCACTTGTCTTGTAGATGTTCCGGTGGTTTTCAGGCATCACGTATGGGCCGGCCTCTTCCATGGCTTCATATGCCCTTATAATTGCATTCTGCTGTATTACGTCATCATTGACCGGGGCAGTATCTGTCTCTGCTTCCCTGCGCAGATCGATGAGTGCCTTGTTATACATGTACTGCCTGCGGTTATACTCTATACGCTGAACGGTAGCTGCGAGATCTTCGTCGTTGTACACCTTTCCCTGGACAATGTAGAACTGTGTCCCGGAAGAGTTTCTTTCAGGGTTTACATCATCGCCTGTACGGGCCGCGGCAATGGCGCCTCTCTTATGATACAGGGAGTCATTTATCTCGGCGGGAATTGTATAATCATCAGGAAGCAGCGAGGTATCCTGTTTTGTTGCTCCGTCACCCGTCTGAATCATGAATTCCTTTATGACCCGGTGGAATGAGACTCCGTCATAAAATCCGCTTTCCGCCAGTTTGATGAAGTTATCGCGGTGCAGCGGTGTGAGATCTGAGAGGGAGATCAGTATGTCTCCTTCAGTGGTCTTTATCTCGGCGCGGACGCCTTTGTGTCCGCCCGTTGAGCAGCCCGCAATGATGAGAGCGGCAGCCAGCGGCAGTAAGATGCGTAATGAACTCCTCATTTTCTTATACTTTACGATGGACAAAGATATATATTTGCAGTAAGAGTTTAGCATGAACGATATACGCAAGCTGGCGGGCCAGACAGTCATCTACGGCTTCGGTACTGTGGTGCCGCGATTTCTGAACTACGCCCTGCTGACACCGTTTTATACCCGCATATTGGGTCTCGAGCAGTATGGTGTTGTCACCGAGCTATATGCATGGATGGTTCTTGCGCTGGTGATACTGACATACGGTATGGAGACTACCTATTTCAGGTTTGCCGGTAAAAAGGCACCGGCAGGAGAGGTCTACGGTACGGCGATGATCAGTCTCTTTACCACCTCTGCTTTTTTCCTTCTGGCTATATCGCTTTTCCTGGCGCCCGTTTCAGGATTTCTTGGCTATGAACAGCACCCGGAATATATCCGGTTGTTTGCATGGATAGTGGCTATAGACGCCTTCTCCGCTATCCCCTTTGCATGGCTGCGTAACAACAACAGGCCCATGCTCTTCAGCGCATTGAAGATCATCAATGTACTCGTTACCATCGTAATGGCCTTTTTCTTTCTCTGGTATGCTCCTTCGCTGGCAGAAAAGGGGAGCAGCTGGATTTACAAAATATGGAACCCGGATTTCCAGGTCGGGTATGTCTTTGTGGCAAACCTGGCCGGATCAGCCATTACGTTGATATGCCTGTTACCTTTCATATTCAGGTTAAAGCCGGTGTTTGACAGGAAGCTTCTGGTCAGGATGCTCTCCTACAGCTGGCCCTTGCTGATAGGAGGAATGGCCGGTTCGCTCAACGAAGTGCTAGACAAGATCCTCCTTCGCAGGCTGATCGGGGGAGCTGAAGGCCTTGCCACTGTCGGTCTTTACGGCGCTGGCTACAAGGTGGGTGTCCTCATGTCGCTCTTCATTCAGATGTATCGCTTTGCGGCGGAACCATTCTTTTTTGAGAAAGCCGGAAGCAAGGATGCGAAGGAGACATATGCCGTCACAATGAAGTATTTCGTGATCACGGCACTGATACTCTTTCTGGGCATCAATCTTTATCCCGAAGCAATACAGGTACTGATTGGAGAAGATTTCCGGGAGTCACTCATCGTTGTGCCTATTATCAGCATGGGATACCTGCTGCTGGGTATTTTTATTAATCAGAGTATCTGGTACAAGGTTGACGATAAAACAATATACGGCGCATGGATTACATTGGTAGGTGTAGCGGTAACGGTCGCCGTTAACGTCATTTTTGTGCCCGTCTTCGGTTATATTGCTGCCGCATGGGCCCACGTCGCCTGCTATCTGTCAATGGTCATAGTCTCGTATTTTGTGGGCCTTAGGTTTTACCCGATAAAATATGAAACCGGGAAAATAGTACTTTATATAGCCCTGGCAGTGGCGTTGTTGTTTATTTCCTTGCTGCTGGAAGGGGAAAACAAATTCCTCAATGCAGCCCTTGACACTATCCTGCTTTTGATTTTCTTTGCCGTGACGGAGATCAGAGACAAATTCTTTACGTTATTGTTTAAAAAAGGACAATGAAAATCAGGATAGTAAACAAGTCATCGCATCCGCTTCCGGCATATGAGACAGCTCTCTCTGCCGGGATGGATCTGAGGGCTTTCACCGGCGGGCCGGTAACGCTAAAGCCACTGGAAAGAAAGCTGATTTCAACGGGGCTTTATATAGAGATCCCGGCAGGATACGAGGCACAGGTACGGCCCAGGAGCGGACTGGCTCTTAAATACGGTGTGACGGTTCTTAATTCTCCCGGGACAATAGACGCAGACTACAGGGGAGAGATTGGCGTAATTCTTGTAAACCTGTCCGATAAGGAGTTTACGGTTAACGATGGCGACAGGATAGCTCAGATAATAATTGCAAGCCACGGGAAGGCAGAGCTTGTTGAGACAGAAGAGATAGATAATACAGATAGAGGAGCAGGCGGATTCGGACATTCGGGAAGGAAATGAGAAAAAGCATAATATTCATATTGATTATATCGGCTTCGGCGGGATGTTCGATGAAGATGGCGGTTGCCCCATCAGAGAGGGAAATTCAGCGTGGTTCAGACAGCAGGTATGATTACCTCCTGGCAGAAGCAATCCGTCAGAAGTATGTGGGTGATGTGAATGAGGCAGCAACACTGTTTGAAAAATGCATCGAACTGGACCGGTCCAGGGCAGTACCCTATTTCGAGCTGGCACAGATGTACTCCTCGGCCGGTATCGGAGGAAAGGCTATGATGTATGCTTCCAGGGCAGCACGGCTTGAGCCTGAAAACTATTGGTACCAGATGGCAGGCGGATCGCTCTTCACACAGTATGAAATGAAGGACTCGGCAATGATCTATTTCGCGAGAGCGTTGAAGGCAGATCCTGAAGCCATTGAAGTGAACGGTATTCTTGCAGGGTTCTATGCCGAAATGGGCGATATGGCCAAAGCTGATTCGCTCTTCAGAAGACTGGACAACGAAGGCAGTCTGACTGAAGACATGTCTCTGATGATGATCTCCGGACTGATTGTGAGGGAGAACCTGAAGGAGGCGGCTGACAGAACCCTGAAGCTGATACAGCAGCATCCCGGAGAAACAAGGTATAAGGCACTGCTTGGTGATATCTACTTTGAAGATAAGCAGAGGGAGAAAAGCGACAGCATATACAGGGAAATAATTAAAAATAATCCGGACGACATCGAAAGCCAGCTTCTCTATATGATGAATATGGTCTACAGGAAAGAGTATAACGGAATATCGACTTTTCTGAACAATGTATTTGAAAGCGAGATCGTTGAAAAAGAGAGGAAGGTGTCGATAGCCGGCAGGCTGGTGACCGATACACTGTACGTCAGGGACAACTGGGAATCGTTTACAGCCGGACTTATGATCCTTGAGAGCAGATATCCTGATGATGAGGAGGTCCTGTCACTGAGGCCCACGATGCTGGAGATAGCGGGACGGACTGACGATGCCATAGCAAGATATGAAGAATTGACACGCGAGAGCAGGCCGGGTTTTTATTTCAGGGAAAAGCTGCTGATACTATACGGGGAAAAGAAGGAGTACAGGAAGATGTTTGATCTTGCAGCAAACTACTCCAGGGAAAACAACAGAAGTATACTGGGGAAGGTATATTATGCTATGGCTGCCATGGAACTGAAGGATTACCAGGTGGCAGATGCAGAATTAAAAAAGGCAATGATCCTGGCTGGGAACGACAATGAACTGAAGGTTCAGGTGATGTCAATGCAGGGCGATCTGAAATACAGGATGAAGGACTATGATGCATCTTACGGTTATTATGAAGAGGCACTGGCCCTGTCACCAGATGACCCTCTGCTGCTGAACAATTACTCATATTTACTTGCCGAGGGAGGACGTGATCTGAAGAAAGCACTGAGGATGGCTGAGAAGGTAATGCAGCTGGATGGCGAAAACCCCACCTATATTGACACATATGCATGGGTGCTCTACAAACTTGGCAAATACCGTGAGGCACACCGTGAGATGCTGCGCATCCTTGTGAATGGCGAAGAACATGATCCGGAACTGCTGGAACATATGGGATTCATTAAGATGAAACTGGGAAAATGCAGTGAGGCAATAAGTTTCTGGCGTAAAGCGCTTGAGGGCGACAGCACGAAAAAATACCTTGAAGAAGAGATAAGCAAATGCATTCAGGACTGAGAAATATACTGATAACTGGTCTTATAATAGGACTATCCGGATGCAATGCTCTTCGAAAGAGCAGAGTGACGGAACCGGTGAACGTGTCTGCCAATGCAGATTATATTGCCCTGGCGGAGGAGGTATATGAAAACAACCTTACAGACGGCGGATTCGAAATAAGGAAAGGAAGCATTGAGCTTGAAGGAACTGAGATTGAAGGGAAATTCGGGTTGCATGCAAGGCTGAATGCAAAAGGCGACTTTTACGCATCTGTCAGGGGACCCCTGGGTATTGAACTGGCAAGGATACTGATTGTTGACAATGAGGTTGCCGTAATTGACCGGTTCAACAAGAAATTATATGCAGGCAATAAGGATGAGGTTATGAAAAAAAATGGCCTTCCTGAAGATTTTATGAGAATCCTTTTCGGGGATATGCCCGTTACGGTCAATGATGAATACAGGAGTACGTCAGGAGGGCAGATAGTAGTAAACGCTGGTGATGAACGCTTCAGACGTGAGATAACAATATGCACGGATGAGAGAAAAATATGTCACGAAAAAATTGATGCTGCCGATTCCGGACATACAGTTTATTTGATTTTCAGTAATTTCCGGGAGACAGAAGGAAAGAAGTATGCATCTTCGATTTCAATGGAGGAAAGAAAGAAAATGTTTCACGTGAAACTTTCTATTGATGATCTTAAATACGGGTATGATTATGACATCGCATTGAGCCTGCCCTCATATAAGCGTGAAAGTCTGTGAGAAAAGTCCTGTCAATAGTTATTTTGTTTTCGGTCTCGATAATTGTAGTTAACGGTCAGTCGCGGGCGGAACTGGAGGAGATGAGGAAAAAGAATCTTCAGGAGATAGAGTATGTGGACAGGATGTTGAAAAGTACTTCATCACAGAAAAGCGAGAATTTGAATGAGCTCAGGGTTATAGGTAAAAAACTGGGACTTCGTGAAAGACTGATCAATGAATACGGACAGGAAATAAATCTTCTGGAATACAGGATAAGCCTGAACAATCTGGCTATAGAGATGCTTGAACAGGATCTGAATGACCTCAAAACAGAGTATGCCAATTCAATTATAAGTGCCTACAAGGCCTCAAAAGGCACTCCGGCCGTGGCATTCATTCTCTCTTCTGCTGATTTAAACCAGGGGTACAAGAGATTGAAATATATACAGCAGGTTGCCAGATACAGGCGTAATGAGACCGAAACCATCGAGGCTCTGTATAATGAGATGCAGAGCACAAGGGAGAGGCTTGAGAGGGACAGGAAGAATGTAAACGAGCTGAAGAGTAAGGAGATAAGGCAAAAGCAGATGCTGTCTGAGGAACAGAACAGGAAGGAGAGACTTATTACCAATCTGAGCCGGAAGGAGAAACAGCTGAAACAGGAGTTGGATGAGAAGAGAAGAGTTGCAAGGCAGATAGAGAAAGAGATAGAGCGGTTAATTGAGGAGGAGAGAAAGAAGAGCGACAAGGTGCCGATGAGCTCAGAGATGAAGCTGATTGGAGACTCTTTCGGGGAGAACCGAGGCAGGTTGCCCTGGCCGGTCGAAAGAGGAATCGTAACCGGACACTTCGGTCTTCAGCCTCATCCTGTATTGAAGAATGTTACCGAAGACAACATCGGAATAGAAATAACTTCAGGCGGAGCTACAAAGGCCAGGAGTGTCTTCAAGGGTGAGGTTGTAAGGGTCTTTGCAATATCAGGGGCAAATATGGCAGTGATAATCAGGCACGGGAAATACCTTACAGTATACCAGAACCTGGTCAATGTAAAGGTTAAGGCGGGAGATAGCATTGCTACGGGCCAGGAGCTTGGTGATGTCTATCTTGATAATGGCGACGGTCGAAAATCGGTGCTTAAATTTATGGTATACGAAGAGAAGAAAAAACTTGATCCGGAGCAGTGGCTTACAAAAAAATGACTAATTTTTGCAACAAATAAATACCCTGTCAGTTATAATTTGTGATAGGGATTCGGGAATGGAAAGCATTACAATTAATTCAGACATTGAAAAGTTACGCGTTGTAGAGACTCTGGTGGATACTTTGTCTAAAAAACTTGGAATATCGGATGAGGTCTACGGGAAGATACTTATATCTACCGTTGAAGCGGTGAACAATGCTATACTGCACGGAAATAAAGGTAATGCGGATAAGATGGTCACTGTTGATTTCAAGGCTGACGGCAATTGGTTTGAAGTATCTGTAACTGATCAGGGAGACGGCTTCAGGTATGATTCTCTGCCCGATCCTACTGATCCTGCAAATATAGAGAACCTTCACGGGCGTGGCGTGTTTATAATGAGAAGCCTGGCAGATGCTCTTGTTTTCAATGATACGGGAAATCAGGTGACTATGCGGTTTAAATACTGAAGCCTTGAGGATAAACTTTCATTACGATATAAACAAATTCAGACTGCGTGACAGCAGGATATTGAAAAAGACTGCCGGTAGAATTGTGAGCGATGCAGGAAAAAAGGCCGGCAGTATTGATATCGTAGTTACAAGTGACGAGAAGGTTTACGAGATAAATACCGAGTTCCTCGGTCACGATTATTACACTGATATTATCACTTTCAACTATAATGAGAGAAGCATCCTTAACGGGGAGATCTATATAAGTGAGCCGCGGGTAAGGGAAAATGCCGCGAAATATAAGACATCCTTAGGTTCTGAGATGAGAAGGGTGATTTTCCATGGAATCCTTCATTTATGCGGATATGATGACAGTACAGAGAGGGAGAGGAAGAAGATGTCTGAGATGGAAGATATGTACCTGGCCTTATCATATGCCGAATGAATTTCAGATATGATATAATTGTCGTGGGTGGCGGTCATGCCGGCTGCGAGGCAGCTTACATAGCCGCTGTGATGGGAGCAAGGACGCTCCTGATCACGATGGATATGACAAAGCTTGCGCAGATGTCGTGTAATCCAGCCATGGGTGGCATAGCTAAAGGACAGATAATCAGGGAAATAGATGCTCTTGGTGGCATGTCGGCAATTGTGACTGACAGGGCCATGATACAGTTCAGGATGCTTAACAGAAGCAAAGGTCCGGCAATGTGGAGTCCGAGGGCACAATGTGACAGGATGCTTTTCAGCAGGGAATGGCGCAAAGTGCTTGAAGCAACGGATAATTTGTCGATATGGCAGGAGCAGGCGAGCGGTCTGATAGTGGAGGAAGGAAAGGTTAAGGGTGTAACAACAACGTTAGGTACTGAGTTCAGATCGGATGCTGTGATACTTACAAACGGAACATTTTTGAACGGTCTGATGCACGTAGGATTCAACACCATGCCGGGTGGCAGATCAGGCGATGCGGAATCAAGAGGCTTAAGTGATCAGCTGAGGGAGTTGGGTTTCGGGGTGGAAAGGCTAAAGACAGGGACCAGTGCCAGAATAGACGGGAGAAGCATTGATTTTGAAGCGATGACCGAGCAAAAGGGTGATAGAGAGGGCAGGTGTTTCTCATACGTTCATGACAGTGTACAGATTAAAGACGAAAGAAGCTGTTACATAACCCACACAAATGAGAAGGCGCATGAGACTTTACGTAAGGGACTGGAGTTTTCTCCGCTCTTTACCGGGAGAATAAAGGGAAGGGGCCCGAGGTACTGCCCGAGTGTGGAGGATAAGATTGTGACTTTTGCAGGGAAGGAGTCTCATCAGCTCTTTCTTGAACCGGAAGGCTGGGAGACCAATGAATATTATATTAACGGGTTTGCGAGCAGCCTGAAGCTGGAGACACAGATTGAAGCTTTAAGACAGATACGAGGGCTTGAGAATGTGGTGATCTACAGACCTGGTTATGCTATCGAATATGATTTTTTCCAGCCGACACAGCTAAAACATTCACTTGAGACGAAAAGAGTGGAGAACCTTTTCTTTGCCGGACAGATAAATGGGACTACCGGTTATGAGGAAGCCGGAGCTCAGGGACTTCTTGCCGGAATCAATGCTGTGAGGAAGGTGAGGGGGGAGGAACCATTCATACTGAAGAGGGACGAGGCATACATAGGTGTCCTGATAGATGACCTGGTAACAAAGGGTGTTGATGAACCTTACCGAATGTTTACCTCCAGGGCTGAATTCAGGATTCTTCTCCGGCAGGACAATGCTGACGAGAGACTGACTCCCATGGCAATAAAACTCGGAACTGCCACACCGGAGAGGATAGCCAGGCTGGAGAACAAGGTGAGGATGACTGAAGAGATTATCACCTTTCTGAAGAGTTATAGTATTTCACCTTCGGATATAAACCCATTCCTAAGGGAGATGAGAACGGCGGAGATAACCCAGAAGAATAAGGCAGTCAGTCTTGCTTCCAGGCCGCAGATTGAACTGGGTGTATTGCTTGAGAGAATCAGCGAGGCGGGAAGACTTGAATATAATAGATCTCCGTTAAAGAGAGAGATTGTTGAAGCAGCTGAGATCAGGATTAAGTATGCAGGCTATCTTGAACGAGAGAAGGGAGTAGCGGATAAGATAAAGCGATTGGAAGACCTCAAAATACCTGAAGAGATCAATTATGAAGAGCTTGCCAGCATATCTACAGAAGGAAGACAGAAGTTGTCTAGGATAAGACCTTCAACTATTGGTCAGGCCACTAGAATTACCGGGGTTTCTTCTTCAGATGTTTCAATTCTAATCATGTACCTGGGCAGATAACGCGAGATGTTCCACGTGGAACGTCCTTTTTTGATATAATATGAATATTGCAGGGAAAATTATTGATGTGCACAAGAGGCGCATCTATCCGGGTGTTGTCACTGTTGCGGAAGGCAGGATAGAATCGGTCACCGAGACTGAAGAGAGTCCTGAGCTGTTCATTATGCCGGGTCTGGTGGATGCTCATGTGCATATAGAGAGCAGTATGATGGTGCCTTCACATTTTGCCGTGGCTGCAGTAAGGCATGGTACGGTGGCCGTGGTTGCTGATCCGCATGAAATAGCGAATGTTCTCGGGCGGAAGGGAGTGGAATTCATGCTTGACAATGCAGAAAAAGTTCCGCTTAAAATGATATTCGGCGCCCCATCATGCGTACCGGCAACGCAGTCTGAAAGCGCCGGAGCAAAGATAAGCGCTTCAGATATACGTGAAATGCTGCAGGAGGGAAGGGTCAAATTCCTTGCAGAGATGATGAATTTTCCGGGTGTGATTTATGATGATGTTGAAGTTTACGGCAAACTGGAAGCAGCCAGAAGTGCCGGGGTGCCGGTTGACGGGCATGCACCGGGCCTCACAGGGAAGGAGCTGAAGAAGTATATTGATGCCGGGATTTCTACTGATCACGAATGCACTTCACTTGGGGAGGCTCTTGAAAAAATTTCGGGCGGAATGAAAATCCTTATCAGGGAAGGAAGCGCTGCAAAAAATCTCGAGGCACTCGCACCACTGCTTAATTATTATCCTGATGAGGTGATGCTCTGTACCGATGATCTTCATCCTGAAACACTGGCAAAGGGACATATGAATACCCTCGTGGCAAGACTTATTGCCATGGGATATGATATGTTTAACGTCATCAGGGCCGCTTCCGTAAATACTGTAAGGCATTACCGGATAAAGGCCGGATTGCTGCGCCCTGGTGAACCGGCAGATTTTATTATTACTGATGATCCTGCCCGTATGAATATCCTGGAAACCTGGATCAATGGTGAATGCGTATACAGAAACGGGAAGACCCTCTTTTCTCCGGGTGAAGTTGAAAAAGTAAATAAATTCAAATGTACACGTCTCCTCCAGGATGAAATAAGGGTCATTAACGAGGGGGGAAAAATCAATGTGATTGTTGCCCGAAACGGCGAACTGCTGACCGATGCAGAAGTTGTCAGCACAGGTGAAGAACCCTTTGTAACAGCTGAAACGGAATCGGATATTCTGAAAATTGTTGTTAAGGAGAGATATAATGACAGGCCTCCGGCCGTAGCCTTTATCCATGGTTTCGGGCTAAAGCGCGGAGCAATGGCAACGTCAGTGGCTCACGACAGTCATAACATAATAGCCGTGGGCACAAATGACAGGGATATTGTTACTGCCATAAACATGATCGTTGATGCCGGAGGCGGTATGTGCGTTGTTTCCGACGAGGGTCAGGAAATTCTTAAACTGCCTGTAGCCGGAATTATGTCCGATTTGCCGGTAACAGCCATGGCCTCGCGCTATGAAAAGCTTTCTGAGACTGCCAGAATCCTGGGAAGCAAACTCGATGCACCGTTCATGACCCTCTCATTCATGGCCCTGCTGGTAATGCCAAAGCTTAAGATAAGCGACAGGGGGTTGTTTGACGGCCTGGCATTCCGTCACATTCCACTCTTTGTTCCCAATCCGTACATCAAATATAAAACCTGAACCTTCCACTGGTTTAACAATCAACTTTCACAAATCTAATGCGCTGATATTCAGTTAGTAGCATTGCTTCTTGTATTATCAGTGCCTCCGGATTAACTTCAGAATCCCTAAATTCTTAACTTTAAGCGGTGCAATTATGTACGGAATATGCCGTAAATTGCTTTAAATCAATTAATAAGGCATTGACTGACCGGGAAAATATTCGCTCTGCCGCAACCTTGCTGCCGGATAAACCCGGGGTATACCAGTTCATTGACTCTTCCGGAGCCATTCTTTATGTCGGAAAAGCAAGCAGCCTGCGCAAACGCGTTGGATCATACTTCTCAAAGAACCAGTCAGGCAAGACCCGGGTCATGCTATCCCGCGCTACGGAACTCCGGCATATTGTCGTTGACAACGAGTCCGAAGCTCTTCTTCTGGAGAACAGCCTGATTAAAAAACATCAGCCCCGTTACAACATATTGCTCAAGGATGACAAGACATATCCATGGATATGCGTTAAGAATGAGCATTTTCCAAGGGTGTTTATGACCCGCAAACTGATACCTGACGGATCAGCATACTTCGGACCATATACCTCCGTTATGGCTGTAAGAACACTGCTGGAGCTGATCCGGCATCTCTTCCAGATCCGTACCTGTTCCCTGCCTCTGTCGGAAAAATCAATAAATGAAGGTAAATTCAAAGTATGCCTTGAATATCATATGGGTAACTGCAAGGCTCCGTGTATAGGGTTGATCAGCGAGGAAGAGTATAACCATCAGATAACCAGAATAAAAGATATTATCAAGGGTGACCTGTCCGGCATTACGGCATACCTTGGGTCACTGATGAAAAAATTCGCCTCCGAACTAAGATTCGAGGAGGCACAAAAGATCAAGGAGAAGCTTGAATTTCTTTCAAGGTACCGCAGCAAATCAACAGTGGTAAACTCTTCCGTGAGGAATGTCGATGTTTTCGGTTGTTCTGAGGATGAGGGTTCTATGTATATAAGCTACATGAAAGTAGTCTCGGGCGCTATAGTACAGTCATGGTCGGTAGAACTCAGGATGCGACTGGAAGAAGAAAAGGAATCCCTGCTGTCAACAGCGGTAACGGAGATAAGGCAACGTGTTACCAGCGATTCACCTGAGATAATTGTTCCATTTATGCCAGATATACTGATAGATAAAGTAAAATATTCAGTTCCCATGCGTGGTGACAGGCACAAACTGCTTGAGCTGGCTAACCGTAATGCGGTGTTTTTCAGGCTGGAAAGACAGAAGAAAACCGCGGAACGTTCACAGGAGAACAGGACGGAGAAGAACCTGGAACGGATGAAGAAAGATCTTCATATGCCTGTGCTTCCTCTTCATATAGAGTGCTTTGACAACTCAAACATACAGGGAGAGTCAGCCGTGGCGGCATGTGTTGTTTTTCGTAACGGCAAACCCAGCAACAGTGAATACCGTCACTTCAACATTAAAACCGTCACCGGACCGGATGACTTTGCTTCGATGGAAGAGGTCATACACCGGCGTTACAGGAGGATGCTCGACGAGAAAAGACCACTGCCGCAGCTGGTGGTCATTGATGGCGGCAAGGGACAGCTCTCATCGGCTGTGAAGAGCCTCGAGGCGCTGGGACTGCGTGGAGAGATAACTGTTATAGGCATAGCCAAGAAACTCGAGGAAATTTATTTCCCCGGGGATTCCATACCTTTATATCTTGACAAGAACAGTATTACCCTCAAAATCATTCAGCACCTCAGGAACGAAGCGCACAGGTTCGGGATAAATTTTCATCGCGGCAGGCGAAGCTCGAAAATGAACCGGTCACTGCTCGATGAAATTCCGGGAATAGGAGAGAAGACCAAGGAGCTTCTCCTGAAAAAATTCGGCTCGGTGAAAAAGGTGGCTGATGCTTCCCCGGGGGAGATAGAAAAGGCCATTGGCAGCAAAAAGGGGGCACTGATCGCCTCTGCTCTCAAAAAATGATTTTTTTCCACGTGGAACAAAAGACCGGTTAAGCTACCATAAAATACAGAATAACAGCAGGTAAGACCATGTTACCTGTTGCATTAACTTCGTGAGGTTTGAATATTTCCCGTCATGCAGGGAGACCCCCGGAGATTTTCTTCAGAAAACGGTGAAAGGAATGGATCCCGTCGGGTTTCCAGAACATCATGATGCACTGGTTGTGGATCAGGGTTGACATCTTCTTTTTCCAGGGCGGCGACTGTCTCCTTCGATTCTGCCCCCTGCTGAATCCAGAGATCTTTAATTCCATGAACAATTACTTTCCTGGCTACTGTAAGTGTTTCCTCCTTCGGTGTCATAAAAATGATTCCCCTGATGTCGGCCGGCAGTTCATTAATGGTCCTGTAACATTTCACTCCTTAGATTGTATCGGCGGCGGGATTGACGGGTACAACGTCCATCCCTTTTTTGCGCAGGTCCCGGAACATGACCTGTCCGAATTTCTTCGGGTCTCTCGGGACTCCTGCGATGGCATAAATTCCAAGTGACAAAAAGCGGCTAACATCTCTCATTTTCTTCTTAGTGTTGAAAACATAACAAATTCTATAAGTGCGGATTTGGTTTCCGAGTCAGGATAGGATTCCAGGATGCTTATCGCCCTGTCTGAGTACTCCTGCATTTTTGTCTCGGCATACTCCAGTCCCCGGTGCTTCTTAACAAAATCAATTACTTCCTTTATTTCCCGGCTGCCCTTTTTCTTATGCCTTATCAGGTGCAGTATGTGGCGCCGTTCCAGCGGGCCGGCTTCCCTGAGAGCATGTATCAGAGGCAGTGTAATCTTCTTTTCCTTTATGTCATTGCCTTCTCTCTTGCCCGTAAGTCCTTCACTTTTATAGTCAAGCAGGTCATCCTTTATCTGGAATGCCACCCCAATATTTTCCCCCATCTCTTTCATCCTGGCTATGACCCCTGTGTCATCAGTGACTGAGCTGGCCCCGCATGCAGTGCAGGCCGAAATGAGCGCTGCCGTTTTCATCCGGATGATTCTGAAATAATCCTCCTCTTTTATATCTAGCTTGCGCGTCTTCTGCTGCTGCACAAGCTCACCCTTGACTATCTCACGCACCGCATCGGAGATAATTCCAAGCATGTTGAATTTTTGCTTCTCAACGCTTATCAGCATTCCCTGTGCCAGCAGATAGTCGCCAACCAGTACAGCAATCTTAGAGTTATAGAGGACATTGATGGTTGGAAGACCCCGTCGCTCCGAAGCGTCGTCAACAACATCGTCGTGCACCAGTGTTGCAGTATGGAGCAGTTCTATAAAAGTGGCGGCAATGAATGTGGTTTCATTTACCGTGCCATTCAGCCTGGCCGTAAGAAAGACCAGCAACGGTCTCATCTGCTTTCCCTTGCGGCGGATAAAATTGCTCAGGATAGTATGAAAGAATGGTATATCGCTATGTAGAGTGCGCCTGAAATAAGATTCAAACTCGCGCATCTCTGCTGCAACAGGTTTCTTTATATCTGAAAGGTTTGCCATCCCGGTCCGGCGGTAATGTTACCAAAAATAAGACAAAATGCGGAACAAATTGTTCACGTTCAGGAGGAACCACACTGTTTGTCTCAATATTTAGCCTTGAATGACTTATTTTTGCCTGTGCTGGTCAGGCTAACTGTGTTCTCCGAGGAACTTCTTCTGGAAGACAAGTATTGCCAGTACCCCAGTAGTAATCGATGTATCAGCAAGATTGAATACCGGCCTGAAGAAGATAAACGACTGTCCGGGCCTGATGGGCGACCAGTCGGGCCAGCGACTGTCAATAATCGGGAAATACAGCATGTCTACTACCCTTCCGTGCAGAAATGAGGAGTAGCCTCCTCCTTCGGGGAACATCACTGCAGTGGTATGCCAGCTTTCGCTGAAGATCATGCCGTAAAAAGCGCTGTCAATCAGATTGCCTGCAGCGCCGGCAATAATTGCGCTGACAGATAGTATCAGCCCCAATGGTGCGTTCTTTTTGATGATGCTGTTAAGATACCAGGCTATGCCTGCAATGGCTATCATCCTGAAGACCGACAGGGCTACCTTTCCTGTTTTTCCGCCCCATTCCATGCCGAAGGCCATGCCGTTGTTCTCGAGGAAGTGGATCTTGAACCAGTTGCCGAAGACGGGGATCTCCTCTCCGATTACCATATTTGTTTTGATGATTATCTTTACAGCCTGATCAATTATCAGGATCGAGAAAATCAGAAGCAGAGCTTTGGTCCGGTTCGACATCTGTTTGGAATTTGGCCGCAAAATAACAAAAAAACAGCAATCAACTCATTGCGAATCGAATCGTATCCGGGGCAGAAGACCCGCGGCAGCGGAAAGTAATCAGTAGTAAAGAAACCTCTTGATCTTCAGTGTGGCTGTCTTCTGGAACGGTTCCGGCTGGTATATTACCATCTGAAGCTGGCTGTACCTGTTTACCTTTGAATTGACATATCTCTGGAGCTCTTCAAGGTACTCGTTGATTATCTGTTCGGCCTGTTCGGAGAAGTCCTTCTTCATCTGGACATATTTGGCCTGAAGCTCTTCAAGATTCACATGAACCATGGCAACAAGCTTGCCCTTTTTCTGAACCACCAGTGATTCTATCACATGGCTGAAATCATTGATGACTGACTCTATCTCTTCAGGATAGATGTTTTCCCCGCTTGAGCCGACAATCATGTTCTTCAGCCTGCCCTTGAGGCTCAGGAAGTTATCCTTGTCAATAACACCCAGGTCACCGGTTCTGAACCAGCCGTCAGGTGTAATCACCTCGGCGGTAAGTGCAGGCTCCTTATAATAACCCTTCATGACATTTTCTCCCCTTGCCCATACTTCTCCCTCACCGGTAACAGGATCGGGATTGTGAACCTTCAGGGTGACTCCCTGCATTGAGGGGCCTGTGCTGCCAAGCCTGCAGGTGCCGACTATTGTTCCGGCCAACAGCGGAGATGTTTCCGTCAGGCCGTAGCCAATGGCGTACGGAAATTTAGCATCAAGCAGGAACCGCTCCACCGTGGGATTGAGTTTTGCACCGCCAATGCCGAAGAACCTGAGACGGCCTCCGAAAGCTTCGTATATCTTCTTGCCTGCCACCCTGTTGAGCAACCTGCGGAAAAGAGGGGTACGGTAAAGAGCGGCCATGATCTTGTTCTTATGGAATGTCGGAGCCACTTTGCCAAAGTAAACCTTCTCCATGATCAGGGGCACTGTCAGCATCGTTGTCGGTCTTACCTCCTTAAGCGCAGGAAGGAGTACAGAAGGCGTGGGCGCCTTCCGGAGATACCAGACCATCGCCCCGTTGAAGATGGGAAGAACCAGTCCGAGTGTCTGCTCGTAGGTGTGTGAAAGCGGCAGAATGGAAAGGAAAACATCAGTGTCCACAACATACTGTATTGTCCTTACCTGCCTGGCCGTCCAGGAAATGTTTTTATGCGTCAGCATCACTCCCTTCGACTTGCCTGTTGTGCCGGAGGTGTAAATCAATACTGCAAGATCATCCTCGGCCACAGTGTATTTTTTCACCGGCATAACACCCTCCTGGAAGCTTTTTCCGTTGGAGCCGGATGTGATCCTGAAGTCTTCTATTGAGATGACAGTCTCAAGGAATCCGGATCTGTAATCTGCTACTTTGTGGGTCAGGTTACCGGATACAAGCAAAATCTTCGCTCCTGAGTGGTCCAGGACATTGGCTATCTCACCCTGTGTAAAATCGGGCAGCACAGGTACGGCTACCGCACCCATGAATGTTATCGCAAAGTAGGTGGCACCCCAGTTGGGCATGCTGGTACTTAGTATGGCAACCCTGTCACCGGGTTTTACCGAATAGTCTTCAAGAAGCCTCATCACTGAACGGATTCTGACTTCCAGTTGGTTGTAGGTAATTACTTCCTCCCCCACGAAACCCATTGCCTTGTTTTCTCCGTGCTTTCTGAAACTCTTCCCTGCAAGGAACGGGATTGTCAACAACTCGTTATTATCCATTGGTTATTAATGTATTGGATGCAAAGATACGGTTTAATTTATATGTATGACTTTTAAACGTGTAAATATCATGTCTGAATGTCCCCTCAAACAAAAATCGTTTTAAATAGTTTATTTTTGCGGAGACCAATAAGATACACAAATGGCCGTAATACGGGTAACAAAGGAATTTCGCTTTGAGATGGCCCACGCACTGTGGAATTACGACGGCCCATGCAGGAACGTGCACGGGCACTCTTACATTCTTTATGTAACATTTGCCGGGGAGCCGGTGAATGACCCGGACAACAACCGGAACGGGATGGTGTTTGATTTCGGTGATCTCAAAAAGCTTGTACGAGAGGCGGTTGTAGACCGGTTTGACCATTCCCTGATGGTTTCCGGCCAGGCTCCGGCGGCAACTGTGGAAAGCTACCGGCAGCATTTCGGCAACGTAATTGTGTCACCTTACCAGCCTACCTGTGAGAATCTGGTGGCTGACATTGCTGCCACCCTTTCAGGTAAAACTCCTGCCGGAACCTGGCTGCACAGCGTAAAATTATATGAAACCGCCACCGCCTATGCCGAGTGGCATTTATCCGATAACAGGTGACTGGTGCAGACAATGACAAAAGACTCTTCCTGCTTGATGCTTATGCATTGATATTCAGGTCGTATTATGCATTCATACGCAATCCCCGCGTGACCACCAGGGGGATGAACACCTCGGCAATCTTCGGGTTCCTGCTCACCCTGGAGGATCTGCTGGCAAAGCAAAATCCGTCACATATAGCAGTTGTCTTTGACCCGCCGGGCCCCACCTTCAGGAATGAGATCTACCCGCAGTACAAGGCAAATCGTGACGCTACCCCAGAAGACATTAAGATCGCGGTTCCATGGATCAAGAAGATACTGGAGGCCTACCGGATACCGGTCATAGAGGTGCCCGGCTTCGAGGCTGACGATGTCATCGGCACCCTGGCCCGCAAGGCGGCTAAAGAGGGTTATGCAGCCTATATGATGACACCTGACAAGGATTTTGCCCAGCTGGTAACGGACAGGGTGGTGATGTACCGTCCGGGACGTTCCGGCGGAGAGGCAGAGATATGGGGCAGGGAAGAGATAGTCAGGGAGTATGGTGTCTCCCCGGAAAATATTACGGATCTTCTCGGTCTTATGGGCGATACTTCCGACAACATTCCCGGGGCACCGGGAATTGGCCCGAAAACCGCCTGTAGGCTCATCGGGGAGCATGGAAGCATAGAGAGTCTGCTCGGTAACACATCTGCCATCCAGGGCCGTCAGAGAGAGATTATAGAACAGAACAGGGAACAGATACTGCTCTCCAAGCGTCTTGCCACAATAGAGCAGAATGTGCCGGTTGAGTTCAGGCATGCCGATCTGCACCGCCACTCCGCAGATACTGATGCACTCAGGAAAATATACGAGGAACTTGAGTTCCGGACCATGGCACAGCGCCTTCCGGTCACAGGCAAACAGGATGAATTTTCGCAGGACGAAACTGACAAACCCGTTGCCGGAGAGTCTGAAAAGAGCGCTAAAACTTCTTCCGGCGGCCCCGCTGGCGAGACACAGGGGACATTGTTCGGAGAAACGGCATTGAAAGAGGGATCAGGGAAGGCAGATATCAGTTCCGCACCCCATCACTATACGCTGATAGAGACTGAAAAGGAATCCGGGGAGCTGGCCACTGCGCTCTCGACCCTGTCAGATTTCTGTTTTGACACAGAGACAAATTCGCTCGATCCGCTTAACGCAGAGCTTGTCTCGATTGCCTTTTCATGGGAGAAGGGCAAGGGTACCATGCTCTGGCTTCCCGGGGAAAGGAGTGAGGCTCTGAAGTTGCTGGAGCCCCTGAAGCCGGTTTTTGAGAATGAAAAAATCAGGAAGACCGGTCAGAATCTCAAGTATGATATACAGGTGCTGTCAGGTTACGGCATCAGTGTCAGGGGCCCGCTGTTTGACACCATGCTTGCCCACTATCTTCTTGAGCCTGACATGCGTCACAACATGGATCTCCTTGCTTCGCAATACCTTGGCTATGAGCCTGTCCACATCGAGGAGCTGATTGGTGAACGCGGACCCAGGCAAAGAACAATGAGGGATGTTGAGAGGGAGAGGGTTAAGGAGTATGCAGTGGAGGATGCTGACGTCACATGGCAGCTGATGAAGCTCTTCGAGCCGAGGCTCCGGAAGGAGGGACTTGACAGCCTCGCGGATAATATTGAGATGCCGCTCATACGAGTACTTGCAGCCATGGAGCGTGAAGGCGTGCTGCTGGATGAGAGTGTGCTAAAAAACTACGCGGTCACCCTGCGTGAGACCATAATAAAACTTGAGCAGGAGATCTACACTTTTGCCGGCCAGGAGTTCAACATCTCCTCACCCAAACAGCTGGGAGAGATACTTTTCCTCAGGCTGCGGCTCGACGATAATGCACGGCTCACGAAGACAAAGCAGTACCGCACTGACGAGGAGGTTCTGCAACGGCTGACGGACAGGCACCCCATCATAGGAAAGGTTTTGGAATACAGAGGTTTGAAGAAACTGCTTTCAACATATGTAGAGGCTCTTCCCGAGCTGATTGATCCGGTTACCCGAAGGATACATACTACATATAATCAAGCCGTTGCCTCCACCGGCAGACTCAGTTCCACCAACCCGAACCTTCAGAACATACCTGTACGGGATGCTGAGGGACGAGAGATACGCAAGGCTTTCATCCCTGCACCGGGGAAGATTTTTCTGAGTGCCGACTACTCCCAGATTGAGCTGAGGTTAATGGCTCATCTCAGCGGAGACAGCGCCATGATCTCAGACTTCACTTCGGGTCAGGATATTCACTCGGCCACTGCCGCAAAAATCTTCGGAGTACCTCTTGAAGAGGTGACACGTGAGATGCGCTCAAGGGCCAAAACAGCCAATTTCGGGATCATTTACGGCATATCGGCCTTTGGTCTCTCGGAACGTCTGACTATCGGACGTAAGGAAGCTAAAGAGCTGATTGACGGCTATTTCAGTTCTTATCCCGGAGTAAAGGCATATATGGATGAAAGTATCCGCAGGGCAAGGGAGCAGGGGTATGTCACCACCATATTCGGGCGCAGGCGCTATCTTCCTGATATCCATTCCAGGAACCAGGTGGTCAGGGGCAATGCTGAGCGCAACGCAATCAATGCACCGTTGCAGGGCAGCGCCGCTGACATAATCAAGATAGCAATGGTGAGAATCGCATCACGCCTGGAGCGGGAGATGCCTGAGGCAAAGATGATCTTGCAGGTGCATGACGAACTTATCTTCGAGGTTGACGAGAATCTTGCCGGGAAACTGGCCACGCTGGTCAGGGATGAGATGAAGGGTGCCGCACAGCTGAGCGTATCGCTCGAAGTCGATACAGGAACAGGATATAACTGGCTTGAAGCTCACTGACAATGGTGGCGAAGGTGAAAGTGCTTTATTTTGCTGCGGCAGCAGAAGCAGCCGGAGCTACGGAAGAGCTGCTTACGGCGGATGATACCCGGTCGCTTCGCCGTCAGCTGACGGACAAATACCCTGCCCTGGCAGCAATACCCTTCAGGATGGCGCTTAATAAAACAATGCTTAAAGGTGAAGCACAGCTCACTACAAACGATATAATTGCAATATTGCCTCCTTTTCAGGGAGGTTGATACATAAAACTCTGACAATGAAAAACAGGTATCTGGTCGGGGGGCCGATAACACCTCTTCTTATTTCCGAACTGATGACACTGGGAGATGATGATACCGGCACCGGAGCGGTCTCAATATTCATAGGCAGGGTTCGTGACGATGAGGTTGAAGATAAACGGGTGAAAGCGATAGAATACTCAGCCTATGAAGAGATGGCTGTCAGAGAGGCAGACGGGATTGCCAATACGGTCAGAAGCGCCTTTACTGACGTCAGATCAGTAATCATTGTTCACTCGCTGGGGGTGGTCAGGGCAGGCGAAACATCACTGTTCATAATGGTATCGGCGGGACACAGGGACCATGCCACCCGGGCCTGCCGCCACACCCTGGAAATGGTTAAGGAAAAGCTGCCCGTCTGGAAAAAAGAGCTCTACTGATCCTGTTTAAAGGTAGTATCAGATACCTTCCGGCGTCTGCAGCAGCGAGGCATACCTCGTCCTGTCGCCGGCAATGTTTATAGCCTCTCTTATCTGGGTGTCACGGCTCACCGAATACCTGACCATTCCCCAGTCATAGAAATATCTTCCGGCTAGTTCAGATTCCAGAAGTTCCTCAACTTCTGTCCTGTACAGATTCAAATCCCTTTCGAGGCTGTGACCCATGCCGGATTTAAGTTTTTCAATTGTCTCACGGTTTTCCTCGTACAGTCCCTCTTCTCCTGCAACGGATACCAGTTCGTCGAGGAGGCTTTCGGATCCGGTTTTGTAGGTGAATTTTCTTTCGGCAAGGAAGGTCTTGAACTGTTCTATATCATCTTCAGTAATATCAAGGCTGTCAAGCGTTTCAGGGTGGGGCTGAGACCAGTAATAGGCGGTGGCAAAGTCGAAGACCATATTCTGGACATAGAGCTCGCTTGCAAATCTTTGGAGCATGTCAGACGGCACGGTGATATCAGGGATAATTCCGCCGCCATCCTTTACAGGGCGGCCGTTTCTTGTTTTAAAGGTCTTTATCAGCGAATCAGGTATCTGCCCCACGCTTCCGTCCTCATTTGGGTGGGAGAAATCGACTGCCTGGATGCATCTTCCACTGGGGATATAGTATTTGGCTGTCGTCATCTTGACCTGTGCTTTATAGCTCAGTGGCCTGGCAACCTGAACAAGGCCCTTGCCATAGGATCTTTCTCCGATAATTATACCGCGGTCAAGGTCCTGGATTGCTCCGGCCACTATCTCCGATGCTGACGCTGAGGCTCTGTTGATCAGTACTACAAGTGGCATATCCGGTGCCACCGGTGTCTTTGTTGTGCGGAAGCTGGCATCATACTGTTTAGCCCTGCCTCTTGTGCTGACTACTTCCTGGCCGGGTTTCACGAACAGGTTGACTATTTCAACAGCTTCATTTACAAGGCCTCCCGGATTGCTTCTCAGATCGAGTATCAGGTCCTGGGCTCCCTGCTTGTCTTTCAGGTCAATCAGCGCCTCCCTTACCTCCGCAATGCAATTCTGTGTGAAGTTGGTAAACCTGATGTATCCCGTGTTTTCATCCACCATTCCGTAGTATGGGACTGCTGAAATAGCAATTCTCTCCCGTTTCAGTATTTTGGTCAGCTCTTCGCCGTTGCGCCTTATCACCAGTTCAACTTCAGTGCCCGGTTCACCCTTTAGCATGTCAGAAGCTTTGTCAGAGGAGACGCCGCGGAGCGATTTGCCGTCGATGCTTATCATCAGATCACCTGGTCTTATTCCGCTCCTGTCAGCAGGGAATCCCTTGTATACATTTGTGACAACAATATAATCACCTGATTTTCTGATCAGTGATCCAAATCCGCCATACTTGCCCGTAGTCATGAAGTCGAGGTCCCCGGTCTCCTCCTCAGGATAGAAGACGGTATAAGGATCAAGGGTTGAAAGCATGCTGTTGATGCTTGTGTGTACAAGTTTTTCAGGGTCGATTTCATCCACATAAAATGCGTTGAGTTCCCTGAAGAGTGATATATATATGTCAATATTCTTTGTCAGCCTGAAATCCTTGTCATCCTGTCTGCCCGCCAGGAAACCGAGGGTCACGAGGGCCAACAGGGCTGCTGCAGGGATCACAAGCAGTCTTTTTTTATAGTTGTTTTTCATATGGCAAATTTTCACAAAGTTAATATTTAAGCCCTGACACTTTTGCAATGACTCCTTTTATTGCTTTTTCCGCAATATCATACGTTTTGATTTCCGTATCAGTCCAGATCAGAACAAGGTCAGCATGCATATCCTTTTCCCCCAGGGCAGTCAACAGAGGATCCCTGTTTTTTCTCCATGCTTCCCGGATGCGTCTGCGCATAAGGTTGCGGTCAACGGCTCTTTTGAAGTGACGTTTTGGAACAGTTATCAGCACCCGTACCGGCGGCAGGTCTGCGGTGGCAGGAATTATCCTGCAGATCACCCTGATGTGAGGGAGGCTCAGGGTGCGGCCTTCTGCAAATATCCCGCTGATGAGTTTCACCCCGCAGAGTTTTTCGCTTTTTGGGAACGATTCAAGCCGGTTTTTCATAATGAAAGAGAAAGCATCAATCACGTGTGATGGATGCTTTCGTTCAGGCGTTATATTTTACCTTCGCTATTTGTTGTTCCTGTTAAAGTCCCGGAGGAAGCAGTCGAGAGCCATTGTCATCGACGGCGACTTCGGGTTGGGAGCCTGTAAGTCAAGCCTGAATCCTTCGTTGAGGACCGCCTCGGCAGTGGTTGGTCCGAATGCAGCAATCTTAATATCGCCCTGCACGAAGGTGGGATAGTTTTCCTTCAGCGATTTGATACCGGAAGGACTGAAGAAGATCAGCATGTCATAGTCAAGATCCGATGAGCTGAAATCCCTGCTGATGGTACGGTACATGGTGCCTATTGTGTGCTTGATCTTATGATTGTCAAGCAGTTCGGGTATATCTGATTTATGCGGATCGGAGAGGGGCACGAAGAAATTTTCTTCCCTGTGCTTGATAATCACATCAATAAGGTCTTCAAAATTGGCTTTGCCGTGGAATATCTTGCGCTTGCGGTAGACAATGTATTTCTGGAGATAAAATGCAACGTTTTCTGTTATGCAGAAGTACTTCATCGTATCCGGTACGGAAAATCTCATCTCTTCACAGATCCTGAAAAAATGATCAATAGCGGTTTTGGATGTGAAAATGATCGCTGTGAAATCGGCGAGATTGACCTTTTGCTGCCGGAAATCCTTTGCAGAGATCCCCTCAATCTGGATAAACTGTTTGAAGTCTATCTTCAGATTGTATTTTTTTGCGAGCTCGAAATATGGTGATTTCGGATTGTTCGGCTCAGGCTGCGACACTAATACCTTCCTTATTTTCAAAGCCTTAAGTTTTTAGTTCAACCTCCACATTCCTGCCGCTGGTCAGAACGCGCCGAGTAATTTAAAAATGACCAGAACGGGCAAGACTTCAAGGGCACAAAGGTACAAAATGAAATAAAAAATTGAAACATGCCTGTCGATAAAAATTGACATAAGCCTTAATGCTCTGATAATAAGAAAAATAGATATAATTATCAAGCCTGTGTTTATAATCGGGGAGGGGTTTCCTATGGGTGCAAAAAGGATGATTGTGTTGAGAATGAAAAGAAAAAGGGCACAGGCGAACCAGGTGTTGTAGACAATGTTCATATATTCCCGGTAGAGGCTCTGGAGACCTGTAATCTCTGCAAGGATGATGGTTATCAGGTGCCTGATCAGGAGAGCAGCAAGAAAAACGCCGGCAAGCACGGCCGTAAGTCCTGTTGATCCGCCGAAGAGGCCGGGGATGGCCAGGTCCATAGTCATGATTGTGATTGCGGCAAAAATGCTGATATTAAGTACAGTGAATATATTCCTCAGTATGGGCGGCCAGGAAAAGACCTCGGATGTTACGGGCAGAATCACCTCTCCGCGTCTTCTGAAGCTGATTAATGCGAGGCCGTTGATTATGCTCTTGCGGAAGAATACCGTAAGAACGGTGATTATGAGCAAGGCTGTTGAGAGCAGGATAAAGGTCACATCAGTGTTGATCAGTTCAGGAGTCCTGACCAATCCGTCAACCCGGTTCAGTCCGGCTATATGGTCAATGCTGAGCCTGGAGGCAGATTGTTCAGGCTCGCCGCCTGCTTCAGTAAGAGATTTAACAGGTATTATACGGCCCAGGCTGAATTCCTTCTGCAGCGCAGGTACATTGAGGGTGTCAGCAGCAACACTCAGGGTATCGCCGGAACCGGTGTTCATATTGCAGGTCTAAAAGTAGGCTGGTTTGCCGGGGTAAAGCTCCGACAGTATATTGTTGGCAAGGCGTGAGGCTCCGATGCGGAAATACTCCGGGGTGAGCCACTTCGGGCCAAGCATGTTCTTCACAATGAAATAGTATACAAGGGCATCATCGGGAGTTACAATGCCGCCCGCAGGCTTGAATCCGATCATGATACCGGTCTCACTGTAATAGTCACGTATTGCGCGGCACATCACCCATGCTGCCTCGGGAGTGGCTGATACCGGGCTCTTGCCGGTAGATGTCTTGATGAAATCTGCGCCTGATTCCATTGCAATAATTGAAGCCCTGTATATGTTTCTCTCGTCCTTCAGCAGGCCGGTCTCAAGTATGACCTTCAACGTCGTTTTGCCGGCGGCGCACCTGATGGCCTTAAGCTCGTCAATCACCCTGTCATATGCTCCCTCGAGAAAGGTGCCGACAGGTATTACCACATCGATTTCATCAGCTCCCATCCGTGCTGCCATAGATGTTTCGAGGATCTTTACCTCGTTGAATGTCTGAGCTGTTGGGAATGAAGCCGAAACCACCGCCACCCTGACCCCGCTGGTGCCCAATCCTTCACGCACCACGGTAACGAAATTGGGATAAACACACAGCGCTGCAACATTGCCAATGTCATTGAAGCTGAAGCTGAAGTTAGCGGCTCTTTCGGCGAAGGTCAGGATTGATCCGTCGCTGTCCTGTGTATTGAGGCTGGTCAGGTCAAGACATGAGAAAATCTCCCTCAGCAGAGGGGCCCTTTCAGCAGGGCCGGGGCCCTTTCTGGCCTCTTCCATGCACTCCGCCATCTCATCAGGTGAATAGTCGTGATTCAGGAGTTTTTCGTATAATTTGCTCATAATGTGTTTTGTGTATTGTCGGGAAAACCTGGCGTGCCTGCAGTTAAACGCGGGTCAATTTAGTGGTTTTTACTGAAAAGCAAATAAAATTCAGACTATTTGCGAAGGCTTTTGTTTCTTGCCAGGGAGGCAAATATTCCCGCAAAGCAGAGAATGGAGAAAATGACGAATCCGGTCTTCATTGAACTTATAAGTTGCGGATAGTTGTCAGGATTGATTTTTTCCTGTCCCATGTAGAGGGTGAGCAGCATGAGGGCGATTGCCATACTGAAAGTCTGACCCACATTCCTCATAGTGCCCAGCATGCCCGAGGCATTTCCCAGCTGCCGCTTCTCCACAGAGCTCATTATGGCATTTGAATTGGGCGAGGAGAAGAGGGAGAAACCTGCCCCCATAATGATCAGCACCGAAATGATGAATGTCAGGGATGTCTGCTCATCAAGAAAGCAGAGCATCACCAGTCCTGCTGCCGATATTGCCATCCCGACAGAGGCAAGTACTCCCGGATTATTTCGGTCAGATAACTTCCCGGCGAGCGGGGAGAAGAGGGCCATTATCACCGGCCATGACATCAGCACAAATCCCGCATCACGCGGCCCCATGTTTTTTATGTACTGGAGGAAAAGACTGAGGAAGAATCCTATGGCGCTGGTTGCGGCATAGTGTATCAGGGCCGCAAGGCTTGAGAATGCAAAGGTCCTGTTTTTGGATATGAGTGTTATGTCGAACAGGGGGTGCACCGCACTCTTCTCTCTCATGACGAAGAGTGGCATAAGGATCAGGCCTGTGCCGGTGATGAACCACCCCTGTACCGAAGGAAGTTTTGAGAAACCGTAAATGAGTGCCGCCATCGCAAGCCCGTAGATGACAGATCCGGGCCAGTCGAAACTTTCACCCCTGGCCTCAGCCCACTCTTTTTTCATCCGCGTCTGTATGAGTATCAGGCTTATGATGCCCATCGGAATCAGGAATGCAAATATGCTCCGCCATCCGAGGTAACGGGTTAGCAGGCCGCCCAGAAACGGACCTGAGGCCAGCCCGGCATATACTGCTGTCACGTTTATTCCCATTGCCCTGCCTCTTTCGCCGGGAGGGAACACCGAGGTAAGGATTGCCATGTTAGTTCCGAACATCATTGCGCCACCGGTACCCTGGAGTATCCTGACCCCGATAAGCCATCTTATACCGGGGGTAAAGCTAAGCAGGATCATTGAGATGGTAAATACAACCATTCCTGCCGTGAATATCTTCCTGCGGCCCAGGATATCACCGGCCCTGCCTGCAGGGAGCAGAAGCATCGAGGTTGTGAGCATGTAGCTGCTTACAATCCAGTTCAGGGTGACGGCATTGAGACTGAACTCGTCGCCTATGGACGGGAGGGCAAGGTTTACTGACGATCCCATAAACGGTGTCAGGAAAGAGGCAAAAGCCGTAACAGTGAGAACAGATCTCTTGAGTTCGCTGTCCGTCATTCCTTGTTCCTGCTGTCAATGATTATCGTTACCGGCCCGTCATTCACCAGTTCAATATCCATCATGGCTCCGAAGACGCCGGTGGCGGGACGGCGGCCGGTGAGCTCTCCTGTACGGGCAATGAATTCTTCATAGAGGGGTATTGCCTTCTCAGGCCTTGCTGCACGGATATATGACGGTCTGTTGCCCTTCCTGGTCGATGCGTGAAGGGTGAACTGGCTCACTATCATTATTTCACTTCCGGTTTCAAGAACAGAGAGATTCATCACCCCCCGGCTGTCGTCAAAAAGCCGCAGATTTGTAACCTTAGCGGCTAACCAGGCGGCGTCTTCAGATGTGTCTGCATTCTCTATGCCTGCAAGCACGAGCAGCCCCTTTCCTATCGCTGAATGCTGCCTTCCGTCAACATTAACTGAAGCTCTTCTGACTCTCTGTACAACTATTCTCATAATTTCGAACAAGTGGTAAAAATAGCAATTATTACTATTTTTGCGTCCATCCGTCAGACATGGACCATATTACATTAGCAGCAATAGCCCTTGGACTCTCTTTCGACACTTTCGCCGTCTCACTCTCCTGTGGTGTCATCGAGTCGAAGATCCGTTTCCGGAATGCAATGCGTATTGCATTTATCCTTGCCCTGTTTCAGGGCGGACTGACAGTGCTTGGCTATTTTCTCGGTTCAACCGTAAGCGGTTACATCGAAAAATATGACCACTGGGTTGCCTTTCTGTTGCTTATGTTTCTCGGCATCCGGATGATTATTAACGGATTGAGGGATGATGAGGAGAGAATTTCCGTTGATATCAATCGCTGGACGGTGCTTCTGACCTTGGCTGTGGGAACAAGCATTGACGCTTTCGCCGTTGGCATCAGCCTTGCCCTCCTTAAGGTGCAGATATGGTCTGCGGGAATAATAATAGGGGCAGTCACCTTCCTCGCTTCAATGACTGCAATACGTATCGGCAAGTCTGCCGGCAGCCATCTTGGTTCCAGGGTTGAGATAATCGGCGGCATAATACTTGCAGCCATAGGTGTCCGGATACTGGTTGAGCATCTTATGGCCGGGGCCTGAAGGCCAGCCTGATGGAGTCCGGCTGACTGTCTGATCGGCGTTTATCTCATTACCGGCCCTGCAAAGGTATCATGAACCGTTCACGGCCTGAAAACACAGCCATTTCCCTGTATCCTGCCCTTTTTAGCAGATCATATCCTTCACTGAAAAACTGTCCGACTCTTTCCGGGAAATGTGCATCCGAGTTAACGGTTACCGGCACCCCGTGTTCTGCAAATAGATGCAGGTAATGGCTGTCAGGATAAAAATCACGCAGCGGTTTGTTTCTGCCGTTTGTGTTCAGTTCAAAGGCAACGTCATGGATCTCGAATGCCGAAGCCATCATGCTGTAAAGATGGGTAATGTCCGCTACGGGCCTGTAGCGGTGGATGCGAACCAGGTCCGGGTGTCCCATTATGTCGAAAAAGCCGGTGGAGGCAGCCTCGCAAACCAGATTGAAGTAATTTTCGTAGATCAGGTCAATATCTTTTCCGATGTAGAATTCCGGGCCCAGGTCCACGGTCTCATCCCCCAGGTAGTGAACGGAGCCAACTATATAATCAAAAGGGAAGGAGTTTATTATCCTGTCTGTAACCCCCTCCGTTCCGGGGAGGTAATCGATCTCCAGACCCAGCCTTACAGCTATGTCTTTATGATCTCTTTTTAGCCTCAGAACATGTTCCGCGTACTGCGGCAGCCTGTCGTGAGGCATGCACCAATCCGGCGGACCGCCTGCTGGATTGAGATGGTCTGAGAATCCTATCTCCCTCAGTCCCAGCTTAAGGGCAGCCTCAATGTATGTCTCCGGCTCCCTCTTGCCGTCACTATAGATTGTGTGAACATGATAGTCAGTGCCGTAGATCATTGTTTCTGAATCATTGATTGTCCCGTGTCAAAAATATGAAAGGTGAACGAATTAATTGCCGGATTGTTCTAAATTTGTAGAATCCATGAAGATTGACATAAACACACGGAAGAAAAAGTGCTCCTGCATGTCGTGTGAGCTGAGAAATCTTGTTTTTTCCTTCCTGGAAGAGGCTGATGTACAGTTAGTCTGTGAGACAAGGGAGGAGAAGTCTTTTGCCAAAGGAGAAATAATACATCACGAGGGTGACATGATTCGTGATTTCAAGTACCTGAAATCCGGTTTGGTCAAGCTATACAAGACCACGTCAGAGGGTGACGAACAGATCATTACCATCACAAGACCTTTTGAGTTTGTAAGCAACACCAGTATTTTCCACGAAGAGAAATACCGTTATTCCCTCTCCGCCCTTGAAGACTCGATAGTCTGTTGTATCAGGATCGATCTCATCAGGGAACTTATACTCAGGAACGGTAAATTTGCCCTGAACCTCATATCAGTCCTCGCGAGAACCTCCGAAAACATCATCTCGCTGAGTCTTGAGATCCGGAAGAGAAATCTTGCCGGGCGGATTGCATATGTACTGCTCTATTTTTCAAAGGAGCTCTACCACTCCAGGATTTTTGAACTGCCGGTCTCCAGAAAAGAGATTGCCGATCTGATCAGCATGAGTTCGGCCAACGTAATACGCACGCTTTCAGAATTCCGGCGCGATGGCATCATCAACTCCAACGGAAGGACGATTGAGATACCCGACATGAATAAACTTGAGATGATCTCAATGCGTGGCTGATCATGCCTTCAAATTCACTATCTTGATTCCGTTTTTGCGTAATCAAGACTTTGTGATGAAAAATTTATCCGGTTCACTGATCCTCATTTTTACCCTTATCACGGCTCTGTCAACATCCCTCATGGCCCAACAGGCGCCGGCCGGCCCTGACCCTGCGCTGGCCTGACATGGAAAATGGTACGCTGGTAAACCATGTTATTCATGACAGTGTCGAAGCAGGTGGCTTTCACCCTAAATTCTTCAGCCAGAATCCTCCTCCCGCACACCTTGAGAAATGGGCCTCAAACCAGGCGCTATTCAATAAGGAACTCATAAGACATCTGCCACGCCTGGAATGGGAAGAATTCTCGGTAAAAAAGGTGAAGAAACACCGCGGCGATTCTGTTGACTATGACCTTACCATCAGGTTCAGGAACGCAGGAAAACTGCCAACAGCCCTCAGCCAGGCCCATCTTGTCAAGATGGTCAAACCCGATGAGGTGAGAATTAAAATTATGAGTGACAGCGCGCTCAGTTACCGGGTAATTGAACCGGCGCCTGTCTCACGACGGCGCGAGAGCATGATGATGTTCGATGAGGATAACCGAAGGCCTGAGTACATTACGGCAACTGCCGGCTACACTCCCGGCGGTGCCACTGCCGAGGTTCATTTTATCATCAGGGTCTTTGAGGGTACCGGGATTAAAGGCACTGCGACCGTAATTACTACCAGGGCCGGCATTCTCCAGGAAAAGGAGTTCACTCTCAGATAGACGGCACTGATATCAGCATGCCCTGAGTGCGGATGAGATATCGGGGTAACGAAACCTGAATCCGGTCTCCGACAGACGGTCAGACGATATACGGCTGCCCTCCGTCAGTATCACGGACATCTCTCCCAGCACGGCGCGCAAAAGCCATCCGGGAAGGTGCGGAAGGAATACCGGCAGTCCTCTCTGGCGTGCCACCTCGCCCATCAGCACATCATGAGTCACCTGGTGTGGTGCCACAGCATTGTAAGGTCCCGACATTGTTGTGTCTGTCAGTGCCAGGTGTTGGCTTCGAACCATAATAGTTTACTCCGGAGGCAGTTACAAAAACCGAGGGATGAACACCGGCACCCACAGTCATCCTGTAGAGCAGCTCCCCTGTGACTGTCCGGCTGCGGATAATATCCCGCCTTCGTGCCTCAGACCATCTTCCCTGACCGATATTTGATGCTGCAAGATGTATGATAGCATCTCCCTCACGGAAGGCTTCACTGTCGCAGGAACCGCTCTCCGGGTCCCACACGTAAGACTCATACCGGCCTCTCTTTTTCGTCCCCCTGATAAGATGAACCACCTGCCATCCCTCTGCTGAGAGGAGAGTGCTCAATTGTGAACCTATCAACCCGGATCCCCCGGTAATAATTACCCTATGCATCCCTTATTCAGGTGATTCGATTATTTCAATGGAGTCATGCCTCACGCTGTCTGTTTTATTCATTCACTTTTTTGTCAAAAATATTAAAAAACTAAAGTAGTGAATCATTACCTTTTTGATATGATTTTGAAATATTCTACTTTTACCGCCTGCATTCAAAGTGTTCAAAAATAAAGGATTTAAAATGGCAAACCAGAACAAAATCAAAGGAGTGATTGGCATCCTGACAGGCGGGGGGGATGTCCCGGGGCTAAATCCCGCAATCAGGGCGGTGACCATCAGGGCTAACAGGGAAGGTTACAAGGTGATCGGCCTGAGGCGGGGATGGGCAGGCATCATCGAAATAATCAGGGATCCCAAGGCAGACAACAGCAACTGTTTTCAGATACTTACCGATGATATAGTCAATAAGTCCGGAAGAACCGGCGGGACTTTCCTTCACACATCGCGCACAAGACCGAGCCATGTGGCTAAAAATTCGGTTCCGGATCATCTCAGGGATACCTATAAGGACGAAATGAATGACCTTACCCCTGAGGTAATCAAGAACCTCGAGTGGCTGGGTATTGATTTTCTCATTCCGATAGGCGGGGATGACACCCTGAGCTACGGAGTTCATCTCTACAAACATGGTGTAAAGGTGGTTGCCATGCCCAAGACCATGGATAATGATGTACCGGGGACGGACTACTGTATAGGATTCAGCACCTGTGTCACCCGTACAATTCAGATGACAAATACGCTTCGCACATCTGCCGGCTCCCATGAGCGCATAATGGTGCTTGAGGTGTTCGGAAGGTATGCCGGGTTCACGGCTATGCTTCCGACTATGGCCGGCGCTGCAAACCGTTGTGTGATTCCCGAATACAGGTTCGACATTGAACAGCTGACAAAGCTCCTTGTTGAAGACCGCAATTCCAATCCAAGCAAGTACTCAATAGTACTTGTTTCAGAAGGGGCGCTCTACAAGGGTGGTGACATGGTGTTCCAGGACAGTGAGCGTGATGCCTACGGACATGCCAAACTGGGAGGAATTGGGGACCTGGTCTCGGCGGAGATCAAGGAACATACGGCAAAGTACAACAACGGCAAGACAATCAACATCATAAACCAGAAGCTCGGATACATGGTCAGGGGCGGTGACCCCGATGCTGTTGACTCAATAGTCCCGATGGCATTCGGCAACCTGGCGCTTGACCTTATCATGAAGGGCATTCACGGCAGGGTGGTGGTGCTCAAGAACGGCAGGTATGACAACGTGCCGATAGACGTGGTTACATCATCCAAGAAAGTTGTCAAGGTCTCTGAGTATTACAATACCGAAAGGCTCAGACCATACTACTCAAACTTCGAGATGAAACCCTTCTTCCTGATGGCCGCCGAGTATTGAAAAGCGTCGGTGAACCGATAATAAAAAGAGTGATGTCCGGGAAACCGAGGCATCACTTTTTTATTTTTGCTGCGTAATAATCCGAAATGGCAAAGGGAATTGTCATAAAATCGACGGGTAGCCGCTACCGGGTACTGGATGAGTCCGGGAACGTCCATGAGTGTGTGCTCCGGGGACGGTTCAGGGTCAGTGGCGTACGCACCACCAACCCTGTTGCTGTAGGAGACCATGTGACCTTTGATCCCGGCGAGAGCATCATAACGGCTCTCACTCCCCGCAGAAACTATATAATCCGCAAGGCTTCAAACCTGGCACGGGAATCACAGGTTATTGCTGCAAACCTTGATCAGGCCATGTTGCTTGTCACCGTCAAAATGCCTTCAACGCCGGTTGAGTTCATTGACCGCTTTCTTGCAACTGCTGAGGCCTACCGCATCCCGGTCATACTGGTGATTAACAAGACCGATCTTTATTGTGATGAGGAGATGGCACAGGCCTGCCGGATCAAATCCGTCTATGAAAAAATTGGTTACAGGGTATTGCTTATATCCGCCACTGAAGATATCGACCTGAAAGAACCTGAGGGTTTGCTTCGGGACAAAACCACCCTTCTTTCAGGTAATTCCGGCGTTGGAAAGAGCACGCTTCTCAACAGGCTCAACCCCTCCCTGTCACTAAGAACGGCGTCAATTTCAGATTACCATGAGCAGGGCAGGCATATCACCACATTCCCGGAGATGCACCCGCTTCCGGGAGGCGGATATGTAATTGATACTCCAGGTATTAGGGGTTTCGGGGTGATTGACTTCGACCGTCGTGAGATATACCATTTTTTTCCCGAGATCTTCAGAATTGCCAAAGAATGCAGGTTCCACAACTGCCTTCATCTTGATGAGCCGGGATGTGCCGTGCGCGATGCGGTAGCCGGAAACAGGATAGAAGTATGGAGATACAAAAGCTACCTGAGCATACTGCTGGAGGACAATGAAAAGTACAGATAAGCGTTATCCTTACGGCACATACTTCGAATGAAAAGAATCACCCTGGCAGCATACACCGCTTTTGCACTGCTGATGATAATCACGGTGCTGTTCTATATCAGCCTCTACAGAAACCAGCTTGAATATTCCAACAAGCTGCTTGACAGGCAGGTTATGATCGCCGGATCCGACATTGACAATACCAGCATGTACATTGTCAGTGATCTCACTGAGATAGATTTTTCTGATGATATAACCCGGTTCTTTACTGACAGCGATGTAAACGAACGTGCCACGGAAAAGATGAAACTCTATTACTCCAGGTATGAGGAAATAGTAGTCGGGCTTATGCTTTACAACACAGACGGCGATGTTTATACCCTTTTCAAGGACAAAGAGAGGAATTCTTGGCTTGACGGTACATACAGGGCACAGACGGTGCCTGTTATACACATGACAGAAGAGCTGGAACCGGACCGTGACAGGTACCGGTACTTTCTGCCTGTGCTGAGGGATGGCATGGTGCTGGGAAACCTGGTCATTACAATTGACTTCAGGCAATATTTTTCAGGCATTTTCTCAAAGTACAATATCGAAGATTACCAGTGGCAATGGGTGGTTGACGGCACCGGGGCCGTCGTTTTTGACAATCACGGCGGCGAAGTGAGCTACACCCGCCTTGACAACCTCTCGGAGGCTCTGGAACAGGGAAATTCCGGCAGGATGACACACTCCCTGGCCGGAAATGAAGGTGAGCAGGAAATTCTTTCTTCCTATTACCCGGTAAACATCTTCGGCCTTGATTTCGGATTGGTCTTTTCGGCTCCGACTGAATTCTTCCAGAAATATATTGTGAGAAACACTCTCCTTCTGGGAATGCTGACACTTGCAGCCATCCTTTTCATTATCATAATTTTCCGCCGTTTCATAAAAAAACAGAAGAGACAGCTTGAAGAAAAAAAATCATCAGAAGCGAGCCTGATGTCTATTCTTGACCAGATGCCCGTAGGATTCATTATCTGCAATGAGGCGAGGGAAATAGTGAGGGCGAACAGGCAGGCAGCCACGCTCTTTTCTTTTGACAGTGAAGCGGAGATGAGAGGCAAGCTCATGCCGGACCTGTCGCGCAATGACTATATAAGTGACATTTCAGGTAAATTCAGCCAGGGAAGGGTTGTGAAAATACCTTCAGTTGGAGGAGACAAAATACTGTTCATCAACACTATTCCGGTCAGCTTTGCAGGCGGCAACAGCACCATGGATGCGCTCATTGACATCACTTTCCTCGAGCTGGCCCGCAGGCAGGAAGCCGATGCCAATATTGCCAAGTCAGAACTCCTGGCCCGAATGAGCTTTGAGATACGCACACCGCTGAACGGTATCCTTGGCATGACCGAGATGCTCAACAGGTCAGACCTGCCTGAGGAATCAAAGGAGGTTGCAAGGCTGCTCAGGCGTTCGGCTGATCTGCTGCTCGGCATCATCAACGATATCTTCGATGTCTCCAAGGTGGAAACCGGAAAGATGATCCTTGATGAGATTCCGTTCAGGCTCAGGGAGGAGGTTGCCTACAGCATGAACCTTATCAGGCGCCTGAACCCGGAAATACCGGTAAGATTTGAATCTGTAATTGATCAGACAGTGCCGGAGAACCTCATTGGCGATCCATACAGGCTCAGACAGGTGATCACCAACCTGATGAGCAATTCCGTTTCAGGAACGCAGTCAGGTGAGATAAAACTCGTTTGCAGGGTCAGAAACTCCGACGGTAACAGGTTCACCCTCGAATTCACTCTTACCGATACAGGTAATACCTATACCAGGGCTGAGATAAAAAAACTGTTTGGTGATTACATAGCCACTTTAAGTGAACGCTCTGAATGGGCTGAAGATCTTAAACTTGGACCGGTTCTTGCAAGGCAGCTGACCGAGCTGATGGGTGGCGAACTGACTGCCGAAAGTCCTGCTTCTAAGGATGCCGGTGGCCGTGAAAAGGGACTGAGAGTCACCTTTACAATAAAGGTTCATCTCAATGAGAAGATATCCAAGAATATAGAACTGAGCAGCTTCACGGATCCTGCAGAAATCCGGACACTTGTCATTACCGGCTCACAGGGCAGGGATGACGATTTCCTCAGCATTATGCACCGGGTAGGGCTTCCTGTATCGGTCACCAGTTTCCAGAAGCATACCACCACACAGATTCGTACCAGCCTGAAGAGCGGGAATGGCAGATATTGCCTGCTTGTTATCTTTGATGAACCCGAAGCTGACGGTTTTGATACCGCCAGGGCGCTTCTGGATGCCGGTTTGACTTCGGAGCATATTGTACTGATGTTCACCTCCAGGGACCCGAAAGGTCACTATGCAAGGTGCGTTGACCTGGGTATTGACCATCTCCTTGTCAAACCCTTTGCCGCCGAAGATCTCATGAAAGTGCTTAAGGAATACTTCCCGTCGCTCAGAGGTAACTCAGACAGGCTGAATTCAGACAAATCGGATGTTCCTGTTATCCTTGTTGTGGATGACAACTATCTCAACCGTAAAGTCGTGGGCTCGCTCCTGAAAGTCCTGGGCGTGCAGGCTGAGTTTGCCGCCGGTGCGGCAGAGGCAATTGATATGGCCCGTGAGAAGTCCTATGATCTGATCCTGATGGATCTCATCATGCCGGAAATAGATGGTTTTGAAGCCGCCCGGACCATACTCGGATTTGACCGGAACACGCAGATAATTGCACTTTCTGCTGATAATATGCCTGAGACAAGACTGAGGGCTGAGAAGACCGGTATGAAGGAACTGCTTGCCAAACCCGTTACTGTTGAGGAACTGAGGAGGGTAATTGGCCGTTATCACAAGTCCGCAAAATAGATGTCCTTCGTCCTGCGAAAAATTCCCGCCAGAGCATTCCTTGAACAGAGAGAAACAACCCCGGTGGTTGATGTACGGTCTCCCGGGGAGTACGCTGCAGGCCATATCCCCGGGGCTGTAAACATACCCCTGTTTGATGATGAGGAGAGGGCAGAAGTGGGCACTGTTTTCAAAAAGGAAGGTAACAGGCAGGCTGTTCTGCGCGGCATAGACCTTGCTGCACCCGGAATGTCGGCCAAACTGCGTAAGGCTCTGGATCTTTCTTCCGGAGGAAAGCTGCTGGTACATTGCTGGCGGGGAGGTATGCGTTCGGAGGCCATGGCATGGCTCTTTTCGCAGGGAGGTATAGAGTCATCACTGCTCGAAGGCGGATACAAGGCTTACAGGAATCATATACTCAGCGACCTGGCCAGGGATAGGAATTTCATTGTTCTGGGAGGGCTGACAGGCAGTGGCAAAACAGGAATCCTCAGACATATGAAGAATGCCGGAGTTCAGGTGACTGACCTGGAGGGGCTGGCATCACACAGGGGATCAGCCTTCGGGGCACTGGGTCAGGAGCCACAGCCTACCTCTGAACACTTTGCGAACCTGCTTTATGATGACCTGGCCGCTATGCATGATGATGAACACGTCTGGCTTGAGGATGAGAGCCGCAACATCGGAACGGTCTTTATGCCTGACTGTTTTGTACTGAAGATGCAGTCCGCGCCGGTTATTGCCCTGATGATGAGCATCGAAACCCGCCTGCCACGACTGCTGGAGGAATACACCGCCTTCCCTGCTGAAGAGATAATGGCATCAGTTATGAAGATTTCAAAGAGACTTGGTGGTGACCGGACCCGTGAAGCTGTCGATGCACTGCAGAAGGGGGATTACCCTACTGCTATCAGGATTACTCTTGAGTACTATGATAAAGCATATCATTACGGATTGTCAAAGAGACCTGAAGGACAGGTTACCTACATTAATACTGAAACAGATGATGTGGTTGTTAATGCTGCCCTGGTGACGGATGCAGCCCGGACTCTGAGGTAATCTCAGGCTTTCCCTGCCTCGGCGGCTTCGACCCACCTGAAAACCTTGTCCGATCGCCTTACCGGCTCACTCAGTCTCACCGAGCATATTTCTCCCCCGGGTACGGTGACAGCATTTTTTTCGGCAGCGTCCCTGAGTTCCGTCACAGTATGCCTGACCAGACCTGTTGTGGGGCCTGTAAAAAGCAGTTCATCCCCCACGGTTAGTTTTCCTGATTCAAGCTTAATCTCCGCTACGCCCGGTTTCGAAAAGTAGTTGGTTACCTTCCCGATCAGCATCTTACGCCTGGTGGCGGAGGAGCCGTAAGATGTGGTCCACTCTCCAAGCCTCTGCCCGAGGTAGTATCCGTTCCAGAATCCGCGATTGAACACTGTCTCCAGCTGTCTCATCCAACCGTCTGCTTTCTCCTTCCCGAAAGTACCGTCAGCCACAGCCGCGGCAGCTTCACCGTAGCATCTGACGACAGTTTCAACATATTCCGGAGGTCTTGCCCTGCCTTCTATCTTCAGCACCCGTGCCCCTGCACCGAGCAGCTGGTCAAGAAAGCCTATGGTACAGAGATCCTTGGGTGACATGATATACTGGTTGTCAATGTCAAATTCATAGCCGGTCTCCCTGTCTTTCACAGTGTATCCTCTCCGGCAGGTCTGGTAGCAGTTACCCCTGTTGGCAGAAGCGTTGTATTCATGAAGGCTGAGATAGCATTTTCCTGAAATAGCCATGCACAGGGCACCGTGAACAAACATCTCGAGCCTGATTAGTTCTCCTCCGGGGCCACGTATATCATCACTTATGATGGAGTCATATATTGTTGTTACCTGCTGCAGGTTAAGCTCACGGGACAGAACCACAACATCAGCCCATTCCGAATAGAATTTCAATGCCCCGCTGTTCGAAATATTCAGTTGTGTGGAGAGGTGCACCTCAACGCCTGCCTCCCGGGCAGCGATAATGGCAGCCTGATCCGTGGCAATAACAGCAGTAATTCCTGCAGCAGCAGCGGCAGCAAGCGCCTCCTTCATCTCCTTTATCTCATCATCAAATACAACTATGTTGAGGGTGAGGTAACTCTTAAGCCCGTTTTTCCTGCAGATAGCTGTTATCTCAGGAAGGTCTGCGGTGGTGAAGTTGTGAGATGAGCGGGCTCTCATGTTCAGTTTTTCCACGCCGAAATAGACCGAGTCTGCACCGCCCTTTATGGCTGCCAGCAATGACTCCCACGACCCGGCGGGAGCCATTATCTCAATATCGCTTCTCTTCATTTCACTTCAGGGCAGTCACCTGTTTTTCTTGAGTATTATCCGCATGCAGCTTCCGTGGCCGGGCTCCGAGCGCAGCACAAATATTTTCCCCTTGTGGTACTCTTCGACAATCCTTTTTGACAGCGAAAGGCCCAGTCCCCAGCCCCGCTCCCTGGTAGTATACCCGGGCTTGAAGATGGTCTTGAAATCCTTTCGTGGAATACCTTTTCCGGTGTCTTCCACGTCAACAAAAGCCTCGGTGTCACTTTCTGTGAGCCTGATTGTGATCTCCCCGCTGCCTTTCATTGCATCGGCAGAGTTCTTTACAAGGTTCTCTATGACCCATCCAAGGAGGATAGGGTTAAGGGGTATTGATGAGCATCCCGTAGTCTCATTCCTGACCTTCAGGTCAATTGTTGAGGCTATTCTTTTTCTTAGATAGGCAGCAGCATCCTCCGCCAGAGCAGGAAGGTTATCAGAAAGCAGTTTCGGTTTGGATCCAATGAGAGAGAAACGCTCAGCCACTCGGCTGAGCCTCTCCACGTCAGCCGACAATTCCTCGGCTATGTCTGTTCCTGGATACCGGCTGCTGATGATCTCGCTCCATGCTGATAATGAGGAAGTCGGGGTGCCAAGCTGGTGGGCAGTCTCCCTTGAGAGTCCCACCCATACCTGATTCTGTTCTGCCATGCGCGAGGCGCTGAAGGCTACATAGGCTACGAGGATGAACAGCAGTATCACGGCAATCTGCACATACGGATAAATTCGCAGCTGGCGCAACAGGGTGCTTTCACGGTAGTACAGGTGGTTGACTATTCCGTTCGGCAACTCAATGGAGATTGGTTCGTTCCGCTTTGCCATACGCTTAAGTTCACGGACCAGCGCCAGGGTGTCAGTAGCCAGCGAGGAAGGGAGATTTCTGTGAGAGAGGATGCTCTCCTCCTCGTCAATAAGGATTACCGGCACCGTGGTGTTGTCCTCGATAATCCGGAACAGAAACTCAAAGTCATCTGAAGTCACAAGCCTCCGTGTTGCCTCAGCCCATTGTTCGGCTTTCTTTCTTTCTTCCTCCTTGAGACGGTCAACAAGGTCATGAGTGTAAAACAGTGATCCGAGGCCGATAACCACGGCAAATATGAGCAGAAGCACCTTCCAGAGAAGTCGTTTTCGGTAAATGTCCATTGGCTATTTTTTCTTTTTGAGAAGGATCTTTATCGGACTCTCCTTAACCTCTTCCTGAGACTTCTCCGTTGTCGCCGGCTGTTCCTTTCCCTCCTCCCAGGTGACACTGAACCTCGGCTTGCTCTCCGCCGGCCTGATACGGGCAGTATCGGTTTCATACCATCCGTATTCCTCATTGAGTATTCCCTTCAGCGTCTGCTTCTCGACAGCAACGTCATTTTTTATGTTCTCCTGTGCCTGTCCGAAATCATAACTTACATTAGTTTTGCCGTTTATGCATTCTATCTTTAGTGGCACTGTAGCCTTGCCGCTGCCATCTACTTTTACCTGTCCGAATGAGCTGACACCCCTGTTGCGATCCCTGGCCTTTCGGCTCATGACCTCGGAGAGAAGCAGCCGCACATGATATGAATAATCTCCGTCAAAGCCATGGGTTCCATAGACAGTAAAATTGACCGCGGATGAGTTTATGAGCATCTTGGGTATTGAAACTATGCCGTTGTTGATAAAAAGATCGTTTTCCATCCTGGAGAAACTGATGTTTTTGAGCTCACTGAGATCAAGATAGGAGGAGAGACTCTCAGCCGGCGGAAAGCTGATGAGTTTTCCCTCACTTATAACAAGATGTGCCTCTGCAACTATGGCCTTGCGAAATATCCTGTAGTTGCCGTCATGCGGTGACAGCACCGTTACGTTACCGGTGAGCCTGCCCTGCAGGTTATCGCTGACAATGAAGTCCTGTCCGAAGTTATTAAAGGCTGAAAATGTCTTGTTTATGTCAATTTCACTTACATCCAGGCTGGTTCTGGAAATGTATCCGCCCTCCTTCTGCCTTCCCAGCATTAATTCGCCGGTCAGTATTCCGTCAAGACCTTCGGCTCTGGCCTCTTCAAAGGTAATGACATAGGGCTTGTATATTAATCTTGCAGTGAAACCTGAAGCCCTGAATTTATTGACAATAAGGCTGTCAGCCTTCAGTCTGACATTGGCGGTGATGTCTGACGGAAACAGCTCAATCTGTTTGCGGTCACTGCTGAGCGTGTCACTGCTGCTGTTTTTCTCTTTTTCAGGTGCGAAAGATGAGGTGACCAGCCTGTCAGCATGTATCTCACCTGTGATCGCTGGCAGAGCGCTGCCGCCGGCCAGCCACGGGATGAAGTTTTTCATTACGGCATTGACAGTGAAGTGCTGGTCTCTGAAGGTCAGTGAAAGGTTATCTGCCACGAGGTCATTGTTTATGCTTAGTGCTCCGTTCACCCCTGAAAAAGAGAGTCCGCGGTCAGCCACGGTAGCCCCGAACTCCCTGAACAGAAGGGAGACTTCGGGTTTGAGATATGGAAGCGCCGAAGCAATATTCATGCTGTCAGGAACAGTTCCGGTCATACGTATGCTCCCGGAAACGGTGCCGGTCTGGTTCCTGATGTACCCTGACCTGAAGATCCTGCTCAGGTCGTCAAAATTAAGATCACCGCTCAGAGCCATAGTTATGTGCGGCCTGTTGAGGTTGTTCAGCATGAATGAACCGTTGACTGAAGCTGAACCGTACCGGGCAGACAGGTTGTCAACCGTAATCCGGAAAGTTTCTGCAGAATTGTGATCCCCGTTGCCAAGTTCACCATTGAACTCCAGGTTGTTTAGCTTGAAGCCCGTGGCTGAATGGCTCATCTTCCCGTTAGTGAGTCCGTAATTCAGCTCTATGTGAGGTTTACCTGCTTCGCCGTATGGCCCTGTGATACTGCATTTTATGTCAAGGATTCCGGCTGGAGAAAAGGAGCCGGTATAATTTTTCCATTTTTCCGGAAGGCGGGAAATGAGTGACGTGATGCTGATCTTCCTGCCGTCTATGGAGAGATTCAGTGTTGAAGCTGAATAATTGATATTTCCGCTGATATCAAATCTGAGATCAGCTACCGAGAGGGAACCTTTGGCAACCGACAGGGAACTGGCTGATTTCCGGAGTTTGACGCCGGCGTCAAACGGTATGTCTCTGATAGTATTGCCTTTGAGGCTCAGGGAGTCGATCTGCGCATTCAGTTCAGTATTCAGGTAGATCCCGGTACTGAACAGCTCTCCTCCGAGCGTTGCCTGCCCGATGATGCCTGATATTCGTAGGTCTGCACTCCGGTCGTTGTAGACCGCTCTTATACTGACTGCGCTGATATTCTTAAGTCTCACATTTTTTCCATTCCCCTTTTTTTCCTGGAGGACTTTGAAATTGATGTCACCTCTCCTGTCAGTCAGCAGATTCACTTCACCGTTCCTGGCGGTTATAGATTTCACCGCAACTGTTCCTGTAAGCAAAGAGGGTGTAGACACCGTCAGTGAGAGAGATGAGATATAGAGCAGTGTGTCTGTGTTCTCCTTCCCGAACTGTGTTTTGTCATAGAATGGTGAGGGTTCAATCAGCAGGTCGCTGAATCTGACAGTGATGCTTGGAAATGATTCGAAGACTGTCAGGCGCACTCCGCCGTAAGAGATCCTGGTATCGACGCTTTCATTGACTTTCCGGATAAGGGCTGCAGTGACTTTTTCCTGCCTCAGTACAGCATAGATGACGGGCAGCAGAATAGCCAGCAACATCAGTATGCCGGCAAACAGCGCTATTTTTTTCCCCAGTCTCATTGCATCCGGACGGCGCGGTTATTTACTTTTTGCTTTTATTAAGCAGGAAGGAGAGATCACTTCCGGGCTTCATTTCCATCGGATCGGCCCCATACCTGAAGATCCGGCTGTTTCTCGGTCCGATTAGTGAGAGCTTCTTGCCTTCGAGAAGGAACATGGTCCCCTCTCGAAGCCCTGCCACGAAAATATCCCTGTTGACCTCAACGAATTCCTGAATCCTCTGCTCACGTGTCTCACCCGCATGTCCTTCCGGATTGGCATCGAGGTAATGAGGGTTGATCTGGAACGGAATCAGCCCGAAGGCCCTGAAAGATGAAGGGGCTGTGACAGGCATGTCATTGGTTGTCATTATAGTTGGACAGGTCACATTTGACCCGGCGCTCCACCCGATATAGGGTGTTCCTGACAGTACCTTCTTCCTGACAGGGGCAATCAGTTTATTGTCCCTCAGGCATTTCAGGAGCATCCAGGTATTTCCTCCGCCTACAACGATTGCCGGTGCTTCAAGTATAGCCCTGACCGGGTCTTTGAACCGGTGGATGGATACAACATCATGCCCCACTTCGTTAAAGCGGGCTTTTACTTTCGCCTCGTATTCATCATATGAGAAAGTTACTGCCGCGTAGGGAATAAAGAGTGCCTGTACCTTTTTGCTGCCAAGGAATTCCCGGATGTTGTGCTTGGGATAGTCCAGGTATGCCTCCCCGGCATTGGTTGAATTGCTGATCAGAAGTAGTCTCATTGCTGTTTTGTTTTTCCGGTTTTGCAGTGCCGGTCTGCCGGCGCACCGCTCTCTGTTTCAACAGCTCAAATATAAATAAAAAAGAGAGAGGGCATCTGTGCAAATGCCCCCTCCCTGTATAACACCCCTCTGGTCTTTTAGTCGTTGATAGTCAGCGCAAGCCCTATTTCAAACGGATAGAGTTCAGGACCCCTGCCCTTCTCAAACATCGGAGAGAGCCAGCAGGTGCCGTAAACCTGGACCATCTCGTAACCTGCACGGGCTGTTACTCCGTATCTCAGTACGTTGAGGTTGAAGTCATCACGGTTCTTGTCCTTCTGCTTGCCGTCATCATGATAAACAACCTTGGTGTGTGATCCGAGCTTCACGGCGCCGGTAACACCAGCTCCCAGGTTGATGGTACTGCTGTAGGAGACGGGAATCTGCACTTCAAGCATCACAGGCAGGATGCCGTAGACAGTCGCCAGCTTGCTCTTGTCAAACCTTATGGGATCTGCAGGATAAGAGGGCGTGACAATACTTTCTCCGTCAACGACTATCGTATTGTTGCCGTCAAACCCGTAGTTGTTGAAGTTGACACCCAGGGCCGTGACCAGTCCGAAATGGCGCGTGAAGCCCAGGCTGACGGGAGGGAAGATGATGTTGAAACTGGTTGATTTTGCGGTGTTCAGGTCCAGCCAGCCTTCCACCGGTGTTTCGGTCCTGAGCCACTTTCCCGAAGTGAAATTATTGTATCCGATTTCGATTCCTCCGAGATGACCGTCAAAACTTTTGCGTCTTTCTGCCGGATCATCGCTCTCCTCAAATTCATCCTCGAATATACGGACTTCGGTATGATCTCCCTGTTCAAGTATTTTCACGGCTTTTTTCCCGATCCTGATAACAGTTTCGTCATCTGTATCCTCTACTGTGACTATGTCTCCGATCTTTATCCTGGATGTATCATCCCACACATCTTCAATGATGGTGTCCACCTCCATCTCCACCGTTGTCAGGGTGTCAGGTGGGATAACTTCTTCTGTCTGTTCTTCAAGCTTTTCAAGTTCCTTGAGCTTCTGTTCCTTCTCCTGTGCCACTGATGGCAGGATAAACGCAACGACAAGTACTGTCGAGATCAATATTCTTTTCATGGTTTAAAATGTTTTGTTGTTTAATACCGGGACGTACAAGGGTGACGAAAAGTTACAATTACGGCGTTGTTTTGTTCACTGGTCTTGAGAAGGAAAGGAGTGAAGAGCTGAAGCTGACCGCCACCGGCTCTCCTCTTTTATTACTGACCTGTTCCAGTTCCATCTTCCACCCGAGGACAGTGTTAATTCCTGTTATGCAGCCGGTTGCTATTGTATAACCGTCAATTTGCTTCTCTTTGCCTGTAACTGCACTGGCAAGGAAGGAGACACTGCGGAGCATCCAGCTTTTTTCTTCCTGTATTGTAGGTGAGGGTAAAATTTCATTGAAGCTGACTGAGGCCATAGCGGTGCTTAGTACCGGAGCAACTGCTGATGCTGCCGCAGGGCTGTGTACAATGGCCAGGGGTTGAGCTCTCTTACTGACTTCCGGTATCACCGGATTTGCCATGTTGCTGGCAACAGTCGATTGCGGAATCTCAGCTCCCCCGGTCCGGGTCACTGGCAACTCTGAACCTGCAACTGCATCTCTCCGGGTTACCGGTTCTCCATTTACCGCAATTATCGGAGAGGATGCCGGTATCTCTTCAACTGTCATTCCTGAATCAGCCTTCAGTTTTCCGGAATTTACCATTTTCAATTTTGCTCCGGCCGGACCGTATATGATTATGACTATCATGGCAGCCACTGCAAGCAATGATGGAATTAAAGTACGGCGAATTGCCGTCAGCACCGGTGAAGGTTTTATGGCAGAGGTGAGGCCGGGCCAGGTCTCCTTCCCTGGAGTAAGACGAATTTTGCGGAAGCTCAATGCACGGTCCCCTCTGCGGGTATCTGCTGTCATCACGGCCTCCAGTTCTGCGAGCGCCTCTCCGGTCAGGGCATCCTCTGCCCATGCAGAAGCCAGAAGGTCAAACTGTTCATCAGTCAGATCCACTGCCCTGCGGAAAAGCCTGCTGCCAGATGGCATCCTCTCTTCAGGAGGTGTCAGACGGGGGGAATCCGTATCTTCAGTTATTGCCATACTGATGTTTTTACAAGGTAATTCCTCAGAGCCACACGTCCCCTGAAAATATAGGTTTTGACCTGTGCCTCCGATAACCCGGCTATTTCACTAATCTCTTTGTAGTTGTATCCTTCATAGTCACGCAGAAGTATTACTGACCGCTGAACGGCAGGAAGTTTTTCCAGAGCCCGGTGAAGCACCTCGTTCAGGTCGCTGCTGTTCTCTTCCGCATAAAGGGAACTATCGTCATAGGACTCCACGTCCACAAGCCTGGAATCTTTCCTTATAACGTCAATCATTCTGTTGTATGCCGTTGAGAATAGCCATGATTTAACAGCTGCATATTCGATTTCAGTGACGCACCTCCACAGTTTTTCGTAGGTGTCCTGCACGATATCGTCAGCCTTGTGGCTGTCCTTTATACTGCGGAAGATGAACCGGTAGACATGGTCACCGAATTCCCTTACGGCGTTATTGTACTCTTTTACGGTCATTCAGGTCAATGCATTGACACCATAAAGACGGCCTGGATACCCATAATGTTACAGGTACCCGCATAAAAAAATGGCATTGACGGGTCTCAGACCCTGTGCAACATAATATACAGGCAGATATGTGCTTGTAATGCAGTTATCAGGATTGGTATACCCTCACCCAATCAATCTCCATGGAGGAAATTCCACCGATGGGTTTGTCGACTCCCCCGGCAAGATTGATATACATCGGCTCCTGGGGTACACCGGATGTCTGACGCATCACCTCCACGCCGTTGATCTTCCAGACTATCGCGTTTGGTGTCCACTCAAGGGTATAGATGTAAAAATCAGAGAGATATCTTGATCCGATGCTCTTTTTGTAATGGCCACCAGGTGCAGTGAACAGGTCAAACCATACCTTCCCGTGTCCTGACCTGCAGATGTCAACATGAGGTGTGATGCAGTCTCCTATCAGCCAGAAGGCATTGCGTACGTTCGGATCGGAGAGCTTGATCTTCGCCTCGAATGTGCCGTACTTCTGCCTGAATGAGGCTCCGGTGTTTATTATGCCGGAAGTAAAACCGAAGTCCTTTATATAGAAGCCTTTTGCGGGATCCCATACCTTGCCGTTTATCTTCTGTGGCTTTGTTATAATGCGAAGCACACTGTGCCTGACCTCGAGGTTGTCCGACGGCGTATAGCAATGCAGGTCTGTGGCAATGCTGTAGCTGTCGTGCAGGAGCTTGTCACCCCAGTAATATTTGTTCAGCCATTTTTTGCCGTCAGGGGTGGCATCGTCAAATTCATCACTGAATGTGAGTTTCCTGTTTTTCAGAATATCGAACTTGTTCGAGTCCTTGACGCCGAAATACCACTTGATGTCCTGAGAGTTTTTAAGTGTCTCATACTCCTTCAGCTCCCGGAACATATCGGACTTTTCGAACCTGCGCTTGTCGAGCAGGTACTCTTTCCTCTCCGTAAATTCCTTCGATTTCAGGTACTCCTGAAGCTCAAGAAATCTCTTAAGACGGGCCGAATCCTTTACCCCGGTGTAGTTATGATATTCCTTCGAGTTGCGGAACTTATAATAGGAAACAATATCCGAAGCACTGCTTTTGGTCTTGAGATCCTGTAACTTCTGATACTCGGGAGTATCTCTGAACGTTACAGGCTTCATGTTCTTCTTAAGGATGAAGGCGGATGAAGTAACCAGAGCCTGCAGTTCGGTAAATCTCTTCACCTTTTCGGGATTAAGGTTCTTCTTAACCTCCCTGTCACTCTTCAGCTTTTTGAATTCGAGCCATTTACCATACTCGTCGGTATCCTTGAATGTCTCCGGTTTCATCCTCTCCTTCTGTTTGAATTCAGGAGATTGTACAAACAGTTTCAGGTCTTCGATCTCCTTTATACGGGCAGAGCCGTCGAGAGAGGTGAAGTTTTTCAGCAGGGCGCTGCCCTCTGTTTTGAAGTACGTTACAATGTCCTTTGCTTTTTTGAGACTCAGAAACTCAGCCTCCCTTGCATGCTCCTCGGAGCCCTTGTATTTAAGCGATTCCAGCTCCCTTCTCTTCTGTTTGAAACCGGCAGAGTTGACGCTTTCATGAAGCCTGGTGTATTTTGCCAGTGCTTCAGATTCCGCAAAGGCGGTCATCTTCTCATACTCGGCAATCAGGGCCTTCTCTTCCTGTTCAATTTTGGAGGTTGAGGGGATCATCCCCAGCATCAGCTTTAAGGTTGACATTGCAGATTACGTTTTGGTATGGTACGGTTAAAGTTAAAAATCTTTCAAACAATATAAACGGCATCGGCCAATTATTTGTTACTTAGGCAATAACAAACAAAATGAACCGGTTTTTGACAATTAGTTTATTTTCAACAGAATAAAAACGGATGAAAAAGCTCATTATTGTTACAGCAATTATAATGCTGGTCTCCTGCGCCACAGTGAAGCAGTCAGCACCTCCGGTTGAAGAGACTTCCGCCGGCGCAGCCATCAGCAACGCACTTACGGAAGCGGCGGAGGATCAGGACTACCTGATACTGGCAACGCTCTGGTTCCAGAAATCGGCTGAGATGCGCGCGCTTTACTACCAGTGCTTCCGCAATGCGGAGACCGCCCTCGCAGAGAACCTTGCAATGCAGATACGGAAAATGCCCATAATGGATCTTCCCGCTTCAGAAAATCCCATGTCAGGCCAGGGGAAACCTGCAGCAGTAGTTCTGGATATCGACGAGACGCTGCTCGACAACAGTCCGTTTCAGGGCTGGCAGGTACTTGAGAAAAAAGAGTTCAATAATGATGACTGGTTCCGCTGGGTTGAATTAGCGCAGGCTAAATCTCTGCCGGGTGCCGTGGAATTCACCAGGTATGCCGATTCACTGGGAGTGGAGGTGTTCTATGTCTCCAACAGGACCGTGCAGGAAATGGGCCCGACTATTAAAAATATGGCCGCTCTTGGCTTTGCCAATGCCGATAGCACACACATGCTCCTGAAGGAGACAACCTCTTCGAAAGTGGAGAGGCGGGCACAGATTGAAAAGGAGTATGAGATAATCCTGCTGGTGGGAGACAACCTTGCTGATATCAGCGGGGTGTACGAGAAGCGCGGATCTGATTACGGCTTCGATGCCGTTGATACCGATAGGCTATTGTTCGGCATCAGATACATTGTTCTTCCCAACCCGATGTACGGCAACTGGCTCTCGGAGCTGCTGAAGATGACTGAGGGGCGCACGGAGAAAGAGAAGCTGCTGAAACTACTCGAGACGTTTTGAAGTCGAAAATCTATAAAGTCAAAAGTCCATAAAGTCTGAAGGTCGAGAGGATATACGGGCTAAATGCCTATTTATTAATTCCTTATTCATCGTCTGCCAACTGCCAACTGCTCATTGCCTATTGGCTAAATTGACTGTCAGATTGCCTGCTGATGACTATGGAATGAGGACAGAATGACCCGGCCAGAACATTGTTATTTTCAGCCTGGGATCTTTCAGTCGGAACCTCCGCAAGGAGCTGAAGAGGGCAAGGAAAAATAAGAAGATTCCGGGTGCATTCACAGATTCCTATCCCGGCTCTCAATCGGCTTTAATTACCCCGGATAACATTGAAGATTTTGTGCTTTGATTCTCTGAAGGGGTATCTCAGCTCTATTGACCAGGATTAGATTCAGTAATCTGCAGGACTCCTACATGCCAATAATACATTGGAATATAGAGACATATGTTAGAAGACTATAAATACAGACGAAAAATATATAAAAAACTTGCGCGTCTATAAATATAGTCGTATATTTGTACTGAAGGATTGATTGATAAGCGATGTCCGGTAGCGGACATTGAGTCAGTATTATTAAATATTTTAATCATGCAACTTACGAAGGCTGAAGAGCAGATAATGCAGATTTTATGGGATCTGGAGGAGGGAGTGGTGAAGGATATAAGGGAAAAGTTCGATGATCCGAAGCCGGCCCGCAATACAATCTCCACAGTGCTTAAGGTGCTGGAGAAGAAGGGCTATGTTGATCACAGGGCATACGCCAACGTGTTCCTCTATTATCCCCTGGTATCAAAAAAGGAGTATTCAAAGCACCAGCTTTTCGGACTGCTTGAGGGATATTTCAATAACTCCTTCCCGGCAATGACATCGTTCTTTGCCAGGGAGAAGAATCTTTCAGTGAAGGATCTGGACATGATACTTGAGGAGGCCAGGGAAGATCTAAACGATGACCAACAGGAATAAGATATGGAATCAATTGCATTTTACCTCCTGAAATCGGCCTTATGGCTTGCGGGCTTCACGCTGATATACCTTCTATTTCTCAGGAAGGAAAGGTTCTTCAGGCTCAAGAGGGCATATCTGGTTGCAGGCGTTGTAATGTCACTGTTTCTTCCGCTGGTAACAATTCATTACAATGTTGAACTGCCGGCGCCGGTTGTGCCGGATGCGCAGGCAGCAACAATGGCTCAGGCAATCAATCCACAGACTGCCGCGGAGCAGCATGAGCAGAAATCCCCCCTCACCATGTTCTTTCTTATATATGCCGTCGGACTTGTTTTTTTCCTGTTCCGGACACTGCTCCATCTCTTTTCGCTGTACCGTACCATGAGGACAGGATCTGTGAGCAGGACAGGCGATGCCGTAATGGTCAAAACTGAAAAATATACCTCCGCTTTCTCATTCTTCAATTATGTTTTCATCAATCCTTCCGTGAGTGAGAAGGAGGCCAGGGAGATACTGAACCATGAGATGGTGCACCTTAAACAGAAACACTGGTTCGATCTTCTGCTTGTTGAGATGATGAGCCTGATACAATGGATGAATCCATTTGCATGGATCTACTCCGCGCTTGTCAGGCAGAATCATGAAAACCTTGCCGACGAGGAGGCTCTGCAGAGCACATCTGACCCGGCGGGTTACAGGGCGGCTCTTCTTAACCAGGTCTTCAACGCAAGGCTGATCAGCCTCTCGAATTCATTCAACTTTTCATTTTACACAAACAGATTTGACATGATGAAAAAGAAAACTTATTCTCCGTACAGAAAGCTTAAACTGCTTCTTGTTCTGCCTCTTATGGCAGGAATGCTGCTTGCATTTGCATCTCCCCGGTTTGTCTATGCTGAAACTGTAAGTACGTCTGAGTTAACCATCAGCCAGCCGGCATCTCTGATCCAGAATAGTGTAAGAGGAGTCGTTTTCCGTGAAGACGGAACGCCGTTTCCCGGAGTAACTGTCAATGTATCCGGCACATCCCTTTCAGTAATCACCGATGGTTCTGGCCACTTTGAGTTCAAGGGCATTCCTGAAAATGTGGTACTGGTTTTTACATACAAAGGCTATAAGTACCTTCCTCTTAATCCTGTTACCAAAAAGGAGATGATTGTCAGGATGGAACCTGACCCCAATTGGGTTGACCCTGCTGTAATAAAGCCTGACACCTCAGTAAAACAGAAACCGAGGCAAATGGTGGTTGTCGACGGCGTAATTACTGATCTGACTCTTTCCGAGGTTATAGCAAAGATGGAGAACGATCTGGGTATAGCGAAATCCCTGACTTTTAATGAAGCCAGGGAAAAGTACGGGGAAAAAGGGGCCGCAGGCGTCATCGAAATATATTCCAGGGAAAAAGCCAAAGAGCTGGGTATGACTGTTCCTCTTCGCAGGAGGTCCCAGGGCGATTTCCCAACCTTCAGGGGCAACTTTTATACTACGTTTAACGACTGGGTGATAAGCCGGACAAAATATCCTCCGGAGGCAGCTGCTGCGGGAATAGAGGGTTGGGCTCATGTCAGCTTTACGGTTGAACCCGACGGTACAATAAGCAATATAAAACCCAAGGGAACAACAAACCCTCTTCTTGCCAATGCCCTGGCAGAAGTGATCAAAACATCTCCCCCCTGGGAACCCCCGAAGAATCCCGGTATGAATGAGCCCTTTACCTCCGAAATCACTGCTAATTTCTCGCTGCCGGACAAGGTGGGAGGAGGAGAAGTATTTGTCGTGGTTGAAAAAATGCCTGTATATCCGGGTGGTGATGAAGCCCTGTTCAAGTTCATATATGAAAATGTCCGGTATCCCGCTGAAGCCAAAGAACAGGGTATTCAGGGGAAAGTCATCCTGAGGTTTATGGTTGCTTCAGATGGCGCAGTTGAAGATATTTCTGTTGTAAAAGGAGTACACCCGCTGCTTGATGCCGAGGCAGTAAGAGTAATGAGCATCCTGCCCCACTGGACGCCCGGAACGCAAGGAGGGAAGCCGGTCAACGTATGGTACTCTGTCCCGGTCTCCTTCTCATTATCCTCCGGAGAAGAAACGCAGAAATAATACCGAAATCAACCAGGACCAGGGAAACCGAAATGTCTGCTGTTCAGGAATCCGGCAGTGTGACTCCTGTCATCCGTGAGGCCCTGCCGGAGAGATAATCGTTGCCGGGCACCGTCTTCCGGTAATCCTGTCAGTGGCTTTCACTGTTTCAGGTCTGGCACAGGAACCCGTGACCGCTCCTCCTGAAGAATGGACTGGTACTGACAGTACAGCATGGTTTTCGGCAGGCGGATATGCCTCGTGGCTGCATACAGCCATGTTAGAAAAGCCGGCTGATGACTGGGTAAACACCGGCATGCTTCATACAATCCCGTTGATTTTTCAATGGCAGAGAATGAAGACTTCAGCCTGGTGTGGCAGCATTTCAACAGCACCATTTCGGGGTTGGAGACAAAGCTGAACCTGGGATTCCTCAGGTTCAGATATAGTTTCTGAAATTTTCATACTTTTACAGGGCAAAACCGTATGTATGTCACTTGTCCATGAACTTGAGAAATCCGGAAACTGGTTATTCAGAAGAAGAAGCTGGTTGCCGGCGATGATACTTATTCCCGCGGCTGCATATCTCTTCATCGCCAACCGCAGTGTAATATACTTCAACTATACCTGGGAGATAGTTTGCATCCTTGTGACAGTTGCCGGTGAACTCCTACGGTCATACACTGTCGGACACGTCCCGCGCAATACATCCGGGCGCAACGTGATTGAACAGCTTGCCGATGTACTCAACACCACAGGTCTCTATTCCATTGTACGCCATCCCCTGTATGTAGGCAATTTCCTCATGTGGCTCGGACCGGTTCTGTTCCTCAGATCAGTGTGGTGGGTGATAATATTCATTCTGGCTTACTGGCTCTATTATGAGCGGATAATCTTTGCCGAGGAGCAGTATCTGCGACGCAAGTTCGGTGAGGTCTATGACACATGGGCTTACAGGGTAAAGGCTGTGATCCCCTCCTTCAGGAGATATGTCAGATCTTCACTTCCATTCTCTTTCAGGAATGTTCTCAAGCGGGAGTACAACAGCATAGCGAATATTTTTGTTGTATTTGCCTTCCTCGATCTGTGCCGTAATATTTCAGTTACCGGCAGGTTCTACCTTGAGCCGATGTATGTGTCGCTGCTGGCGGCTGCCATAATTTTCTGGGGTATAATAAGATACATGGTGAAGAGGACCAGGTTCCTCCATGTTGAAGGCAGGTAATCTGCCTCAGGATCAGCCGGGTACTACCGGTCTCTGGCTCCCATGAACAGCATTATATAGTAGATCAGTGTGGCCAGTGAGCCAAGGGCTGCTATCACATATGTGTATGCTGCCCACTTAAGCGCATCCTGTGCCTTGTCATGGGTTCCCGAATATGTAATACCCGCATTGGCGAGCCATGCAAGCGCTCTCTTCGAGGCATTGATCTCCACCGGAAGTGTAATAATGCTGAAGAGTGTTGTGATGGCAAACAGGACGATCCCTATAAGCAGTATCTCCGGCCGCGAATTGAGCAGAACCAGTCCTGCTATCAGCACCCACTGTATCCAGTTGGAGGCGAAGCTGACCACCGGAGCAAGCTTTGATCTCATTCCCAGCCAGGCGTATGACTGGGCATGCTGCAGTGCGTGTCCTGTCTCATGGGCAGCTACGGCGGCGGCGGCAACGCTGGCGCCGGAGTAGACCTCGCGGCTGAGGTTAATGGTCTTTTTAAGCGGGTTGTAATGGTCGGTCAGTTCTCCTGTCACGCTATGCACGGTAACGTCCGTCACTCCGCTGTCGCGAAGCATCTTCTCGGCTACATCGCGACCGGTCATTCCAGATGCGATGGGCACCTTTGAATAGGTCCTGAATTTCGATTTGAGCCTGGCACTTACCACCCAGCTCAGTATCATGAAGACTATGAATATAATCCAGTATGCACCGTTGTGTAAGAACATTGTTTCCATTTATCCAGAGTATTAATGTTTCCGATAACTTTAACAAAACACCTGCCATTGGTTATAAGTTCTGAAAAGAAGTCATTTTGTCATGCCGATTCAGCTTATCTTTGGGGTATATGTTAAAGAGCGCCGCAAAGATATTATCTTTTTTGCTACTCATACCTGTATGGGTCTACCGGTGGTTTATCTCACCTTGGACACCGGCATCGTGCAGGCATGTGCCAACCTGTTCACAATATACAATTGATGCTTTCAGGCTGCACGGTCCGCTGGCAGGGCTGGTCATGTCAACGGACAGGATCCTGCGGTGCAGGCCTGGCGGTACTCACGGTTATGATCCAGTTCCGAGGTTCATTTTCAGGAGATACCGGCCGGCCGGCCGGTGGTCACGTCGTACTCCGAGCTGCAACAGGCTGAAGAAAAGAGACTAGAAGGAAAGTTTTTCCCTGAGCATCTTGTATCCTGTCCGGCTGACCGGGATCTTTTCGCCTGATTTGAGTACGGCAACATAGTTGTCCTTGCTGTATGGCTCAAGGCGGTTGATGTGCTCCACGTTCACAATGTATGACCGGTGCACCCTCATGAACAGGGTCGGCGGAAGGTGATCCTCATAGTACTTCATTGTCTTGGGTTTAAGGGCTTTTCCTTCATTGTAGTAGATCATCACATAGTCATCTTCTGCCGCGAAGTATGATACATTATTCAGGGGGATGATCTTTATGCCTGCTCCTTTTCTGAAGACGATCCTGGTAAGGTATCCCTCTGCCTCAGAGGCAGCAGTAACCAGTTTATCAATGTTATCATGTGCGGGAGTCTCTTTTTCGAGGCGGCTCACCGCCTTGGCGAGGGCATCGTCAAAGCGCTCCTTTGAAAAAGGCTTGAGCAGATAATCAACCGCGTTCATCTCAAATGCCCTGATGGCGTACTGATCAAAGGCAGTGGTGAAGATCACTTCGGGCTTTTCATCTATTACCTCCAGAAGTTCGAAACCGGTCAGTTTCGGCATCTGTATATCGAGAAATATCAGGTCCGGATGTTTTTCCTTTATCTCCCGGGCACCGCAGAACCCGTCTCCGCACTCTCCTATAACTACTATTTCGGGATGGTCTGACAGCATGAACCTGATCAGTTCCCTTGCCGGAGCCTCATCTTCGATTATCAGTGCCCTGATTTTATCCATGATTTTATAATTCTTTGATTCATGATTCGCGGAACGGGAATCTCACCACCACAGTGAAGGTGTCATCCCCCAGGTTTACTGTAAGATCGGCATCGTTGCCAAAGAAGAGTTCCAGTCTGCTGCTGACGTTCTTCAGGCCTATTCCTGCCCCTTTTTTTGTTACCACGGAGTCGGTATCGACGTTGTTTGTAACGGTGATCACCACCGTCTCGTTTTCCTTCCTGGCAGTTGTTTTTATGGTCACCTCTTCGGTTGATTCGTACACCCCGTGCTTTACGGCATTCTCATACAGGGGCTGGAGCAGCATTCCGGGCATAAGTGCCTGGAGGCATTCAGGGTCTAAATCTTCCTCTATCACCAGCCTTTCGCCGAAGCGTACCTTCTCAATCTGCAGATAAAGCCTCAGACTTTCCATTTCGCTACCGAGAGTGACCGGCTGTTCGCTCCTGGAGGAGAGCGAGTATCGCATAAAGTCTGACAGCTTTACTATCATATCCCTTGCCTTCAGAGGGTTGGTGACAGTAAGGGAGCTGACGGAGTTAAGGCTGTTGAACAGGAAGTGGGGGTTGATCTGTGACCTGAGCATCTTCAGCTCGCCTTCGCGAACCTGTGTCTCCAGCTGCGATTGCCGGGCCGCCTTTTCTGCCAGCCTCGAGGCGCTGAGGAAGAGGTAATAGACCAGGATTATCATGAAGTATAACAGTGTGCCGGCGGTTGCCCTGAAGGCCATGACTGAGTGCCAGAAGATGTCGTAATCGATCTTCTCTGTAACCAATGCCCTTACCAGCACTCTTGAGCCAAGCAGCCATACTATCAGTGTAAAGGTGCCGGTCAGCAGAGCATTGAATATTGAAGTGTAGATCTGGTTGTCTTCTCTCAGGAGGTATCTTGCGGGAAACCAGATGGCCAAGCCCAGAAATCCGAAAATAATCATTGAAACCAGTCCGTCAGCGATTGCAACCTCGGCCCGGCCTCCGTACCCGAAATGAATAAGAAGTGACTGGCCTGCTGCCAATCCCAGCCAGGCCAGCCACCACACAAGCAGCCTCGTTCTGTTCTCCAGTAACGGATGCTTCATACCCTATTTGTAACTTTTAATCTCTCCCCCTCCGAAGATAACGGTACCTCTTATCACGAGTGATCTCGTATTGTCCCTGATCACATCACCCCTCAGTTTCCTGCTGTCTGAAAATCCCCCGAGTATCGGAGTGACGTCAAGAATCACGTTCCAGTTGTCAGGCACAATGATTGTTGTCCCTCCAAAGATACACGTAATTTCAATCACATTATCGCCCGGTGAAAGTGATGATCTGGTAAGGTCAATCTCACCTCCCCCGAAGATAGATGTGATCTTGCCTCCCATGAAGTTATCAGTGACGACCTGTCTTTCAGCCCCGCTGAAAATGTTGACATTGTCAATGTAGTCAGCCCTGTTGACACCCGAATAGTCAAGCTTTTTGACGATTCTCTTCGAATTCATAAGGAGTACCACACCCACAACAATGAAGAGTGCGGGCCAGAAGAAGTTGAATGACCTGAAGAAATCGGTGAAGAGTTCCGGTATCAGGAAGAATCCGCCGACGGAGATCAGCACAATGCCGGGAGTCTTGTTGTCAGAACCTGCCAGGGTGATTACGCCGATGGCTATCAGGAGCATCTGCCAGCTGAATATTATGTCATCGATGAAGTAATCGAGCGGTTCGGGCAGTACGGAGGACTTTTTGATGATGAGGATCAGTCCCGCGACAATCAGAAGGATGCCAATCAGGAACCTGCTGGAGGTTTCCGGGTTCCTTCCCGGTTTTTTCATTTCGTTTTCCATTGTTTTATTATTAGTATGGTTCAGTTAATTGAATTTTTTGGTAATCGGTTTAAGCATGAATGCCACTCCTGCAAGTACCAGCACTGCAGGCCAGTATATTCTTTTATAGGTTTCAGTGAGTTGTACTGTCATCTCGGGCATCAGAAACCAGAATCCAATCGCAAACAGGACTACTGCCGAGACCAGTTCGAGGCTGATCAGTGACCAAATTCCGAAGAAGATAAGCAACATCTGCCAGACAAAGTAATCTGGAATATCGCCGAGTTTGAGCAGGTCGAGCTTGGCTATCAGCATTGTGAGTCCCAGTGAAATAAGGAACGTTGCTATACTTGCAAACGGATTTCCGTGTTTCTCTTTCATAGCGTGAGCATTGGTTTAAATGTTAAAATTATAATGCCTCCGAACACGTTTATATTCATTTCCGGCAGGGAGCGGATATACATCGGTGAACAGCGAACGGGACAGGCAATGTTACTTTTTTGTTCATAATTTTTTTTATTGGAAGATGATTTATAATTTTGCAGACCGAAAAAAGGGGAGATGCCCGGATTGTATTCCATACCGTTGGCGGGACTTAAGGAAGCCAGATATACCTATGAATTCAGTATAGGGGACGACTTCTTTGAAGCTTTTGAGGGATCGGAGATTAAGAGGGGGGAGTTAAGTGCGGTTGTGGCGCTTCAGAAGTGTTCCACCCATCTTGAGCTGGAAATCGAGATCAAAGGCCGGGCCGAGGTAATGTGTGACAGATGCCTGGAACTTTTTTACCTGCCTCTGTTGACTGTCAACAGGCTTTTCGTAAGGCAGGGAAGGGAGTGGGAGGAAGCTGATCCGGACATGATTACGATGCCGCTGGATGAACATGAAATAGATCTGAGTCAGTTTTTCTATGAATACATCCACCTGGCGTTACCTTTGAAGCGTATTCATCCTGATGACGGAGAGGGCAACAGTACTTGCAATCCCGACATGATCAGGAAGTTGAATGATCATCTTATTCATGGAGAGGCTGAGCCCGATCCGCGGTGGGATGGTCTTAAAAAACTGACAGGAAACAATTAAATCAATTCATTACTGCGATGCCAAATCCAAAACACAGACACTCCAGCACCAGGAGAGACAAGAGAAGGACACACTACAAAGCTGTTGCTCCTACAGTAGCAGCATGTTCCAATTGCGGATCAGCCCATCTCTATCACAGGGTATGTCCGGAGTGCGGTTATTACAGAGGCAAGCTTGCTGTCGAAAAAAAGACGACAGCCTGACAGGCTCACCGTTCAAACCAGGTGAACGATGAAAATAGGTCTTGATGCAATGGGAGGCGATTATGCCCCCGATGCTGTCGTTGAGGGAGCTGTGGATGCTCTCGGGCAGTTGCGGTCAGGAGACCGTATTGTGCTTATAGGCGATAGCGGTCGTATAAAGGGGAAGCTCGCATCAATGGGTGTTGAGTCTTCCAGCTTTGATATTATGCCTTCCACTCAGGTGATAGAGATGTCAGATCACCCTGCCAAAGCCTTCTCCCAGAAGAGAGATTCATCCATAGCAATTGGCTTCGGGATGCTCAAGGGAGGCCTCATAGACGGCTTTGCAAGTGCAGGAAACACCGGTGCAATGATGGTAGGTGCAAGTTATACGGTGAATGTCATTCCCGGAGTCTTCAGACCTGCACTGGCAGCCCTCATCCCTAACCTTAACGGCAGATCATCAATCATCCTTGATGTCGGGATCAATCCTGACAGCAAACCTGACGTCCTCCTTCAGTACGGCATGCTCGGATCAGTCTATGCAAAGCATGTGTTCGGCATAGATAACCCGACTGTCGGTCTGCTTAATATCGGGGCAGAAGCGTCCAAGGGTTCCTCAGCGGTTAAGGCTGCTTATGAGCTCCTGAATGAAAGCAATGACGTCATCTTCAGGGGTAACATCGAAGGCCATCATCTCTTCACTGACGAGATGACTGATGTGATAGTTTGTGACGGCTTCGTGGGGAACATCGTTCTGAAGATGGCTGAAAAGTTTTATGTTGTGGCAAGATCGAGAGGCATAAATGACAGCTTCTTTGACAGGCTCAACTTTGAAGTGGTGGGGGGTACGCCTGTTTTGGGGATAAATGAAAACGTAGTGGTCGGACACGGCATATCAAACCGTACGGCCATCATGAACATGATTCTCCAGACACGGGATGTGGTGCAAGCCGACCTTGCCGGAAAGATCAAGGAAGCATTCGGAGCATGATGAAAATAAGGGCAGCAATAACGGGCATAAACGCCTGGACACCGGAATACCGTCTCACCAACCAGGAACTATCCGAGATGGTTGAGACCAGTGACGAATGGATCATGCAGCGCGTGGGGATAAAGGAAAGAAGGATCCTCAAGGGCGAAGGGCTGGGCACATCCGATCTGGGCGCACCTGCCGTCAGCGGCCTGCTTGAAAAAACCGGCACACTGCCTGAAGAAGTTGACCTTCTCATCTGTGCCACAATCACACCTGACATGATGTTCCCGGCCACGGCAAACATCATCTCCGATAAAGTGGGAATAAAAAACGCCTTCAGCTTTGACATGAATGCAGCCTGCTCCGGATTTCTCTTTGCACTCCAGACCGGTGCGGCTTACGTCGAAACCGGCAGGTATAAAAAGGTAATAGTTGTGGGTGCTGACAAGATGTCAGCCATAACCGACTATACAGACCGAACCACCTGTACACTCTTTGGCGATGCCGCGGGAGCAGTTCTCCTTGAACCGACACACGAGGAGCACGGCATCATGGATTATATTTTCAAGACTGACGGATCGGGGAAGAAATACCTTCACATGAAGGCCGGTGGATCAGTGCGCCCGGCATCACATGATACCGTCGGAGGACGTGAACACTTCATATACCAGGAGGGACAGTCAGTCTTCAAGTTCGCCGTCTCCAACATGGCAGACGTCGCTGTCGAGGTAATGGTAAAGAATCATCTCACCCCTGATGACGTAGCCTGGCTGGTGCCTCACCAGGCAAATTTGCGGATAATCGATGCCACCGGAAGGAGAATGGGACTCCCCCCCGAAAAGGTGATGATCAACATTCAGAATTACGGCAACACAACCGCCGCAACCATACCTCTGGTCCTGTGGGAGTTCGAAAAGAAACTCAGGAAAGGAGACAACCTCATCCTCGCTGCCTTCGGAGGAGGGTTCACCTGGGGAAGCATATGGCTCAAATGGGCATATGACCCGGTGACGGCATGAAAGAAAACAAAGGGAGCGGAACAACCGCTCTCTTTTTTTCCGTTACCGGCACAATAAGTTTTTATATTTGCGTGTTAGAACTATTCAGGGAAACGGGATAAAGCATAATTACAATGGCAAAAATCATTGAGACAGACAACGGCACAGCGGTAAACCTGATCAGTCAGGGCACCGAAATCACAGGTGATATCAAATCAACGGGCGATATCCGTATTGACGGCATTCTGAACGGAAACATGAATAGCAAGGGGAAGGTAGTTATCGGCCCCACCGGCAGGGTAAAGGGAGAAGTGGAATGCAAGAATTCAGAGGTTTCCGGACTTGTTGACGGCAAGATAACGGTGTCTCAGCTCCTCAACCTGAAATCCTCATCAAAGATCAACGGAACAATCACTACAAATAAGCTCTCCATCGAACCGGGAGCAGTCTTTACAGGCAACTGCGTCATGAAGGAGGGTGAGAACGGTGGAACAGCAGCAGCCAGACCCAAAGAAGAAGGAAAGTAAAGGCGGCAGCGGCCTCGATGCCTATTCCAGGTACAGCACCATCGCCATCCAGATGGTGGTAATAATCGTCATAACTTCACTCGGCGGCGTAAAGCTTGATAAATGGATCGGCACAGAACTGGTATTCACCATAATACTCTCTCTGTTGGGTGTGGCAGCTGCAATGTGGCTCGTCATAAAGGAGGCCATCAGAAACAAGTAATATGTTCCATTCCCGGGCAATCAGATACTACATCCGCCTGGCGGTACTCTCCCTGGTTCTTGTCGTCCTGATAATTGCACTGGGCATAATCTACCCCGGCCTGTTAAACACGATCCCGGCCGTTTTGCTTACAACCGGATTCGCCCTGGCAGCCTTCATCTCGCTTTTAATTTTTTTTAACGGGTTCTTCTCAGACAACAAAAAAAGTGTTTTTATGACACTAATTGCGCTGGGAGTGAAGATGCTCCTCTCTTTTGTGCTTGCACTGCTATTCCTGCTGGTCTTCAAAAACGACTCAACCGGTTCATTAATATTGTTTTTTATCCTATATTTGGCATTCACTTTTTATGTAATTCTTACATTTACAGGTATCCTGAAAAAGAAGTCAGATTAAAGAAATTCATCTTGAAAAACAGGTATTTATATTTTCTGATTCTGGTATTTGCTTTACTTGCGGCATCGATGCAGGACGTCTCTGCTGTCATCAGTGAAGATGAGGTGAAATCAGAAAAAACGGAGAAGGAATTTGATGCCGCACCTTTCATTATGGAGCATGTGGCCGACTCGCACGAGTGGCACATCCTGACGAAGAAGGACGGCACCGATGTTGCCGTTTATCTGCCGGTGATCATTTATGACAGGGAGTCCGGCTTTCATCTCTTTTCTTCCCGGAAGATAGCACACGGACACAGTTACAAGAATTTTACCGTTGCGCATGAAGGTAAGTATGCGGGAAAGATCGTGAAGGTTGATGAACACGGTCAGCATGACGGCTCGAAGCCTCCGCTTGATTTTTCAATTACGAAAGCCATTTTCGGGATGATTGTGGCCTCCGTCATTCTTCTCTGGTTAATGCTTGCTCTTGCCAGGTCATACAGGAAGACAGGCATCAGTGCACCGAAGGGGCTCCAGGGGGTGCTTGAGCCCGTCATCCTCTTTATCAGGGATGATGTTGCCATTCCCAACATCGGGGAGCACAAGTACGGGAAGTTCATGCCATACCTGCTGACGGTTTTCTTCTTTATACTGATCAACAACCTGTTGGGTCTGGTTCCCATATTTCCATTCGGAGCCAATGTCACAGGCAACGTCAATGTGACTTTCGTGCTGGCTCTTTTAACCTTTCTGATCACCCAGTTCAGCGCCAACAAAAATCACTGGAGGCATGTGTTTGCCGCACCCGGTGTGCCTTTCTGGCTGCTGCCCATAATGATACCCATTGAGATCATCGGGCTGTTTTCAAAACCCTTCGCGCTCATGATCCGTCTCTTTGCGAATATCACGGCCGGTCATATCATCGTACTTAGTCTTGTGACGCTGATATTCATTTTTAAGTCGGTGCTTGTAGCCCCGGTTTCCATCTTCTTCGTGCTCTTCATGGACTGCATCGAGCTGCTGGTAGCCTTCCTGCAGGCATACGTATTCACGTTGCTGTCAGCCCTCTTTATCGGGATGGCCACAGCAGAACCGGAACATCATTAACAGTCAATATATCAATTTGTTATTTTAAACTTAATATTATGGAAGAAGCACAAGCAGTAATGTCATTAGCAGCAGTAGGCGCAGGGCTTGCAGTTATCGGTGCGGGAATCGGTATCGGCCGCATCGGCGGTTCGGCCATGGACGCAATTGCACGCCAGCCTGAGGCCTACTCAAAGATTCAGCTTGCCATGATCATTTCCGCAGCGCTTATCGAAGGGGCAGCCCTCTTCGCAATCGTTGTTGCAATGATCCAGGGCTAAAATGAAAAAGCCTGCAACGGTTGGTTGCAGGCTTTACCAATGAATTTCTAAAAACAGCATATTATGTTACTACAAAGCAGTCTTGCCAGTCCTGCAATTGGAACCGTATTTTGGACAACACTGATTTTTTTCATCCTGCTCTTCCTGCTCTGGAAGTTTGCATGGGGTCCTATTATGAATGCTGTCAAGGCGCGTGAGGACATGATTCACAACGCCCTTGACTCTGCCGAGAAGGCCAGGGAGGAGATGAAGGTGCTGCAGGCTGACAACGAGATCATACTCCGCAAAGCCCGCGAGGAGCGTGATAAGATCCTTCGTGATGCCCGTGCAGCCTATGACAGGATGATGGCTGACGCCAAGGAGAAAAGCCAGTCTGAGTCCGATGCACTCGTTCGCCGGGCAAAAGAGCTTATCGAACGCGAGAAGGTGTCAGCTATTGCAGAGGTGAAGCGCGAGGTGGCCAAGCTGGCTATTGAGGTGGCTTCAAAGGTCGTCGGGGAGACGCTGAAAAGCGATGCCGAGCAGCAGAAGCTGATAGAGAGATACATTAACGAGATCGAAGCTAACAGGAACTGACCTCATGAATTCAGCCAGGATAGCTGTCAGATATGCAAAGGCGCTCTTCGACCTTGCCCTTGAGGGTAATGTTGTGGAGGGTGTTTACAGGGACATGAAGAACATCAGTCTCCTGTGCGCAATGGATGAGGTGAAGGTGGTAATCAGCAACCCTGTTATACCCGTTCAGAAGAGAAGGGATATCATTGTTGCACTTGCGGGCGATGAGGCAGAGAAGCTGTCCGTTAACTTCATTGACCTGATGTTCGGCAACGGACGTGGTGATTACCTCGCTGCAGCGGCCAGGAACTTTACAGACCTCACGCGAAGGTACAGGGGTATACGCCAGGTAACGCTGACCACGGCAGTGCCTGTCAGCGGGGAGTTGAAGAAGAAGATGGCAGCTCTTATTGCAGGCCGGGAAGCAGGAACAATCGAATTCAAGGAACAGACAGACAAGTCGGTCATCGGCGGCTTCATCCTCAGGGTTGACGATTCCTATATTGATGCCAGCGTGAGGAACAGGCTCAACAAATTCAGAAAAGAGTTTTCACTGGCAGGTTATGCCGAAAAGTAGTTTATAGATTCAGAAATATGACGAATATCAAACCTTCAGAGGTATCACAGATTTTAAGACAGCAGCTTGAAGGAGTAAAGACGGCTATTGACATTGAGGAGGTAGGAACGGTACTTCAGGTCGGTGACGGCATTGCACGCATCTACGGTCTTGGAAATGTCGGGTCAAACGAACTCATCGAGTTCGTTGAATCTGGCATCAAGGGAATTGTTCTCAACCTTGAGGAGGACAACGTTGGTGCAGTTATCCTGGGCGCTTCGGAAAAGATCAGGGAAGGTGACATAGCCCGACGCACAGGAAGAATATCCTCCATCATGGTTGGTGAGGGGCTGCTGGGAAGGGTCATCACAACCACAGGCGAGCCTATTGACGGTCGTGGTCCGGTCCTGGGTGAGCTATATGAGATGCCGTTTGAGAGAAAGGCCCCGGGGGTGATCTTCCGTCAGCCGGTAAAGCAGCCCGTGCAGACCGGCCTGAAAGCCATAGATGCAATGATACCGATAGGCCGCGGCCAGCGTGAGCTCATTATCGGTGACCGCCAGACAGGCAAGACCGCAATCGCAGTCGATACCATACTGAACCAGAAGAGCGAATTTGACAGGGGCAGGCCGGTTTACTGCATCTATGTGGCCATTGGACAGAAAGGCTCGAACGTTGCAAACATTGCAAAGACACTTGAGAGTTACGGCGCAATGGATTATACGGTAATAGTAAGCGCTACTGCCGCCGATTCTGCTGCCGCACAGTTTTATGCTCCCTTTGCAGGCGCTGCAATAGGTGAATTTTTCCGTGACACCGGCCGTGATGCGCTTATCATCTATGATGACCTATCAAAGCAGGCAGTATCATACCGTGAGGTCTCCCTGCTGCTCCGTCGTCCGCCCGGCCGTGAGGCATACCCGGGTGACGTTTTTTACCTGCACTCACGTCTCCTCGAAAGAGCTGCCAAGATCATCGAATCGGACGAGGTTGCGCAGCGCATGAATGATATCCCCGATTCAATAAGGCACCTTGTCAAAGGCGGCGGTTCTCTTACCGCCCTGCCAATCATCGAGACACAGGCTGGTGACGTATCGGCATACATACCCACCAACGTCATTTCAATCACTGACGGCCAGATATTCCTTGAATCGAGCCTCTTCAACGCAGGTATCAGGCCTGCAATCAACGTGGGTATCTCTGTATCCAGGGTTGGTGGTAACGCTCAGATCAAATCGATGAAAAAGGTGGCCGGAACGCTGAAGGTTGACCAGGCACAGTACCGTGAACTGGAGGCCTTCTCGAAGTTCGGATCAGATCTGGATCCTGCTACACTTGCGGTGCTTGACAAGGGCTCAAAAAACGTTGAGATACTCAAGCAGAACCTCTTCTCACCGATGAAGGTTGAGGAACAGGTTGCAATAATCTACTGCGGCACAAGGGGATTGCTGAAGAATGTACCGGTGCACAAGGTCAGTCTGTTTGAAAATGATTTTCTTGCATTCATGCGTGACCATCATGCTGATGTGCTTGAAACCATAAAGCAGGGTGTTATAAATGACGAAGTGACGGGTGTGCTTGAAAGGGCGGCTGCTGATGTTGCAGGCCGGTACTCGTCGCGCTAGCATTTAAGTATAAGAAGCGAAAATGGCAAACCTAAAGGCTATAAGGGTCAGGCTCAGCTCGGTCAAATCTACCCGCCAGATTACCTCGGCGATGAAAATGGTGGCTGCCGCCAAGCTCCGCAAGGCGCAGGACGCCATCGTTCAGCTAAGGCCTTATGCCGATAAGCTTAACGAGATACAGTCAGGCCTTATCGCAGCACTCCGTGACACCGAGGTCGAAAATGTCTTTGCTGCCAGAACGAAAGGCAACGGGAAGGTGCTGCTGGTGGTCATAACCTCCAGTAAAGGGCTTTGCGGGGCATTTAACGCCAACGTGATCAGGGAGACAAAACGCATCATGTCAGAGAAATACCATGAGCAGTTCCGCAAGGGCGACCTGGCTGTGATGACCGTAGGAAAGAAGGCACATGATGCACTGAGAAAGCTTAAGTGCAACCTGGTGGAAGATCACAGTGATCTCTATCACGGCCTCACCTTTGACAGGGTGTCGGCACTGGCTGACAAGCTGATGCAGCTCTATATCTCGAAGGAATATGATATTGTGGAGATTATCTATAACCAGTTCAAAAATGCTGCGGTTCAGAAACTTACGAGTGAGATTTATCTTCCTGTAAATATGACCGGGACCGGCAGTGAGAAGGCAGCACCTGCAGATTACATCTATGAACCTGACCAGGTAAGCATTGTTTCGGAACTGCTTCCGATGACACTGCGCATTCAGATTTACAGGGCACTGCTTGACTCCTTTGCCGCTGAGCACGGGGCTCGTATGACAGCTATGCACCAGGCAACTGACAATGCCACGGATCTTATCAGGGATCTTACCCTGCAGTACAACAAGGCGCGCCAGGCTTCCATCACCAACCAGCTGCTGGAAGTGGTCAGCGGAGCAGAAGCGCTAAAGGGATAACGAATTAACGAAGATGTTCACCAGCGATTACCTGAGAGAGCTTACAGACAAGGCTACTGCAAGCCTGGGCGGCACACCGGAAGCAGAGAAGCTCTTTGCACCCGTGAGATACATAATGTCTATCGGGGGAAAAAGGCTCAGGCCGGTAATGTGTCTCCTGGCATGCAACATCTTCAAGGATAAGATTGACGAGGCAGTGATGCCGGCGGTAGGCATAGAGGTGTTTCATAACTTCACTCTTATTCACGACGATATCATTGACAAGGCCGAGATGAGGCGCGGCTCTCCCACAGTACACTCCAAATGGGGTAATGACCAGGCGATCCTCTCGGGAGATGTAATGGCTTTCGTGGCTGTGGAATGCATAGGTCAGGCTCCTGAAAAGGCACTTCCAAAGGCTCTTAAGCTCTTCAATCGCACAGCGATAGAGGTTTGTACAGGTCAGCAGCTCGATCTCGACTTCGGGAAAAAAGGGGTGGTTTCCGAAACCGAGTACCTTCGGATGATAGAGTTGAAGACAGCCGTGCTGGTGGCAGCCTCACTGAAGATGGGAGCCATTATTGGAGAAGCTTCGGATAAGGACCAGGATCTGCTCTATGAGTTTGGACGCTGCCTCGGGATAGCATTCCAGATTCAGGACGATGTCCTTGATACTTACGGCGATACAAAAATGTTCGGCAAAAAGACCGGGAGTGATATAGTGGCGAACAAGAAAACCTACCTCCTGGTAAAAGCGCTTGAACTGGCAGGGGGAAATAAGCTGAGCCGTCTCAGGAAGCTCCTGGGTGACGGTAACAATGACCCGGCTGAAAAGGTGAGGGCTGTGAAGGAGATTTATGACGAGCTGGATATAAGGCTGCAGGCTGAGAATCTGGCGTATGACTATTTTAACAGAGCCTTCCAGGCGCTTGACCAGGTGTCTGTGAATGGTGAACGGAAGAATGAGCTAAAGCAGCTTGCAGTGAATTTGATCGGAAGGGTGAAATAAACGCCAGCCCCGTGGAAGCGGGCGGCAGACATGATATTTGAATATTACCAGGAATTATTGAACAGATTTTAAGTCAGAGAGATGGCAAAGAAAACAGGAGTGATAAGTCAGGTCATCGGACCTGTGGTGGACGTTACCTTTGATATCGCCGGCACTGATATGCCAAACATTCTTGACGCGCTTGAGATAACGCGTCAGGACGGATCGGTGCTTGTGGTTGAGTGTCAGCAGCATATTGGTGAGAAGACCGTAAGGGCAATCGCAATGGATTCCACAGACGGTCTGCAGCGCGGCATGGAGGTGGTTGCGACCGGCCTGCCGATTGTTATGCCCGTGGGTGACCAGATCAGGGGACGACTGATGAATGTGACCGGGATGCCAATCGACGGTATCGGGCCCCTCGACAAGACAGGAGGTTACCCTATTCACCGCAAACCGCCGAAGTATGAGGATCTCTCAACCGAGAAAGAGGTGCTGTATACGGGAATCAAGGTGATTGACCTCATAGAGCCATACTCAAAGGGCGGAAAGATCGGCCTCTTTGGCGGAGCAGGAGTGGGCAAGACCGTTGTCATCCTCGAGCTTATAAACAACATTGCAAAAGCATATTCCGGACTTTCAGTATTCGCAGGTGTCGGAGAGCGTACCAGGGAAGGCAATGACCTCCTGCGTGAGATGCTTGAAGCCAATGTGATCTCCTACGGCAAGGCATTCATGGAGGATATGGAAAAAGGGGGATGGAACCTTGATCTTGTTGACCATGACAGCCTCCGGGATTCCAAACTGGCACTGGTGTTCGGCCAGATGAATGAGCCTCCCGGCGCACGTGCACGCGTGGCTCTCTCAGGACTCTCCGTTGCTGAATATTTCCGCGACGGTGAAGGTGAAGGAACGGGAAGGGATATTCTTTTCTTTATGGATAACGTCTTCCGTTTCACCCAGGCCGGTTCAGAGGTATCAGCTCTTCTCGGGCGAATGCCGTCAGCCGTGGGTTATCAGCCCACACTTGCCTCTGAGATGGGTGTGATGCAGGAGAGGATCACCTCCACGCGTCACGGGTCAATCACATCGGTGCAGGCCGTCTACGTTCCAGCCGATGACCTTACCGACCCGGCGCCCGCAACCACCTTTGCTCACCTTGACGCCACCACGGTGCTGAGCCGCAAGATATCGGAGCTGGGGATCTACCCGGCCGTTGACCCGCTCGACTCCACCTCGAGGATCCTTTCACCCGAGATCGTGGGCGAGGAACACTATCGCTGTGCGCAGAGAGTCAAGGAGTTACTGCAGAGATACAATGAATTGCAGGATATCATTGCCATCCTGGGTATGGATGAACTTTCGGAGGAGGACAAGCTTGTTGTTCACCGCGCGCGCAGGGTGCAGAGGTTCCTCTCACAGCCCTTCCACGTGGCAGAGCAGTTCACCAACATCCCGGGGAAGCTGGTGTCTATAGAAGACACTATCAGGGGCTTCAACATGATTATTGACGGCGCCGTTGATCAGTATCCTGAAGCAGCCTTCATGCTCGTAGGTACAATTGAGGATGCCATCGCCAAGGGTGAGAAGCTGATTGCAGAGAGCAGGTAAAGTCAAAAGAGACCCGACGTGAAGATAGAGATTATCACACCTGACAAAAGCATCTATTCGGGAGAAATCCGCTCAGTACGCGTGCCCGGAAGAAAAGGCTCCTTCCAGGTACTTAAGGACCATGCACCCATCATCTCCACACTCGATGCAGGCCCGGTTGTCATCGCTGACGAACAGGGCGCCGAGGTACGCTTTGATATCACCGGCGGCGTGATCGAGGTGAAGAAAAACATGATCATACTGCTGGCCGATTCCGTTACCCGGAGCTGAGTGTGATGGACAGTGACGAATTCCGGAGACAGGGGCATGCCATCGTGGAGTGGATTGCCCGCTACTTTGAAAACGTTGAAAAATATCCGGTTAAATCACGTGTCAGGCCGGGTGATATAAAAAATGCACTGCCGGAACTGCCCCCAACGGGCAGCGAATCCTTTGACCTTTTCCTGAAGGACTTTGATGAGGTGATCATGCCTGGCATAACTCACTGGCAGAGCCCGAATTTCTTTGCCTATTTCCCCGCAAACAGCAGTCCCCCTTCCGTTCTTGCAGAGATGCTTACCTCAGCCCTGGGTGCACAGTGCATGCTGTGGGAGACCTCACCGGCAGCCGCAGAGCTCGAGGAGAGAATGATGGAATGGCTGCGTGTGATGACCGGGCTGCCGGAAGGGTTTGAAGGGGTGATACAGGACAGCGCCTCGTCAGCCACCCTTGCTGCGCTGATAACCGCCCGCGAAAAAGTTACAGGTTTCCAATCCAACAGGGAAGGCCTTCGTGATGCGGGAAGGCTCAGGATATATGTCTCAACCCAGACACACTCCTCGGTTGAAAAGGGGGCTGGCGTGGCCGGATTCGGACGCGATAACCTGGTCAGGGTAGATGTCCGCGATGACTTTTCAATGGATCCTGAAGCCCTCGAGGGGGCTATAGAGAAGGATCTGGCTGCAGGTTATATTCCCTGCTGCACAGTAGCCACAATCGGGACCACAGGCACTACAGCCATTGATCCTCTGAGAGAGGTGGGAGAGATATGCCACCGGCACGGCATCTGGCTCCATGTCGACGCTGCACTGGGCGGTACAGCCCTGCTGCTTCCGGAGATGCGCCGGATAGCTGACGGCATCGAATATGCCGACTCGTTTGTGTTTAACCCGCACAAGTGGATGTTCACCAACTTTGACTGCTCTGCATACTTTGTCCGCGATGCGGCATCTCTGATACGCACCTTTGAAATTCTGCCGGAGTATCTGAAGACACGCACAAGGGGTCAGGTGAATGATTACCGCGACTGGGGCATACCGCTCGGCCGGCGTTTCAGGGCGCTGAAACTGTGGGCTGTTATCCGCTCCTATGGCGTTGATGGTCTGCAGAATGTGATACGAGGACATCTCAGGCTGGCACAGATGCTGGCCGGTCTGATTGAGGCTGATAAGGATTTTGAACTGATGGCCCCGGTGCCGCTCAACACAGTCTGTTTCCGGTACAGGCCTGATGGCATGAGCGATTCAGAAGCTGACAGGATCAATGAGCAGATCAATCATGCCCTCAATGATTCCGGCAAGATATACCTGACCCATACAAAAGTGAACGGCAGGTATGTTTTGCGGATGGTAACAGCCCAGACAAACGTAACGGAGTATCATGTCACTGAAGCCTGGAACCTGATCAGGGAGTACGCCTCAACGCTCTCGTCCAAGGACCGTACCGTAGATATTGACTGAGAAGGCTCCTGTCACAAAGTATCTCTGTTCACCGGGGATATATCCCCCCCTGACGCCTGCGCTCATCTCGAACGGGAAGCGCATAAGATAAAAATCAGCCATCAGTTCCGACCCGTATGAACTGTATTCTGCCGTTCCGGCATTGAAACTGCGGCTGGAGTAATCATTGATCTTCTCGCCTCTGGCATAGTCCCAGAACAGTGTTCCCCTTATTCTCTTGAGATACAGAAGGCTTCCTGCGGCAAGATCTGGGTAAAGCAGAGGTAATGTGTAGTCTGCCGAGAAGGAGAAGAGTTTTTCTGCTATGAGATCATCACTGAGGCCCCTCGGCCACGGGATCGAGTTTCGATATACCAGTTTCCTTGCAGGAGCCTGGCTCTCCCATCCGGCCCGTGCTGCCAGGCTGTGATTTGCCAGCAGGCCCGGGAAGAAGAGGATGGCCCTTGCATAGTTCCTGCTGTTGTACAGCTCAGAGTCCCACGGGGTGCCCGTCAGCCTGAGATCAATTACCTGTCCCCAGCGCGGATTGATGTCACGGTAAGCTGTCCGGAAGGTGTTTGAGAAATAGAACCTCCCGGTGACCGTTACTATGTCCCTGTCAAACCTGTTTTCATCGGTGATGAATGTATACTTGTTGCGGTAACTGAGGTATACGGCCGGCATGATCATCTGTCTGAACTTGCCGTAAGCGAACCACAACTGGTCATAGATGTTGAGGTTGAGCTGCAGGTCACGGCCCAGGTCGGAGGGAGCAGAGCTTTGGGATGTATCCCTGGTGACCAGCTGTTCTCCTCCCCAGGTGAGCTCCGCATTTATTACCGGGTGCCATCCCTTCCAGGTTATGCCGGTATGAATAAAATGGTCTCCGTAGCTGTATTCATAGCCTGCGGTAGTCACCAGTGTGCTGAGGTGGTTTTGCGACATCAGTGTCAACCCGGGCCTGACAGCTGTCGGGTCGCTCCCTAACTCGTCAGTGTCTGCGTAGAACGGAAACCAGCTGTGGATATTGAAAAGGTGCGTCAGCTTGCTGTACCTTACCGGTTCCGGGATCACAGGCAACGGCTTCTGCACATCATCCGGAACCGGGTTCATCGGAGCAACCGCCGGGATGATTTCGTGACCCTCGATTCCGGCCTTTCCTGCCGTGGCCGATGTTTTTTCTGATGCTATGACATACCCGCCGGCAGTATAGTCTGAAAAAAGCAGCTCGCTTCTCCTCACTGAAAAGCCGGAAATACCATACCGGGAACCGGTTATCCTCTCTGCCGGCCCGTCGCCTGCTATACGGTAGATATTGTCAGAGCCGTCGCCCTGTGCAAGATAGAAGAGTGTGTCATTGTGTATTTTTGCCTGCACTATGTCGGTGATGCTCTCCTCCATGTGTACCGTCCACCTCTTGCCGGTCGGGCTGTAAGTCCTTATACCTTCTCCGTTATCATTCAGGGTGACCATCGTTACCGCGCTGCCGTCAGATGACCAGGCCGGTCGCTGCAGAATGAGGCTGTCGGGGGGCACGATGTTCATCAGGACTTCACCGGTGCGTGCATCAAGAAAGACAAGTGAACAGAGCATCCCGGTTGTGGTTGATACTGCTGCCACCGTTCTGCCGTCAGGCGAGAGGTCAGGCGCTGTATACCTGGACCGGAATGTAAGTTGCCTGATGCCTCCCCCCGAGAGGTCCAGCATCTTGATAACAGAATAGTCACGGTTATCCCATCTGATATCGGGGTGTTGTTCCGACCATACTACCGAGCTGTCTGAATATGAAAAAATGTATGGATAGACGTATCCGGTGGTGGTGAGATTCGTCTCTTTGCCTGTTTCCGGGTCAGTGATTACGAACCGTGAGGGATCTGACATCGAAGTCCTGAGTGAGATGATCCTGCCGTCAGACAGGCGGTAAGGGGCGAAGTGGCTTACATAATCCCGTTTACGGCCGGTACTCAGAGGAGTGTAATCCATGGTTCCTTCAGGAAGGTTATTGTTCCACACTCTTTCCAGTGTGGCAAATGTGGAATCATAAAGCCGTTTTTTCGTTAATCCGTTTGCACTTCGAAGCCCGGCGTTGACAGGGTTCAGGTGCCATCCCGGAGATATCTTTGATGTCATTGTGCTCCATGCGTCAGGATCTGTTGTCCGCAGGTGATTTATCATCAGGTATCCGAAAACATAGTGATCAGGTGTAAAGTTCCTGTAAGATCCGGAGAGCATTTTATCATAACTGTACAATCCCTTCGGTTCCTCTGCAAGGGCTCTGGCTCCCCGGATAAAGACATTGCTCCGACCCCTTCCAGACAATCCGGAGGCCGTTTCCGCCCAGACGGCATCACCCTCGAAAGCCCATGTAGGAACCTCCACAGCTGCAAGGCCCACTGCCTGTTCACCGATGATCCATGTCAGCGCCCTGCCCAGTCCTTTTCCGTTGAGCGATCCCAGCTGAAGGACATGTGCCGTCTCGTGCACTGTCAGCTGCCTGGCGGGGTGCATCGGCAGATTATCCTGTCCCGGCAGGGGAAAGAGCTCCATCCTTCTGGGCGCCCAGCTGACATAACCGTTCGACTGCATCGAGTGGTTGTGTATGATCACCGGAATTTTTGTCCTTACAGCAGGGTAGAGCACGGAGAGCTTCCCGTATGACTTCTCCAGCAGCCTTGCATAGCGGGTGGCCTCTGAGCCGAAGTCAGTGGGAAAGATGATGCGAAAGTGGGTGGTCTTTATCTGCAGCCACTTCAGGGAGGCGGGGTCCTGCCCGGTGTCATAATACTGCGCACCTGCCCTGGCCAGCGTAAGCAGGCTCATAATGAACAGAATAATTACCTTTTTCATTCCAGGCAGTTTGCCCAAAAATACCAAAATTGGCCGATATCTTCGGGTACACGCCAAAATCTTATTATTTTCGTGCGGAATTATTAAGGAACGATAACAATCATATTATGATAAAGAAATTCAGGCTCTGGGAAAACATAATCGGCTGGGCGGTATTTGTCGTTGCAGCAATAACCTATCTGCTGACCATTGAGCCAACAATGAGCCTCTGGGACTGCAGTGAGTTCATTGCCTCGGCATGGAAGCTTGAAGTCGGCCACCCGCCCGGGGCTCCCTTCTTCATGCTCCTCGGAAGGTTTTTCTCCTTTTTTGCCGGTGGCGACGTGTCGAAAGTGGCCATGATGATCAACGCCATGTCAGGTCTGTTCAGCGCACTGACGATACTGTTCCTCTTCTGGACTGTTACACACCTTGCCCGCAGGATCTTCCTCAAGCAGGAGTCTGACTATACAGCCGGGAGTATTATTGCCGTTCTTGGCGCAGGCGTGACCGGAGCGCTGGCGTATGCCTTCTCTGATACATTCTGGTTTTCGGCAGTGGAGGGTGAGGTTTATGCAACCTCATCGCTCTTCACAGCGGTGGTCTTCTGGGCCATGCTGAGATGGGAGGATGCATCGGAAGAGCCACATGCCAACAGGTGGATAATACTGATTGCCTTCATGATAGGACTCTCAATTGGAGTGCACCTCCTCAACCTGCTGGCAATTCCGGCAATTGTTTTCATCTGGTACTTCCGCAAGTATGAATTCTCGTGGAAGGGTTTTGCCGCTTCAATTGGCGTCTCGGTACTGCTGCTCGTGCTTGTCATGTACGGCATTATCCCGGGCTTGGTGAGGGTGACATCGGCCTTTGAACTCTTCTTTGTCAACAGCCTGGGCATGCCATTCAACAGCGGGATGTACATCCATATGCTGCTCTTCATTGCAGCTCTGCTGCTTTCAGTCTGGTACACCTTCACTCATACCGACGGCAGGAGGGGATTCGTCCTGGCAGCAGTGACAATGCTGCTTTCAGGGCTGTGGTTACTGACTGACAAACTGCTTCTGAACATTGTTTTCCTGTCTGCAGTCATCTACGGTGTCTGGTTTCTTTCAAACCGCACAAGGGTGGTACTCAACACGATTATGACGGCACTGACGGTTATAATCATAGGTTATTCGAGCTTTGCGGTCATCGTTATAAGGTCAACAGCCAATCCTCCGATGAACGAGAACAACCCTTCAAATCCCTTCGCCCTGCTTTATTACCTGAACCGCGAGCAGTACGGCCAGCGCCCCCTGTTCTACGGCCCTTACTACAATGCACCGGTGACTGATTATGTGAAGGGCAAGCCTGTATATAATCCTTCAGGCGGGAAATATATAATTACAAACCGCGAGACCACACGCGAATACGATGAGCGGTTCATGACTCTGTTCCCCAGGATGTGGAGTGATTCCCCGGATCATGTCAGGGAGTATGAACGGTATGTCGGTACCGGTGGCAAGCCTGTACGTGTGAAGGACCCCCAGACGGGTGAGCTAACTACTGTCAGGGTACCCACTTTCGGTCAGAACCTCAGGTTTATGTTCAGTCATCAGCTCGGCTTCATGTATTTCCGTTACTTCATGTGGAACTTCAGCGGAAGGCAGAATGACATCCAGAGCTCGGGAGGACCCATCAACGGCAACTGGATCACCGGTATTGAGGCCCTCGACGCCCCCAGGACAGGCTCTGTGAAGGGGATGCCTGATGACATGAAGAATGCGCCTTCGCGAAACAGGTATTTTCTCCTCCCGCTGCTGCTCGGACTTGTCGGGTTCCTGTGGCACTTCAACCGCGATGTCCGCAACTGGTGGATAGTCCTGCTCCTCTTCGTGATGACGGGTATCGCCATCGTCATATACCTCAACCAGTACCCGAACCAGCCCAGGGAGCGGGACTATGCATACGCGGCTTCGTTCTACGCCTTCACGATATGGATAGGTCTTGGCGTGCTTGCGCTGTTTGAGCTGTTGCGAAAAGCGGTACCGGCCACCCCCGCGGCAGTCATTGCCTCTGCCCTCTCCTTTGCCGCCGTACCGGCATTGATGGCTTCCGAAAACTGGGATGACCATGACCGTTCCGGCAGGTATCTTGGCCGGGATGTGGCCTTCAATTACCTCAACTCCTGCGCCCCCAACGCAATAATATTCACGGGCGGCGACAATGACACATTCCCTCTCTGGTATGCACAGGAGGTGGAGGATGTCCGCACTGACGTGAGGATCTGCAACCTGATGCTTCTCAACACCGACTGGTACATAGACCAGATGAAATACAAGGCCTATACCTCCGAGCCCCTGCCCATCAGCCTTCCGAAGGAACTTTACTATGACGGTGTCAACAACCAGGTAGCTGTCTTTGAGAGGGTTAAAGAGCCCGCAACGGCGAAGGAGGTAATGAAGTTCATCACCAGCGGCAGCGAAGTCTCGAAGCTCTCACTTTACGGGGAGGATTTCTGGTATATACCCACCCGCACGATACGAATTCCCGTCGATGCCGCGAAGGTGATTGCCAACGGTACAGTCAGGCCGGAGGATGCAGATAAGATCGTGCCATATATCGACATAAACCTCAAGGGTTCCTGGATCATGAAGAACCAGCTCCTTGTAATTGATATCCTGGCTCACAACGACTGGGACCGTCCGATATATTTCGTGGCCGGTCAGCATGATGATGCCCTGGGGCTGGAGGAGTATTTCCGGCTTGAAGGGCTGGCCTACAGGCTTGTGCCGGTAAAGGGAGAGAACAAGAGCTGGTTTGAGTACGGGACTATCGACACGGACATTCTGTATGACAACATGATGAACAAGTTCACATGGACCGGCTCAGCCGACCCGGATGTTTATGTCGATTATTATCATAACCGGACCCTGACTGTTGTACGGGCACGGCTCAACTATTCGAAACTGGCAAAACAGCTTGCTGCCGAAGGCGATACCGTCAGGGCAAAAGAGGTTATCAACAGGTGCATCGAGCTCTTCCCTGTCTCAAAGATGGGATATGATTTTTACTTCTCGGACATCATCTCAGCCTGCTTTGCTGCCGGAGACCGTGAGAAGGCGAAGGAACTTGCCTCAGGGTTTGCCGGGTACTATTATGACCGTTCCGGGTATATCCTTGACCAGAGGCCTTCGGTGGCTCTCTACGCCGAGGCTGAGATTGCCAATGGTCTCCAGATGATGATGCAGGCCATGCGAGTCTGTTTTGACAATGGCGAAATCACCCTTGCAGAAGAGATCAACGTGAAGTACAACGAACTCTATTCCAGGTATGTGCAGATGAGTCAGCAGAAATAGTCCACCATCTTCAGTCTTTCGACTTTGGACTTTTGACCTTCGACTTTTATCAGTCGTACGCCTGATACGCCGGCCTGGGAGCCAGGTACTTTTCAATGATCATCTGGATCTTGTCCGGGAAGACAGGCTTGAGATTGTACTCGGTACAGCCTGCAATGTATGCTTCATTCTTTGTCTGCTCGGAGTAATATGCCGTGATAAGTATCACCGGTGCCGAACGGTTCACCTGGCGAAAAGCCCTTGTGCATTCAATGCCGTTTACCAGGGGTACAAGAAAATCCATGAATACAAGATCAAAATGAGCCCTGCCGACAGTTATGGCATCGACAAACTCCTTGCCGTTACGGTAGACGTATACCTCTGCGCCGGTCTCCCTGAGAAGAGTCTCATAGTACTTCAGTGAAGCAGCATCGTCCTCAACGATGGCGATTTGTTTGCCTGTTATGTTAAGCATTTCTATAAAGTGAACCCGGGGTTAATAATCCGAACTCAGCGTAAAGATATCCGGCAAGGATATAGCAAGATTAAACAATTCCACCGCAAATTTCAACTTTGGCAACTACTTATTAACAACAACTTTTTAACAAGATATGAGATGTCTTACAATGCTCAGATAATGAGCATGAGAGAGATATCAGCGACATTCCCAGTAGGTTGTCACCCCGCCGACAGTCGAGGGGGGGATAGCCTTTATTGCCAGGAGTTCTTCGTCGCAGTACTCGCCTTCAGTGCCCCAGGCTATGGGGTTACCGTTATCATAGGATACTGTCCGGCAGACCTGGCAACCGTCACCGAGAATCTCGCATGAACTGAATGTACACGTAATAATGAGAAGGGCTGAGGCATATAAAATCTTCTTCATAACTGGCTTTTCTGTGATAACGGCAAAGGTAATCAATTAGTATTGGTGCTGCAGTGCAGCATTTTTTATAAATTGGAGTCATTATTTTGAAACAGGCAAACCTAAAAAAACTTTATAATATGGAAGAGAATGCCACATCACCCACAGCGGTGACAGTTGAAGAGAACAGGATGAAGAAGCATGTCAATATAGTAGCCATCCTGCAGATAGTATTCGGATCAATTTTGGTAATTACCGGGTTGGGTATTGCTATCCTCCTCGGATTTGTGGATCAGTTTGTTCCAGATCCGACGGCAATTAAGGTTCTTGGCATCATCGGGACCCCGCTCGTGGTTATGTTTCTGCTCTTCGGAGGGGCGATGATCGCCGGCGGAACAGGCCTCTTCTACTGCAAGCCCTGGGCCAGGATTCTGACACTGGTGATGGGAGCCATTGGCCTTCTCAACGTCCCCATCGGAACACTGAAAGGTGTTTATATCATCTGGGTCCTGGTACAGTCTGAGACGATTTCCCTTTTTGAAAAGGGATGTCCGGGGAAGTTCTGAAGGTCTCAAGGTCTGAAGGTCTGATCGGCCGGTTGGGTGATGAAAGTCTGAAACAGGCAGACAAAATGATTATTTTTGTCGTCTAACAATCAAGGTCATGGCAGACGACAAAAAGATCATTTTTTCAATGTACAGGGTAAACAAGAGTTACCCTCCCCACAAACAGGTTATAAAGGATATTTCTCTCTCTTTCTTCCTCGGGGCCAAGATCGGCATCATCGGTCTGAACGGCTCAGGCAAGTCAACGCTTCTGAAGATAATTGCTGGTCTAGAGAAGGAGTATCAGGGGGAGGTTGTCTTCTCTCCCGGTTATACCGTAGGACATCTGCCGCAGGACCCCCTTCTCGATGACAGCCGCACTGTCCGTGAGATCGTAGAGGAAGGTGCAGCTGAAGTGGTATCGGTTATGAAGGAGTTCGAGGAGATAAACCTTCGCTTCGCGGAACCTGAGGTGTATGAGAATCCCGATGCAATGGAAAAACTGATGGCGAGGCAGGCGGTGTTGCAGGAGAAGATCGATGCTCTTGACGGGTGGAATCTCGAACATAAGCTTGACCGTGCCATGGATGCCCTCAACTGCCCTGACCCGTCCACCCCGGTTAATATCCTTTCGGGAGGTGAACGCCGCCGCGTGGCACTCTGCCGGCTGTTGTTGCTGGAACCTGACGTGTTGCTGCTGGATGAACCTACCAATCACCTCGATGCTGAGAGCGTACAATGGCTCGAAACTCACCTGCGTCAGTACAAGGGAACTGTCATCTGCATCACCCACGACAGATATTTCCTGGACAATGTTGCCGGATGGATACTGGAGCTTGACCGCGGTGAAGGAATACCATGGAAAGGCAATTACTCATCCTGGCTCGAGCAGAAGGCCAAAAGGCTTGAGATGGAGGAAAAGGGCAGCGCAAGGCGACGTAAAACCCTCGAGCGGGAGCTCGAATGGGTGCGCATGTCACCAAAGGCCAGGCACGCCAAGTCAAAGGCACGCCTCAGCGCCTATGAAAACCTCCTCAACCAGGACGTAAAGCAGAAGGAAGAGAAGCTCGAGATATTCATCCCCAACGGACCGAGACTGGGTGATAAGGTGATAAATGCCCGTGGTGTCACCAAGGCTTTTGGTGAGAAAATCCTGTTTGAAGACCTCGATTTCAGTCTGCCACCCAATGGTATAGTAGGTGTGATTGGCCCCAACGGTGCAGGCAAAACCACACTCTTTCGCATGATCATGGGACAGGAGAAGACAGACAAGGGGACCTTTGAGGTTGGCGAAACCGTGACTCTCGGTTATGTTGATCAGGCTCATGCTTCAATTGATCCGAAAAAGAGTGTCTATGAGGTTATCTCGGGAGGAGTGGATGAGATCCTGGTCGGTAACAGACCCGTCAATTCCAGGGCTTATGCTGCACGGTTCAATTTTACAGGTGCCGACCAGGAGAAAAAGTGCGGCGTTCTGTCAGGCGGGGAGCGCAACAGGCTCCACCTTGCCATGACACTGAAGAGCGGCGCCAATGTACTGTTGCTTGACGAGCCGACAAATGACATCGACGTCAACACCCTCCGCGCTCTGGAGGAGGGGCTTGACAATTTTGCGGGCTGCGCTGTGATAATCTCACATGACCGATGGTTCCTCGACCGCGTTGCAACACATATTCTTGCCTTCGAGGGAGACTCGAAGGTAGTGTGGTTCGAGGGAGGTTTCTCAGAGTATGATGAGAACTATCGCAAAAGAACGGGAAATGCAGGGCCGGTAAGATTCAGATATAAGAAACTCTCCTGAGCGTACTGCCGGATTCAGGGTATCATAAAAATCATCTTAGCCCGACTGTTAGTATAAAAACAGTAACTTTGCTTTTCAATAGCGAGTTGGTTTCCTTATTCACACAACCACTGTTGACTCAAATCTGAACAAACTGTAATTCAACACTATAGAATGGCAACACGCAGACAATTCATCAGGATCTCAGCGATGGGAGCAGGGGCTGTTATGGCCGGTGCCGCCGGCATCAGGCTTTTTGGCTCCGGTCTGACAGACGGTCAGAAAGCCACCCTGGCTGCCCTGACCGGCAGGACTCCGACATACTGCGAGGTATGTTTCTGGAAGTGCGCCGGATGGGTATACAAGGACGACAAAGGATCAATTCAGAAGATCATCGGAAACAATGAAGACCTGAACTGCAACGGCCGTCTGTGTCCTCGCGGCACCGGCGGGGTGGGCATGTATCACGACGAGGACCGTCTGCGCAAACCCCTGATACGGACCGAGGAGCGTGGCAAACAGAGCTTCCGTGAAGCCACATGGGAAGAGGCCTTTGACTACATTGCCGAAAAGATAAAAGTTATTTCTGCCGAACACGGTCCGGAGTGCATCGCCTTGTTTACCCACGGATCAGGAGGAAAATATTTCTCAACCCTTTTGCGCGCCCTGGGGTCACCCCATATTGCCGCACCCTCATATGCACAGTGCCGCGGACCGCGCGAAGTGGCCTTCCAGGCAACCTTCGGAGAGGCACTTGAAAGTCCCGAACCTCTGGATATCCGTGATACCAGGTGTCTTGTCCTTATAGGAAGCCACCTTGGCGAGAATATGCATAACGGACAGGTTCAGGAGATGTCTGACGCCATTGACAAGGGAGCAACCATCATTACTGTTGACCCTCGCTTCTCAACTGCAGCAGGAAAATCGAAATACTGGCTGCCGATAAAACCGGCAACCGACCTCGCCCTGCTGCTGGCATGGATTAACGTCATCATCACAGAGGAACTTTATGATAAGCCCTACGTTGAGAAATATACCTATGGCTTTGAATACCTGAAGGAACATGTGAAAAACATGACTCCTGAATGGGCTTACGGCATAACTACAATTGATCCTACGGTCATCAGGGAGACTGCCCGTGAGATGGCCGACGCCTCTCCGGCAGTAATCGTTCATCCGGGGCGCCATGTCACATGGTACGGTGATGACACCCAGAGGCTGAGGGCGGTAGCAATACTCAATGCCCTTCTTGGCTCATGGGGCCGCAGGGGCGGGTTCTTCCGCACCGAGACCTTCGAGCTGCCCGAGCCGCCTCATCCTGCTTACCCGACGCCAAAAAGAACATGGAGAACAGAATTTCCGGATCTCTACAAACTTGCTGACTCGGTACTGGCCAACGGCGTATGTGACGCCACGGTTCCGGACCCGAGCCGCAGCTGCAAGTTCCAGGCATGGATAGTCAATGGTACCAACCTGATGGAGACCCTCCCCAACCAGGCGAACACGCTTAAGGCCATTCAGGAGTTACAGCTCCTCGTAGTGGTTGATACAATGCCTATGGAGATCACAGGCTGGGCTGACGTGGTTCTGCCCGAGTGCACCTACCTCGAGAGATATGATGACCTCAGGATCGGGCCGCACCGCAAACCGCAGATTGCCCTCAGGGCTCCGGCCGCCGAACCGCTGCATGATACCAAACCGGCATTCTATATGGCCAGAGAGCTGGCAAAGAGACTGGGAGTGATTGAATATTTCCCCTTCGGGACAATGGAGGAGCAGCTTGACTGGCAGCTGAAACAGGTGGGAAGCAGCCTCGAGGAGATGAAGAGGATCGGGGTTAAAACCTTTGACCGTACTGCTGATAACCTCTTCTTCTATCCTGATGAAGACGTGGAGTTCTATACTGCCACAGGAAAGATTGAACTCTACTCAACAGCGCTGGAAGGTGCCGGATTTGACCCGCTGCCAAAGTATACGCCTCACGAGGAACCTCCCGCCGGTTTCTACCGCCTCAATTACGGAAGGGCCCCGATGCATACTTTCAGCCGTACGGCCAATAACCCGAATCTCACTGACCTGATGGATGAAAACAGTGTCTGGGTAAACCCGCGTGTGGCAAAAGAGTGGGGACTAAGCACAGGGCAATATGTTCACCTGGTAAACCAGGATGGCAAAAAGTCCGAGTTTCCGATCAGGGTCAGGGTGACGGAGCGAATCAGGTGGGACTCGGTCTACATGGTTCACGGATTCGGACACCAGGAAAAGAAACTGCGACGATCTTACGGCAAGGGGGCCAGTGACACCAACCTCATAACAAAGGTGCTTGTCGATCCCATCATGGGTGGCACGGGCATGCGCGGCAACTTCGTGACCTTCATCACTGACCTGGCCGGAGAGGAGGTGGTATCATGAGATACGCTATGGCTGTTGATACAAAAAAATGCGTGGGATGCAGTGACTGTGTCGTGGCATGCCAGACTGAGAACAATGTGCCGATAGGCTACTGCCGTGACTGGGTGGTTGAAGTGATGGACGGCACCTATCCGCAGCTTGAGATCGAGCTGAGATCGGAGCGCTGCAATCACTGCAATAACGCCCCTTGTGTCAGATGCTGTCCCACGGGGGCAAGTCATATCGTTGACGGGGGAATAGTGCTTGTCAAGCCTAATAAATGCATCGGCTGCGGGGCATGCATAGCCTCATGCCCCTATGATGCCAGATACCCCCATCCCAAAGGATACGTTGATAAATGCACCTTCTGCATTCATCGTGTAAAGCAGGGAATGAAACCCGCATGCGTGGCTGTCTGCCCGACAAAATGCATGTATTTCGGTGACCTTGATGACCCGAACAGTGACATAAGCGTAATCCTTAAAAAACGCAAGTCAAAGACACTCATCCCCGAAGCAGGAACACAACCACAGTTATATTTTCTAATCTGAGCAGAAAATGAACGAAGAGCTTATTATCAGCGGAAGAGAGAACCTGATGGTTGACCCGCAACTGCATATATGGCATTGGCCCATACCGCTCTACCTCTTTCTCGGAGGATTGGCGGCTGGCGTGCTTTTCTTTGCCGCCCTGTATTATCTGCTGGGGAAGGAAGACCAGTACCGTACTGCTGTGCGCAGGGTGCCCTTCATTGCCCCCATAGCGCTTGTACTGGGCCTTGCAGCCCTCTTTTATGACCTTAACCACAAAGCCTTTTTCTGGCAGCTTTATACCACTATCAGGCTTGAATCGCCCATGTCATGGGGCGCCTGGACACTGCTGGTGATAACAACGGCCTCTTTTATCTGGTGTGCCCTCCATATCAGGGAGTTTTTCCCCAACTGGGACTGGAAATACAACTGGCTGAAGGAGCTTGAGTCATTCTTCAACAAATACAAGAAGCAGCTGGCCTGGGTGATCCTTATTTTTGCCATCATTACAGGTGTTTATACCGGCATTCTGCTCTCTGCATTCAATGCAAGGCCGCTGTGGAACACATCGGTGCTGGGACCTCTCTTCCTTGCCTCCGGACTTTCAGCCGGAGCCGCATCGATAGTGCTGGCATCCAAAAACAGGGAGGAACGGCTGCTATTTACAAAAATCGACCTTATAATTCTCGGCACGGAACTCTTCCTGATTGTGCATATGTTCATGGGTTTCCTCGCAAGCACACAGGTACAGCAGGAGGCCGCTGAACTGTTTCTGGGTGGAGAATATACGATGGTCTTCTGGATCTTCGTTGTTGTTCTGGGCATCATAATTCCGGCGGTGCTTGACCTGATGGAACTCCGTGGGAAACATATCCCCGCGTTGATTCCGGGAGTGCTGGTACTTATGGGCAGTTTTGCCTTCCGTTTTGTATTCGTCTTTGCCGGCCAGGTGAGCCGCTGGTTATACTGAAAACAACAAAATTCAAAATATTATGAGCAACAATACATCAACAGAAAGGAGCAGGAAGTACCTCAATCCCTACCTGGGCGGCGTGCTTCTGGGCCTTGTGCTGCTTGCAGCCAATTTTGTATCCGGCAGGGGTCTGGGGGCCAGCGGCGCCGTCAAGAGCGTTGTGGCAACAACCATCGAGGTGGTTGATAAGGACGCAACGGAAACAATGCCGTTTATGAAGGAGTATGCCGGGTCACACAGCGGCAGCCCCATGAAGTCATGGCTGGTGTTTGAAATGCTTGGTGTCCTGGTGGGCGGGTTCCTGTCAGGTGCCGTGGCAGGCAGGCTGAAGCTTAAGGTTGAGCATTCTCCGAAGATAACCTCCAGGCGCAGGCTGATATTTGCACTTGCCGGAGGAATACTGTTCGGCCTGGGGTCACAGATCGGCCGGGGCTGCACAAGCGGCTCGGCACTGAGCGGAATGGCCGTGCTTTCTCTCGGTGGCTTCATCACCATGATGGCGATCTTTGGCACTGCCTTCGCGCTGGCATATTTTTTCAGGAGAAACTGGATTTAACGAAAGGAGATAAAAATGGGACCGTTAGCACCATACGAAATCATATCGGAGAACACCAATTTTCTCCTTGCATTCTTCATCGGCATCGCCTTCGGCTGGGTACTCGAGAGCTCCGGCTTCTCGTCAAGTCGCAAGCTTGCCGGAATCTTCTACGGTTATGATGCCGTAGTTCTTAAGGTCTTCTTTACAGGAGCCATCACATGTATGCTCGGCCTGCTCTTCATGAGTCTCTTCGGCTGGGTGGATCTTGACCTGATCTATGTAAACCCGACATATCTCACTTCAGCCATCGTTGGTGGGGTGATTATGGGTGCAGGATTCATAATGGGCGGTTTCTGTCCGGGAACCAGCTTCTGCGGTGCGGCCATCGGTAAGATTGATGCCATGGTATTCGTCGTGGGACTGTTCATTGGAGTCTACGGCTTTGCCTTCACATACGGCTTTTGGGAGAAGATGTATTTCGCAAAATATCTCGGTGAACCAAAAGTCAGCGAAACTCTTGGCATATCAGACGGACTGTTCGGACTGTTCATGGTAGTTGCCGCGATAGGCATGTTTGCAGTTGCCGAGTGGGCTGAAAAGAAATTCCCGAGGGAGGAATACTAGTCCGGGAGCCAGAAGTGTCGGTTCTGATGGACCAGGGTCCTGGTACCGGATTACGGAATAATGCATGAACAATTTGTTACATAAAAGGTTAAACAATAAACAACGAAAATAACATAAAATGAAACCGCTTAAATTACTTGCACTTTTTGTGATCCCGCTGGGGATAATAATTGCTGCCGTCCCGCCTGACCGGGTTAAGCACTTCAGGCTTTCGGCCGACGAGTTGCTTCAGGAAGCCGGAGCAGGTGTGCAGTTTGTCTCCCCCGATGTGGTGGCTGACATGCTGGTTCAGAAGGACCCGTCACTGCGGCTGATAGATGTCCGTACGCCGGAGGAGTTTGATTCCTACAGCATGCCGGGGGCAATAAACATTCCGCTGAGCAGCCTGCTGTCGGATGAGTATACCGACATTCTCAACCAGGAGGCCTATATGAACGTCTTTTACTCCAACGGTTCAGTGTATGCCAACCAGGCGTGGATGATAACGAGGCAGCTTGGGTATGAGAATAACTTCGTGCTGGATGGTGGACTGAACTACTGGTTCGGAAATATTCTCTCCCCGGAAGCTCCTTCGGTGACCAGTCCCAATGAAGAGTTCGCGAAGTATGATTTCCGCAAGAGCGCTGCGGCGGCACTTGGCGGAGGAGGTGTTGTTGCCACGGAAGGGAGTGCTACTGCTGTGAAGGCTGTCAAGCCACAGGTAACGGCAAAAGCCAAGAAGAAGCCTGCAGGAGGCTGTTGATTTTTTGCGATAACCGAAAAATGATTTACATTTGCGGCTGCAAACGCGCGGCCCTATAGTTCAATGGATAGAACGCGGGTTTCCTAAACCTGAAATCCAGGTTCGATTCCTGGTGGGGCTACAAAATAAACCCTTTAAGTCATTGCACTTAAAGGGTTTAACTTTTTTTGTACCCCATTTATAAAATTAATCGATTTAAGCCAGCAGTTAAGAAACAGTTAATATCAGAAATTAAAGAAGTTGCTGAAACTGTTTCAGAAACGGACGAGGCAGTTGGCAAGATTAAAATTTCAAAACGTGATGGGAAAATCACCCGTAAAATAATTGATATTTATTCTGGTAAAAAATTTTCCTTGGAATATGCTCCTGATGTTATTGTGACAGAAACAAAAAACTACATATTAAAATACCCACTTCGCTGCCTTTTCGAAAAGGAAGATGATTACTTCGTTATCCAGTCTGAAATGCTTGGAATTATAGGCACAGGATTAACCGAGGATGAGGCTGAAAAATCATTTACTGAAGAATTTGATTTCATTTGCAACAGGTTAAAAACATTGGATGATAATTCACTGACAAATCACAACCGCCTTATTAAGAATATTCTCACCCAGATAATTGACAGGATTGAAGAAAAATGAGTGTTTTAGACCCTAAAAAGACATATAAAAGTCTCAAGAAAAAAGGTTTTGTTGATTCCATCAATAAAAGTCCCGACCATAAATGGGTGGATTTTTTTTACGATGATAAATATGTCCTGTCAACCAAAATCAGTCATGGGAATAAGGATATTGATAAGCATCTGATTAAACAAATGTCATTCCAATGCAAGTTGGATAAAAACGAATTTATTGATTTGGTCAACTGTCCTCTCAGCAAGGAAGATTATATTCAGTTACTTAACCAAAAAGGACTGCTTGACTAATGTGATTCATCCATAATCCATTTCTCAGGAGCAGAAGATTTCTCAAAATAGCAACCCATCAGTTGTTTATATTTCAACAGTCTTATTTTCAATTGCAATTAGTATTTTTGATATGCATTCTTTGAGTATCAACGATTACGGTTCTGCTTTTTTACTATCCAGAATATTTGACGGGATGGTAATGTAACGGCACAAGAGTGAGGTATTACTAATTGGATTCTATTGACATACAGTATGAGCGAAGAACAAAAACGACAACTTAACCAACAACTCTGGAACATAGCCAATACCTTACGTGGCAAAATGGATGCATACTGGGGTCATGCTGAATTATTCCCAGCAAAAAGCCTCCGCATTGAGGAGAAGAAATGAGCGAGCCGGTTACCACGTTGTAGGCATATATCTTTCTGGGGTATTTTGAAAACCCGGTGGATACACCGAATATAAGTTCAGGAAAGCCATCACCGTCGAGGTCACAATAGCTGGTGTAATAACCCTACTGCACCTGTGTGGAGGACCTCAGGTCAAGCCTGTAGCGCTCTGGTGCATTACAGGGATAATGAAATAGAGCGCAATTGAAGGTATCGCTGCCAGAAAGAAGGGATTGGTCAGCAGCGAAAGAGTCCTTTTGCGGGAAGGAGTTATCACCTTGGATGAAATTATATCACTCCAAAAGTAGTTAAAAGAGTAAGGTAATAAGTAATTCCTGCTCTCAAGCACTTATTTCAGACTGTCAAGGCTGCGAATGTCATCCTCTGAAATTTCAAAGCCTACATCGAAATTCTGCCGGATATATTCCGGGTGCACTGATTTGGGCAGTGGAAGCGCTCCCTTCTGAAGAACGTACCTGACCGAGACCTGGGCAACGCTCTTACCGTATTTTTCAGCGATGCGTATTATCTCTCCGTTATCCAGCAGCCGGCCTGTTGCCAGAGGTGAATAGCCCTCAACAAGGATCACGTTCTTCCGGTTGTGCGCGGTGATTTCCTGCTGCCTGTGGCCAATGTGAAGCTTGATCTGGTTGACCATGGGGTTGATGCGGGAGTTCTCCAGAATTGCATCAATATCTTTTACGCTGAAGTTGGATATACCGATTGAACGGGTTTTCCCGCTCTCGTAAAACTCCTCCATTGCTTTCCATACCTCGATATTCTCTCTGGTATAGTCAGTGCCGATCTCTGTCCATGGCCACGGTGCGTGAATGAGATAAAGATCGATGTAATCGAGGCCGATGTTCTTCATCGTCAGTTCAGCGTGCCTGACTGCCTTTTCATAACTCTTTATCTCCGCCGGCAGCTTTGATGTCACGAATATCTCACTACGGGGGATGCCCGAGTCAATGATTGCCTTGCCCACGCTGGCTTCGTTGCCGTATGCCTGGGCTGTGTCAATATGGCGGTATCCGGCCCGCAGAGCCTCACTGACCGCGTTATATGCGACATCCCCGGGAGGGATCTGCCACGTCCCGAAACCTATTGCGGGGATAGTTACTCCGTTGGCCAGGGTGAAGAAATCGGTTGGTTTCATTATTGGTGCTGTTTTATTGGTTGAATTTAGTAAATAAACAAATAACCACCCCGGGGGCAAATTGTTTGATCTTCCTTCTACAATTCTTAATGGCCTGCCATTCGCTGTAAGATAGTCATCAGTTTGCCATGTGAGATGGTTTGAATAGAGAAGATACCGGGAAAAAACTCCAACCCCGGCAAGGTGGAAGAATTGTAATTGCGTAAATTCACAATCTGTAAAAACCTGCACCTATGCTTAAAGGAATCTCTCCACTCATCTCTCCCGATCTCCTGGATGTCCTGGCCCGCATGGGTCACGGCGACGAACTGGTTCTGGCTGATGCCCATTTTCCGGGCGAAAGCATTGGCAAAAGGGTGGTGCGGGCAGACGGGCTCCGCATAGCCGATCTGCTTGAGGCCATCATGCCCCTGCTTGAGCTCGACAGTTATGTTCCGCATCCTGTCATTATGATGGAGCCGGTTGCCGGCGACCAGTCTGATCCTGCTGTCGAAGCCTCCTATCTGGACCAGATCAGGAAGGCAGTTCCGGATGTGCCGCCCGTGAAGAAGCTTGACCGTTTTACCTTTTACGAGCGTGCCGCGAAGGCTTTTGCCGTGGTGATGACCGGCGAGACGGTCAAATACGGGAATATCATTCTTATCAAGGGGGTTACGCCGGTCCTGTAAAAAACCCCGGAGTATCACCCCGGGGTCTTTACCTGGACGTCCGGTACACATAACCGGCACGTCCACCCTAAAATCACTAACCAAAATCTATTTAAGTAACCACATTAGCTTGTTGATCTCATCGTAACCATCGTACTGCCTGTCAAGGGCTTCGATGAGGTTTTCACGGTTATAGTTTGTCTCGGATGAAGGATACAGCCATCTCATGGGCAGTCCGTTCGGATTATTCTCATTCAGGCTGGTTGCGGGATTGATCGGGAATTCCGGATAGGAGGTCCTTCTGTACTCAAAGTAGCTGTACTGCGCATCCTGCATGAAATTGAGCAGGTAACGCTGCATCCAGATCTGCTTCAGCTGGTCCGTCTGCTCAGTTTTAAAGGCCGCCTCCCCTGTCAGATAACCGTCAATATATGCCTGGTTGATAGTCATAGTATGTGCATAGGCGCTGTTTACAGTCAGGAAATGTCCGAGGGCAGCTTTTACCCCCTGTTCATAATACTCCTGGGCTGTTCCCGTGGTAATCCATCCCAGGATCCTGGCCTCGGCGAGGATCAGCTGCTGTTCTGCATATGTCATGAGGCGGCGCGGCTCAGTAGCCTCCTCCTGCAGGTAACGCTTGTTCAGAAGAGAATATATACCGGCGCTGTGACCTGCGTTCATCGTGGCATAATCAATTGAAACATCCACCCCGGCATAGGCTTCAGGATCAACCTCGGTAAAACCGGCAATGATCTGTGCTGCTGCAGGTTCTGCGTAATAATACATCCGCCTGTCATTCAGAAGCTTGAGATTATCCACCAGTAGTGAGCTCATGACAGTCCTGCTGGTGAAGAGGTCATTTGTACCTGAGAGGGGGTGTTTATTCTGGGTTGAATAATTAAGACCCAGAAAACCTGTTGATGGCTGCATGAGATAACCGCCATTAACGATCTCTGCGAAGCGTGATTTTACATTGAGTGAGGCAACATTTTCCTTCTTGCTCAGGGTCATGAGGATTTTGAGTGCTGTAGCGTTTACTGCCCTGCGCCATTTGTCCGGATCACCATTGAAGGGGGTTGGGTCACCATTGAAAGCAACGCCCTGAGCAAAGTATTGGTCAGCTGCTTTCAGTTCATCCAGAATACCCAGAAAAATTTCTTCCTGGGTGTCATATTTTGGCCTGTATAGCCCATCTGCACCATTATTGGCTTCTGAATAGGGCATGTCGCCTGTCTCAATAGTCAACCGAAAGAAACGGTAAGCTTTCACAAAGCTTGCCACCCCCTTATAGGAGTTCTCCATTATCGTACCCTCAGCCTCTTCAAGCATCTGGTCAAGGTTCGGAAGAATCAGCAGCCCGCCGAAGTCGGTTGCGCCTATTGTATTATACTGTGTTCCCAGCTGCCCTTCATTGGCATAGCCAACATATTTGGGCAGGGCATTGTCTGATATCATCACCTTGCCATCGCGGCCGCTGAAGGCTGTAACATTCAGTATTGCCTTTGTACAGAGCATGGATGCGCTGGCTACGGTAGTGGTATTCGGGTTGGTATTGAGCTCTTCGAACTTGTTGCAACCGGTTGCCATTATTGCCGCCAGCAGCACAAGACCCGTAATTATGTTCATCTTTTTCATCATTCTGCATTTTAAATGGTTAGAAACCAATTTTGAGGTTTATCCCCAGGTATCTTACTGCCGGGTCAATAAAGTTTTCCGAGCCTCCGTCGGGATCGGAATATTTGAACTGCTTAGCCCAGAGCAATACGTTCTGTCCGATTGCTGAGACCGAAACTCCCTCCATACCAAGCCTGTTGCAGAACTCCTGCGGCACACGGTAGGTAAGAGCAACCTCCCTGATCTTGAAGAAAGTGGTGCTGTAAGCATCTATTGGTGAGGGTGATCCTCCCCAGGCAGTACCCTTATGCATGGCTTCGGTATAGGTCTTGTATGTTACAGCAATATCATTTGGTGCAAATACCCTGGTGTCACTTGTGATGTTTCCGTAGGTGTCATAGGTAACCGTTCCTTCCACCACCTTGACACCTTCTCCGATATAATTTTTCGTACCGGGCTGTGTGGCATCAAGATAACGTTCAGGCACAACAGAGTTGGGATGTGAGCCGGCTCTCCACATGTACATCTCGGTGGTGGTCTGCGCTATACCTCCAACCCTGCCGTCGGCAGAGACTGTCAGAGCCCAGTTCCTGTATCTTACGGTGTTGCTCAAACCCCAGATCCAGTCCGGCTCATAGTTGCCAAATTTGGTATCATACCCTGAATAGAGCGGAAGGCCGTTGTTATGAATAATGTTTCCGTCAGGATCTTTCAGATAGTCACGGAGAACATAATGGTCCGTCCGGGCACCCTCCTGGACCCATGGCCTGTCAGCTGAGTAAAGCGAGTCAAGCTGTAGATAGCAGGTTGCATATGTTGACCAGTTGACAGCCATGTTCCACTGCCAGTTTTCAGTTTTGACCGGGGTCACGTTTGCCTCTATCTCGACGCCTTTTCTCACCCACTCCTCATCGATGTTAAGAAGTCTGTTGGAGAATCCTGTTGCAGGAGTGATGGGGGCAAATTTTATAAAGTCATACATTCTTTTCCTGTACCAGGTAAGGTCGACTGATGCTCTGTTTTTAAAGAGGTTGACCATAGTACCGATCTCAAATGTGCCTGCGGATTCAGGCAGCAGGTCTGTGCCCCTGATTGTTGTGGGGAGTGAAGCTGCGCTGAGAGCTCCCCAGGCATTATTGGTAATAGTGTAGACCGAATTTATGTCAAACACTTTTGCCGGAGTCTTATAGGAGGTCCATGAACTGCGGATCTTCCAGAGTGAGAGCCAGTCAAGCTCAGGAAGCAGGTTTGATGCAATGAAGCTTCCGGAGACTGATGGATAAAGGTAAGACCTTGTCGTTTCAGGGAGGGTTGAACTCCAGTCGTTCCTGAGGGTTGCCTCTGCGTAAACAAGGCTATTCCAGGAGAGAGCCAGGCGGCCGTAAAGGCTGTTTACCTGCTGGCGGCTGAGGGTTGATCCGACCACTGCAGGGTTGATAGAAGCCTTGAGGGAGTAGAATCCCGGGATGGAGAGACCACCCTGTGTCCTGGCCTCAATCCCGTCATTCTGACGGAAGAATATTGTTCCGCCGGCGAGGGCGCTGACTGTGAAATCATCGAATGTCTTATCTGCCGTCAGCATCAGGTCATTGTTTATGCTGAATCCCCTGCTGAGGCCCAGGTTGTACGACCCTCTTTGCGACTCACCCCATATCTCGGTGCCGCCCGGAATAACTGTAGCGCTTCCACCGCCCTGGAATGACCCCTTTGAGATCCTGACTTCCTGGCGGTCACTGTAAATGTCATACCCGCTGCGAAGGATTGCCTTCAACCACGGCATGATGTCATATCCCATGTCGAGGCTTACATTGAAGACATCCTTGTTGATGCTGTGGATCCTCTCGTACCTGTCAAACCAGGGGTTGTTGTTGGTACTTGTATAACTGTTGTTCTGTACTTCATCGGGCACAACCCAGTAGTCTTCATAGTCTCTGATGTCATAGTCAGGGGCAGACCACACCAGTATGTTATACATCGGGTCATATCCGGTATAACCGCTGAAGCCCACGTTCGGGGATGTCTGCTTGTTGTAGGCGATTGAAGATGCCAGCGAGAACTTGTCTATTCTCATATCCCCGCCAATTGTGTATGTCACCTTGTTAAACATTGAGTTCGGATACTGGCCCCTGTTCTGCACGGTAGTAGCCGATGCCCTGAGGCTTCCGAGCTCACTCTGCTGTACTATGCTGACATTGTTGTTCAGGATGAATCCCTGCTGGAGGAAGTTCTGGAAGTTATCCTTGCCTATCGGCAGGTAGGGCATGAGTTTCATGGATTTTGAAACCGGGTCCCACTGTATTACCTCCCTTCCGTCGAGCGGCACGCCCCACGAGCCGTCGCCTGAGCGGGCATAGGTGTTCGTGGAGGTGTTGACCACGCGGCCGTAAGTTGACTGCATCTCCGGGATGGCAAGGTATCCGGCGGTAAACATTGTGCTGCTGTTGAGGCTGACTGTGAGCCCGTTTTTGTCCGCTCCCCTTCTTGTAGTCACCATAATTGCACCGCCTGCTCCTCTTGAGCCGTATAGCGCAGTGGCCGTAGCGCCTTTAAGTACGCTGATTGCTTCAATATCATCGGAGGGGAGGTCACGCATTGTCATGTTTCCGTAGGGCACTCCGTCAATGACAAGCAGAGGTTTCTCACCGCGGACGAATATTTCAGGTTCTGCAGAGAACTCTGAGCTGTTCCGTACCAGCAGACCGGCCACCTTGCCGGTAAGAGAGGTGCCAATATCAACACCCTTAACCGTTGAGACCACATCGCCCGAGACCTTCTGAACGGCGTAGCCAAGAGCCTTTTCCTCCCTTTTTATGCCCAGGGCAGTGACAACCACCGCATCCATGCCAATCAGTTCTTCATTAAGGACAATATTAAAGACGGTCTGTGATCCTACAGGCACCTCCTCGCTTTTCATCCCGATAAACGAAAATATAAGCACATCAGATGCCTGCACATTGTCCAGGGTAAAGGTGCCGTCTATTGCCGTTGCCGTGCCGAGTATTCTGCCCTTTACCGCTATCGTGACACCGGGAAGCGGTTCACCGTTGGAATTTGTAACTTTTCCGGCGATTCTGAGCTGTTGGGCTTCACTTTCTCCGGTAAGGTAACCCGGAGCGAGAATGATCTTGCGGTCAATTATCGTATGTGTCACATCCGTTCCGGCAAAGAGCTTGTCGAGAACAGTGTCAATCAGCTGATTATTAGCTGAGACCGAGACCTTGCGATCAGTGTCGAGGAGCTTTTCGTTGTAGAGGAAAAAGAATTCCGTCTCTGCCTCAATCTTATCAAGCACTGTCACAAGAGGCGCATCGTTAATGTTCAGCGTCAGTCTTGTCTTCTGGGAGTAGGCGTCTGTTGCATAAGCCTGCATTATCCCAAGCAGCATAAGAGCAATTGCAATACGCATTGTCAGGAAGATTTTTTTCAGAGGCAGGCCTGGCGCCTTCCCCCGGTGGTTGTTTTTTTTCATAACTTTGAAAGTTTTCAGGTTAAAAAATATCATTCAAGGATGTTTTTTAAGGAAATCGTTGGCGCGATTTCCTTTTTTTGTGTGGTTACGGACTGTGGATCGTTTTCATTTGTTTCGGGGTTTGATTTGGATTATCATTTCAGGTATATTTTTACTACACTCCGTGTATATGTCGAGTCTTCAGCAAGATACCTTGGTGTTATCTCATATCTGATCGGAGAGGTCATGCTCAGGAACTTGAGAACTTCCTCGAGAGGATCATCCTCAAAGGTGGCGCGGAAAGAGTATTTTTCCAGGTCATCGTCCATGATCTCAACCCTGACATTGTACCAGCGTTCAATTCGCCTTGCGACTTCTGACATCGAATCACTTCTGAAAACAAGCTTCCCATCAGTCCATGAAGAGTACTTTGACGGATCTGTTGTGCTCCTTGTCACCCGGCCATTCTCATAGACCAGTTTTTCTGACGGGCTCATGATCATCCCATCCTTATAGTGTTCACAATTTGCAAGGACCTTTCCGCTCTCAAGGACAACCTCGACGTAGTCTTCCTCAGGATAGGCGCTGACATTAAAGGTGGTTCCGAGAACAGTCAGATCAAGATCTCCTGCGTCAACTGTAAAAGGGTGCTTTTCATCATGAGCAACCTCGAACCAGGCCTCACCGGTCAGCGAGACGGCCCTGTCCGAGGTAAATGGCATAGCATATGCCAGTGTTGATCCGCTGTTAAGCATTCCCTCGGTGCCGTCCGGCAAAGTGAAGGAAACACGCGAGCCGGCGGGGGCATAGATTGAAGTTTTCGGAGTTGTTCCGCCATTCACGGCTCTGTCCCGGAAAAGCAGATATCCCGAACCGGCGAGAAGCGGTATCAGAATAACAGCTGCAACCCTTGAATAAAATGTTGTCAGCCTCTCTGTCAGACTCCTGACCCTGCCAAACTCATTGAGTCTGATCTTATGATGTATGCAGTCAAGCATCGCAGACAGTTTGTCGTCTGAAGTAATATTGCTGTCTGTGAGGCTGTTCCAGTCATCTTCGAGAACTTTTCTGAGTTGAGCGTTATCTTCTCCTGCAGCAAGCATGTCAATTATCTCATTGACCTCAGCCTCTGAGGATTTGCCGTTAACAAAGTCCGTAAGCCTGTTTTTCTCCCTGTTATTGTTCAATATCATCTATCTTCCTGTTTACGGTGATTTTTTCCCCGTGATATATGTATATACCCCCGGGAATCAAAAATCTCACATAAAAATTAAAAAAAAAATAAGAATCGGGAAGTTTGACCGGGGTCAGAAGAGAAAAAGTGCAGCGAAGAGAATAACGGGAAAGCTTTCACCGGACAGTCTGCTGCGTATCATTTTGATTGTAGAGGAGACGTAGTTGTCAACTGTTCCGGGCGAGAGCCCTAGGCCGGCAGCCACCTCCTTTGCCGGCATTCCGTCTATTTTGCACATTATGAATGCCTTCCTCTGCCTTTCCGGCAGGCCGGCGATTATTTTTTCCACCTCCGCCAGGAGCGAATGAAATTCTGAGTTATCCTCCGAAGAGGTATCTGCTCTGGTATCAGTCCGCACTGCCTCCTCGATGTACTTCCTGAGGTAACTCTTCCTGCGGAATAGCCTGCAGATCTCATTGTATGCAATTGTAAAAAGGAATGACTTGAATGAGAGGTCCTTGTCGAGTCTCCCGTGATTTTCCCACACCTTCATGAAAACAGACTGTACCAGTTCCTCGGCTTCTTCTGAGGACTTCAGGTATTTCATGCTGAAGGCATAGAGACGACCGGCATACATGTTGTAGATCATGTCAAAAGCTACGAGGTCTCCCCTTTTAAGCCTTTCAACCAGTTCAGTTTCCGTGATAGTCACTTTCAGGCAATTGCATTGCTTCAAATATAAGCAGAACTACCGTAAATGAGACTGAATAAACAGTGATGAATTTTTGTGAAGTACTTTAGTGCACTCAAATTTCATGCTGCAGTCAAAAATCTGACAGTAAAGAATTACTTTTATCTTCTGGAGTTTTTTAATCAATAAAACAGAGATACGAAATGAAAAGAATTCTACTCCGTATGCGCATTGTTGTGCCGGTCATCCTGATACTTATACTCACGGCCGGCACTGCCGATGCCCAGCGCCTCAGTCCCGGGCCGCAGGACCTTTCCTTCTTTTCAGCAGTGGATGATACCGATCAACCCTACTCAGTCTATATCCCGGATAACTTTGACGAATCAAAACACTACCCTCTGGTGGTGTTCCTTCACGGTGCCTGGTCAAACCACCGTCTGGGGATGAGACGGCTCTTCGGTGTGGGCAACAGCCAGGGATATGACTTTATCAAGCCCGGCAACGTGCCCTTTGAGACTGACGTTGAAGCAAGCCGCTACTGGCCTCCGTTCAGGCCGGTGGATTACATTGCTGCGGCACCGCTGGCGCGTGGCACCGCCGGTTACCAGGGCGTACCGGAACAGGACGTTTATGACATGATAGATGATCTTAAGTCGAGGTTCCTCATTGACGAGGACAGGATCTATCTGACCGGCCTCTCAATGGGTGGCGGCGGCACCCTCTGGCTTGGCCTGACGCGCCCGGATATGTGGGCAGCAATTGCTCCCGTTTGTCCCGCACCGCCTGAAGGAACAATGGAGCTGGCTGGCAACGCCGCCAACCTGCCGGTACACCTCTTCATCGGTGACAAGGACTTCCTGTACAAAACGGCCACCGAATGGAAGGCAAAGCTTGAAACTTCAGCATGGAGGCTTGACTACGTTGAATACCCCGGAGTGGGGCACAACAGTTGGGAGTGGGCTTACAAGGACGGCTTCATCTTCGACTGGTTCGCGCAGTTCAAAAGGGATCTCTTCCCGGAGAAGGTCTCATTCACAACGAAATGGTTTAAGTACAACAAGGCTTACTGGGTCACTCTGGACGATATGATTCCGGGTGAGACGGCATCGATCGAAGCAAAGTTCACCGGCCCTAACGCCGTCACCGTTGTATCAGCAGGTGCCATGGCTTTTACTCTCAGCCCTGACGGCCACCCACAGTTCACCTCGGGCAGGAAGCTCGCTGTCACTGTCAACGGAAAGTCCTTCAGTGTAAGAAGCGCTGACGCAGTCTCATTCATGCTCAGTGGCGACAAGTGGATAAATTCACGTTTCACCCCCGGACTTACATCGAAACAAAAAGGGGCTGAAGGTCCGCTCTATGCAGCCGTGACCAGCAGTCATGTATATGTCTACGGTACTGCTGACAATCCCCCGGCCGACGTGCTTGCCTCCAGGCGTACGCAGGCCATGGCCGCCGCCGACTGGAGCGGGATGGGAGGGAGGATAATGGTCTTCCCGAGGGTTATTGCTGACAGGGATGTAAGGTCAAGCGATTATGTGCGGTCAAACCTTATCCTGTTCGGCACACGGGAGACCAATTCGGTCATTGAAAAGTTTGCTGACAGGCTTCCGATGCATCTTGATCCCAAGGCTGAAAACTACGGACTGGTTTATATTTTCCCGATGAACAGACACTATATACTCATCAATTCCGGTCTGCCCTGGTGGACACCCCCGAAAAATCAGTCCGGACAGGGAGGCTATGCCTTCAGCGGAACCAAAGTTGAGGCATTGAAAAGCATGTCTGATTATATTCTCTTCATTGAGAGTCCTGACGATGCCGTGGCTCAGGGCCGCTTTGACAACAACTGGGTTCTTCCCGCTGATGCCTCACAGAAGATCAGTGCATCGGGTGTCGTAACAGTCAGATGATAACTTTCCTGCCGTAAATTTTAACTAATATTGCCCGAAATTTCAGCAAATGACCAGCATCAGGAAAGTCGTCTTTGATATCGGGGGAGTACTTATCGACTGGAATCCCAGGCATCTCTTCAGGAAAGTGTTTGAAAGCGAGGAGGAGATGGAGTGGTTTCTGGCAAATGTATGCACCTATGAATGGAACGTTCAGCAGGACGGAGGCAAGCTCTTCAGTGTAGCCACTGCCGAGCTTCAGGCGCGGTTCCCTGAGTACAGCGACAAGATTGCCCTCTATTACGGCCGCTGGGAGGAGATGCTCGGCGGTGAGATAAAAGAGACGGTTGAGATATTTCATAAGCTTAAATCGGCCGGTATACCACTCTACGCACTTTCAAACTGGTCACATGAAGCTTTCCCGGTAGCATATGAAAGGTACGGTTTCATGAAGGAGTTTGACGGCCTGGTAGTCTCGGGCTACGAAAAGCTTCTTAAGCCCGATCATGCTATTTACCGTGTGCTGATGGAACGGTACGGCATCAATCCCGAAGAGACGGTCTACATTGATGACAACAAGCCTAATGCCGATGCAGCGGCAGAACTTGGATTCAGGGCAATTCACTTCCTCTCATCCGGCCAGTTGAGAGATGATCTCAGGGCTTTAGGCTTAATAGTCTGAGACATGAGCCATGAAGAGAACAGATATTCAGCAGGCAATAAAGCTCCGGTGAGGGTACTCCTGCTTGTCTGCCTTTGCATCATTGGCGTATAACATAGCCGATTTTTTATTACTCGTCGCGCAGCAGGATTGCCTTAAGTCCCAGGTAGAGCGGGGGAAGATCAGTATCAAATGACTTGGGGTAGGCATCAATGGCAGCGCCCAGCGCGGTGGCATACTCTATAGTGCTGGCATAAACCCTCTTATCCGGAAGGCGCGCTGCCAGGATTCTCACAAAGGTGTCGTTGTGGGCGAAGCCTCCCGTCACATAGAGGATTTCTGTGGTATCATTTTCGTTTACGATATCCCTGAATGATCCGAGGCACTCGTCAACAAGGTCGTACATCATCTGGTGATAGGCATCAGCATATGTCAGGAAATGAGACAAATCGGCCGAAGTGTCAGCGTATCCCTCCGGGATGCCATGCCGGAAGAAAACCCGGCCCCGCCTGCTTGCCCTTATCTTTTCAATCTTCTTGTTTTTGATCTTAATCGTTTTATAAAGCTCCCCTGTAACCCCGAAGTAGTCATCGAGCATGGATACATTCCTGTCATGTATCTCCCCGAGATGGAACCTGGAATACTTCACCTGTTGTTCGCCCACTGCCATAAAACCCCTGATACCTTCGTCTTCCTTTCCGGCGGGAAAGGGTCCGGTCCCGGATGGATTCATGAATGAACACCATGTGCCGGTTGAAACCAGGATAAAAGGTTTGTCAGATCCCCGGAGGTAAGGTATCAGCGAGGCAGTGGTGCTGTCTATGCTCCTGCATGTATCCGGCAGGTTATCTGTATTCATGGTTTTCAGTATCACCGATATGTCACCCTCCAGTGCCGTCAGGCATTCTTCAGTTCCGGCGACGGTAACCGTCCGGATTCTGTAGATGCCGCCTCCTGTGACTCCGTTGAGACATGACCGTATCCAGTTCCCGATAGCAGGGAGATCATCACAGGGATGGCCCTCCCCGTCAACGGAGTCAGGAATGATCTTTTCAATGGTGATGAGGGGATGCAGGCCTCTGTCAAAAAGGTCAAATCTCTTCCATGTTCGGCCGATATCAAAAACGGCAATCACATCTGTATACTCTGAATCCATCTGTGCAGTGAAATTTTAATTCAAATATAACCATTGCCTGATTCAACCGGTCACTCTCTTTGGCTTATCATGTCAGTTTGTGTGATTGTTCAACATTTCATACCTTCATCCTTTCAAACTGCCTACACCATGAACTGGATTGACATCGTAATAGTTGCCCTGCTCTTTTACGGGCTGATACAGGGATTCATTGACGGCCTGATTATAGAAGTTGCAGAGCTGGCTGCGCTGGTACTTGGCATCTGGGGCGCCATCCACTTCTCATGGTGGACGGCAGAGAAACTGGCAGGCTGGTTTGACATGACCTCGCAGTGGACCGGCATTATCTCCTTCGCAGTCACTTTCGCAGCCATAATGATTGTTGTCTACCTGATTGGCAAGCTGCTCGACTCCATTCTCAAGGCCATGGCCCTCGGCTTCGTCATTAAGTCGCTCGGAGCCATTTTCGGAGTGCTGAAGTTAGTGCTGGTCCTCAGCGTTCTGTTTGTCTTCCTGAATACTATTGACGAGAAGAAACACTTTCTGCCCTCGGCTACAATAAACAACTCATTTTTCTATAATCCCATTGCCGACCTGGTTCCGTCAATCTTCCCGATTGTTGAGGGTGGTGACCTGATTGACAGCTTCAACCGCCACAAAAAGCAATCGCCCGGGGTGACCATCTGAGCGGTTTTGATATCTTTGCGACACCTAATTTCAAGTTGCTGATGATGAATTTTGTTGAAGAGCTGAGGTGGCGGGGAATGATTCATGACATCATGCCCGGCACTGAGGAGTTCCTGATGAAGGGGAAGAACTCGGCGTATGTGGGGTTTGATCCCACTGCTGACTCGCTGCATATCGGGCACCTTGTGGGAGTGATGATGCTGAAGCATTTCCAGAATGCGGGCCACACACCAATAGTGCTTATTGGCGGAGCCACGGGAATGATCGGTGATCCCTCCGGCAAGTCAGAGGAGCGCAATCTCCTCGACGAGGAGACGCTTCGCCATAACCAGGAATGCCTGAAGAAACAGTTTGAGAAGTTTCTTGATTTCAATTCCGGCGCATCCAACAAGGCCGTGATGGTCAACAACTACGACTGGATGAAGGAGTACTCTTTTCTGGGCTTTATAAGAGACATCGGCAAGCACATCACCGTCAACTACATGATGGCCAAAGACTCGGTGAAAAAGAGGCTTGACTCCGAGACCGGTCAGGGGATGTCCTTCACCGAGTTCTCGTATCAGCTGGTGCAGGGCACAGATTATCTCTTCCTATATACAAACCACGGCTGTCAGCTGCAAATGGGCGGCTCGGATCAGTGGGGCAACATCGTAACGGGAACCGAGCTCATCAGGCGCAAGACCGGCGGCGAGGCGTATGCGCTGACCTGCCCGCTCATCACCAAGAGTGACGGCCAGAAGTTCGGCAAGACCGAGAGCGGCAATGTGTGGCTTGACACGGAAAGGACCACCCCTTACCAGTTCTACCAGTTCTGGCTTAACGTGGCTGACGCCGATGCCGAAAAATTCATAAAGATCTTTACAATGCTCGCGCAGAGCGAGATCGATGCACTGGTCACGGCCCACAAGGCGGAACCGCACTTGCGTATACTCCAGAGGCGGCTGGCCGAAGAGGTAACAGTGATGGCACACTCACGCGAAGACTATGAGGCTGCCGTGGAGGCATCACAGATACTCTTCGGCAAAGGCACCACCGAACAGCTCAGACGAATGGATGAAAAGACCTTCCTCTCGGTATTTGAGGGAGTGCCTGTGTACGACGTCAGCGCCGGCCTGCTCGGACAGGGAGTGACCATATCCGACCTCTGTGCCGTGCATACAAAAATAGCCGAATCAAAGGGTGAGATCAGGCGCCTGATACAGGGTGGCGGCGTGAGCCTCAATAAAGAGAAGGCGGATAACCCCGATGCGGTGATAACCTCCTCAAGCCTGCTCAACGGTAAATACCTTCTTATTCAGAAGGGCAAAAAGAACTATTACCTCCTGAGGGTGGTTTAATATCTGCCGCCGGATCTTATCGGGATAGTGAATATGTCAAAACCTGGTGCGATGAAAAACGAAATAAGGGCTGAATTCAGGACCGACTCCTTCGATCTTATCAATTTCTTCATCAGGCACTTCAGAAAGTTCGTGATCGCAGGCATTGCATCAGCAGTGCTCTCCGCCGGCATCTCACTGCTGCTGAAGCCACTGTATGAATCAACTGTGGTCCTTTATCCTTCATCGAACATCACAGAAGCCGGAACGCTTCTCGGCGATGTTGATTCCCGTACAGCACTGTTCGGCGATGATGATGCCACTGAGAAGCTTGTACAGGTTATCAACAGTGAGCAGGTGAGGGATTATCTGAAGGAGAAATATGACCTTGTCAGGCATTATGGCATTAAACCCGGAGAGAAGTATCCCAATACGGTGCTGTCGGAGAAGATGGACAAGTACCTTCGCTGCTCCAAAACGTCATTCGGATCCGTGGAGATACGTGTGCGAGACCGTGACAGGGAGGTTGCGTGTGCCATGGCCAATGACATGTCCCTGAGGGCTGATACGGTCTTCAACAACCTGCAGCGCAGCGCGGCTGCCGTCATGCTTGAAGAGATAAACAGGACCTATGAGAACCAGTTCCGTCTCGTAAGGCAGTATGAAGACAGCCTTCTCAGTCTCTCCGGCGCCGCCGCCCTGAGAATCTACTCCACCCTTGAAACGGAGAATGACTACCTGGGCATGATCCGTGGCAGGTACCTGGAGGCTCAGGCGCTCAGCCGCCGGACGATGCCCTACACTCTCATTGTGGACAGGGCAGTGGTGGCTGAAAGGAAAGTCTGGCCGCGGCGCACCGTTATGGTCATGGTATCAGTGTTCTCCGTGCTGCTGCTGCTGACCCTGGTGCTATTCGTTGCCGAGGGAGTGAAGCTGCACCGTCCCGATGACAGGCATTGAACTGCTTATACTGATCATCCCTGCAGCGCTGGCTGTTCTTCTGCTGGCGGTGCTGTCACTTGAGCACCTGCTTCTGCTCACACTCTTCCTTACGCCCCTGTCATTACAGCTGAGCTATATCACCGGCAGCACCGGAGTTGATCTCTCGGTACCAACAGAGCCAGTACTGGCTCTTGTACTGCTTATAACACTGTTCAGACTTATTGTCACCGGGGGATTTCCCCGTGAACTGCTGAGGCACCCGATGACCGTGCTGATCGGGATCTATCTGCTGTGGACCCTCTTCACGGCTGTTACCTCCACCATGCCGGCCGTCTCCTTCAAGACACTGGCCTACAGGCTCTGGTTCACGGCGGGATTTTATCTTGTCATGGCGTCCCTGGCTTATTCGGAGAGGTTCAGGAGCAGTTATATTCTCGCCTTCTCGTCCGGCCTGGCAGTAGCGGTGATCTACTTCATCGTGAGGGTACAGGGTGCAGGTCTTCTCAACCAGCAGTTTGCTCATTCTGCCTGCTATCCGTTCTATAAGGATCATACATCCTTCGGCGCTTCCATAGCCTTTCTGCTTCCGCCGCTGGCAGTGATGCTTGCCGGAAAGGGAGGCACGGGGCGCAAGGCGATGCTCACCTTCATTGTGCTGCTCTTTACAGCAGGCTTCATACTGTCATACAGCCGTGCTGCCTGGGTGAGCCTTATAGCTGCCACGGTAGCCGGATTGGTGCTATGGATCAGGATGCCGTTCAGGATGCTGGCCTTTTCGGCGCTGCTCCTTACGGTTGCCGTGACCCTCTCCGCCAACCTTATCTGGCAGCGTATGGACAGCACCACGGAGGACTCCTCGGCAGACCTGGAGCAGCATCTCCGATCTTCGGCAAATATCTCAACCGACCAGTCAAACCTTGAGCGCATTAACAGGTGGGAATGTGCATTGAGAATGTTCACGGAAAAGCCACATCTGGGGTGGGGCCCGGGCACATACCAGTTTCAGTATGCACCCTTCCAGAAGGCATCGGAGAGAACCGCCATAAGCACTGATTTTGGCGATGCCGGAAATGCGCACAGTGAATACCTCGGTGCACTGAGCGAGACCGGATGGCCGGGAGCGCTGATCTTCATGTCAATAACCCTTACCGCAGTCATCACCGGGATAAGATGCTGGTACCGTGAGAAAAGAGGGCCTTCAGGATACTTCATTCTGGCGCTTGTGACCGGCCTGCTGACCTATGTCGTTCACGCTGTCATGAACAGTTTCCTGGATACCGACAAGATAGCTGCACTGTGGTGGGGATTTATAGCACTCATAACGGCAACCGACCTGGTGCAGAAACGGGATCAGAAAGACCCCCCGATACCTGGCTCATGATCAGCCTGAGAGCGCGGACAGATCTCTATAGCCAGTATTGAGACATCGTCAAACAGCCGCTGGTTCCCGGCACTGATGTCAAGGTCGCTTATCAGGTCATCAATATTATCCGACAGCGATTTTGAATTCGGGAAATGCTTCACCAGAGGCGAGATGCCCAGATCCCTTCCGCTTTCGTCCTTCAGTTCAGACAGGCCGTCAGTATAACATATGATCTTGGTCGGTCCGTTCAGCGTGAGATGATCGGTTCGTACACACGGCATCTCATCAAGCATGCCGACACCCACGCAGGACTGTTTCAGCAATGTAGAAATTCCTGACAGGGTGTCAATTATAAGAGGGGGATTGTGTGCCGCGTTGACATATTCAAGCACCTGTGTCCTGAGGTCATAACGGGCGAGGAAGAGTGTTATGAATCTTTCGCCGGAAGAGTTTGATACCACCAGGTCATTCAGTTTCCTGACCAGCTCTTCCAGGCTGGCTTCGACGGTGAAGAGTGCTCTCAGGCTGGCCTGGAAGTTGGACATGAGCAGAGCCGCTGACATCCCCTTTCCCGAGACATCGGCAATGCAGAAGCCGACAACGTTCTCCGATAGAGGCATGAAATCATAGTAATCGCCCCCAACCTCGTAGTGCGGGTAATAAAATCCCCTTGCCCTGATCCCGTCTCCTGACGGCAGCCTGGTGTTGTCAGGTATGAGCATCATCTGCATCCGGGCGGCAAGCTCCAGCTCGCGGCGCAGCGCTTCCTGCCTGAGACTCTCCCTGAAGAGCCGCTGATTCTCGATGGCAACAACGATGATGCCTGAAATTGTCTGTATGAAGTGAAGGTGCCTGATGAGCGGACTCATCCCTTCGCCCTCCTCGTCAATATCGCCTATGAGCACATAGGCTGAGGGCTCGTTGTTGTGGAGCACGGGTAGAATGAAATCCACAGCACGGAAGGTCTTTTGACTGACCTCGGTCTGTATCTCCCTGAAGCAGAGGAGATCCCTCTCCACGTTAATGGATGTGCTCAGCGATTCCGGGAATCCCGAATTGAGAAGCGGTTCCCAATGCTCTCCGTACTTGAAAAGAAGGATTTTGCCGATCCCCAGGTCATCACGGAGGATCGATTCGTACTTCCTGACCAGTTCGGAAGTGGGGAGGTTGGCGTTGATGGAGAGGGTAATGTCAAGAAGGGCGTCGAGCTTGTACTTCGACATCTTAAGTCTGTCCTTCGGAAGCCTGCCCTCTGTCATTGCCACGTCATCCCTTTACTCTTTCTATATATGACCGGTCACGCGTGTCGATGCGTATCTTGTCACCCACGTTCACGAAGAGCGGAACCATGATTGTCGAACCGGTCTCAATGGTCGCCGGCTTGAGAGTGTTGGTTGCTGTGTCACCCCTAAGCCCGGGCTCTGAATAGGTAACCTCCATTACTACGTTGACCGGAAGATCAACCAGAAGCACGTTTTCAGTGTCTGCGTGCACGACGACTTCCACAACATCGCCCTCCTTGAGGAGGTCACTGTTCTCCAGCATTGACTCGGGAACAGTGATCTGTTCGAATGTCTCGACATGCATCAGGTGATAACCCATGTCATCGTTGTAAAGGTACTGATGAGGCCTTCGTTCTACGCGTGCCACATTGACCTTCACCCCTGAGTTGAAAGTATTTTCGAGGACCTTGCCGGTTGTCACATTCTTGAGCCTGGTACGCACGAAGGCCGGTCCCTTGCCAGGTTTTACATGCTGAAACTGTACGATGGTATAAAGGTCATTGTTGTATTCTATTACCATCCCGTTCCTGAAATCTGCAGTTGTAGCCATAAAAAAATCTTCTCTTCCTGTTTATTGTTCCAGATATTTAATGGGCATTCTAAGCCCTTCATAATTTGTCATATCCACATAAAATGACCCCACAAAGATATCAAATCGGACTTTAACCGGTAAAAAATTTTCATCTGCGGTGAACCACATGGCCATATCCTCCTCGGTCTTGAAGACCCTGCCAACCTCCGTGACCGGGTGAAACCGGTAGCACTCGATCTTGCTGCCTTTGATTTTAATGGTCTCTTTTCCCTTGTATTTCAATATTATAGGGTAGAGTTCGTCAGCAAACCAGGTCATCATTTTATAAGTTTCACCCGGCACGAACTCCTTGCCGGAGGCGAGGTAATATTTTCTGAACCAGTAGAAGCAGGAGACAATGTCAAGAAGTCCTTTCGGGCCGGTATGATTACCGGTCAGGTCACTGAAGACAAGGGTGGAATCGGGTCTTGAACGCTGATCAAAACCCACTTCGTTGTATTTCCGGTACCGCCCCTCCTGTATATTCCTGATTGAAAAGAGAGGCAGATCATTGGCCGGGTCAATGTAACTCTCATAGGTATCCCTTACCTTATAGATGGCATCGGCTATGCCGGTAGTCTGACCTGATACCACGGCATGCCAGATCTTTTCACCCTTGTACATCCCGTCATGGATGCTCAGGGTGACCACGCCGCTGCCGACAATGCCGTATCTTATCTGATAGGTGATCTTCTCACCGGGGAGGTAAGGCTGCTTCTGTGCTGCCAGCCACTGAAGACCTGCAGTTATGATTACCAGAACCGTTATAAAAGTTTTTTTCATGACTCATTCATCGGTGTCAGGGTAGAAGCTTTCCGGGGATTGTGGCGATGAATTCCTTGAGATAGTAAGGCTCAAAATATGCCACATCCTCAAAATGCTTATTCCTCAATGCATTTACTGCGGGGATATGCAAATATGATGCCGAGAGCCGGAATCCTTCCTCAAACACGGCATTGGGATGCCGTATTGTCCGGCTGCACTTTTCCGAGCCGTTGCCGAAGAATATAATACGGTAATCATTGAGGAGGTCACGGAATGAATTTTCATCTATTATGTCAGCCGCAGTTTCCCTGAACATGCTTCCGTCATGCAGGAAGAGGGCATTGTAGACCTCCATCCGGCGGGCGTCTATCATCGGACAGAGGAGCGTTCCGGGGGTTAGTTCTCCGCTGTGTGAGCTTATGAATCCGCTGCACATCGCCGCCAGGGTGTTGATGCCGATGAGCGGTATGGCGGCAGCGTAGGCAAGACCCTTGGCTGCCGAGACACCTATTCTCAGCCCGGTGTATGACCCCGGGCCCTTGCTCACCGCTACGGCATCAAGATCTGCGACCCTGAGGCCGTTTTTCTCAAGGAGCTGTCCGGCGAGGACGGTAAGTGATGAAGCATGAGACCTCCCCGGTGGTGCATCGGCCACCGTGAGTACCTTGTTGGCATCGCAGAGTGCCGCAGAGCAGATGTCAGTTGCTGTCTCAATACAGAGGATCATCCGGACGGTTGGATATCATTCTTTATTTCTTCTTCTTGTCAGTGCTGAACAGAGCCTCTTTTGCCACAACCTCAATAAGCGTGGAGTCGGAAAGTTTCTTGGAGATGGCACTGAACGGCTGCACAATCACCTCGTCACCCTCCTTGAGCCCTTCCAGGATCTCGATGTTCACATTGTCCTGTATCCCGGTCTTAACGTCACGCGCAAGGGCATGGGTGCCGTCCGAGAGGAACACCAGGGTACGGATCTTGTCCTTGGCAGCCGGATCAGTACTCAGTGTGTCAGTACGGGTGGTGACGGCCTGGATGGGAACGGTAAGAGCACTGCTCTTGCTGCTGGTGTAGATATCAACCGAGGCAGACATCCCCGGACGGAACGGACTGGGATTTCTTTCGCTTATAAGGTCTTCATATGACTCCTTAAGGATGAGGATCCTTACCTTGAAGTTGGTCACCTGGTCAGAGGTGCTTCCCAGTGTGTTGGCTGAGTTGGCAATCTCGGTCACTATCCCCTTGAAGTCGCGGTCCAGGTAGGCATCCACCTCAACAATTGCTGTATCGCCGAGTTTTACCCTGATAATGTCATTTTCATTGACTTCAACCATTACCTCCATACGGTTCAGATCGGCCACCCGGAGCACCTCGGTACCGGTCATCATGTTAGCTCCCACGACTCTTTCACCGAGCTCAACCAGGAGGCTTGAGATGGTTCCGGTCATGGGCGAATAGACGGTGGTCTTCACCAGGTTCTCGTTTGCCTCATTGAGTGATGCCTCGGAGCTCTTCACTGAGTATTCCGCACTCTGCTTTTCGGCTTTGGCTATCTTGTACTGCGACTCGGCCTGCTCGAAATCGGCCTGAGAGATTGTGTTCTCATCATAGAGCTTCTTGCTCCTGTTGTAGGCCAGTTCAGCCTGTATAAGCTGAGCCTCCACCTGTGCCAGGCGGGCCTTTGTGGAGTTCAGTGTAGCTGCTGCACGCTCCCGCGCCGAGACATAGATCTCAGGCTTGATCTTGAAGAGCAGTGTGCCTTTCTGGACAAAATCACCCTCTTTTACATTAAGCTGTACGATCTCTCCGGAGACATCCGGACTGATCTTTACCTCGGTCTCAGGCTGTATTTTACCGTTGGCGGTAACGGCCTCGATTATCGGGTTGACAGCCACTTTTTCGGTGGCAACCTTGACGGTGAGCTCTTTGCCGAACCAGCCGGCCTTCTTGCCGATAACGGCAACGATGATAAGAAGTATTACTATGGGAATGAGGATCCTGAGAATCTTATTGTCTTTCATTGGATTAGTGTTTTTCAGGTATTATCTGGCAAGGATGGTGATATGTTCGAGTGTAAGGGGAATCCCCTTGTAAAAATCCAGGACTTTTGTCTTGAATACGTATTCATATTTGGCCTGGGCCATTTCGCTCTGCGCATTGAGCAGCTGTGTCTTTGACTGGTTGTATTCAACGGCGGTAACCATGCCTACACCCAGTTTCTGTTCCGCATAGCGAAAGGCCTCCTCCATAGAGGTCACCGCCTTCTGGCTGGCATGATATTTCTTGAGGGCTCCGCCGGCATCAGTGGCGGCCTGCTGAATGTTCTTGTAAAGCTGTTTTTTGGTGTTTTCAAGGGTGTACTGATAGTTCTCAATGTTCAGTTTTGAGTTTTTAATGCCTGTATTGACCTGCCAACCATTAAAAATCGGAACATTCAATGAGAATCCCAGACCGTAGTTGAGGTTGTCATTCAGCTGTTCACCAAATGGGTATTGTTCGTTGGTCCCCAGCTTGAGTCTCTTGTCTGAATAGCCTGTCGACATTGAGGCGCCAAGGCTGAGCCGGGGGCTCCTGTTGCCGCGGGCTATGGCAAGGTCATACTCTGCGCTCTTCAGCTGGTACTCGGCGCTCAGTATCTCCGGGCGGGTCTTCTCGGCTATTGAAAAGATGGCAACAGGATTGCCGTCAACGGCCTCATCCCTGACAGCGATGTCAGGAATGGCAATGCTGAACCCTTCAGTACTCTGCTGCTCGAGCATCTGTGCCAGGTTCAGCAGCGAGAGGGTCAGCTGGTTCTGAAGGTTCACGAGCTGAAGCTCCTCACGGGCTGCCTGGGCTTCAATGTCAAGAAGATTTCCCCGGGCAAGACTGCCGGCTTCAACCATCTTCTGAGTCCGGTCAATCTGCTGTCTGGTCATCTCAACCTGGGCCTCGGTGGCGGTGACAAGCTCACGGTTCAGCAGTATCTGGAGATAGGCAAGCGCTATATTGAGTGAGATGTCATCACGGAACTTTGCAAGCTCCTGCTCACTGGCCAAAACCTGGTATTTGTTCTTCTGAATTGTGTTGTAGTTCACCAGCCCGCTGAAGAGTGTCACATTACTCCCTGCGTAGAAGTTGTTTGACTGAACGGTCTCGTTCTCGGTGAACTCATAAGTGGTCTCGTCAAGAGCACGCCCGAAGGCATAGTTGTGCGATGCACTGCCGTTAAGAGTGGGAAGCAGTTTCAGCTTTGACTGCTCCAGGGCAGTGACCTGGTACTCAGTCATAATCTCCTGCTGTTTTATCTGGATGTTGTTCTGAAGGGCATGCGCGATGCACTCCTCCAGCGTCCAGACCTTTTGCTGAGAGAAAAGTGCAAGCGGACTCAGCATAAGGAAAAAACCCAGAGAAAGAATCTTTCTTTTCATGATATTACTGACAGCATTGATTGAGTGTGCGAAGATAGGAAATTGATCAGTATTTTAAAGACAGCAAAGTTATTATGATGTTGCATCGGGTGATTACAGCGTCCCTCATTTTTTGTATATCTTTGCGCTGCTTGACAATAAAGTATTAATCAAACACATAAAATAATGAGCAACAAGGGATTAAATCTGGAGCCCGGCGTAATCAGCGGCGAAGATGTGAAAAGGCTGTTTGACTATGCCAACAGGAACGACTTTGCGATACCGGCAGTAAACGTGGTGGGGACCGACTCGGTGAACGCAGTGCTTGAGACTGCCCGTGAGGTGAAATCGCCTGTGATTATCCAGTTTTCAAACGGCGGGGCCCATTTCTTTGCCGGCCAGGGGCTGACGAAGGAAAACCATACCGGCGCTATTGCCGGAGGCATCTCCGGAGCACTTCACGTGCATAACGTTGCCGAGTACTACGGTGTGCCGGTGATACTGCACACTGATCATGCGGCACGAAAACTTCTGCCGTGGATTGACGCTCTGATCGAAGCAGGTGAGGAGTTCTATGAGACCAACGGCAAGCCTCTCTTCAGCTCTCACATGCTTGACCTCTCGGAGGAACCGCTGAAGGAGAACATCGAGACCTGCAAAAAGTACCTTGAGCGCATGGACAAGATGGAAATGACGCTGGAGATTGAACTTGGCGTAACCGGGGGAGAGGAAGACGGCGTGGACAACACCGGCGTGGACAGCTCGAGGCTTTACACCCAGCCCGAGGATGTGGCCTACGCCTACGAGGAGTTGCTGAAGATTTCTCCGAATTTCACGATTGCGGCATCGTTCGGTAACGTACACGGGGTATACAAACCGGGAAACGTAACACTGCGGCCGGAGATACTTAAGAACTCCCAGGATTACATTCAGAAGAAATACAAGACCGGTCCCAACCCCGTGAATTTTGTCTTCCACGGCGGCTCCGGCTCGGAGAAGCACCTTATCACCGAGGCGATAAAATACGGCGCCATCAAGATGAACATAGACACCGACATGCAGTGGGCGTTCTGGGTTGGCGTAAAGGATTACTACGAGGCTAAGAAAGGCTACCTGCAGGGTCAGATAGGCAATCCCGAAGGCGAAGACAAGCCCAACAAGAAGTACTATGATCCCAGGGTATGGCTACGCAAGGGTCAGGAGACCTTCATTGCAAGGCTTAAGGAAGCGTTTGCCGATCTTAACGCGGTGAACAGGATGTAAGACTTATTAATAAGCTAAGATACAGCAGGCCAGCGTCTTGATGCCGGCCTGTTTTTTTGTTGTTAATAAGTCACAGTTTTCTCAGGCCCATTGGATGGCCTTACCGTATACTTTAGCATAAAATTCACGGCGGCATTGAGACGCGGACCGGTTAGTGAGGACAGGATTAAGAGGACTACAACTCTGACTCTCAGGTTGAATGAGAGGGAGGCGAAGGCACTCACTGTCTACTGCAAGCGGTTCAGGGTGCGAAGCAAGTCGGACTTCATGCGTCGGACAATCATGCAGGCCATCATTGGACGGTTTGAGGCTGAACATCCTTCATTATGGGAACAGGGGGAGCTTACGCTTTTTTCACAGGAGCCGAAAAATAACTGAAAAGGGGCAGAGGGGAATCGAATTTTACTACTTTTGTAATGCACGATGGGGGGATGGAATGGCACCGTCGGAAAAACAATGGGATTGGATATCATTAAAATAGAGCCTACCAGGGTGACTCCGCAGGTATTGTTCCTGGAGGGTCACCTGGAGATAAGGGGCAGATCGATTTCTGAGAACTCGACAGATTTTTTCAGGCCTTTGGAGGATTGGGTTGCTGCCTATGTTGAGCAGACGGAGGTCCGGACAAGGGTTGTACTTGCATTTGATTTCATAAATACGGCATCGACGAAGTGGGTTTATGCAATTGTGAAGAGACTGGCGCAGTACCGTAATGTTCATGAGATGGTGTCCATCGAGTGGTATTATGAGAAGGGTGATGAGGATCAGTATGAGCTGGGGCAGATAATTCATTCCTTTATTGATTGTCCGTTCATCTTTTACGAGACTGAGCAGACCTGAAAATCTTAAAAATTATCTTATTTTTGCACCGCCTTATCAGGCGCCGATTGACCCATGGTGTAATTGGCAACACGTCTGATTTTGGTTCAGAAGAGTCGGGGTTCGAGCCCCTGTGGGTCAACATACCTGTTTATTAAAAGTGTAATATTCAACACCTTGCACTTTTGAAGAACGACCCGGGTACGGATGAAGTACGGATGCTATGATATAGTATCATGTCTCCGGGTAAACAAATTTAATGGAAAAAAGACTACCAAATCAGAGGTAGTCTTTTTCTTTTTGCAACGCCATATAATTATCCCATATACTTCAGACAGGTATCCATATCAGAAATCTATATAGTCCCTGCCGGTGTCGGTTCAGGAATCACATCCTGCACTCATCCATCAAGCTGTAATAAGTTCCATCTCCGCACAGGATAATATGATCCAGTACTTGTATATCCATCACCTTACCAGCCTCAGCTAACTTCTTTGTTATATTAACGTCAGCCTCTGACGGGGTTGGATTACAACTTGGGTGATTGTGCCCCAATATGAGACCGACAGCATGACATTTAAGGGCATGCTGAAGGACTATCCTTGGGTCAATTATGGTTGAAGTCATACCTCCGGTTGAAATCTCCGCAATCCCCAACACAGCGTTCTTCTGATTGAGAAGTAAAATCTTGAACTGTTCGCAATATTCTATTTTATCCTTGTCCCAGTGTTCCCAGAACACTTTGAACGCATCTGCTGAATGCCTGACCTGTACTCGTTCTGATACCGGGATCTTTGATTTGTAGATAATCTCAATCTCCGATGCCTGCAACTCTGTTTCCTGTTTATTCATAATTAGTGTTTGTCTTTAAACTCAAAATGTTAATAAATACAGGAGGTTGCAAGCATTCATCAAAAAAGTTCCGGGTATCTTGGAATCAAGGATAATGAACCCATGAAAATCTTCA
>DFYY01000052.1 GCA_002383485.1 Bacteroidales bacterium UBA4070 | reverse complement strand
CGGAATAATAAATAATTTGGAATAAGTCAAATCGTACAGGATAATTTTATCTTCCAGGTCGAACAGCTCATTGGTGCGTTTTGACAGGTATTGTTCCAATGGCGTCTTTATCTTGTAAAGCTTATGCGATATGCCATAGAGTAAATCCTTGGTGAGTTTGTCTTTGTCAAATCCGGTTATTTCACTTATGGCGGAGTTCTCTTTTATAAATGAAACACTTTTAAGTTCCGATGACGGATACACCGCCCTGCTTATGATGTGGGTGGTTGCCAGGGCTATTTTATCTTCGTCCCATCCTGCCTGCTGTAAAAAGCTGCCTATCCCCAGCTGGTCGAAGGCTTGTTTGCAGAGCCACTCGGCGCCTATTTCCCGGGCGTCCTTATTCTTTATTGTGGACATGTCGACCGTTTCCCAATCTTCATTCCCACGTTTGACATCATATCGCTTTCTACTCTTTATCTCTGCAAAATAATGCATGGCAAGTTGCTCCACTTGCTCATCGACAGCGCTTGAAGAAAGACTGTTGCCCCCGTTAACAATCAATTCTTCTACCCGTGTAGCCAACAGCTTCTTTTGTTCTACCGTTTCAAGCTCTTCTAACCTGCCAAAACTAATGATTATGCGATGATGGATGCCCCAATTCAAACGATAGCTCTCGCAAAGCTTAAATACAGTGTACCGCTCTCCGGTAGTCCTGTTATGTTTAAAAAATGGCTTGATAAACATGTAGCTAAGCTACTTACCTCGTTAGTATTCAGCAATAAGAGCGGGGGGACTACATTTTGATTTACAAAATTTCAAGTTTGTAACTAATTGATTATGTGTAATAATAAATTTGAGCCATTACAGATTGTTGATAAATATTGGGTTATTAACAGATTTTTCCTGACTTTTATAGGCTAACCCTGCAATGTGGGTTAAAGCTTGGTTTAATATAATCCACCCCAACCCGCGTTTGTCATAAAATTTGTTTTACTTTTATAATGAATTATTTATATTTGTGATAACTACTGCAAAAGTCAATTGTCATGAATAGTTCTTATGTTACCAGAAAAGAAATTGCCAGGGACCTGGGCATTGATCCAAAAACTCTCAGAAAGCGGTTGAGCGAAGCAGGTATCTTGCTGGGAAAAGGCCTGATCCCGGCTGAGAAAGTCAAAGAAATAAAGCTCAGGCTAAAAGTGGCGTCGCAAAATCAGAATAACACTGTGAGTAAACAGTAAGCTTACAAGATTTATTTAAATTTGATAGATAATTCCCGGATAGTCAATAGTGTAATAACCCCATTACCAGATGCAAAAAAGGGCATTCATTTCAAGGCTTATTGTAATCGTTTTTGGTTGTGCATTATTCACCCTCGTGTCATGCAAATCAAGACAGACTGACAACACGGAGGAGCTGGCAAGAAGAACATCTCGGCCGGAAGCCGTAATGGTTAAGACAGTCAGACTCGAACCGTCAACATTCTATCACGAGGTCATAAGCAACGGAAAGGCTTTCTCCCTGAGAAAGGCCGTAGTCCCGTTCAAGGTAAACGGAATAATCGAAGAGCTGTATGTGAAAAACGGCCAGAGGGTGAAGGCCGGCCAGCTGCTGGCTGTCATAGAGGACTTCGAGTATAAAACCAGCCTCACCACCGCAAGACAGGCCCTTACAAAGGCCGACATAAACTTCAGGGATGACCTCCTCAGTAAGTACATGACGGCAGATACAAGCAACCTTGAACCTGCTAAAATAAGAACCTCCAGGATAAGGAGCGGACTGGATGATGCACTGATAGCCCTGGAGAGGGCAGAATATAATTATAACAACACACGCATCTATTCTCCCCTCGACGGGGTGATTGCCAACCTCGAGGCAACCCGCCTGAACCCCAGCCAGAACTACAAGAGCCTCTGCACAGTGATTGCCAACGATGTAATGTATATAGAGTTCCCCGTGATGGAGTCGGAATACGGGTTCATCAGCGCCGGAATGCCCGTGGGCATAATTCCTTTTGTGGATGACAGCCTTCTCATACAGGGGAAAATAGTGGAGATCAATCCGCAGGTTGATGAGGGGGGCATGATACGCGTCAGGGCAGAGTTCAGGAACAACGGCCGCCTGATTGACGGCATGAATGTAAAGGTCCTTATCAGGAAGCCTGAATATGACAGGCTGGTCATTCCCAAAGAAGCACTGGTGATCAGGCAGGGGAAGGATGTTGTTTTCATCAGGCAGGATTCCCTGGCTATCTGGAAGTATGTCACAATTGAGTCTGAGAACAGCTCTATGGTCTCCGTAAGCGAGGGCCTCACCCCCGGCGACCTTGTCATTGTAAGAGGCAACACCAACCTCGCTCATGAAACAAAGGTGAAAGAGGAATGAGTTCCCCGAGTGAACAGACACCACGCTTTTCGTCTTTCAGCCTGAACATCGTCTTTGTGGTGCTCATCATCACCGGGGCAGCAATAATGCCTCTGCTGTCGCTGCAGTTGAACCCCACCCGCTATCTCCCTTCACTGACTATTAGCTATACATGGCCTGACGCCGCCGCCAGGGTGGTTGAGCAACAGGTCACCTCGGTCCTCGAGGGTGTGATAAGCACCCTCCCCGGTGTCAGTCGCATCTCTTCCACAACAAATAATGAGAGCGGTGAGATAACCGTGGAGTTCGACAGGAACACCGATCTACAAACCAAACGATTTGAGGTGGCATCACTAATCCGCGATGCCCACTCACGCCTGCCCGACAGGGTCTCTTACCCGGTTATCCAGATGAATATGCCGTCGAATACAAGCGGTTCGGTGATCTTGAGTTACCAGGTGACAGGCAATGAGGCTCCTTCCTATATCTTCAGTATTGCAGAGGAGCTGCTGAAGCCGGCGATAGCATCTGTTGACGGCGTCTACAGCGTGGATATCTATGGCGCCACACCCCGTGCCTGGGAGCTGATATATGATCAGAAGGTCCTCTCTTCAACAGGGGTGACCCCCGGCCGGATACGTGATGCAATAAGAGCATATCTCTCTGTCCGCGAGGCTGGAGGAGGAGTGGATAACCAGCTCTCACCGGGAATGAAAAGGACTTATCTGACCATGGTCGGCCACAGGCCCGATACGGTCAGGTGGGAGGATATCCCTGTCACAGCCGGGAACGGCAGGGTGCTGATGCTCTCTGATCTTGTCACAGTGAAGCTGAGGGATGAGAGACCCCGCAGTTACTATCGCATCAACGGCCTTAACACAATTACAATGGTGATAAGCGCCGGAAGAAACGTCAATAATATCAGGGTTGCCGGGGAGGTGAAGGATGTGGTAGAGCAGATGAAGAGCAGGATACCCCCCGGCCATGATGTGATACTGTCGCTTGACAATACCGAGTTCATCCGGGAGGAGATCTCCAGGAACTTTTTCAGGGCGGCGCTGTCGGTTATACTGCTGCTGGTCTTCGCTCTGCTTGTGAGCCGTGACCTGAGATACATGCTCATACTGTTTATCAGTATGGTGGCAACCATCTTCATCGCTTTCATCTTCTACTGGCTGTTCAGGCTTGAGATACACCTCTATTCCATGGCTGGGATTGCCGTGTCATTTGGTATGATCATCAGCAATATTATAGTGATGACTGATCACATCAAATACCATCATAACCGTAAGGTTGGCATCTCACTGATGGCAGCGACACTGACAACCGTGGGAGCGCTTGTGGTGATCTTCTTCCTTGATGAGGCCTCGCGGGTCACGCTGGCCGATTTCGCGGCGGTGGTGATCATTAACCTGATGGTTTCATTGCTGGTGGCACTTTTCTTCATCCCCTCACTGGCACAATCGATAAGCTTCGCCGGGAAGAGAGCCACGGCAAATATCCGGCGTAAGCGCTTCGCTGTGCGTCTGACGAGGTTTTATGAGAAAGCCATCCGATCATTTATCAGGTACAGGAAGGTATATATCGCTGCGGCGGTGCTATTGTTCGGGCTGCCGCTGTTCTGGCTTCCGGATTCACTGCCTGTTGAAAAGATCAGGACCACTGCCGACCCTGAACCTGAACTGACCCGCTGGCAACAGCTGTACAACAAAACCCTCGGAAATACCAAATATATCACTGATATAAAGCCCATTGTAAATAAAATTACCGGAGGCACACTCAGGCTCTTCAGTGACCGGGTGAAGAGCAGTAATTATTATTACTTCAGGGGTTCTGACGATGTTGAGAGGACACAGCTCAGTGTAAGCATAGGCCTCAGCGAGGAGGGGCTGACGCTTGAAGACATGAATGAGGTATGCCTTGGCCTTGAGAATATGATTGCAGCATATAGTGAGGTTGACCGTTTTACAACCAGGGTCAGCTCGCCCTCCTCTGCATCCCTGACCGTCACATTCCGTCCGGAGCATGACCGCACAATATTCCCGTTCATCCTGAAGATGAGGATAGAGGACTACATGATGGGCATCGGCAGTTATCATGTCCAGGTGTACGGGGTGGGCAAAGCCTTCAGCAACCAGGTCTACAGTGACTACCTGAGGGGCTCGTATTCAATCGTCCTGAAGGGGTATAATTTCGATATTCTCAGCGGCTATGCCGAAGACCTGAAGGAGCGGCTCATCGCAAGCGCGAAGGGAAGGATAAAGGAAGTGTACGTACTGGGAGGAGAAGACCGCTGGTCAGTAAAGAAACAGTACAGGAACATTGTCACTGCCGACAGGGAGTCGGTTACCCTGGCAGGAAGCGACATGTACAACATCTATGAACACACCCGGAGCCTCTCGCGCAACATCCAGGATGGCGGACAGGTATACATGGGAGGCTTCCTTGCCCCGATGACCCTGAGATCAGCTTACGCAGATACTTATGAGATGTGGGACATTTATAATGAGCCGATGATCACAGGATCACAGGGTATTGTGAAGCTGAAGGACCTGCTGAGCATGACCAGGGAGATATCGGATAATTCAATCAGCCGCGAGGACCAGCAGTATATCATAACTGTGACATATGATTTCATCGGGAACTATGAGCTGGCAAGGATTATCAGGGACCGTAACATTGAAGAGACGGCGGCTCTGCTGCCTCTGGGCTATTCGGTACGCTCCAGTTCCTACACTTATTCATGGTTCACTCAGAAGAACAACTACCCGTTGCTGTTGCTTGTCATAGCCATAATCTACCTTGTTTGCGCCATCCTGCTGGAGTCGCTTCGACAGCCGTTCATTGTGCTCGGGCTGATACCATTCTCCTTTATCGGGGTCTTCATTACTTTTTCGCTGTTTAAGATTCAGGCGGATGAGGGGGTGTTTGCAGCGATGATCCTCCTGTGCGGGCTGGCTGTCAACTCGGCGCTTTACATCCTTGACGATTACAACAGGCTGAAGCGCTCCGGGAGGCGCCTTCCGGCGGTGAGGATGTACCTTAAGGCATTCAACGGGAAGATCATCCCGGTCATTCTTACGATCCTGTCTACAATTGTAGGTCTCCTGCCATTCCTCCTTACAGGGAGGGATGAGCGGTTCTGGTTCGCGCTGGCAGCGGGTGCCATCGGCGGACTGCTCTTCAGCATGGTAGGGCTGGTTGTGTTTCAGCCGATGATGCTCGGGAGGGAACAATTAGTAATCCCGGGAACGGGAAGACCCTCTGATCATACTGACAGTTCCGGCCCGGCAGGTTTTTCGGGCAATCCGGGCAGCACAGAGCCTCAGAACCCTGATAAACCTAAAAAAACCGTTCACCATGGTTAGATTCCTTGTACAGCGGCCCGTGGCCGTGATAATGAGTTTCCTCGCAGTGATAGTGTTGGGTATCGCTGCCTCGGGGAGGCTTCCCGTATCACTGATGCCTGACATTGATATCCCCGAGATCACGGTGGCTGTCTCGCGTCCTGACATCAGTTCGAGGGAGATAGAGAACAGCGTGGTGAGCGTTCTCCGCAGGAGCCTGATGCAGGTGGAGGGTGTTGATGACATCCGTTCGGAATCGCGCAACGGCAGCGCCATAATCAGGATGAAATTCGCCTTTGGCAATGACATCGACATGGCATTCATGGAGGTCAATGAGAAGATCGATGCTGCAATGAATCTCCTTCCCCGTGATCTTGACCGCCCGAGAGTGATCAAGGCAAGCGCCACCGACATCCCTGTCTTCATGCTTAACATCACCCTGGCAGACAGGGCCGCGGACCAGGCCGCTTTCGCCGACCTGAGCGACTTCGCGGGAAATATTATCCGCAAGCGGATAGAACAGCTGCCCGAAGTGGCCATGGCTGACATCACCGGTCAGGTAAGCAGGGAGATTGTTATCAAACCGGATGAGCACAGGATGCAGAGCCTCGGAATCACTGCCGAAGATATCATTAGCGCCGTGAGCATGAACAATGTCAATGTAAGCAGCATCATGGTCAGGGATGGCAAGTATCTATATAACCTCGAGTTCGACTCAAACCTGAAAGGTGTGGATGATATTCGCAATATATGGCTGAAAAAGGAAGGAAAACTGCTGAAGATAAAGGATATAGCTGCTGTGGATCTGAGAATCCGTCGCGCCGCAGGCGCCTCTTACTCTGACAACAGCCAGGCGGTGGTGCTGGCTATTATAAAGGAAGCCTCTGCACGGATGGAGAACCTCGAGGAGAAGATGGACGAGATGGTCAGCCAGTTCCGCACCGATTACCCTCAGATGGAGTTTGAGATCTCGCAGGACCAGACACGTCTTCTCGACTATTCACTCATGAACCTGAGGCAGAGCCTTATCTCCGGCGGCCTGCTGGCGTTCTTTATAATGTTTTTCTTTCTCAGGGATGCCCGTTCACCCCTGATAATCGGCATCAGCATTCCAACGACGCTGGTGATCAGCCTGCTCTTTTTCTACCTGGTGGGGCTCTCATTAAACGTCATCTCACTTGCCGGCCTGATCCTGGGCATAGGGATGATGATTGATAACTCAATTGTGATAATAGAGAATATCACCCAGTGGACCGACAGGGGGGAGAAGCTCATCAATGCATGTGTGAAGGGCACCAATGAGGTGATAACGCCTCTTATCTCGTCAGTGCTGACCACCTGTGCCGTATTTGTGCCGCTGATCTTTCTGAGCGGCACTGCCGGAGCCCTGTTTTATGACCAGGCCATTGCAATCATCATCGGCCAGGGAGTCTCACTGCTTGTGGGGATAATGCTTCTGCCGACTGTTTATCACCTGATCTATCGGAGCGGGAAGGAAGGTGCGCTGACCCGTTTCGTAAAACGAATCAGCCTTAAGAACCTTGAGAAAAAGTATGAAGGGGGGATGAATTTCTTCTTCAGGCACCGGAGGATGGTGATGGCTCTTTTCGCAGTGACAATCGCGGTAATGCTCCTCTTCTTCTTCACCATGAGGAAGGAGAAGTTCCCTGCGATTGTTCAGGATGAGATGACAGTAATGATCGACTGGAATGAGAACATCGACCTGCAGGAGAATTCTTCTCGGATACAGGCTATTGTTGATCAGCTGGGAGAGAAGGCGGTGCAGACCAACAGCTTCGTGGGTGAGCAGCAGTTTATCTTCACGCGCGAGTATGATCAACCCTATTCATCGGCGAAGATATATATCAGGACAGCGGGTTATGGGGCGGTGGATGAGATCAGGGAGTTGCTGATGGCATACCTGCCCTCGCGGTTCCCCGAGGCAGTGATGACTGTCAGGCCGCAGGAAAACATCTTTGAAAAGATATTTGCAGCATCGGAGACGCCACTTGTGGTTGAGGTGGCGCTGGCTACGGAGAAGGCGGTGCCTCCGGTAGAGAGTATGATGCAGATCAACGGACTGCTTGCCGGGCGGTGGCCTGAGGCAGGAATCATGGCTCCGCAACTGGAGGAGAAGATAGAGATCAGGCTTGACCCGGTAAAGATGCTGTTGTATGATATTGATCCCAACACGGTCTATCCGGCCATCAGGAGTGCGCTGAACCGCAATGAGATAGGAGAGCTGAGGTCGTCACACCAGATCCTTCCCGTTGTTATGGCGGGCAATGAGACGCCAATAGGTGAGCATATGTCAACCGGCTCCGTACTTAACAGGCAGGGGGCGCAGGTTCCCGTCAGTGAGATATGCGATGTAAGGCGGGTGCGTTACTACAAGGCCATCATGGGTAACATGGCGTCAGAGTATGTCCCGGTTGAGATGAATGTTTCAACGAACCGTCCGGCGCAGCTGACGGCAGAGATCGAGGAGACTTTGTCGTCCGTGCCTGATCTCTCGCTCTCATTCAGCGGAACGGTGATAACGGGCCAGCGGCTCTTCCGCGAGCTGGCGCTGGTGCTGCTTGTCTCGCTGGTGCTTCTATACTTCATTCTGGCCGCCCAGTTTGAGTCGCTCTCCCAGCCGCTGATAGTCCTGCTGGAGATACCGATAGACATTGCCGGGGCGCTCTTCCTGGTATGGTTATGGGGAGGGACTATAAACATCATGACGATGATAGGTATCATAGTGATGTCTGGGGTCATCATCAACGACTCGATACTTAAGGTAGATACTATAAACAATCTCCGGAAATCCGGGGTAGGGTTGAAGGAGGCGATATACACCGGCGGATCGAGGAGGCTGAAGCCCATTATCATGGTTGCTATGGGGTCGTTGTTTTCGACTCTTCCGATGCTGTTCGGGTCAGGATTGGGGAACCAGTTGCAGCGTCCTATGGCCCTGGCGCTGATAGGAGGCATGACCCTCGGCACCTTCGTCAGTCTTTATTTCATTCCGCTGGCGTACTGGTATATCTACAGGCAAAACGGCCATGCCCAAAATGAACAATGAGTCAAGATCAAGTATGTTGTTTGTTACTCATTATTCAGGATAGCATGCTGTCAATGGATGGCTGTCGGAATGAGAAGTATGAAAGGGAATATTGCTATCCCTTCCCGGAATATGATCTAAAACCATACACTGTTTGAAACTCATAGCCTATAGTTTTTTTCATCAAATCTACATAGCGGTTCCTGCAGTAATGCAATTGTTTTGATAACGTCATCCAACGCAGGCATCTTAGTGGAATCGAAGATCAACTTTCTCAACTCATTGTAAAAGGCTCGTGAAATAGCTGGAAGTCTCAACGTTTCATCAGTGCGGGCGAATATACGTGCCCCGGAAACAGGGTTGGATAATTGAGAGTTCCTAAATAGATTGTCCTCGTGCGTAACATGTGTAAGTGCAGCCGTGAACTCCTCAGAGCGAATGAAATCGATATATTTGGGAGTATTCAGGATTCGGTAAATATCATATACATCCCGGATATACTTGGCAATAAGTATTTCGAAATCTTCACTATGAGATAGTCGTGTCAATCGCGAAATCTTATCGCACAGTGTACGTTTCGGGTCAATAGTTGGCACTTCAAAGGCATCAAGTGCAAATTGCTCAATAATATCTTGCCTTTCGTTCATTATCAGGTATTCGGTGATTATGGAAGCTACCGTCCGTTTTTGTGAGGGATAATACATGACGGATTTATCGTCCAACGTACAACATTTGATTTCGACTTCAAGGTTTTCTTTCAGTCCGGTACTTTCGTAGTGTATATCGTATGAAAAGGCCAGCTTTCGAAAGTTTCCACCTGTAATAGATAATTCCTCCCTGTACATGTCTTCATTATTTTTAATGACAAAGTGGGATATACTACGGATCAGTGTTTTCTCTGACTGCTTGGAGGAGGTGACGTTACCCGAGAAGGCAAAGATGTCCAAATCCTCTGAAAAACGGTTAATTATGCCATATGCCTTTGAAAGCGAAGTTCCTCCTTTAAAATAGACACTGCCGGCAAAATCAGATAAAGTTAACTCTTTCAATATCTTACATACCCAGTAGTCTTTCTCTACATGCGATTGTTCATAACTGAAATATTCGGAAGCCAATTCTATCAGTTCCCTGAAAACTTCATTATTCAAATGTAAATTCATCGGCACTATGATATTTTATATGACAAGTCGAACCGTGTAGTCGGACAAATCATACCTATAAGCTGTTCCCGCAAATCCTGGTTATTCCCTCTTTCCAGCATATCGCTGAGTATTTTCCTGACTCTCGGAGGATAAGCCATTGCTAAAGATACAATTCGTTCAAGTTTTGACTTGGACAAAACGGATACATGCAGGGAAAAAATTCTCTCGTAGGCTGTTTGGGGGCTTGCTCCCGGAATATATTTCAAATCTTTAATTGCGTCCAATATTTGTATCAAATGAAGGGTTTCGTTATCACCTGGTAAATCAATATAGGCTTTAACACATTCGATTGACAGTTTCCTAAACCTGAAAGGTCGTACCGGATATCGCATGGCAATCGTAATGACCGATGGAACCTGTTGCGTCAATGACATTTTATTATAGACATAAGCCCCGGTCAGATATCCACCCAGCTTTCGTGTCAGATAGCTCAACTGTTCATCCTGATAAACAGGCAATAGTCCCAATCCCAGGCTCGATTGCTTTGGCCTGTAATACGCCCCTCTCTCCACACGAATCAGTTTTTGTTCTTTTGTTAGTTGTGAAAGTATAACCGCCACGTTGGCAAATTTATCTCTGGGAAAAGTAATGTCAGCGAAGGTAAATATCCTGCCTTCGGGAATTGTCTCTATCTGCTTTACAATATTTGATTTAAACGGTTGCATTACTCTTTTTTTTGTAAAGATAAGAAATTATTTATGTAAATACATGTATAAACATAAACTATATCTTTGTTGTTAAGTCCAGCGCCTAAACGTTGCCATCAATCTCCATCTCAAAATCATTCCTGTAACAGCTTCTACATGCTTCTGTACATGCGGGTCGAGGAGGCTTAAGCCCATTATCATGGTTGCTATGGCGTCTTTGTTTTCGACCTTGCCAATGCTGCTCGGGTCAGGTCTGGGGAACCAGTTGCAGCGGTCCATGGCGCTGGCGCTGATAGGAGGTATGACCCTCGGCACATTCGTCAGTCTCTACTTCATTCCGCTGGCGTACTGGTATATTTACAGACGAAAGTTGCCTTGATCACAAAGACAATTAGTCAAGATCAACGTAGCGTTTTACTATTGGCATGTTCTATCAAATATTATGTGTGAATATAAAAATTCAAATTGGCGTCAATCAAACTTACAAATCTCTCTTTCTAATTATAATCTTAATCTTGTCTCTATCCTTTTTGTTGTATTCAGAAGTCCTGTATAAAATGGCAGATGAATTGTCAATTAAGAACAAACTACTTGTCTGTAAAAAAACTCTGTTGTCACTAAGAAGAATAGCGGACGAGTCAATCACTGATAATCCTTTAAACCCAATTAATCCAAGATAGGAGTTTATAAGATCTGTGTTTTTGAGCACAGATATACTAATGATCGTTGATTCAGGAAAGTCAATCGAAACTTGCTGCAGAGTACCATAACACATTGAACACTCACCTGAATGAAAAAAAACAATTATGGGTGTTTTGGAGTTCAATATGACCTCATTCAATTGCCTGTCGTTAATGGTTAGTTTGTCCGGAGATTGAGGATTACAAGCAAAAAGAACTAAAATAGAACAAATTGTATTAATTAGCCTCATTATAAATCTTATCCATGGAATATTCAAATATGAAAGCACTTTTATCTCGTATTTCAAGAGCATAAAGAATTCTATTCCTCCAATCGATATCAAAGGATATGGCAGGAAATTCAAGTAGCACCATTCGTAGTGGAGTCCCCTGCCAATCAAAACAAAAGAGCTTTTTAGTACATTGCTCCTCAAGAGTCTGATTTTTACCCTTTTGGAAACGGTAGCCTATGTATCCTGTCCAAAACTCATTCTCATTTGTAATCACATGATGGTAGGTTGTATAATGCGGCTGAGGCTTCAGCATGAAACCGGTCCCCACTGATTGAGCCTCCACGGAAATTTTTAAACCCAAAGGACCCTGAAATCTTTTAAGAAGACCCTTTTCAATATCATACAGCTCGAAAAGATCAGTCTTTGAACACACCGCTGCGAAACGTTTTCCATCGGGCGTTGAGCCTAAGGATGAAAAGAAAATGTCATTATCGGCTTTTATTTCATCATTATTAATAAACGGAGGATATTCCCCGAATTTTTTTATGATTTTGCCTTTCCCGTCGAGCAATGTAAACCGCCTCTCATCTCCGATAGAGCTCAGGCAGACATACATATTCCTTGATAATGGGTGTAGTCTCTGGGTTTGCTTTTCTTCGATATAAAACTCATCGTCAATAATAAAGGTGCGGTCATCGGTTTGACTCAGGATTATTATCTTTCGAAGTTGCCCGCAAAAGAGGAAGATATCCCTGTCAATGATCTCCACACCCCAGGATACAAGCATTTCTCCGGGTCCCCTGCCCCGCTGTATCAATTCCTGAACTTTCCCGGTCTTCAGATCGAGTATTTTTATCAATCTCGGTGTGCCGAATTCTTCAATCACCAGGTATGAATCCGGATGGAATCTTATAAGTGTTGGTTGTCCGAGCAACAGGTCATCGACTATTACCTGCCTGCCATCCCTTAAGTCAATCCTGGTATTGAAGGATTCCTCATTGAAAATATCGTCGTTCCCAATCCTGTGGGTGCAAGAAACCAATACTACTACTTCAACCAGCGTAAAAACTACGAAACCAAATCTTTTGCCCATACCGACATTAGTGATTTTTCAGACAGGCCGGTAAAATTACCGGCCTGTCCAACTAATTCAGATCCACTCTCTGTTATAGCACGTAATAATGTACGTGCCACCGGAATCGCCAGCATGCAGGGTGCATGTTGACATATAACTCCAAGGGCACCACTGCTGACAGAGAGCAACCGGATCAATAGCCTTAACAGCGGTCAACTGTTTCACACTCATGATTGAGACAATCAACAGAAAAAGAATTGCAGCTAATACTTTTTTCTTCATGACGCTCCTTATTTAATTGTTCCCATCAAAGTTATGCCAGGAATCATGATCGAAAAAGGGAATTTCCGGGAAAATTCGGGAATTTTCGGGAGCACGTTCGGTTTAATGGCCATTCACCTCCGGGTTTATTTTGAATTCTAAAAGGTTCATAACTTACGACTTATTAAATGAGGGCGTTGACCCTTCCGATATTGCTCGGGTCAGGTCTGGGGAACCAGTTGCAGCGGTCCATGGCCCTGGCGCTGATAGGAGGTATGACCCTCGGCACATTCGTCAGTCTCTACTTCATTCCGCTGGCGTACTGGTATATCTACAGGAAACAGGGGGAGAGGGGATGATTGCCGGGCAATGTTATCGGAACCTTCTGTTAAAAAATATATGTGGCAAACCGGATGCTTAACGATTAGGTGCTCCAAACATAACCAATTCTTTAAGGATTTCCTTATTCAATAAGTATTTTATCTTTTTTTGATCGGGGGAATGAAAACTTTATCATAATGATAACCATGGTTATCAGATAATATATATATTTGTAAAGTTTAGTTATCAATATGTCTGGATGGAATCCCTGATTGAGAAACATCATCAACGGTTATCGTTAACGGATACCAGATTTGTACGCTCTCTGAAAGACCGTATTCAGTGGGATTCACGTCTGGTTGGTATAATAGGAGCCCGCGGTGTAGGTAAAACCACCCTGATGCTTCAATACATCCTCCAGAATTATGGGCAAGACAACATTGCGTTATATGTGAGTTTAGACAATATCTGGTTCGCTGATCACAGGTTAAGTGCACTTGCAGACGATTTTGTGAAACACGGAGGCAGACACTTATTTTTGGACGAAGTGCATAAATACCCCTCATGGTCGCAGGAAATAAAGAACATTTATGACGATTATCCCAATCTGAAAATCGTATTCACAGGTTCGTCTTTGCTGGAAATACTGAATGCACGAGCTGATCTCTCGCGCAGAGCAGATATTTACCACTTGCAGGGGCTCTCTTTCCGTGAATATGCAGCTATGTTTCACGGTATCAATCTGCCGGTTTGTGGTCTGCAGGATATCCTGGGGCATCATATTGAAATATCAGCGGAAGTAGTTGGAAAGTTTAAGCCGATACGATACTTCGGAGATTATCTGCAAAACGGATATTATCCCTACTATTCAGAAAATCCTGGCCGTTATCCGATGAGACTGGAGGAGACGGTAAACATGATTCTGGAAATAGAACTGCCATTGTTGAGGGGTGTAGAGTATGGGTATATACATAAATTGAAACAACTGCTGCAGATTATCTCGCAATCGGCTCCATTTGTCCCCAATGTGAGTAAACTTGCTGAACGTACAGGCATGGCTCGTATCACATTAGTATCTTACCTGAAATATCTGGAAGAGGCAAAGTTGATAACTGCCCTGTATAAAAATTCAGCTGAAATTAGTATCCTCCAAAAGCCTGAAAAGATATTTCTTGAGAATACTAACCTTATGCATGTACTGGGCAGCGGACAATTAAGCAAAGGAAATCTGAGAGAGACATTCTTTGCCAACCAGGCGGGATATGAGCATGCACTGCAGTATGATGCAAGGGCTGATTTTTTCATGGACGGGAAATACATATTTGAGATAGGAGGTAAGGACAAGCCGAAGAAACAGCTGACCGGAACCGAGAACGCCTTTGTGGTATCGGATGATATTGAGTACGGTTCCGGTAACCGGATTCCACTTTGGATGTTTGGATTGATGTACTGACAGGCATTGGGAATCTTTCGCCAGAGATTATTAAAGATTTAAATAAATTGCCACATATTTGTCTTTCGTCCGGCCATACCGGTACCATAGTGGCAGACAAAGGAAAACAATGATATACAGGCAATCCGATGAAGAATCCATTGATGTTTGTGGCGGTGGTGCTCACTGCTTTTTTTTCTTCATGTAACATGGGGGAAAACATGTTCATAGCATCCGGCTATTCCGGCGATGGCACCTCCGATGTGCTGCTGTGCCGGCTGAACAGCAATGGCAGCATCGAGAAGATCTCCGGGATCACTGTCGGGGCTGATCCTTCCTATTTTACATTCGGTAAGGAAGGGCTGATTTACCTTGTCAATGAGGTTGACACTTTTGACATGCAAGCCGGGGGAGGCATCACCACATTAAGATATGATAAGAGAACCAAAAACCTCGAGAAAATCAGTTCAATAAACCAGGGAGGGGGAGGGCCATGCCATATCGAGGTTTCAGTTGATGGCAAATACCTGATCACAGCCAACTACGGCAGCGGCTCGGTCTCCGTAATAAAGCTGAACAGCGAGGGCATACCCGAAAAAGTCACCGATGTTATCTTCTACGGTGAGAAGTCACACCCCCACATGACTATTCATAATCCGAGGCTTCATACTTACTATATATCCGACCTGGGCCTTGACAGGGTGCATCAGCTTAAGCTCGACACCACACTGGGGCTTCTGATGAATGCAGACATAGCTTACTTCAACAGTGAGCCCGGAAGCGGTCCGAGGCATATGGCAATTGACAGGTCTTCAGCAAACCTCTATATAATAAATGAGCTCAACTCTACGGCATCAGTATACAATATCCTTTCAGATACCGTGGCTGCCAAACAGACTGTCAGCACTCTGCCCGAAGGATACACGGAGAAAAGTTTTTGTGCCGATATTCATCTTTCGCGTAACGGAAAAAAAATCTACGGCTCAAACCGGGGGCATAACAGCATAGTAACCTTCATGGTCGGGGCGGATGGTAAACTTTCGGAGCCGTCTCACCAGAACTGTGGTGGCAACTGGCCGCGTAACTTCGCTGTATCACCGTCCGGGAAATTTTTCCTGGTTGCAAACCAGAGATCAAACGAGATATCTGCCATACCTGGCAGTGCCGAACGTGATGGTGTGACCTCATCCCTGCCCTTCAATGCCCCTGCCTGCGTAAGATTCTTCAGATAGATTTTGTGTTTTGATCATATGTTCATTATCTTTGTAGCGAACAAATGATCATAAAGTGTCGCCACGTCCAACACGATTAAGAAGAGTCAGTAACCCTCCGGGCATATCGGGATTCCGGCCTTATGGCGGGACGGCTAAGGGCGGTCAGCCTCAGTCGGTCTTCCTGCACCTCGAGGAGTATGAAGTTATCAGGCTCTGCGATCATGAAAATCTCAACCATCATGAGGCTGCCCGTGTGATGGATGTCTCGCGCCCGACTTTGACCCGCATATATGCAAAAGCGAGGGCGAAGATTGCGGATGCACTGGTAACAGGAAAGCAGATCATTATTGAAGGGGGGAAGATTTACTTTGACAGTGAGTGGTACAAGTGCAACGGCTGCAGTTGTCTTTTCAACCAGCCTGAGAAGAGTGTTGTTCCTGATATATGTCCGTTATGCGGCAGCAGCGAGATAGTCAATTTTGTGCCGGTTGATGAGTCAATTCCGGTTACGCGCCGGGCTCCTTCTGATATCTGTGTCTGTCCTTCATGCGGATATGAGAAGGATCATGAGCCTTCTCAGCGCTGCAAGGATGAGGTATGTCCTGTTTGTGGTAGCCAGCTCATGAGGAAGAACAACCTCCTGGCTAAAGATATATAAACAAAAAAGATATGAAAGTAGCAATAACAAGTACAGGGCAGAGCCTTGAAAGCACCATCGATCAGCGTTTCGGCCGCTGTGCGTTTTTCGTTATTTATGACACTGAGACAGGAGGAGTAGAGATACTTCCCAACCCGAACAGGGATGCTGAGGAGGGAGCCGGTCCGGCTTCAGTCCAGTTGGTGGCGTCAAAGGAGGTGAAGAAGATCGTCTCCGGCGAGTTTGGGGTAAAAATCAAGTCGCTTCTTGACAGCCTGAAGATCCAGATGGTGGTATACAAGGAGCCGGAGAAGACGGTTAAGTCGGTGATTTACATGTTAAACAACAAATAAATATAGGAATTATGCCCGGATTAGATCATAAAGGCCCTCAGGGCGAGGGACCGATGACCGGCAGGAAGGCCGGTAAGTGTACGAATTTTGGCGCCGGTCGTGCAGGAAAGGCTGACAGGAAAGGAGCAGGTATCAATGATACAGAAGAGTATGCTCCTGTAACAGGAGGCAGAGGTGCCGGCCAGGGACAGAGGCAGGGCAAGGGCACAGACCAGGGTCAGGGTAGCGAACAAGGACCTGGTGAGGGTCAGGGTCAAGGCCAGGGCAGCGGACAAGGCCGCAGAAAGGGTTCAGGCAAGGGTGGCGGCCGGGGTACAGGACAAGGTGCCGGCACAGGCGGTGGCCGGGGTCGCGGTCAGCGAGGCGGAAGCGGTCCGGATACAGGAGGTGGCAGAGGCAGGGGCTCAGGAAGATAAATGCTGAGAACAGGACACCCAGGCCGGCAAGCTTGTGGTATTCAGGAACGAACAATCAAATAAATCATTCAAAAACCGTATACAAAATAAAAGCTACATGAAAAAACGTATAGCAATTCCCCTTGAAGGAGGTATTCTCTGTTCACATTTCGGCCACTGCGAACAATTCGCAATAGTTGATGCCGAAGACAAAAGCATTACAGCCGAAACTCTCATCACTCCCCCGCCTCATGAGCCCGGACTGTTGCCAGGATGGCTTGCAGAGAAAGGTGTCACCGACGTGATAGCCGGAGGAATGGGTCAGAGAGCAATAGGGCTCTTCAACCAGCATTCAATCAATGTTTTTGTCGGCGCCCCTGTGAAAAGCCCGGATGAGCTTGCAGCAGACCTTCTCAACGACAAGCTTCAGGCCGGCGCAAATTATTGTGATCATTGACGGACTTCCATGGAAAAGAAGAGGATTGGCATCATCATATGCGACAGGTACCATACCTGTGCCGGGGGCAAGTGCTTCAGGTCTTTCCGCAATCGCGAGGGTGCATTTGACAGGTACAGGGATGATGATGTTGAGATAGCAGCGTTCACTACCTGCGGTGGCTGCCCGGGCGGGAACGTCGAGTATACTCCGGAGGAAATGATAAAGAACGGGGTCAGTGTAATACACCTTGCCACCGGCCTGGTTGTAGGCTACCCTCCGTGCCCCAGGCTTGATTACTTCACCCGCTTTATACCTGAGAAATACGGCATTGAGGTGGTTGTAGGTACTCATCCCATCCCCCAGAAATATTACACCACGCACATGAACCTTGGCACCTGGAAAGGTGCTGCCATGCAGCGGTTCATCAAACCTACCCTGGCCGACGAGAAGATGCGGCTGGCCTACGACTAGACTCTGAGCGGATGAAGATAGCAGTAGCAAGCGGCAAGGGGGGGACAGGGAAAACCTTCGTTGCCACAAATCTGTTTAATGTACTTTCCATGCGTGGCGATAACGTTACCCTGGTCGATTGTGATGCAGAGGCACCGGATGACCTCCTGTTTTTCACTGCGGAAAGGATTTCAGAATCGGAAGTAACTCACCAGGTGCCGGTCATCAATAAGGATGCCTGCACATGGTGCAGCCGGTGCAGCAACTGGTGCAACTATAACGCTATTTTCTACGTACCGACGGCAAAAGTTATAGAGGTTATTGAGAATCTCTGCCATGGTTGCGGGGCATGCAGCTTCGCATGCAACTCAGGTGCAATTACGGAAAAGCCCGTGGTACTCGGTACAGTCAACATATACAGGACCGGCAGGGGCTATCCCCTGGTTGAAGCGCGCATGCGTGTCAATGAGATGTCACCTGTCAGGGTTATCAAAGCAGCCATAAAGGAGGCAGGAGAAGATGGGATGGTAGTTCTGGATTCACCACCGGGAACTTCATGCCCCTTCATCCAGACCGTTGACAGGGCTGATTATGTCTTACTCGTGACGGAACCAACCCCGTTTGGCCTGAGCGATCTCAGGCAGAGCGTTGAAACACTTAAAACGATGAACAAACAGTGCGGGGTGATCATTAATCGCGCCGACATAGGAGACAGCGGGGTGAAGAACTATCTCAGCGAGGAACAAATTCCATTGCTGGGCGTGATTAATTATGACCCTGCAATTGCCAGGAGTTATTCCGAGGGCAGGCTTATAACCGATAAGAACGATAAAATGGCCGGTTTCTTTGCCGGGCTTGCAGACAAAATCATCTCTGAACATGGAACTGGCAGTAATTAGCGGCAAAGGAGGTACAGGCAAGTCGAGCGTGACTGCAGCATTTGCCACGTTGGGTGAAAAGCTTGTGGTGGCCGACTGTGACGTTGATGCGGCAAACCTCTACCTTCTCTTCAACCCTGAACATGAGACAGAGCAGGTCTACATCGGAGGTCATAAGGCTGTAGTGGATCATACCCTCTGTACCGTTTGCGGCATCTGTGAAAGCTATTGCCGGTTCGATGCCATCACGGAAGAGGAGGGAAAGATAGTAATCTCGGAGACATCCTGCGACGGATGTTTTTTCTGCTCAAGGATCTGCCCGATGGATGCCATAACAATGGTACGCAGTGATAAGAGCAGAATGTACTCCGGCAGCTTCAGGAACGGGATGATGGTGTACGGAAGGTTAGCCCCGGGAGAGGAGAACTCGGGCAAGCTGGTGAGCATGGTACGGGATGAGGCGAAGAGGGTTGCGGCAGAGAAGGGGATGAAGACTATTCTCATCGACGGACCTCCGGGGATAGGTTGTCCCGTTATTTCGACAGTGACCGGTGTTGACAGGATAGTAATAGTCACCGAGCCAACCATGTCAGGACTGGCAGACCTTAAAAGAGTTCATGATGTGGCCCGAAAATTCACATCGGAAGTTGGGGTGATAATCAACAAGTCTGACCTTAACGAAGCGATGGCAGACAGAATCGAGGGATGGTGTGCAGCACAGGGCAGCACCCTGCTCGGACGCCTGCCTTTTGACAGAAGGGTAACGGATGCCATGGTAGCAGGCAGGAGCGTTGTTGAGATGCACCCTGACGCTGAGATCAGCAAGGCGATAAATAAAATCTGGAATAATTTAATGGCAAATGGAAAAGAACAAGTTATTTGAAAAGATACCGATGACGGGTGTCAAAAACATTATAGTGGTAGCATCGGGCAAGGGAGGTGTAGGCAAATCAACTGTGGCAGCCAACCTCGCAATAGCGCTGGCGCGAAACGGCCTTAAGACGGCCCTGGTGGATGCTGATATCTTCGGCCCCTCGATACCGACAATGTTCGGCCTTGAGGATGCACGTCCGAGGGTCGAATCCATCGAAGGAAAGGAAGTGATGTCTCCGATAGAGAAATTCGGGATAAAGATAATCTCAATCGGATTCTTTATCGACCGCAACCAGTCTCTTATCTGGCGCGGCCCGATGGCTTCCAATGCTGTAAAGCAGCTATTTGAGGACACACAGTGGGGTGAGGTCGATTATATGATAATAGACTTTCCTCCGGGGACGAGTGACATACAGCTGACAACGGTACAGAAACTTAATCTTGCCGGGGCAATCATCGTGACCACACCGCAGGAGATTGCCCTTAACGATGCCCGCAAGGCTTCTTCGATGTTCATGAATCCGGATCTTAAGGTTCCTATTCTGGGTGTTGTGGAGAACATGTCATGGTTCACCCCCGCGGCACATCCTGAGGAGCATTACTATCTCTTTGGCAGGGGAGGCGGCGCGAAACTGGCGAAGGAGTATGATACGAACCTGCTGTGTCAGATTCCTCTTGTCCTGGAGGTTGGAGAAGCTGCTGAGGCAGGCCGCTCGGTATTCCAGCAGACCAACAAGACAGCCGTGGAGGCATTTGAAACACTGGCCGGGCAGGTCATGGAAGCAACAGAAAACCTGAAATCCAATATAGAAATTACGAAATAATGAAAAAGACAGACGTTTTGGTTATAGGCGGCAGCGCTGCAGGCATGGTTGTGTCGCTGACAGGAAAGTCAGCCAGTCCGGACAAGAATTTTATAATGATCAAGAAACAGAAGGATGTGATGGTCCCATGCGGGATACCTTACATCTTCGGCACCGCCGGTCTGACAGAAGCTGCAGCAAGGAAAGAAAATATCGATGTGCTGACCGGCATGTCTGAAGGCCCCGACACTCCATGTGCGGGGTTTCGTCGCCTTGCTCCTCAATCTGAGGGTCTTCAAACCATTCAGTACAAAAAACAATAGGCATTAGCTCCCCACTACTGCCTATTGTATTCTCTTCAGTCTGGCTTCTTCGCTAAAATGACCCGCCGGGTCATTTCTGCTCGCTCGGCCCTTTAATGCCTCTTTTTACTTCAAATAGGTATCCAGGAATTCAAAGTACTCTTTCTGCCAGATGACGGAGTTCTGCGGTTTGGTGACCCAGTGACTCTCATTCTCGAAGAAGAGGAGCCGTGCCGGCACGCCACGCAGGGTGGCCGAGTTGAATGCCTCCATTGACTGGCTGTAAGGTATGCGGAAGTCGTTTGCCCCGGTGATGATCAGGATGGGGGTGTCCCATTTGTCGACCATCGTATGGGGTGAGAACTTATTATATCCGGGAGGCTGCGGCTTGTTCCAGGGTGCACCCTGGTAATCCTTGTTCGGATACCAGTACTCCTCTGTGGAGCCGTATTCGGCAATCGTATTGTAAACACCGCAGTGCGACACGAACGCCTTGAACCTCTTGTTGTGCATCCCGGCGAGATAGAAGACCGAGTAACCTCCGTAGCTTGCTCCCACGGCTCCCAGGCGGTCCTTGTCTACGAACGGCTCCTTCGCCATCGCGTCAATGCCGTCAAGGTAGTCCTGCATGTTCTTACCGCCATAATCGCCCGAGATCTGTTCGCGCCAGTAGCTGCCGAAGCCGGAGTTGCCGCGACGGTTGACAGCCACCACGATATAGCCGTTGGCTGCCATCATCTGGTAGTTCCAGCGGTAGCTCCAGCTCTGTCCCAGGGGACCCTGCGGCCCGCCCTTGCAGTAAAGCAGTGCGGGGTATTTCTTCGAGGGGTCAAAGTCGGGCGGATAGATGATCCACATCTGCAGATCCTTTCCATCCTTCGTCTTTATATACCTCTCCTCGCTCTTGCCCATCTTAATGTTCTCGCAGATATGGCCGTTAACATCGGTAATCAATGAGAACTGCCCGTTGGACATATCCACCTTTGCTACCTCGGTGGGGCGTGCCATTGACTGTATGCCGGCTACCAGAACATTGTTTTTCAGCTGCAGCGGCCCCATGTCATAGTCGCCCTCCGTCACCTTCGTGACGGCACCGTCAGCCAGTGAAATCCTGAAGACCGGCTGTCTGCCCAGGCAGGGGCTTGTGAACCATATCTCGCCGGTGCCGTTCCACTGGATGTTACCCACGTTATAGTCCCATCCTTCAGAGAGCCACTTGCGTTCGCCGGTGGCCAAATTGTAAACAAACAGTCTCTCGAGGTCAGACTCGTACCCGTCCTCCTCCATACTCGGGTAAGCAATCATTGACCCGTCCGGGGAGAATACAGGTGCTTTGTCATATCCCATGTTGCCCTCAGTGATATTCTTTTCCTCTCCTGTGGTGACGTTATACAGGTAGATATCAGTGTTCGTACTGAGCGAATAGGCTTTGCCGGTCAGTTTCTTGCAGGCATAGGCAATATATTTGCCGTCAGGGCTCCAGGTTATGTCAGCCTCGTCGAACCAGGGGGCATCCGGGGCGTCAAAACGCTGACCCTCCATGATATCCTTCTCATTGCTGATGGTTGAGCCATCGAACGAGGCGGTGAAGATATGGCTGTATGAGTAATCATGCCAGTAATCCCAGTGCCTGTACATCAGGTCATCTATGATGCGGACCTTCGCGTTTGGAAGGTTGTATTTTTCATTTGCCGTCTGGTCGAGCTTTACGCGACGGGTGAAGTATACTCTGTCACCGGCAGGTGAGAATGAGAGGATCTCGTAATCTTCAAGTCCGGTTATCTCTTTTTTGGTGCTTCCGTCAGGACTCATTACCATTATTTTACCTCCGGCGAGGTAGGCGATTTTTGCGCCGCCTTCAATCCACTGTGGTCCTGCGCCGCCTTCGGTGGTCAGCTGAACAGGGTCTCCTCCCGATGGGGAGACGGACCAGATGTTGGTGGCACGTGCTTCAGTTGGAAGATCATAGTTTGTCACCTGGTACAGCACTGTCGACCCGTCGGGTGAAAGGGTCATTCCGCCGAGGCGGCCGTATTTCCAGAGAATTTCAGGAGTAAGCACGCCACCGGCCTTTTCGGCGTCAGTAAGTGAGACATCGATGGCCGGTGTCGCGGCCTTTTCGGTCTTTTCTGTCTTGCATGCGCCCATCAGGGCCATGACAAGCGTAAGGGTGATGATGGTCAGTTTCTTCATATGTATTTCATTTTCTGATAAGGGTTTCATGATGCCCGGATTTCAAAAATATGAAAATTAATGCTGCCCAAAGGCAAAATATGAATCAAAAGGAGATCAAAAAAAAGGGAATCGGCCGGAATGAGGCCGGGATCAGAATAGGATCCGGAAATGGAACCGGCCGGTCACCGCCGGCATTTAACCGGTCCCGGCATTGCCCGGCTGAAATGGCATATTTTTTGAATGTGTTTTGAGGGTGATATTTTGGTTCATCGACCGCTGAATTATGATTATGAAGATAATAGGAGAGGAGGCAGTTTATGAGCGCAACTACCGTAAAAGAAAGAAGGATAGTAAGATTCAGGCTGGCAGGGCTTCTGATGGTGGCCACCCTGGTAATGATTGCTGATGCGGATGCACAGTACTTCGGCAGGAACAAACCGGGTTACAGCACCTTCCGCTTTAATGTGCTGCAGACCCCTAATTTCGAGATCTATCATTACCTGAAGGATGACTCGCTGCTCCGGACTATAACGCAGTGGTCCGAGGAGTGGTACGGTATCCATCAGGGTTTCTTCAGGGACACCTTCAAGGTAAAAAAACCGGTGATTTTCTACAATACTCATGCTGATTTCCAGCAGACCAATACAATCAGTTCGCTGATCGGCACGGGCACGGGCGGGGTGACAGAGAGCCTGAAGAACAGGGTTATAATGCCAGTGGCGCCGTCGCTGGCTCAGACCGATCATACCTTAGGGCATGAGCTGGTTCATGCTTTTCAGTACAATATGTTTCTCAGGAGGGATACTGCCACAAAGTCTTCGCTGGCCAACATTCCCCTCTGGATGATAGAAGGAATGGCAGAGTATTTCTCCCTGGGAAGTGTTGACCCAAACACATCGATGTGGATGAGGGATGCGCTGATCAACAACGACTTCCCTACAATCAAGCAGCTTTCGACAGACTCAAGGTACTTCCCCTACAGGTATGGCCAGGCGTTCATGTCCCTGGCGGGCAAGACATGGGGCGATTCCCTTCTGGTGCCCCTTCTGATGAAGACGGGAGAGCTTGGCTTCAGTAAGGCGGCAGACAGCATACTGGGCTATGATGAGAAGACACTATCGGGCATGTGGAAGAGTGCGACGGAGATTCATTACGGCAAATACATAAGCGGAAGGAAGGACAGCCTGACCGGGACTAAGCTTATCTCACGAGACAACGCCGGCAGGCTGAACATATCACCGTCAATCAGTCCCGATGGAAAGTACATCGCATTCTTTTCCGAGAAGAATGTATTCAGTCTGGATCTTTACGTGGCTGATGCAAACACCGGCAGGATTGTCAGCCGGTTGGCAGAAGCTGCCACGCGGAGTGTTGAGGACTTCAACTCCAACGAGTCGACCGGTTCCTGGTCTCCTGACAGCAGGCAGTTTGTCTTTGTGGTCTTCAGCAAGGGGATGAACAAACTAGCCTTTTTCGATGTAAAGAGAGGGAAAATCACAAGTGAAGTCGCAATAAGGGATGTGCCTTCGATCTTCAACCCGGCGTGGTCTCCTGACGGCCGCAAGATAGCCTTCACGGGGATGGCCGGAGGAGCCGGTGACCTGTACCTTTATGATATCGCATCGGGAGGTGTTGAGAGGCTCACCTTTGACACGGAAGCAAACCTGCATCCCTCGTGGTCACCTGACGGCCGTTTCCTTGTCTATGCACAGGAGAGAAAAAACAGCAGCGAGGGTCTTCGCAGGTATACCTTCAACATCGCTCTGCTTGACCTGACCGACAGAAGTGTCAGGGAACCGGCAATCTTCAGCGGTGCCTTTAATCTCAATCCGCTCTTTTCGCCGGACGGCGAAGCTATTTATTTCCTTTCGGACGCTGACGGATTTCGCAATCTTTACAGGTATGAGACCGGCTCGGGACGGCTTTTCCGGCTAACCGAATATCTGACAGGGATAAGCGGTATCACGCCATGGTCGCCTGCCATAAGCATCTCGCACGGTACAGGCCGGATTGCATACAACTATTATTCCGGGAACTCATACCAGGTTGTGGTTGCAGATGCCGGGCAGTTCAGGGCTGATGAGGTTGAGGCTGACCGTCTCGACTTTGGCCCGGCAACTCTCCCGCCTTTGAGGCACGCGGCAGCCAACCTGGTTGATACAGTACTCTACAGCAGGGCCGATGATTTTGTCCTGCCTGCCGATTCGGTCAGAAGCGTATCCTATAAGCCCAGATTCAAGCTCGACTACCTGTCGAACAACACCAGTGTGGGCACCTCGGGTGGCATTTACCGAAACAACCTCGGGGGAAGTATCAACATGATCTTCTCAGACATGGTAGGGGACAACCAGCTCTACTCCTCGCTGGCGCTCAACGGTGAGATCTATGACTTTGGCGGGCAGACGGCTTATATCAACCAGAAAGGCAAGGTAAAGTGGGGGGCGGCCGTCTCGCACATCCCGTACCGTGCCGGCAGCATGTCAATTCGCCGTGATTCAGTCAGATACCAGGACGGGATGATTCCGGTTGATGTGCTGATGCTTGACTACATAAGGATGTTCGAGGATAACATGATGCTTTATGCCTCTCTGCCTTTCACACAGACGCGAAGGCTGGAATCGACCGTCTCCACCTCATGGTACTATTACCGTGTTGACCGGTACAATTACTACTATCTCCTTAACGGAGCGAGTATAGGCGGCACGAGGGAGAAGATGCCAGCGCCCGAAGGGAGCAATTACCAGCAGATCTCGCTGGCATATGTGGAGGACAACTCCTATTCCGGAATGACCTCTCCGATGCAGGGTCACCGTGCGAGATTCCAGGCCGACAAATATTTTGGTGCCACGGATGTTTTCACAGCACTGGTTGATTACAGGAAGTATTTCTGGATGAAGCCTGTAGGGCTTGCACTCCGTGCATACAGTTACGGGATGTACGGCGACGGTTCTGAGACTGAACTGTTGCGACCCCTCTATCTCGGTTATCCCTGGTTGATAAGAGGTTATGAGAATGTCTCTTACGGGCAGGAGAGCACGCTGGGCTTGAGCACCCTTGATATTTCAAGGCTGAACGGAACAAGGATAGCTGTTGCCAATGCTGAGCTCAGGTTTCCCTTCAGCGGACCCGAGCAACTTGCATTGATCAAGTCGAGGTATTTTCTTACGGACCTGAATCTCTTCCTGGATGCCGGGCTGGCATGGTACAGGGGTGACGAGATTATTCTGGGACGAAGGGAGGCTGCTGTTGCGCCGTATCAGAAGTATCCGCTGTTCAGCACCGGTGTTTCAGTTAGGATAAACGTGCTGGGTTACCTGGTGCTTGAGCCCTACTATGCCTTCCCGATGCAGAATGGCGGGTTCAGGAACGGAGTGTTTGGCCTGAACTTCCTGCCGGGGTGGTAGACGTTTGTACGGGCATTAGGCAGCAGGCGGCAGAGCCCTCCCTGCTTCCCATCTAAAAAAACTTGCGCAGGCCCTGAAGATTTACTGAATTGTAACAGGACTAAAATCCTTTCCCCCGGGGTTAGGTCCTGAAGAATGGCAATATAATCAGCCAGGGAATGGAGCTCTCTTTGTATGTATGGAAAAGTCAGTCCGATCGATTATCATTGCAGGTCAGGGTCATGTTTATCAGGCTGTTGTTCTGATGAATCTTCTCAATGCATAAGATCCTGTCTGAGCACCACCGGAATCATAACCACCATGGCAACCGGCATTGTGGATTAAGCCGCGAATCAGGAATTCCTTGACCGGGCAGCCGGGTAATGAATAGTATGGAACACACAGCAATGACTTTGGTACGCAGAGTCAAATGCTCTCCGCCAGGATTGCATACCCTGCCCCTGGTAGTGAAAGGTTAATTCTGACCGGCCTGGGAGAAAGATTGTACACATGCATCCACAGGCATGTATCACCGGTCGACTTCGAATCAGATTTGGATTTTGGTTTGGATGATTGTAATGGGTGAAGTGCGGGCTTCACTCCTTAGTTTATTTACAGTTTACAGTTTGCCGGTTGCCGGTTGGGGGTTGGGGGTTGGCGGGATCGTGCCGGGATCATCCCTTACTGGCTGATGCTTTGCAGCATCAACTGGTGTGCTGTGATTCATTTTTTTCAGCATATTTTTATATTTGAATTTAATTCAGGTTGATAATTCAGCCTGACACTTGAAAACAGACCCAGACCTGAACGCACCATGCTCATCACTGTTTTTATAGTTTACCTGGTAGTACTAGTCGGAATAGTACTTTATGCCTCAAGGCAGTCAAAAACCAATGCAGACTTTGTCCTGGGCGGCAGAAAGATACCCGGGCTGTTTCTTGCCCTGTCAGAGAGAGCCACGGGTGAGTCTGCCTGGCTGCTTCTCGGGTTAACGGGCCATGCCTATGCCGAGGGATGGAGCTCGGTATGGATAGCCATAGGCTGTGTCACTGGCATCCTGTTTCTCTGGATCTTCATGGCCGAGCCCTTAAGAAAGGTCACGGAAAAAACAGGAGCCCTGACGGCTTCCGGGCTCTTCTTCAGGTCGTTCCCGGGATCAGAAAAGAAGATCGGAATACTCTCATCGGTTATTATAATTATCTTTTTCGTCCTTTATCTCTCTGCCCAGTTCAGCGGTGCCGGCAAGATTTTCAATGACACCTTCCGGATTGAGCCATTCTGGGGCATGGTGATAGGTGCCGGAATTGTAACGATGTATTCAATGCTTGGCGGCTTCATAACTGTAGTGGCTGTTGATGCCTTCCAGGCGATACTGATGATAATTACCTGTGTTGCACTCCCGGTAATAGCGCTGTTCATTGCGGCTGCAAACGGGATAGGGTTTGCCGAAGCCCTTATGCATTCCGATGCTGCCATTGCCGGCACATCCGTCACCCTGGCTGAAGGCGCAGGCTTCCTGCTGGTGCTGAACGGTCTCAGCTGGGCATTCGGCTACACAGGACAGCCACAGTTGCTGAACAGAATGATGGCCATGAGGAATCCTGATGAAACGAAACGCGCCAGGGTTGTTGCCATAGGGTGGACCCTTCTTGCCTATACGGGAGCCTTTCTCATCGGGATTATTGGTTTCAGGATGATACAGGCAGGTTTGATGGGTGATGGCGCTGCTGTCATTGCTGCAGATTCGGAGAAGGTGATGCCGATAATGGTAATGACCCTGCTGAACCCGCTCCTTGCAGGCATACTTCTTTCAGGGGCAGTCTCGGCCATGATGTCAACGGCTTCATCCCAGCTGATAGTAGTTTCATCGTCCATCACTGAGGACCTATGGTCCAACATAAGCAAAAGGGTTATACCTGAAAAGAGAATGCTTTTCCTTAACAAGTCTCTGACCCTGATTGTAGGTATAGTAGCGTTTGTGCTTGTACTGACGATGGAAGATACCGTGTATGGTCTGGTCTCCTATGCCTGGAGTGGCATAGGAGCCTCTTTCGGGCCTGCTGTGGTGCTGCTTCTTTTCTGGAAGAAATTCTCCCGTGCCGGGGTATATGCTTCACTCATCACGGGAACGCTCTCTGCAATTATCTGGAAAACCTGGCTTGCCGACCCCACAGGCATCTCGGAGCGTCTGGCAAGTTATCTTCTGGCGTTCATGGCAGCAGTGCTGTTAAGCTTGTTCTTCCCTGAAAAGAAATAATGCCTTAAGACCTTCTGAAGGTTATTTTGCCTTTTCCTTTAGCTGTTCAAAGATTTTGGCACTGATCTCTTCGGACAGTTCCGGGTTATCTTCCAGGAGCTTCTTCACCGCATCGCGTCCCTGGGCAAGTTTCGTATCGCCGTAAGAGAACCACGAACCGCTCTTCCTGATGATATTGAATTCGGTGCCCAGGTCAACTATCTCACCGCTGCGAGAGATGCCTTCGCCGAAAAGGATGTCAAACTCAGCCTTCCTGAAAGGAGGGGCAAGCTTGTTCTTGACCACTTTCACCTTGACGCGGTTACCTACTGCGTCTTCACCTTCCTTGATCTGGTTGGTGCGCCTGATGTCAAGCCTGATTGAGGCGTAGAATTTGAGGGCATTGCCTCCGGTAGTAGTTTCCGGGTTCCCGAACATGACTCCGATCTTTTCCCTGAGCTGGTTGATGAAAACGCAGGTGGTGTTCGTCTTGTTAATGTTGGCTGTCAGCTTGCGCAGCGCCTGTGACATCAGCCTCGCCTGGAGACCCATCTTCGAGTCGCCCATCTCTCCCTCAATCTCAGCCTTGGGAGTCAGGGCTGCAACGGAGTCTATGACAATGATGTCAATAGCACCTGACCTGATCAGGTGATCCGTGATCTCCAGCGCCTGTTCGCCATTGTCAGGCTGCGAGATGAGCAGGTTTTCCACATCCACCCCAAGTTTCTCGGCATAGAATCTGTCGAAGGCATGCTCGGCATCAATTATTGCAGCAATGCCTCCGGCCTTCTGTGCTTCTGCTATTGCATGTATGGCAAGGGTGGTCTTGCCGGACGATTCGGGGCCGTATATCTCGACAACCCTTCCCCGCGGCAGCCCGCCAATACCGAGAGCGGCATCAAGCCCGATGGAGCCGGTGGAAATGACCTGTACATTGTCAATTGCATGGTCTCCAAGCTTCATGATGGTGCCGCGGCCAAAATCCTTTTCGATCTTGCCCAGCGTCACCTCGAGCGCCTTCAGCTTCTCCTTGTTGATCTCTTTTCTTTCCATTTACTTATTCTTTAGCAGTTAGACATTTTCGTAAAGTTTAAAAATCTGGCCGGCATGCTCCTTCGTGTCAACCTTTTTGATCACCTTTTCGATGATACCCTTCTCATTAATAATGAAGGTTGTGCGGATAACACCGGTGACCTTCTTGCCGTACATGACCTTTTCGCCCCAGGCGCCGTAGGCCGTCATTATCTTCCGGTCAGGGTCAGCTATCAGCGGGAAGGGCAGGTTATGCTTTTCAGTGAAGCCTTTGTGTGACTTTTCACTGTCAGGACTGACACCCAGTACCACGAATCCCTTCTTCTGGAGTTCTTCATAATTATCTCTCAGGCTGCATGCTTCTGCAGTGCATCCCGGGGTATTGTCTTTCGGATAAAAATAAAGCACGATTTTTTTGCCGGTGAAACTGCTGAGGCTCACACTGTTTCCGTACTGGTCAGAGCCACTGAACTGCGGAGCCGGCATGCCTGCGATGAGCTGAGTCATGACTTTTTTCTTATTTTTGTTATGGCTGGTAAAGGTATGAAGTTATCATCTTTCACAAAATATTTAAGTCTCAGAGTTATTAACACAGAGGTACGCGGACTTGTTGTCGGAGTGCTTGTTGTCATGATGCTGCCGGCGGGATCACTCGGGGCACAGGATGGGGTAAGGAAGCCATCGGCGAATGGCACACGGGTTCTCCGGGTCAGGGGCGAAGTAAGCGGTGTGCCAGACGATCTGTTCAGGGTGCTTGGCGAGGCGGTGGAACTGCGTCATAGTGCTGACTCCATCGCTTTGCGGGCTGAGAGAGCAGCACAGTCTGTTGCGGCAGCACCGGAGGCTGACAGGGAACGTATGGAGAAAAGAGCTGCTGAGGAGACCACGAAGGAGGCCGCTGTGAGTGCCATGGCTGACTCGTTGCTGCTCTCCACTCCTGGTGTCACTACCCGGAAGAATGTATCCGGGCAGGAGGACGGTAATATGGCTCTCTTTGAGGTCAGACCCGTACCGGCGTACTCTGATGCCAATCCTGTACCGGTAGAGCCAACCATGCCGCATGGGCTGATCTACACCGTTCAGATCGCAACCTTCAGAAACAATGTGGCCCCCTCGCTGTTCAGGGGTCTCTGGCCTGTCTACGGGAGAAAGAGGCAGGGCAGTGAGGCAATCTATTATTATGCCGGTATGTTCAGAAGGTTGGAGGATGCAAGGAAATCCTTGCCGGCGGCGCGAGGTGCCGGATTCCCCGATGCCTTCATAATAGCGCTGATGAACGGTGTGCAGGTCTCAATGGAGAGGGCTGCCCTGCTGGAGGCGGAGTGGTCTGGCAGGCCAATAGTAGCTAACGGCGAGCCCGCGGGCATGGATACAGCCAGGCCGGTTTCAGCCAACAGTGAGCTCACGGGCACGGATACCGGCCGGCAGGGGGCACAGGACCGGGTGATCAATCCTGTTCCGGTAGGAACGCTCTACTTCAGGGCGGAGGTGTTACGCATAGACAAGCCTGTCAAGCCTGAGGTCATTCAAAAGATTGAACGGCTGGCCGGAACACGCGGACTCGACATGGTTCAAAACAACATCGGCGAAACGGTGTTTCTCATAGGTAATTTTATTACATTTGAAAGCGCTGACGAGTATGTCTCGCTGCTGATACGAAACGGTTACAACTCAGCCAGGGTTGCAGCATATGTCGGATTGCAGGAGATACCCGTCGAAGCTGCAAGGGAACTAATCAACAAACTGCCGGATGACTAAAAGAGCGCCGAGACCGGAAGATAGCAGTAGACACGAGGATAATGAAAGATCCCTCATGCTCATCAATGATGATATAAACAGCTTTGATCATGTCATCAAATCGCTCGTGGAGGTATGCGGGCATGACAATATCCAGGCTGAACAGTGTGCCGTGCTTACACACATAAAGGGAGGATGTGTCATCAAGATAGCTGACCACGCCACACTCGAGAAGATGAGCGCTGAACTGAGGGAACTCAGTCTTGATACAGTTTTGATTTAAAATAAAAAGCTGATGTCTCTGGGACTTATAATATTTTTGATTTTCGTCGGGCTGCTGCTCTTCATCATTGAGTTCATGCTCATACCCGGTATTACAATTGCCGGAGTAGGCGGGGCAATATGTCTTGTGAGCGGGATAGTCTTTGCATTTGTAAGCTTCGGCACTACAACCGGACTGCTGGTTCTGGGTGCAACGGCCCTTGTGATGGTTGTGCTTACAATATTAATGCTTAAATCCGGCACATGGAATAAATTCATGCTCAAGACCACAATTGACGGCAAGGTTGACACCGTGGGTGCTGAAGAGGGCAGGGTGAAGGCCGGAGACAGAGGAGTAACAGTCACACGGCTTGCCCCGGGAGGGAAGGTGCTGGTTAACGGGGAGTATTTTGAGGCGAAATCGGTTGACATTCTCATTGACCCCAGGCAGGAGATAGAGGTTATCAGGATTGATGACAATAAATTGATAGTAAAACCAATAAATAAATAAATAGATATGAGCGGACTTACCATTTATGTAATAATTATTGTCGGAGCGATTATACTGCTCTGGATCTTGCTTTACTTCATACCCATCGGGCTATGGTTCCAGGCTCTGGTATCAGGTGTGAGAATCAGCCTGCTACAGCTGATATTCATGCGCTGGAGGAAAGTGCCACCATCAATCATTGTGAGTGCCATGATTGAGGCAGACAAGGCCGGGATCAAACTGAACCGTGACGAGCTCGAGGCACATTACCTTGCAGGCGGGCATGTGGCCCAGGTGGTTCACGCTCTCGTTTCGGCGAACAAGGCAAATATAGATCTGTCATTCAAGATGGCCACAGCCATTGACCTTGCAGGAAGGGATGTGTTCCAGGCTGTGCAGATGTCGGTTAACCCGAAGGTCATTGATACCCCACCGGTTACCGCAGTGGCACGTGACGGTATCCAGCTCATCGCGAAGGCGAGGGTGACCGTCAGGGCCAACATCAAGCAGCTTGTCGGCGGAGCCGGCGAAGAGACCGTTCTTGCCCGCGTTGGTGAGGGTATTGTATCATCGATCGGTTCGGCACACAGTCACAAGGAGGTTCTTGAGAATCCTGACAGGATTAGCAAGACTGTGCTTGAGAAAGGGCTTGATGCAGGCACTGCATTTGAGATTCTCTCGATTGATATAGCTGACATCGATATAGGAAAGAACATCGGTGCCGTGCTTCAGATGGACCAGGCGAATGCCGACAAGAACATCGCCCAGGCCAAGGCCGAAGAGCGCCGTGCAATGGCTGTCGCCTATGAGCAGGAGATGAAGGCCAAGGCACAGGAAGCCCGTGCGAAGGTTATCGAAGCCGAGGTGGAGATTCCTCTTGCCATGGCTCATGCATTCAAGAGCGGCAACCTGGGTATCATGGATTACTACAGGATGAGGAATATCGAGGCCGACACAAGCATGCGTGACTCTATTGCCAAGCCGCCGACATCAGGCGGGGAGAAGAAGAAATAAATTGAATTTGCGATTTGCGATTTGCGAAGTTCGATTGATTCACCCTTTCGAAATTCGAAATTCGCACGTCGCAATCACTTTATAATCTAAGATAGAAGAGGTCTGAATGCACCTCTTTTACAGTTCTTCAAGCTCTGCAAGCTTCAATTTTAAGACTATTGCCTACTGCCTGTTGACTCTAATTCAGATAGAAGAGTATCATCTCCTCAATTGCTTCCTGGCATACCTCGCAGAATGAATCTGCCTGGTTGCTCTTCATGCGGCAATCGAATGATGGACGGTAAATACCTTTCGCTGAATAGCCGCCACCCTCGAACAGGCCGGTAACACCGATATACCTCTTGTCATTTGGCGTTGGCACCGGGACTGATTTGGCAATCAGGTCCTTCCATTTAGCATCAAAATTCACCCTGGTGGTGATGTTGGGTTCCCATGGCTCCACATCGAGGGGGTAGAACTCCTCATATGCAACCTCCGAGGAGTAGTATTCATCTGCCAGCCCGGCGAAACCGTGTCCGAACTCGTGTGTAAGCACCTGCGGGGTGAGCTTGTGGTCAGAAGTTACGGCGCTATAGTAGTTGTATACTCCGCCGCCTCCGTACCTTGTGCTGTTGATAAGTACTATAATCTGGTCGTGGGGCGCTGCTGCAGCATAGTCGTTGACCCTGCGTATATCCTGCGTGGTCAGGTAGCGGTCGACGTCAAATGTATAATAGCTTGCGCTGAGGGCCGTATTGACATAGATCCCTTCGCCCGGCACATCGGTGCCCGATTCCTGCGAGGGAGCCTCAACGGCCCATATGTTGATCCGGTCAGCGTACTTGTCGAAAGGGGCTTCGGCAAGGATGATCCTGCCCATCCGTTTGACATCGCTTCGGAATTTTTCCATTTCGCTCTGCGTGTATCCCTCGGCTATGAATGCGATGTCAAGGGAGGTGTGCGGATCTCCGGTGCCAAGGATCCTTGTAGCTGCGGCTGCTGCGGGTTTTTCCCTGGTTATGAAGTAGTCAGAGGGGTCAATGGCTGTCTCGTAAAGTTTTGAGAATTTACTGTCGCGGCCCCGGATGCTCAGCACGAAGTTCACCTTGTTCTTCGGGAACGGGAAGGTGGCGACTTCGTGAAATACGCGATCCATCTTTTTCGCCTCCGCGGTGGTCTGCCACTCCTGGTAGAGCGTGCAGAAGCCTCTCGAATAGATCAGCTTACCGGTTGCGGCGTCAAAGATTTCGTATAAGAAGTTGCCGTATCCGAACGGATCGGTAAGGTTAGTCAGTGATCCGCCCCAGAAGGGCTCTTCCCTGAATGAGACAGGGTACACTTTTGTGGTCTCGCTGTTGCCGGCCATCATGAAGTCAAACCTCATAGTACGGTCGGTGAAATGGTCATCAAACACAACCTGTGCCTGAACTGACATTGCAAGCAGAAACAATGAAATTACCGGAAAAGATTTCATGATTTGACAGTTTTGAATTGTAAAGGTAATAAACAGGCAGTCACAAAAAAAGATAATTTGTAATTTAACAGCCATAAACAACTGAAGCATGTTTCGTTCGTTTGATCCTGTCATGACCGTCAGGGAATTCCTGGCGGGCCTCGGAATGCCGGCAGTGGCCGTTTCGTGGCTGAGCACGGTACTCCTTGTTGCGGCCGTAGGCCTGCTTGCATTGATTTCATATTATTTTACACGGGTTATTGTGGTACGGACCTTCGCGTATGCGGTGAGACGCTCAAAGTCTGCGTATGACGATAAGTTTCTGGAGACAAAAATGTTCAAGCGTCTGGCAATGATTGTCCCGGGCGTAATAGTCTATAACCTGGCCACATGGTTGCTGCGCGAGAACCCTGGATGGCTGACATTTATACACAAGTCGGCGGCGCTCTGGATTATAATCTGGGCCACTCTGACACTGACTGCGTTCATTGAGGGATGGCACCAGGTGTGGCTGATGCAGCCTTACTCCAAAGGCAGGTCCATCAAACCCTACGTACAGATAGTCAAGGTGCTGGTTGTCTCAGGCGGTGTGCTTATAATGATATCTGCACTTTTCCGGGTTTCACTTACAAGCGTTTTTGCCGGCCTCGGTGTTGCAATGGCGGTAATTGTTGTAATCTTCAAGGATACGCTGCTGGGACTGGTTGCAAGCGTACAGCTGTCAACCAACAACATGGTCAAACTGGGTGACTGGATAACGATCCCGGGGAGGAATATAGACGGGACTGTAATTGACATGACTCTATATACAGTCAAGGTCGAAAACTTTGACAAGACGATACTGACGGTTCCCACATATGCTCTGATCTCGGAATCGTTTCAGAACTGGAAGGGGATGGAGGATTCCGGGGTGAGGAGGATCAAACGGGAGATACGCATTGATGTCCGTTCCATACAGTTTATGACTCCGGAGCTTATTGATGCCATTAATGAGAGGCCTTACCTCGAGAAGTGGCTTATGGAAAATGAGGCGGAGATAGAGGCGCTGAAGAGGGGGGAGCTCACATCGCTCACCAACCTGGGAGCCTTCAGGGCTTACATGGTTGAGTATCTCAGAAATCACCGCGATATTGATTCCATGATGCCGGTAATGGTGCGTGACATGCCTCCGACTGAGTCAGGCATGCCGGTGGAGATCTACTGCTTCAGCAAGATAAATTCATGGGTGCCGTTCGAGAGTGTGCAGTCGGCTGTGCTTGATTACGCATACGCCGTTGTTGGCCGTTTCGGGCTCAAGCTATTCCAGAATCCGTCAGGGAGCGACCTTGAGGCATTAAGAAGTTTGACAAATGTAAATAGTAAGAAATGAGTTTGACCTACAATGAGAAGCTTTCTGACTTCATTAAGTCAGGTATTGATGAGAAGCCAGTAACAGCGAAATACGATCCTTTCTGGCAGTCGTTGCGCTCCACAGGCACCGAACTGTGGCTTGACACGGGTGATATGGAGGAGGCCGAAGCCAACTGGACGGCAGAAATGACTGCCCTGACCACTAATAACACGCTGCTGAACAATGAGATTCAGAAGGGGATATATGATTCGTTCGTGCCCCGTGCACTTGATCTGGTGAGTCATCTGCCAGTGAACGAGCGTGTTAAGGAGATAGCCTTCATCCTTAATGCCAGACATGGCCTTCGCCTTGCGAAGAAATTCGGCGGTATGGTCAGTGTGGAGCTTCATACTGATACGGCCTATGATATTGAGGCCATTGTCTCTTACGGTCTGAGATACAGGGAACTCTGTCCCGGCCAGTTCATTGTCAAGGTGCCGTATACGCCGGAAGGGCTTATTGGTGCGAGGCTGTTGCATGAAAAGGGGGTTCGGATCAACTTCACCCTCGGGTTCAGTGCACGGCAGAACGCGCTGGTAACTCTGGTGGCACGGCCCGATTACCTGAATGTTTTCCTTGGGAGGATAGGTGTGTTTCTGTCAGATAACAGGCTGGGCGACGGCAGCGGTGCCGGTGAAAATGCAGTGCTTTCTTCGCAGGAGTGGGTGACACGGCTGTCAGGTGAGACCGGATTCAGGACGAGGCAGATAGCTGCCAGCCTGAGGAATTATACTCAGCTTGATCTGCTTGCGGGCACTGATGTATTTACGATGCCTCCCAAAGTGGCTGCAGCAGGGAGGAAGTCGTTAAGCGGTCTCTTCGGCAGCAGGCTCACCACGAGGTATGATGTGCCTCTCACCAATGAGGCGGCCGGGCTGGGAATTGAGAAGTTTTGGGAGGTATCGAAGAATGTTGTTAATCTCGGGCGGCAGCTTGGGCGGCAGTTGCCCTCCTCGGGAGAAGAGATTGTAAGGCTTGCACACGAGGCAGGGCTGGCGGATATGTTCCCGGTTATGAACGATGCGGATAAGAAGCGTATTGCTGCTGAGGGGAAGATTCCCGTGCTGGCATCATGGAGAGAGAGGCTGCTTACCGGTGAGTTGGCGCCGGACACGATGCTGACCCTTGCCGGCCTGGCTTCCTTCACCGTTGACCAGCAGCAGCTGGATGACAGGGTAAGGGGGCTGATTGTCTGAGAGAGTTGCGAGTTCCGAATTGCGAGTTCCGAATTAGTGGTACAATAGTGCAGATCTGCGGGTGCATGCCCGTTGCCTGCCCAAGGCCGTTGACCTGCACGAATTGTATAGCAGTACAGCCATCTGTACCCCTCTGGTTGTGGACCTGCTAGAATTGTATGGCAGAGCACCCATCTGTACCCCGCAGGTCGTGGACCTGCAAGAATTGTAGTACAGGACATTAACGGCCATCCTCACCCTGCCACCTCGTAGAGGTGGAAGAATTGTATACCGGAACGCCCATCTGTACCCCGCAGGTCGTGGGCCTGCAAGAATTGTAGTACAGGACATTAACGGCCATCCTCACCCTGCCACCTCGTAGAGGTGGAAGAATTGTATACCGGAACGCCCATCTGTACCCCGCAGGTCGTGGACCTGCAAGAATTGTATTGTCATGTAATCCCGGAACAAAATGTGAGGTGGAGCCGGGGGGGGTGTGGCGTGCCTTATACAATTCTTTATGGCCTACCTTTA
>DFYY01000035.1 GCA_002383485.1 Bacteroidales bacterium UBA4070 | reverse complement strand
GGATGCTAATCTAAAGGTAGGCCATCAAGAATTGTAGAATGCGGACCTCCCTCCCGCCCCGGGGGGGGGCCTGGGTGGCATGGTTATACAATTCTCCAACCTCTACGAGGTTGTGGCGCAAGGACAAGACTGCGTGTGGCTGGCCATAGGCCAGCAGAAATTGTAACTCTACTTAATATTCCGGTAATGTTCGTACCGCTTGAGAATATCTGCCACGTATGCATTTACCTCCACCCCCTGCTGTAGCCGGCCGTTTCTGACTACCGGATCATCATAGAAGGCCGGATCCGACTTGCGCTCCAGAAACAGCGATACGTTATCTTCCCATTTGCCTGCATCCAGTCCGTTCTTCTCAGCCAGTTTGATGGCGTCAATCACATGGCCTTGACCGGCATTATATGATGCGAGTATAAACTTCACCCTCTCGTCCGGATCGGAAACCCAGTTGTCAAACAGTCCATCAAGCATGCGTATGTAACTTATTCCCGCAAGAATGTTATTTTCAACCGAATGAGTGACATCCAGACCAAAATGCCGTCCTGTCTCAGGCATAACCTGCATCAGTCCGTATGCACCGCGAGGTGAGATGACAGACGGGTTGAACCTCGACTCCTGGTATATCAGTGCCGCAACAAGACGCCAGTCCCATCCAATACTTTCGCTGCATTTTTTAATGATATCATCGAAAGGCGAAACCTTTCCCCCTCCGTTCGTGGCGAAATATTCGGAACCGGCTATGGATGCAGGACGCGAACCGCTGAAATACTTTTTCTCGAGGCGTGCATATTCCCTCGTAGTCTTGAATCCCTTGATCCAGCGGTTGAGCTCGGCCACCAGGCCGTCAGTGCCGTCCTTCCTCACACTCCACGCAATGTTGAGCGGAAAGCTGACAGGTGTTGACAGATCAAGCTCGGGATAGAGTGAACCGATGATGTTCAACATATAGTCGTCGCATACTGTGTATTCGATCTCTCCGCGTGCAACCTGGCGGGCAAGTTCCTCAGCATCAAACGGTACTTCTATAACACCCATATCCATGCCTGACTCACGCTCCAGATTATAGAGACGCTGAGCATACGAGGATCCTTTTTGTACATAGATTGTCTTTCCCGCGAGATCCAGCTGGTTTATGACCAGCTTCTCTGCAATTTCATCTGCAGTCATCCTGTTCCACCCTGCCGGTCTGCGTTGTACAAGCACCTGTGTCGCCTGAATCAGGGGCTCGGTGAAACGCATCATCTCCTTACGGTCTGCACTGACTGACAGCCCTATGGCAACCAGGTCAGCAGCACCCGTCTGAAGATACTCCAGTGCTTCATCTATATCATTACTTGTAATAATCTCAAGTTCAAGCTCCTGTTGATCAGCAAACTTTTTGAGTAACTCGAAATGAAAGCCCATCGGCTCTCCCTTATAGATAAAGTAGCTCGTTTGGTTCACATTCGTAACCGCCCTGATCTTGCCTTCGGCAAGGATTGCGCCAAGATCACGCGCAGGAACTGAATTGGTCTGAACCATTCTGTTCTCCGTTTCGCAGGAGATAACTGACAGAAATACAATAAACAAGAACGAAATAAACTTCCTCAATACAAAAACAATTAGTCCGACAATTTTAACAATCCTCTACCGGTATTGTTCATGCCGCAAAGATACAACAATTTTTTTAATCATAAAAAGTCCATGCCAGACCGTACTTTATCATCCTGATATTCAATGGATAACCTGGTATCAGGAAGTACCCGTAACCCGTTAGTCCCGAGTTAACGTGATCAGCCATAATAAAGAAGCGGGTGCGTTTAACTTTTAGATTAATGAAAGCATTGATAAACGGATAGTTACCTATTTCCGATCCGGTCTGATTATAGTATCTGCCTGTCGCCGGCATATAATTCAGGGCATGGTAAGGAGTATGCATCATCGCCTCTGCGCCGATCTGGAAATAGAGCTCCCCGGAGGTGGCTTTGAACTTGAAAAGATGATCGAAGAAGAAGGCGCTTTTGGCTGTAACCAATGGCAGATCAAGTACATCAGTGTTAGTACTCTGCTGGAGCAGCACGGTGTTGTCAAGGTGAAGCTTCCACACTACAAACTCTTTCTTTGCGGTCAGTGCAAGGACAGAGAGACCGCCTTCATGCTGGGCAGGGATTGCACCTGTCCCGAAATGCGTAAAGTTATCAACAATGGCATAGTTGAATTTCAGGCTCATTTTTAGATCGGGCCATGAAAGTGAGGAGCCTGCCATGAGCCTGAACTCACGTTTAACGTCAAGATTCCAGCTGAAGTTGTTTGAACCCCATGTAGTGTACCAGAAAGAGGGGGTATAGCTGGCGATGGTGCCGGTTGCATCCCAGGTGATCATACCTTTGCGGCCTGTCTCAAACTCCTTGTAAATACGTCCGTTAACGATGAAGTCGCCTGCCCTGTAACCCTGAAACCAGAGGTCACCTGAAGCGCTCCACCCGAATTTGCTGCCAATATTGTTGAAAACTTTTCCGGTGAGAACCAGTGAATTGGTTGTTTTCCTGAGGGTATCCGGCCTCGTCAGGGTATCTCCCGGCATCAAGGAACCGAAGGCGCGAAGCTCGCTCCTCACACCGGCCCCTGCTCCTATCCTGAATCGTTCCGTTCGCCCTGCGGCAAAATCAACCCTCAGCGTATTCGACAATGTCCGTTGCCGAAGCGAGTCTGCCGTCTCACCATCGTCAATCATGACCGTATCATAAAGCGACGACTCCGGATAGCTGTCCAGGTAATGCCTTGTGCTCCACTCCAGTATGCCGATATGTGAAAAGGTGATCGGACCGCTTGAGGTGATCATCCCTGTAACTGTATCACGCCGTCCGCCGGGAGCATAGCGCTGAACGACCATCAGGTAGCGGTTCTGGAGGCGGCTCTTCGCATTATTGAGGGCATTGAGCCTGAACGGCACGCCGTCAGGTGCATACTCGCTCAGCTGCTCCGGAGAAACCATGCCTCCGCTCTCTGCCGACTCATGGTTGTTGATGCCGGCGGAAAAGTATGCAGTATAGGGATTGGAATTGTAGGAGGCATGCAGCAGAAAGTTCTTGTCAATGGCTTTCTGCAGGGTGTATTGGCCGATGTTGTAGACTATATCGTAGACGAGGCCGAAATTTATAAACCTGTTGACATTCTGGGCGTGCCGTATCCTGAAGGTCTGCTCAGCCTTGCTGCGCGCGCCGCCGTTTGACCACCTCAGCTCGGTGAACGGAACGTGGGTATTGATAAAGAGGGTGTTGGCCGGGGTGAACATGAAAGGCAGGTAGTGGGCATACAGGAACCTGTCCGGGTCCCACTCGCGGTCAAAGAAGTTTATCTCGTATTGCGGCAGCCCGTAGTTTCCGTTATAGGCATTGAAGTCAGAGATTTTGTCAGCTACCCTGTAACGGTTGAAGAGCGAAAAGGCTGTGTCAAGCGGTACTGCAATCTCGGTGGTAAAATCAGGTGAGAGGGTCCACTGCCTTGTGCCGGTTAAGAAGGCGCTGTCCTGCCCTACTACCGCGGAGCCTGTAGGTGAGGGTCCGAATCGTATACGTTTCTGTTTGCCGGTTGCAGGAAGTGAATCGGGGTGGGTTGACGCAGAAAGTGTATCTGGCTGACTGGCTGCACCTGTTGTATCCTGCTGACTGACAGCCAGGAGAGTATCCGACAATACCGTGATGACGCTATCCCTTCTGATTACCCTGAGGGTGTCAGGCTCCTGTGCATTGAGCGTCAGGGGGAGGAGAACAAGTGCAATATATGCAAGCAGTTTGCGCATCACCGGCAAATTTAGTCAAAAAGTTTCACTGCCGCAGGGTTGCGTCTCCGGCGATAAGAAAAAAGGGAGGGCGGTGCGGGAGATGCGGGTACGCGTGGTGTGTGTGTGGGGGGGGGCAGCCGCACTGTTACAATTCTTAATGGCCTACAGCCATTTCCGCATGAGTCATCTGATGCTCGCCTACAGCCATTTCTGCATGAGCCATCTGATGCTCGCCTACAGCCATTTCCGCATGAGCCATCTGATGCTCGCCTACAGCCATTTCCTCTGCATGAGTCATCTGATGCTCGGAGAGCATTAAGAATTGTAGAAGCCGGACAGAAAAGATCCGCCCGGCTCCGTGAACAACAACCATATAATGGCAAAAAACAAAATCAGTCTACATTGTCATTCAGGTATGCATTGTTTTCCCTGATGACCGGCTGGTTATCCTCATCCAGCGCGAGAGTGAACCTCGATACCTTGCTCCCCGCCGCCTTGCTGGCATTGTGAATGGCAATCTTCTTACGCACATAGGCAGGCACCTCCTCGAAATCCTCAATATTGTCACTCATCGACTGCGTGGAGAGCCCCTCGTTGCGGATCACATTCTGCATGTGCTTCAACTTACGCAGCGTCCCCTCGTTCCTGTCAGGCGGTGGTGGTACGGGACGGGCAGGAGCAGGCGAAATGTTGATATCACCATCAAGTTCGAAATCCAACACTCCCTGGTTGACCTGACCGCCGTGAGGTGGAATGGCCCTGTCAGATGCACGGGTGGCACGCACAACATACGGACCGTCATTCTCCGAGACACCCTCAGCATTGGGTGACTGCTGAGTGGCATTAAGACTGACAACCTCCCTCTTCGAGTTTGGCTTGTATCCGTCCAGATCAGCACTCGCCTCAAACCCTGTAGCTACTACGGTGACGCTGATGGCATCACCAAGCTCCTCCTCCGTGGAGAGGCCCCTGATGATCAGTGCATCATCGGAGATAGCTTCGTAAACATAGTCGGTCAGCTCACCCAGCTCATCCATGGTGATCTCATTGGCGCCGGTACCGGACTTGATGTTAAGCAGTATGCTCCTTGCCCCGGTGATGTCATTGGAGCTGAGCAACGGCGATGTAAGGGCCGCCTCAATAGCCTTTACTGCACGGTCCTCTCCGGAGGCCACCCCGATACCCATCAGCGCAACACCTGAATTTCTCATCACCGTGTCAACATCAGCGAAGTCAACATTGATGTAACCGGTGCATGTGATTATCTCCGCAATACCCTTGACGGCGTTGGCCAGTACATCATCAGCACGGGCAAAAGCCGCCGAGACTCCCTCGTCACCGTAAATCTCGCGCAACCGCTCATTGTTTATCACAATCAGCGAGTCGACCTCATTCTTCAGATCACTTATTCCGCTGATAGCCAGCTTTATTCGCTGGTTCAGCTCGGAACGGAACGGGATAGTGACAACGGCCACGGTGAGATACCCGGCTTCACGGCATGCCCTGGCGATGACGGGTGTGGCTCCTGTGCCTGTGCCTCCTCCCATACCTGCAGTGATGAAGACCATCTTGGTGTTCCCCGAGAGTGTCTTCAGCACATCTTCAATATTCTCTATCGCCGATGCCCTGCCTCTCTCAGGCTGGCTGCCGGCGCCGAGACCCTCGGTGGTGGTCTCGCCCAGCTGTACCTTCACCGGCACCGGACTCTTCATCAGCGCCTGCAGATCAGTGTTGCAGACGATGAAGTTGACATCCTTTATGCCCTTCCTGAACATGTGGTTGACAGCATTGCCGCCGCCACCACCGATGCCCAGGACTTTTATTATTGACGACCTGTCCACAGGCAAGTCAAAATTCATCAGATCTTCTGACATAGCTTTATTGTTTTAATTCAGGGTGTCATCAAGTTTCTCATCAGTAGCTTCAATAATCTTGCCCCAGAGATTCCTGAATCTTTCTGTTATGGAGTTGCCTCCCCTCGGACGCTCCTCGTAGTATTGCTCTTCAGGCTCCGGCTGATGCTGCGGTGTCTGAACCGGTTCCTCCCTCACATTCTGCGCAGCTGGCTGCGGGACAGGCTGCGGTGCCGGCGCTTCCTTCTTCTCGCCGAAGCGTGCAAAGATCTTGTTCTCCTCGAGGTACTCAAGCCCCTTCAGAATCAGCCCCACGCTGGTGGCATACATTGGCAGGTTGATCTCATCCCTGCCCCTTCCGGAGATGTGAACATTGGGATGGCCGATCCGCACGTCCATCGCCGTCTTGTACTTGACAAGCTGCGGCAGGTTCTTGAGCATCGCACCGCCGCCGGTGATGACAACCCCTGCTGTAAGCTTCTCGGCAAAACCCGAATTCTGTATCTCGAAGTTGACCGCATCAAGGATCTCCTCCATGCGGCTCTGGATTATATACGCCAGGTTCTTGAACGTTATCTCCTTCGGCTCGCGGCCGGCTATTCCCGGTATTGATACGACCTTGTTCTCCGGGGCGATGTCGCCTATGGCATAACCAAACTTGACCTTCAGGTCCTCAGCCTGCTTCTGCAGGATCGAGCAGCCCTGCTTGATGTCTTCGGTGACCATGTTACCGCCGAACGGGATGACAGCCGTGTGCCTGATGACATTGTCATAGTAGATTGCCACATCAGTGGTTCCTCCTCCTATATCCACCAGGACAACCCCTGCCTCCTTTTCCTCATCTGTCAGCACTGCCTCCGACGATGCAAGCGGCTCAAGCACAAGGCTCATCAGGTTCATCCCTGCCTTGTTGATGCACCTCTCGGTGTTGCGTGCCGAGGAGATCTGCCCTATCACGATGTGGAAGTTGGCCTCCAGCCTCTTGCCGCAGATACCGATAGGATTGCTGATACCCGACTCATTATCAACGATGTACGTCTGCGGTATGACATGAATGATCTCTTCACCCACATCGATGGGGAGCTTGAACATGTCTGCAGTGAGACGGCGGATGTCACTGGCATCGATCTCTGACTCATGAGAGTCGCGGGTGATGTAGCCGCGCGCCATCTTGCTCTTGATATGCCTCCCGGCAATGCCCACAAAGACATCGGTAAGGACGAGGCCTGTTCTCTCTTCGAGGTCGTCAACGGTGGTGCGGATAGCCTTTACCGTCTCTTCAATGTTCAGCACCACACCTCGCTTGACCCCTGTTGACGGTGTGTTGCTCAGACCGAGGATCTCAATGCCCCCGTTCCCGTCACTGCGCCCGACAATGGCGACGATCTTCGTCGTGCCAATGTCAATGGCTGCTACTAACTGATCTTTACTGTTCATAGTTCACTTATATGGTTGTTCAATTTTTATCTTCTCTGGCAGACTACCTGCCCTTTATACTCAACATTAACCACCCTGTACCTGTCCCACCCTGCAACGGGCATCGCCTGGCGGTAGAAGACCAGGAGCTTGTGCAGTTTCTCTTCGTAATCATCAGTGCGTCCAAGCCTGACGGTGTGATTGCCCACGTGGGGCACCAGTGATACCCTGCCGTCGCGCGTCATGCTGAGCTGGTCAATCATCTCGTTCCAGAAGCTGTGATCACGGATATAATTCACCAGCTCAAAAGCCCGCACCAGGTTCTCTGTCTTTTCCGAGTCATAGATACTCGCACCGTTCATCTTCTCCGCGTTAAACACCATGTCTATCTCAAGGATGTGCAGGTTGGGCGTGTAGAGATTGTGCCTCCTCATTATGACACCCTCACGGTCAATGAAGAAGTCGCCTCCGTAGGATGCCACCACACGCATTACCGGCTCGCGCTGGTTGCAGTACACGTGAAGCTTCCTGTCTTCTGATAGATAAACCTCGCCCACCTTGAGTTCCGTGAATGCACTGATTCTTTTTTCAAGCTTATCCAGCGGAATTTCATTGAGTTTCTGACCGGTAACACGTATGCCTGTCGCCTTCAGGGCGTTCATGATGTCATCCTCCGTCACAAAGCGGTGCTTCGATGAATCCGCTATTGTAATGACCACCCCCTCACATACGGCGTCAGCAGTGATGTGACTGATGAACAGCGGCGTCAGCAGGAGCGCAACTCCCGTGATCACGGTCACTATTTTCATCAGCAGGCTCATGCGTTCTTCTCCTTCAGCATCTCCGTAATCGGTTCAATAAAGCGGTCAATGTCGCCAGCGCCTATAGTCAGCAGCAGGCCTTGCTTTACGTCGCGCAAAGCGACAAGAAGTTCCTCCTTCGTCACCACCCTCACGTTCCTGTTTTTCATCAACCCTGCGATCATGCCGGAAGAGACACCCGGGATGGGATTCTCCCTTGCGGGATAGAGAGTCAGAAGCAGTATTTCGTCAAGTTTGTCGAGCGCCTCCGCGAAGCCTGCGGCGAAGTCGCGCGTGCGCGTATAGAGGTGCGGCTGGAAGATGCCGGTGACATGCTTCCCCGGCCAGAAATCGCGCACCGCACTGACGAGGGCGTTGATCTCCTGGGGATGATGTGCATAATCATCAACATAGATGATCTCGCGGCCGGTATACCTGATATCGAACCTGCGGCGCACACCCTCATATGACCATAGAGCCTCACGGATATCGTCAGCCGTTACGCCTGCGCACCATGCTGCCGCTGCGGCAGCGGTGGAATTCAGGATGTTAACCATGCCCGGAAGACGGAGGCGCAAATCCTTTACCGTACCGGCCGGGGTGATTATATCAAAGGTGTAGCTCCCCTCCTCCTTCCTGATTGCTGTTGCGCGGAAGGAGGCGCCTTCACCGGTGCCGTACGTATAGATTGTGGCATCTGACGGAAGCGAGAGCGACGAGGCGATCTTTTCATTGAGGATCAGCATGCCGCCGGGACGAACCAGCTGACAGAACTCACTGTAGGCCCCGATCATGTTTTCAGCAGTGCCATAAATGTCAAGATGGTCCGGGTCAATGGCCGTGACCACGGAGATCAGCGGCGAAAGGTGCAGGAAGGAGCGGTCAAACTCGTCTGCCTCCATAACTGTATACCTGCTCTCCGAAAGCAGGAGATTCGTGTCATAATTCTTTGATATCCCGCCAAGGAATGCTGAGCAGCCAATGGGTGATACGCTGAGGATGTGTGCCGTCATGGTGCTCACCGTGGTCTTGCCGTGGGTGCCGGCAACGGCAACCGCGTCAGTGTCACGCGAGATGATACCGAGTATCTCCGCCCTCTTGTAGATGCTGTAACCGTTGTTCCTGAAGTAGTTCAGCAGGACATTATCCTTCGGTATGGCGGGAGTGTAGATTATCAGAACCCTGTCGTTCTCCGTAGGCTCGGAGAACAGCACAGGGAGCGAGTCGATGCTGTCCTCATAGGTGATGGTGCATCCCTCTTCAGCGAGAGTGTCTGTCAGCGGGCTCTCGGTGCGGTCATAACCGCAGATAATGAATCCCTGCGAAAGGAAATAGCGTGCCAGGGCACTCATCCCGATCCCGCCTATCCCGAGAAAATATATCCCTTCTATGTTCGTCAGTCCCCTCATATGATAATATGTTTCATCACTGCCCCGGTTGTCATCATTTTCATTCCTGCCTGCTGCCTCCGTGTTTCTTTACAAGCTTCAGCACTTCGCGGGCTATCACCTCATCGGCATCGCGGATAGCCATTTTCTTTAAATTCTCCGACAGTGAGCTTCGCTTTGCGGTATCATCAAGCAGCTCCAGTGCAGCCGGGATCAGCGTTGCCTCTGCGTCAGGGTCCTTCACCAGCAGTGCTGCCCCCCTGTTCACGAGGGCCATGGCGTTGTGCGTCTGGTGATCCTCGGCCACGTTGGGCGACGGCACCAGGATGACCGGCTTGCCCACCAGCGTCAGCTCTGAGATGGTTCCGGCGCCGGCACGGGAGATGATCACGTCGGCGGCGGCATAGGCCAGATCCATGCGTGTGATGAAGGCTGTGACCCTGACGCCTGTGGCACCCTTAGCCTCAACCACCTCGCGCATGCGGTCATAATAATGACTGCCCGTCTGCCATAGTACCTGCACTCCGGCAGCCTCGGTGAGGCCTATGCCGCCGCCGACACTGCTGTTCACCGTGCCGGCGCCTAGCGATCCGCCCAGAACCAGTAGCACTGGTGCGCCGGGCTTAAGGCAGAAATGCTGCAGCGCCTCATCGCGCAGTCCTGCAAGGTTGTCATATGCCTGCCTGACGGGATTGCCCGTCAGTAATATCTTTCCGGCGGGGAAATACTTCTCCATCCCCTCGTAAGCGACGCAGATCCGCTCCGCCTTCTTCGCCAGCAGCTTGTTGGTGACACCTGCATAACTGTTCTGCTCCTGTAACAGAGTAGGTATATGCCTCTGCTGAGCCTGCTTCAGAACCGGTCCGGATGCATATCCGCCAACCCCCACAACAACATCAGGGCCAAACTGCCTGATGATCCTGCCGGCTTTGACCATGCTTCGGAAGAGCTTAAAGGCAACACTTATATTCCTTATGCTTCCTCCGCGTACCATGCCGGCCACGGGCAACCCTTCAATCTCGTAACCGGCTTCGGGCACCTTCTGCATCTCCATCTTCCCCTCGGCGCCCACGAAGAGTATCTTCACCGCCGGCTCCAGCCGGCGCAGCGCATTGGCAATGGCAATGGCAGGGAAGAGGTGGCCGCCGGTGCCTCCCCCGCTGATGATGATTTTTATATTTCTGCCCTCTGCGCTCATTCTATTGGCTTGTCTCTCTTTTATGCCTCCCTCATTGCTCATGCCGGCACCCTGTCTGTCTGTTCAATCTCGGAAAGTTTTTCCTTCCGCTCACGCATGTTCATCACCCTCGAGACGCTCAGTATTGCACCAAGCGAGAAGCTGATAACCATCACCGAGGTGCGTCCCCAGCTGATCATAGGCAGCGTCTGACCCGTCACCGGGAAGAGCCCCACGGCCACCAGCATGTTCAGAAACGCCTGGAATACTATCATGACTGTAAGTCCCAGCACCATCAGGGCCGGGAACGCATAATCGCATTTTCGCGCTATCTGCACCCCCCGGAACATCAGCGCCAGGTAGGCCATTATCACTATCACCGCCCCGAACAAGCCGTACTCCTCTACAATGATTGCAAATATGAAGTCGGAGTTCGACTGCGGCAGGAGGTTTCTCTGGGTGCTCTTACCGGGCATCTTGCCGAACAGCTTCCCTGTGGAGATTGCAATCTTGGCCTGGTTGGCCTGGTAGTCGGCATCGGGATTGCTCTCGCCGCTGAAGTAGGTCTCAATACGGTTCTTCCAGACCTGCACCCTGTTGTCATCCTTCTTGAAAATCAACAGCAGCGAGGCAAACAATATCACTGCCGCAAGTCCCAGTCCTGCATATGTCAACAGGAACTTGAAGGGCACACGGCCAATATATAGAATTATCATGCTGATCCCGAAAATCATTACAGCGGTTGAGAGGTTCTCCGACATGATCAGCACACAGACAATGCCAATAGGCACCACCAGCTTCATCGTCACCACGCTGAAGTTGTTCAGCTCATGCTGGTAGACCGTCAGCCCCCTCGCCAGATAAATCACCAGCGCCACCTTGGCCAGGTCAGATGTCTGCAACCTCAGCCCTATGACGGGTATCTCGAGCCAGCGCGTGGCAGAGTTGATGCTCACGCCGGCAAAGAGCGTCACAACAAGCAGTGCTATTGCCACTACCAGCCCGATGGTGGCAAACTGCATATATTTAATATAAGGTATCCAATGGGTCACCACAATGATCAGCAACCCGAGCATCAGCATGATGAACTGGGTGCGGAGAAAGTAAAATGTGTTACCGTGATGCGACGAATAAGCCACCCCCACTGACGAGCTGTAGACCGACAGCAGCGACAGCAGCATGAAGAAGGCGATGAGTCCCCACAGATACCTGTCGCCCCTGAAAAATCTTCTTACCGTTACATCAGCCATAGTGTCATTTTTGCTTCATCAGAAATCCCATCCCGGTTATTTTTCCTGAAACTCCGTACTACAGATTTCTTACACAATTTTTGAACTGATGTCCACGGTCCTCGTAATTCTGAAACAGGTCGAAGCTGGCGCATGCCGGTGAAAGCAGCACGGTGTCTCCCTTGTGAGCGAGATAATAGGCTGACCTGACGGCCTCCTCCATGGAGGAGGTCTCGACGATGGTCGGAACCATATCGCCGAAGGCGCTGATGATCTTGGAATTATCCTTGCCGAGACAGACAATGGCCTTGACCTTTTCCTTCACCACGCTGAAGAGCTCGGAGTAGTCATTCCCTTTGTCTATCCCCCCCGCTATCCATACCACCGGTGTCTTCATGCACTCAAGGGCGTACCAGGTGGAGTTGACGTTGGTACCCTTCGAGTCATTGATAAAGTTTATGCCTGCCACCATGATGACTGTCTCCAGCCGGTGCTCCACCCCCTGGAAGTCTGTCAGACTCTCACGTATGGTCTCCTTACGGATATTGAGAACCTTGCCGGCAATGGCTGCAGCCATCGAGTTGTAAGTGTTGTGGCGTCCTTTCAACGCCAGGTCGTGAATGGTCATAAGGCTGGTTTTTTGGGTAATGTCAAGAATAAGATTGTCATTTTCAATGCATGCCGCCATACCCTCGCATTTGTCAATGGCGAAGGGGTGAGACTGTGCGTTGATGATGCGGGCGGCCACCTCTTTGGCCGTGACCGGGTCATCGGCGCACCAGATGAAGTGATCCGCTGCCGTCTGGTTGCGGATAACCCTCATCTTGGAGTCTGTGTAGTTCTGCATCTCATGGTCATACCTGTCGAGATGGTCAGGGGTTATGTTCATCAATACTGCGATATCTGCCCGGAAGTCATACATTCCGTCAAGCTGGAAGCTGCTCAGTTCGATGACGTAGTAGTCATAGCCGCCCTCTGCCACCGCCATCGCGAAGCTGTTCCCCACGTTGCCGGTCATGGCCGCGTTGAGCCCTGCCTTCTTCATCATGTGATATATCAGGTTCGTGGTGGTTGTCTTCCCGTTGCTTCCGGTCACGCATATCTTGATGGCATCAGTGTATCGCCCTGCGAATTCGATCTCCGAGATCACCGGAATACCTTTTTCGCGGATGGCAACAACGAGGGGGTTATCCTCGCGCAGGCCGGGACTCTTTATCACCTCATCAGCATTCATTATAAGCTCCGGGGTGTGCTGTCCCTCTTCAAAGGCGATGCCGTGCGAGACGAGTATCTCACGGTATTTGTCCTTTGCCGTACCGCTGTCGCTCACGAAGACGTCAAACCCCTTCTGCTGAGCCAGCACGGCCGATCCCGCACCGCTCTCTCCCGCTCCAAGTATCACAATTCTCTTTTTCATTCTCTGTCAATCTTCTCTGCTGCCTTGACCGGTGCATTCTCCGTAAAATCTTCAATGCTCCGGGGTCAGTTGATTTTCTATCGTATCTTCAGTGTCACCACGCTCAGCACCGCCAGGATGATGGCAACGATCCAGAAGCGCGTGACTATTTTTGGTTCAGCATATCCTTTCTTCTGATAATGGTGGTGCAGCGGCGCCATGAGGAAGATGCGCCTCCCCTCACCGTACTTCCGTTTTGTCCGCTTGAACCAGCCCACCTGCAGCATCACCGAGAGACTCTCCACGAAGAAGATGCCGCAGAGGATAGGTATCAGAAGCTCTTTTCTTATCACTATGGCGAAGACGGCAATGATCCCCCCGAGGGTCAGACTGCCGGTGTCACCCATAAATACCTGCGCCGGATAGGAGTTGTACCAGAGGAATCCCACGGTGGCCCCTGAAAAGGCGGCAGCGAAGATCACAAGCTCGCCTATATTTGGCAGATACATGATATTCAAATAGTTGGCATAGATGATATTACCTGAGACATATGCCAGGATGCCCAGTGTCATCCCGGCAACGGCGCTGGTGCCAGTCGCCAGCCCGTCGAGTCCGTCAGTGAGATTGACACCGTTGGAGACAGCCACCACCACAAATATTACCATGGCCATGAACACCAGCCACCCGAGGAGTTGCTTTGTCTTGCCCTTTGCGAAGGGAACCAGCCACGAATAGTCGAATTCATTGTCCTTCACGAAGGGGATGGTGGTCTTGGTTGATTTGACATTGACTGCTGTGGACTGTTGCTGCAGGGCTTCAGTTCCGTATTGCAGGACTCCGTCCGTTCCTTCGTCAGAAGTACCGGCGGGCTCATCGTACATGGCATCTGCCGATGCAACAGTGACGCCGGCCGGCGGGGTGACATTGACACGCACCACCACATCATCACTGATATAGAGTGTAAGAGCCACAATGAGGCCCAGCCCTATCTGACCTATGATCTTAAACCTGCCTGCCAGTCCCTCCTTGTTCTTCTTGAATATCTTGATATAATCGTCCGTGAAACCAATCAGTCCCACCCAGATTGTTGTAATGATCATCAGGATGATATAGACGTTGTCAAGCCTCGCAAATAGCAGCACCGGCACCAGGATTGACGCAATAATAATAATGCCGCCCATTGAGGGTGTGCCCTGCTTGCGGTATTGTCCCTCCAGGTCGAGGTTGCGGATGGTCTCTCCTATCTGTTTGCGCTGAAGGAAGTAAATCAGCTTCTTACCTATGAGCATTGCAATAAGCAGCGAGGTGATGACGGCAGCCGCTGACCTGAATGACAGATAGTTGAAGACCCCTGCGCCGGGGACTCCGAGTGAATCGAGATATCTGAAGAGATAATACAACATATCAGCTCATTTTAAATACTTTGCGTAATTCCTCCCTGTCGTCAAAGTGGTGCCTGACGCCGTTTATTTCCTGGTAGGTCTCGTGTCCCTTGCCGGCGACGAGGATGATGTCTCCCGGTGTTGCCAGCATCACTGCAGCCATTATGGCATCGGCGCGACCGGTGATGCGGATCATCTTCGGAATGGCATCCGGGGTCAGTCCTGCCTGCATCTCGTCAATGATGGCATCCGGGTCCTCGCTGCGGGGGTTGTCTGATGTCAGGATCAGCCTGTCAGCTCCGGCGGCGGCGATGCGTGCCATGACCGGACGCTTGGTGCGGTCACGGTCGCCGCCGGCGCCAACTACCACTATAAGTTTGCCAGCCCCCTTCCTAAGCCTGTTGATGGCTTCGATCACATTCTCAACAGCATCAGGAGTATGAGCATAATCTACAATACCTGTGATGCCGTCAGCCGAGCGTATCACCTCCATCCGGCCGTCAACGGGACGCAGGTTGCTGAGGATTGTCAGAACCTCATCGCTCTGCGCCCCAAGCAGGATGGCAGTGCCGTAGACAGCAAGCAGATTGGATGCATTGTAATCGCCGATGAAGTGAGTCCATACCTCGTTGCCGTTGATCTTCAGCAGCATGCCCTCAAATCCCTGCTCGATGATATTGCAGCGGTAGTCGGCTATGGCGCGCATGCTGAAGGTGTGCTTCGATGCCCTGCAGTTCTGTACCATGACGCTCCCGTTGCGGTCGTCGGTGTTGACAAGGGCGAAGGCTTCAGGTTTCAGGCCGTCAAAGAACTTCTTCTTGGCTGCCAGGTAATTGTCAAAGGTGAGGTGATAATCGAGGTGGTCATGGGTGAGGTTGGTGAAGATACCCCCTGCGAATTGCAGCCCGGCAATACGCTTCTGGTCAATTGCATGCGAACTCACCTCCATGAAGGCATACTCGCAACCCTCGTCTACCATCTCCGCCAGCATGGCGTTAAGCTTCACAGGATCAGGTGTTGTGTGGGTGGCATCGCGCCTGTTGCGGAAGACATAGTTGCACACGGTTGAGAGCAGACCGCACTTGTACCCAAGCGCATCGAACATATTGTAGAGCAGAGTGGCGATGGTGGTCTTGCCGTTGGTGCCGGTGACGCCCGTCAGCCTCAGCTTGCGCGAAGGATGATCAAAGAATGCCGATGCTGCAAGGCCTGTTGCAGCGGCGGAGTCTTCAACGACAATCATGGTAGCGCCTTCATTCAGAGTCTCGGGGAGCTTTTCACAGATGATGGCGGCAGCGCCGGCCTCGATGGCTCTGGCAATGAAAGCGTGACCGTCAGTCTTTGTGCCCCTGACAGCCACGAAGAGCCACCCGGGTCTGACCTCGCGCGAGTCGGCAGTGATGCCTGCAATGAGCTTGTCCTCCTCACCGTAGACGTATATCACGCCAATCTCTCTTATTAAATATCCAAGCTCCTTCATCACTTCTTTCTCAGTTCATCTACATTCATTCTTCTGTTCCCGCTTCCCGGAATAACACACTCCCCCATCATTTCTGTCTCAGTTGTATTGACACTGTTGCTCCCCTTGATATCCTCACTCCAGGCTGGGGTGACTGCTTTGCGACCTTCCCCTTACCGCTGTATCGTACCCTGACACCGCTGTTCTCAAGCATATACAGTGCATCGCGCAGGCCCATACCCACCACATTCGGCATGACCCCCTCGGAAAGACTCAGGTCACCCTTGTCAACCTCACTTGCTGCTTCGCGGAGAGTGACCTTGTCTTCGCCCTGCGGATTCAACGCCTGAAGCTCACGGTAGAAGCTGCTGGCATAGACCTTGTCGGCAATCTCCTTGAACACGGGGCCCGACACCACGTTGCCGTAGTAAACCCAGTTCGATGGCGCATTCACAACCACGATACAGGAGTAGAGCGGATCATCGGCGGGGAAGTAACCCACGAACGAGGCCTGGTAGGAGATGCGTGATCCGGAGCGGTAACCGTGCTTCGCATTGGCAATCTGCGCCGTTCCGGTCTTGCCGGCTATCTTGTAGTTGCTGTTCTTCAGGTTCCTGGCGGTGCCGTTTTCAACGACACCCTCGAGGAGCGACTGCGCCTTGCGGATGGTGGACTTCGAACAGATGGCGTTGGTAATAACTTCTGTGTCAAATGATTTAACTGTGCGGTTGCCGTCGCGCACCTCCGAGACGAAGCGCGGCTTCACCATCTTTCCGTTATTGGCCACGGCATTGTAGAATGTAAGTATCTGCAGCGGAGTCATCTGCACCTCGTAACCATGTGACATCATCGGGAGGGAGATTCCGGACCAGAGCTTGTCACCGGGTCCGCGGATCACGGGCTGACCCTCACCCTTTATCTGCAGATCCAGCGGCTTGTTGATCTTCATGGAGCAGAGGCGGTCAATGTAGCGGCGGGGATTGTCCTTGTAGTTTTCATTGATGATTTTGGCGGTTCCGACGTTGGAGGAGTGCTCGAAGACCTCACGGGCGGTTATTTTGCCCAGCCCCTCTTCCTCGTGGTCACGGATCACCTTGTCGTAATACCTGACGGTACCGTCGCCTGTGTTGATTGTGTCATTCAGATCGATGACACCGTCTTCAAGTGCGACAATCATTGACATGAGCTTGAAAGTTGAACCCGGCTCCGTGCTTTCGCCGACAGCGTAGTTGTAGGTCTCGTGGTAGAGGCCGTCAGACCCGATCTCGAGGTTGGCGATGGCCTTGATGTCACCGGTCTTGACCTCCATCACCACCGCACAGCCGTGATGGGCCTTGTGCCTGGAGAGCTGCTTATAGAGGGCGTTCTCGGCAGCATCCTGAAGATCAAGGTCGATGGTTGTGACGATGTCATGTCCCGGGCGGGCGAGGACGCTCTCGAGGTTATCGACATCGATCCATGCCCCTCCTGTCAGTCGCTGTTGTACCTTCAGCCCGTCCTTCCCGGCGAGGTAGTTGTTGAAGGAGCCTTCGATACCGACGATGTTCGCCATTGTGTCTTCGGTGATGTATCCTATGGTTCGCCTTGCAAGAAGGCCATTGGGCATAATACGCCGGTTTTCAGGCTGATAGAGGATGCCACCGCGGAATTTGCCGTACCTGAAGATGGGCAGTTCCTTGAGATGTTTGAGCGTCTCGTAGCTGACGTGTCGCTTGATGAGGTAGTATCTGTCGCCGCGCTTGCGAGCGTTGGACAGCGCATTTTTCCATCCCTCGGGGGTGTTGCCGCCGACATATTTCGAAAGCCCGCGACAGAGGCCGTTGATGCCGTTGGCCCAGGTGGTGTCAGCCATCCCCGAGCTGCGGGTGTCCATGTAAACGGTGTAATACGGGACTGAACTGGCGAGTATGCGGCCGTCATCAGAGAGGATGTCACCCCTTGCTGCCTTGTCAGTCTGCCTGCGGAAGACCACCTTGTCTGCCATGGCGGCCCACCTTTCCGACTCCACGAACTGGAGTATGATGATGCGGATGAAGACGGCGAGAGCCATCACCACCACGATACCGTAGATGACTCCGGTACGGGCAAGGATCTGGTCTTTCGGTTTGGTCTTCTTCTTCATGGGTCAGGTTAATGTTGTTGTTCTCAATTACTCATTTACTACTATCCTGTATGGCGGCTCGCGGAGTTCTTCGAGTCCCAGACCGCGCTCCTTCACCAGGTCTGTTATCTCACTCTGGCGGCTCACGCTGCCAAGGTCAGCTGATACGGAGAGTGCTTCTGCACGCATATCCCGCACTTCCTGCTCCAGGACGGTGATTTCACGCTCCACTCTTTCGGCGTTGAACCTGTTGGCAATGAAGATAATACCAAGTATAAGTATGAACGCTGAATACCTTATGTCCTTGAGGATAAGGCTGTCAGATATCACCGTGCCGCTGATCAGTCCCTTCAGGAAGGTGTTGCTGCCCTTCTTGCCGGAAGTCTTCTGGTCAGAGGTCTGCCCTGCAGTCTGACCGGAAGGTTTCTTGTCAGAGGCCTGGCCGGAGGTTTGGCCGGAGGTCTGATCTGAAACACGGCCAGCAGACTTCTGGTATGAGGCCTGGCCGAGAGCCTGGTCCCTGTTAGACTGGTCTGTAGCAGACTGCCCGACTGAAGCCTTCTTTTCTCCCATAGCCCTCTGAACCAGCTTATTCAGTAATGAACCCCTTCCTTCTGTTCTCTCTCTCATATCTTCTCCGCTACCCTGAGCCTGGCGCTGCGCGCCCGGCTGTTAGACCTTATCTCATCTTCCGACGGCATGATCACCTTGCGGTTCACGGCCCTGAGAGGAGTACTTACATTCCCGTAAAAATCCTTCTCACTCTCACCCTCGAAACTGCCGGTACGGAAGAAATTCTTCACCAGCCTGTCCTCAAGCGAGTGATATGTTATCACAACCATCCTGCCACCGGGCTTCAAAACCTGCAACGCCTGCGTGAGCATCTCCTTCAGAGCATCCAGCTCGCCGTTCACCTCTATGCGGAGCGACTGGAACAACCTTGCCCAGAACTTATTCTCCTCCCTCGGCGGCACCTGACCCTTAAGGGCCCCGGCCAGGTCGCTGACAGTAACCACCGGTTTTGCAGCCCGGGCTTTGACAATCGCTGCCGCCAGCCTGCGCGAGGTGGTCAGCTCTCCGTAATTGTAGAAAACATCTGCCAGCCTCTCCTCCTCATAGGTGCGGAGGATGTCCGAAGCCTTTACCGTCGCCTGGCGGTTCATGCGCATGTCAAGCTCAGCATCGCTGCGGAAGGAGAAGCCACGCTCCTGTTCATCGAACTGGTGGAATGAAACCCCAAGGTCAGCAATCAGCCCGTCAATTTTCTCTATCCCGAGATAGCGCAGGTTGTTCTTCAGATACCTGAAGTTCTGGTTGAGCAGTGTGAACCGTTCGTCGCCTATGGCGTTCGCGGATGCGTCGGTATCCTGGTCAAAAGCGACGAGCCTGCCGGCTGTCAGTTGCTCAAGGATGGCACGCGAATGTCCGCCGCCGCCAAATGTTACGTCGACATAAATCCCGTCGGGCTTGAGGTTGAGCCCTGCAATGCTCTCTTTCAGCAGCGCCGGGAGATGATATGCATCCATTATGCTGAACCTGTATCGGGATTGCCAAGCAGTTTCTCCGCCAGGTTGGCGAAGTCATCAGAAGGCATGTCGATACGGGCATATACCTCCTCAGCCCACATTTCGATGCGTCCATCCTGCCCGGCCAGAACAACATCCTTCTGTATTCCGGCAAGGTCAAGGAGACGCTTTGGGATGAGCAGCCTGTTGCTGCTGTCGAGTGCGACTTCGGCGGTACCCTTGAAGAAATTGCGGAGAAAGATATTGTGCTCCCTGTTGTATGGGTTGATCCTGCTGCGTATCTTCTCGAGCTGCCTGTTCCAGTCGTCAATTGAATACATGACGAGGCACCCTTCGAAGATATCTTTTCTGACCACAAAGCGATCCTCGGCTGCCGGTGGCAGCTGCTTCTTGAACGCGGAGGGGAGGATTACTCTTCCCTTGGCGTCAAGCCTGCATGAATAATCGCCGATAAATGTGGCCATCACAGTTGTTGTTTCGAAGGGCTAAAGTAAAAATTTATTTCCCACTTTACTCCACTTTACTCCATTTTTCTTCACTATTGTTGAAAACTTTGATTTTGGAGCAAATATTGTGTGGCTGTCCGGAAAAATCCGGCCTCCCGGCCGCAGCCCATAAAGCACTGAATTCCTATATTATAGCAGATAATAAAAGAAGGTTGTAGACTTTCCGGAATTGTAGAACAGGACACCCATGGATCCCGAAGGTCGTAGACCTTCAGG
>DFYY01000049.1 GCA_002383485.1 Bacteroidales bacterium UBA4070 | reverse complement strand
CTTCGATCTCGAGCTCAGCGATTTTAATCTTAGGTGTTCCTGCCATTAGTTCTCGTTGTTAAGGGGTGGTCCGTACAACTGATTACGCAGCTCCATGAGCTCTGTGATGAGGTGGTCAAGGGCGCGGGGGTGATCTACAAAGAAGAGCACTCCCCGGCTCTTTCCTTCGGCAGTTTTTTCCAGTTCAGTGAAGCGAAGGCCTAACCCCTCCCATTGGCGGAAGGTCCCACGAGGGAAGAGGGGCAGGGTCATTCGTTTTACTCCCAGGGTCATGCTCTTGATATCATTCATCTCCGTGAGTTTCATACTCTCAGGGTCTTCAGCCTCGAAGGTGCAGTGAGAGAAAGGGATCTCGATCTCTTTTACTTCTGCCATGACTACAGAGTTTTTGCAAGTTTCTTCACGAAGGTTACATCAGGGACAAGCCTCCAGGGCTCACCGGCCTTGCTCCCCGGGGCTGCCTTAAAGAATGGCAGGGAATGACCGGCAGCGTTGCGGTCCATTGATGACACGTTGTACATATCACAGAGGGCGTTCATCTTGTCGCACGTATCCTGTATGTTCTGATAGGCCTCAATCTCGGCAGGGCTTGTGAGATACACTCTGGCCCATTCGCGAACCTGTTCCTTGCCCTGGTCCGTGAGAGCTATCTCTCCGGTATTCTCATTGAAGGAGTAGAGCTCGAACTTCAGCGCACGGGCTCTTGAGGTAGATATGCCACGTACCAGGTCATCATACCGGACACGGAACATCTGCGCAATCATGCGCGGGTCAGGCTTATGTTCTCCGAAGGTTACTCCGGAATCAGAGAGGACACGCCGGTCAAGCATCTCGAGCGGTTCCTGTAGGAACTCCTGCAGGTCCTTGGTACTGGTGATTGGCTTGAGTGCGGGCTGTGTGTTCCATAGCTTAATAACCTCAGATACGGCCTTGCCGTGCTGATTCAGGCTCAAGATATCAGATTCTGCCCTGTCCTTGTTGTCATTGATTAGTAGTTTTTCCATTTTAATTGATTGTGTTATTGTTAAACCATGAGTAGAATTCTTCAAATGTCCTGATGATGAGGTACACTCCGCCGGCACGTTCAACCTGCTCCTGATACCTCTTCTGATCTTCAGACTGCCTATCCTTGCCGGCCTTGATCTCGATCTTCACGGCCCTGCCCCGGATAGTGGCCGAAATATCAGATGTGCCGCGCTGCCCTGAAGTCGGGAGCCACTTAGCTGAGCCAATCACTCGTTTACGGTCCAGCACATCGGTGACAACCTCGGTACGGTCAATGTACCTGCCGGTGCAGTTTATTCTTTCAGCCTGATAGCCTGATAGCCGGATGAAGTCAATCACACATTTGGTGAGACCATTGGCGGAATCATCCCTGTATTTCTTGCAGGCCCGTGCATATTCCGGCATCGACGGGTAACGGTGCCTGTGATCAATCATGTACAGGCGTTCCAGTTCCTTTACCGCTTCTGTTTTCTTGTACATTCTCTCTCGATATTATAGATAAGCTGCTCCACGCTGGTGGGCCTGATGAGTGCTCTCTCTGCCATTGCCCGGATCAGGTCTTCCGGTGTGTTGCATGGATACGACTGGCCGTGTATGGAGGCCCACGCTGAATTGATGCGGATAGTGTGCCCTCGGAAGTTGATACACCTCTTGCCGATGAGCAGGATAGTGTTCATGGCAAAGTTGATTTTCAGCACCCGGTAGGTGGCGTATATTTGAGCGTCAGTCATGATTCTCCTCCTTTGCTACAGGGCTGAATCCGTCGCGGCGGTACATACTTACCCACGTCTGAACATCTGATGCCAGGATATAATGCTTGCCCCTTACAGAGTTGTCCTTCATTCTTATCAGTCTCACGTCACAGAAGTGCGGGTCCTTATCCGGTGTGATCAGGACCTTGTGAGGCGAGTGCTTTTTTCTCATTGTTATTGATTCCATGTCAGTTACAGCGGTCTAGTTAACATAATGGTACTTATAGGAAAATCATATAATTGATATTCAGTGCGTTGTAAAAAATGTATCCTTCGCATGACAGATTGTCCTGAAGACCCGGGGAGCGAGCGCGGCTGCGCAACTCGTCTCCCTGGGCCGGGTAGGTCGTGGCTCGCTGTTGGGGCCACGCCATATTTATAATCTAGCATCAACATATTTAAGTCCGTAGTTTTTGGTTATCTCGAAGAATGAACCGATGCTGAAGTCATACCTGGCTTTGAGACAGTCAGAGAAGAGCTTGTCAGTCGCAGCGGGGTTGTATCCAGGGTTGAATCTGCTGACCTCATGCGCGTATGATCGGCCTCCTTCGCCGAATTCGTTGGCAAGTGCTGACACTATAGGCAACCACTCTTCCGCATAGTTCGCAGTAACATCAATAGTGTGACGCTGTATAAGGGTGAGGATCTTCACAACCTTGGACCGTGTGTCGCTCTCTGTAGTCGGCCTGGCATACCTCGGCGGCTCCTTCGGTATGGGCTTGTACACACGGGCGTATGGCCTCGCAGAAGGGTTGAAATACCCCTCAGGATCATAGCTCATGAATCGCAGTCTGCACACGTCCTTGCAGGCGGCATCAATCTCAATGCCGAGTGCTGCAAAGTCCTGCTTGAGTGCAAGAAATTGCTCTTTGTGCTTGGCGGGGAATGCTATAGGAACCAGTCCCCACACGCCACGCCCTGAGACAGACAGACCAGCATAAGCCACGTTCATAATCTTACTCAGGTCATGCCTGAGTGCTGCCGGATCCTCTACATAATCAACATCAAACTGAAGCAGTCCTGAGTGGGCGAGAAGGCCAGCTGCGGAATGATAGCTGAATACTCCGCTAGGGGTTATGGCCGGCAGTGCTTTCTTGAGGTCTGACCGCTTTTCCTTGTCCTCTGTGGCCCTTATCAGCTCTATCCGTTCCCGGTGCTTGTCAGAGGTCAGCCATGCCATCAGAGGGACGGTAACAGGGTTAGCCGGGGACCATGCGTCGCGAAAGGCAGAGACGGATATATCAAGTACGTTAGTCATGACAAAAGATTACTAGTCCAATGTTTCTGCGTTCCAGTGTAAAGCCGAGTGCCTCGAGGCGTTTCGAGAATACACCACGTGAGACAGGTTTATATCCAGCGTCAAGGCAGTAAGCTCGATAATCTGAGTAGATCCCTTTCAAAACTTTCATATCAGTAGGAGAAGGGAGAAACCCTTGCTCCTCCATGAAGGTGGCGACACTATCCGACTGCGTGCGGAACTTAGATAATTCTCTGTCTGCCAGGTCACATGATGAAAATGATCTCTGCACCAGCACACGCTGAAGGCCGGCCAGCATCCAGTTGAACACACCGGGGAGTTCATCCTGTATGATTCGCTTAGATAACTCCTTGTCCTGCCGCTCCTCCGGTATGGTCACAGAGAACGGAATGATCAGGAACCGGCGGAAATAGGCTAGAGAGTGCTCCACGTCACGGGGCAGTTCGTTCGTGTTGAAGATCAGGCGCGCATAGTCCGTCAGGATGAATGCTTGCCCGTATGGCCGGCGGGCCTCAATCGGCTCACCGGAAACAAGAGCCTTGAATCGTGCAGCCTCAAGGTTGCCGTTGATTTCGCTGGCGTAATTTGCGAGCTTGTTGCCGATCTCTGCCCGGTAGTACCCGGATTCATTCGTGAGCGAACTTAGACTGTAGGATGATAGGTTCTCATTCCCGAGGAGAGCGCGGACAATCTCAAACAAAACGCTCTTACCGTTGGAACCTGGGCCATGGAGTAGCAGGGCTTTCTCGAGTTTGAGAGTTGAATTCTTAATGAACACGTACCCGAGGAACTCAGCGAGCACCTGCTGTGCTGCCGGATCCGGGAGTACTTCATTGAGGTAGCTCGTGAAGCGGGGAGCGGTGGCCTTCGGGTCATACTCGTACCCGAGTTGATAGGTGAGAAAATCACGCTCATCGAACGGTCTGAGGCGCGGGGCTCCGTTCAATTCAAGGGTGCCGTTCAGTAGGTTGATGAGCACCACATCCTGCCCCGGTGCACGTTCAAGGTGGGCTGAAGCGATGAACTGCCGCAGCAACTCTTCCCTGAACTGATAGTGCCTTGCATCAAACTTCTCAACACCCATCTTTTCAGCAGCAGAGCCGAGAAAGTCCGTTAACTCTGTATCATCTAATAACTGCCAATACTGCCCGTTAAACAGAAAAAAGTAATCATGCTTGCGAGCGATACCGAAGGAATGCTCACGCGCCAGGCGGAGAACCTCCTCTACAACTATAATAATGTAGTGTTTCTTTTTTGGCGTTTCTTTCGCTGACATATCCGCCAGCTCCCGGAAGTCGACTTGCGCGCAAAGAGACAAGAGGCGAGGGAGTACATCCCTGTGCCGCGTCTCGCCGAGTGCGCAATTATCGATTATTGGACGTGCTGTCATTTACCTAGCAGCCAGTCACGGAGTTCACTTTCAAGGTAAAAGCGGGTTCCTCCTTGTTTATGGAACGGGGCAGTCGTTTGATACAGCCGGCTCTCACTGAGGCCAAGGAACTCCGCAGCCTCTTTGTGTCGCATGATGCGGTTGGTGGGTGCTGCCGTCGGGCGTTGCAGTTGCTCGAGGCGGGCGATGTCAGCCTTCAGCTCGAGGAGCAGGGCCGGGACATCTTCAAGGGTTGGTTTTTTTTGTGCTTCCATGCTTACATAATTTGATGTAAACATAAAAGCAATAAACAGAAAATGCAAGTAATCAAGCAGTTAGCTATATTAACTGCTTGGTGTAGACGTTAGCCTAGCAGTTGAAAGTGGGAGTATGAGCCTGGGCGAATTCTGAATAGTCTTGCTGAAATTGTAAATTATCTGAAAGGATGGGTCTTAAGCGTTCGTAAATCGTTCTGATGTATATCACCTTATCCTCCCAGGACCGTATAGCTAGCCTGGTATGAGAGCTCTGCCATGCCCCAAACTTCGCAATTATTGTTTTATTGATAACATTACACATACCGGGGTATGTTTCTCTTTTAAGCTTATCCAATATTATACCACTCCCCCTGCCTCCAATAATCTCAGGTCCCTCCTTGTAGTAGAGAAACGCCGCAAAAACCATTGCATCCATGTCCTGTGTCAGTGCGGGATCAATTGCCTCTCCTTCTTTGATCAGGCCTAGTTTCTTCACTCCCGCGATCATGCCGGCATGGTATCCGAACTTTTCGACTGTCTCGTGTGATATGAGTAAGGGAAGGGCAGTTTCATAATAAGCCCACTCACTTTTATACTTTTCAAGGATATCACTCTTATTATTATGAGTGGCAAACAGAGTAAAGTCCTTCTCTCCCCGGGTGAATCCTTCCACGTATGACTGCCAGAACTCCCTGCCTATAGTGAACTCTCCGCTCGTTTTCCCCTGGTCATCATATCTGGTGGCCGGAATATTCTCCTCGAGTAGAACGAATGACAGATAGGAATTAAACAGGGGCTTGCGGCTTATTGTAGTAGGATGTTGTTGAAATAATTCATCATATCCCGCTTTCGCACCTGGGACCAATTCATCATACCTGGCTGACTGAAATAGCGATCTCTTTACTTCATAGAATGGGAACCTCTTCATAATAATTTATTTTGTGCTTTTCTTCTTTGTTCACTATCGAATGCCGAGAGATAATGCTCGGTTGTCTTCAGATCTTTATGGCCGAGTGCCTCCTGGATGAACACTGTACTCTCGCCGGAGAGCTTCAGCACAGAGGCGAAGGAGTGCCTAGCGGCGTATCCTGTGACCTTCCCATGAATACCTACAGCCTTGGCCACGCGCTGGATATACTTATTCAGCTGCTTAGTCGCCTGCTTCACAGCTGCCAACTGCTGAGCAGGACTGTTGCCACGTTTGAGTATACTAAAGATATAGCTGTCATTCGTCGCCGGCTGTCGGCCCCATCGCTTTATTATACCAGCTATCTCAGGTGTGACCTCAATAATAATGAGCTTCTTCTTTTTGGCCCTTACAGTCTTCTGTCGATAAAAGACAATCTTATCTGATTTTATATCCTTATACTTGAGGGCCGCAATGTCCGCCAGGTTCATACCATTGCAGAGGTAGGAGAACATCCACAGGTCCCTGTAATAGTGCTCCGGGCTTCCCTCGAGTGGGGCATAGGTATGAATCTTCAGAACGTCAACCTTCGGCAGAGCCCTCTTGAAGCCGTCCCCCTCTGGAATCTGATACTCTTTGAAGGGATAGTGTTCATCCTTCAGGGCCTTGGCTTTAATGGCCTTATTGAATATTATCCGCACGTTCCTGATATAAATTCCGATTGTCGCCGGGGACTTCTTAGCCTTGAGCATATATCGCTCATACTCTTTGAGGGTGCTGGCCGTTATCTGCTCCAGGGGCAAGTGAGGCTTCTTGTGAAAGTCTTCCCATGACTTGAGCGTACTCTGCAAAGAGGAGGCCATGCCCGGGCGGTTCTCTCTCTCCATCTCCCGGATCCGCTGCCGCAGCATACTAAACAGGTCGGAGTAGTCGGTTTCATCAAAGTACTTCTTCTTGAAGGCATCAAAGGTGAACACCGGCAGATCCTTGATCACGCTGGCGGCGCTGAGCTCTCTCTGTACAAACTCTTGCTGCTTCTCCTTGAGGTATTCCTTCCGCTTCCGGTCCTGCTTGGCGTTGGGGCTGAAGGTCTGCACGTCATTGAAATCATCCTTAGTCATGAAGATACCTACATTGTAGTACTGCCGCTGCCGCTTGTATGTCAGCCGTAGCTTCACGGGATACGTGTTATCCTTCCGGGCTCGCCTGGTGTCCAAAACTATTGCCGTTGTAGGTTTATGTTCTTTCACGGTGTTAAAAGTGACGAAAGTGACGTTCTGAAAAGAAATATATTTTTTATGTTTTGCTGAGCAAATTTAAGTGTATAAAATATTATACTCTTTAAACACAGTTTCATACACAAATATAATACAAGGCTAGCAAAAGACAAACAAAATTAAGAATTATTTTATTAACTTGCAGCTTGATACAATGAGAGATAACTAAAGACCGGAGAAGGCTAAATAATAGACAGTTATGATTCATAATCATGAGGTCCCGAGTTCAATTCTCGGTCTCGCTACAAAGAGATACCCTTATTGTGAAACAGTAGGGGCTTTTTGTTGAATGGCTCATGAGCTTGCTCAAAGAGACATGAATACAAATAGACTGTCAGGGAGCTATGCGTCACTCTTACCTCAACAGCTCCTCAAGTGTAACTGATGATGAGGTTTTCTGATCCCTGTATTTGATGATTACCGGGCAGTAGAGGTGGATACCCTGATCCTTTCCAGGGCCATTCCTTACAGGCCTGCTGCCGGCAACCACAACCGCTCCGGCCGGTACCCGCAGCGGCATGGAATCACTCTTTCTGAGAAAATCTCCTGTTGTATTGTCATACAGCGGCGTTGAACCGTTAAGTATCACCCCTGTCCCGACAACGGCATTCTCTTCGATAACAGTCCCTTCATAGATCCCGCAGTTGCCACCTACAAATACATTGTCCTCTATAATTACAGGCATTGCATTCACCGGTTCCAGAACCCCGCCAATCTGAGTCCCGGCCGAGATGTGTACATTTTTTCCGATCTGCGCACACGATCCGACCAGGGAATGAGAATCAATCATGCAGCCTTTGTCAATAAATGCCCCGGTGTTAACATATGACGGTGGCATAATTACCGTACCGGGAGCCACATATGCACCGCTTCTCACAGATGTGCCTCCCGGAACGACCCTGATATTGTCATCCGGTCTGAAGGTCCTGACCGGATAGGTGTTTTTGTCATGGAAGGAGAGGGGATTGCCTCCGTATTCCTTCATGACTCCGTATTTGAACCCCCACAATATCACGCTCTTTACCCAGGAATTAATTTCCCATCCGTTCTTACTCTTGCAGGCTACCCTCAGATCTCCGCTTTCAAGCAGGTCTCTGACCTTATAAAACAGAGCCAGTGATCGTTCCGCATCCCCTGATCCGGAAATTTCTTCAAATTCACTTTTGAGTACGGTGATGTTCGTCATAATCTTGACTTTTTGAGGATTATAAATTTTCGATCTCCTTTAAAGTGCTCTCCATCAGCCGGTCTGTCTGCATGGTTGAGCTTGTCAGTGGCAGTCTCAGCTGGTTCTTTATCAGGCCTTTGAGTGCCAGGGCCGACTTGACCGCAATCGGGTTGCTTTCCACAAAGCAGGCTTTAAAGAGCGGCATGAGCCTGTGATGCAAAACTGCAGCCTCTTCCGTGCGTCCTGCTGACAGCAATCTGGTCATTTTCACAATTGGTGAAGGGGCAATGTTGGAGGCGACGCTGATGACCCCTTTTGCTCCGGTGCACATAAGAGGGAAAGTCACATCATCATTTCCCGAAAAGACTGAAAATCCGGTTGGGGCAAGGCGTATGATTTCGCTGATTTGTTCGTAGTTGCCCGAAGCCTCCTTGACGGCGATAATGTTTTCCAGTTCAGCAATCCTGAGAGTGGTATCCGTTGTCATGTTTGTACCTGTCCGCGCGGGTATGTTGTAAAGGATGATTGCTGTGGATGTGGATTCTGAAATAGCTTTAAAGTGCTGGAAGATACCCTCCTGAGTGGGTTTGTTGTAATAGGGAACCACTACCAGGAATGCATCGGGTTTATACTTTGAAAGCCTTGATATGTTGGATATTACCTTCTTTGTGGAATTGGATCCTGCTCCTGCAACAACAGGGACCTGACCGTTGTTGAGCTCGATGACCGTTTCGAGAATTATTTCCTTCTCCTCATCCTCCAGGCAGGGAGTTTCACCGGTTGTCCCCAGAGGAACAAGAAAATCGATTCCGGCATACAGCTGCCTGCTGACCAGGGCGCGGAATGATTGATAATCAACCTCATAATGATCATCGAATGGTGTGATAAGTGCTGTGCCACAACCTCTAATCTCTCTCATAAATTATATTTTAATTAATTTTTCCCTTAAGATTTCCCTGAAATCGAACACTCCCTGCAGTTCGGGAGTCCAGTAAGCCGCCTGTATGGCTCCTGCCGCAAATCCTCTCCGTGAAAAGGCTTCGTGGGTAAGCACAATCCGGTCACTGACAGATTCGAAACCAACGTGATGTGTTCCGGGAATGTGCCCGCACCTGACTGATTGAACAGGGCACTGCATACCGGTCTCATCTTCGACTATCTGTCTGAGTGTACCGGCTGTACCTGAGGGTGAGTCAAGCTTGAATTTATGGTGAAGTTCGGATATGTACGGGTCATATTCACCGGCAGAGCCCAGCAGTGCCGACGAAATGCGAGCAATCTCGAAAAAGATATTCACCCCGATGGAAAAGTTGGAGGCATATATCATTGTAGTCCCTTTTTCACGAAAGTAACCGGTCACCTCCTCCTTTATGTCACTCCATCCGGTAGTACCTATCACTGCCGCCCTGAAGCTGTCAGCTATAAAGCGATAATTTCCGCGAAATGCTCCGGGAGTGGTGAAGTCGATGCAGACCGACTCAGATGCAGTGGCTCTGTCGAATCCGCATATGTCATCTGTGGTAAAGAAGGAAGTATCTCCTTGTTCCTGCAGAATGGAAAAGATTTCCCTTCCCATCTTGCCATATCCTGAAATCACTATTTTCATCATTCGAAAAACTCTTTATGCAATGAACCAATCACTTCTGCCAGATCACCTTTGTTCACGACAAAGCTTATATTGATGTCAGAGGCCCCCTGGCTTATCATGGTAATGTTGTAATCACTTATCGCACCGAATATTCTTTTCGCCAGCCCTGTGGTTTCCTTCAGGTTCTTACCCACCACGGAG
>DFYY01000055.1 GCA_002383485.1 Bacteroidales bacterium UBA4070 | reverse complement strand
AAACCCAATGAATCCGGATAACGCTCGCATCCTCCGTATTACCGCGGCTGCTGGCACGGAGTTAGCCGATGCTTATTCCCAGGGTACCGTCAATTGCGCAACACGTGCGCAAGTTTCTCCCCCTGGAAAAGCAGTTTACAACCCATAGGGCCGTCTTCCTGCACGCGGGATGGCTGGTTCAGGCTTGCGCCCATTGACCAATATTCCTCACTGCTGCCTCCCGTAGGAGTCTGGTCCGTGTCTCAGTACCAGTGTGGGGGATCACCCTCTCAGGACCCCTAAACATCAAAGCCTTGGTAAGCCGTTACCTTACCAACTAGCTAATGTTACGCATGCCCATCCCGTACCGCCGGAACTTTAAATATCAAAAGATGCCTTCCAATATTTCTATGGGATATTAGTCCGAATTTCTCCGGGTTATCCCCCTGTACAGGGTAGGTTACATACGCGTTACTCACCCGTCTGCCGGTCGCCACCAGGTATTGCTACCCGTGCTGCCCCTCGACTTGCATGTGTTAAGCCTCCCGCTAGCGTTCATCCTGAGCCAGGATCAAACTCTTCATTGTAATATTTCATTTCTTAAATATCCATCGAAGATCAATCCGGTCTCTTCAAAAACTCAATCGAAATCGCTAGGTTTTTGGCGAGATCTCTCTCGCCTGTGTGCTACTACTTCATCAATAATTCAAAGAACTTTTTCCCACCCTTTTTTTTGAAGGCAAGGGACGACAAAGATACTGTACTCATTCTTCTCTACCAAACTTTTTTCAAAGTTTTTTCCAACTTTTTTCCGACCATCTCTGATCATCCTTACAAGCCAGCCTTGTCAAATCACTCTTTCAGGGAACGTGCTTTTCTTTAAAAGCGGGTGCAAAGATATGGAGCTTTTTCAATAAAACAAATTATCACCAACTTTTTTTGATCTTTTTTTGCATTTTTTTTTTCAAACCCCCTCCCGGCTCCGCTCTTATACCATATATATTATAGACCTGCTTCATTCCCACCCAAACAGTGCCCGAAAATTATTCCTGCTGACAGAAAATTAACCCGGCACAACAGACATCAATATCCGGTAAACGGTCATGACACAGGAAAAAATAAACCGCCTTCCCTCCCTTATCGGCTCCCGGGAAAAAGATCCTCCTGACCATAATCCCCGATTAACGCCGGTAAATCTGAACCATAAAAAAGAACTGATGCAAAAAAAGAGGCATCAAATAATTAAAAAATGTCTTTGGATTGAAATATTTCTTAATTTTGGAATGGGCGGTCCCCTACCTCGCCGACCCTTTCTGGGTCCATATTTTGACGAATGTATATTTGACTAACATATGAATGGGGACCGCCTTTTTTCATTCACAGGTACCTATTATAACTGCAATCCGCCGTTTTTGTTGCATTTTTTTTACAGCTCCTGAGAGATTTTATTTGCATCTGCCGGCCTGTTTTCACCGCCCGGTGAGGCTCAATAGCCTTATTGCATGATTATTACATCTAGAAAAGCGCGGCAGTAAGAGTCATTCACCGGGAAATGTACAAACCTGCCATAATTCATCAAAGTCCACACCTGTCTGTTCGGATTGTTTTTTATGTGTTAAATCCACAAAACCGCCGTCATGATAAAAGCACCTCTTTCACGATCCTTTTGCCGCAATGCCTGACCCGGGTCACTGCCTGCCCTGACTTTCCTTGATTTTCGACTCAAATGCAGCCTGTATCAAGGGGTCTGCTGCTGGAGCACCCTCGGCTCCGTAAACCGGCGTTTCATCAGTAATGGTTATCAGATTATGCTTATCCGGAGTAAGGGAGTAGATGCCGGAAACCAGGATCAGGTCTCCAGGCACGATTCCAAAACAGACAGAACTCCTTTCAGTTGTAACAGCCACGGTTACTCTCTCCATTGACAGTGTGCCATGTTCTACGAAATCCTCCATCTCTGCTCCGTTCCAAAAGAATGAAAAGAGTGCAGGTATCTCAAATGTTGCCCCATTCCTGAAGGAATAGGTGATTCCCGTAACCTGCAACTCCTTGCTTGTATACGATGATTCCATTTTCCCGATGGCCTGGAGTGATACTGTATGGCTTCCGGGTGTTGCAAATGCGAGTATCGGATCACTCTTTACAGAAATGTGCCCATCACCAAAATCCCATGCAAAACTGTTGGCGTGTTTTGACAGGTTATCGAACTGAATATCCTCTCCGACTTTCAGCGTACCTGAATATGAAAAATCGGCAACAGGATTCCTGGAACAGGATGCGTACAACAGGAGTACAAGAACTGACAGACAGACTTTTTTTCTCATAATAAACAGATTCGACTCCGGCAGATAATAAGATATGTGAAGATTAAGATTAAAATTGAAGAATCAAATGCTTTATTACACCCGGACAGGTTCCCAAGGGGCACAAAAAAAAAGAGCCCTCATTGCTGAAGACTCTTCGTGGAGATTAAGGGAGTCGAACCCTTGACCCCCTGCGTGCAAGGCAGGTGCTCTGGCCAACTGAGCTAAATCCCCAATGTTGTAAAGAACCGGATTCAGATCCCTTGACCCTCCCGACACAAGTGTCGGGATGCTCTGGCCAACTGAGCTAAATCCCCAATTGCATTTCCGATTGTCGATTTTTGATTGCCGAATTAATTCGGCAATCAAAAATCGCAAATCTCAAATCCTGTAGTCCCACCCAGAGTTGAACTGGGGACCTCTACATTATCAGTGTAGCGCTCTAACCAACTGAGCTATGGGACTGATAAGCGCACACTATAAAGAACGCCCCATGATTACTGATCATTTGGGGTGACAAAAGTAACGCTTCATCTTAAACATCCAAAATTTTTTTGAAAATATTTTTTATCCGGACTGTCATAATATATTTGCCTGTTCCTGCTGCCCGCCCCGAAATCAGAACTTCACGGCATGTTGCGGCCCAAATAACGGGCACAAGTTAAAAAATTGGTTAAATTCGCACTCTGAGCGGATCCTTATGTCTAATCTTGTCATAGTACCTACATACAACGAGAGGGAAAACATTACTGACCTCGTAAAAGCTATTACTGCACTCCGGGTTCCGTTTGACATACTGATAATTGACGACAACTCCCCTGACGGCACAGCATCACTGGTGAAAGAGATGATTCCCTCGCACCCCAACCTCCACATCCTGGAGAGACCGGGTAAAATGGGGCTCGGCCGTGCTTACATTGCCGGGTTTGAATGGGCATTGCAGCGTGATTACAAGTATATCTGCGAGATGGATGCCGATTTCTCCCATAACCCTGAGGACCTGGTAAAGCTCTGGGATGCCTGCGAGAACGGCGGCGCTGACCTGGCAATCGGTTCAAGATACATCTCGGGCGTGAATGTGGTGAACTGGCCGATGGGCCGGGTGCTTATGTCATATATTGCATCAATGTACGTAAGACGTGTCACCGGCATGAAGATCATGGACACCACGGCAGGATTCAAATGCTACCGCCGCGAGGTGCTCCTCAATATTAACCCCGGCCATATCAGGCTTATCGGCTACGGGTTCCAGATAGAGATGAAATTCACAGCCTGGCAACTGGGCTATAAAATAGTCGAGGTTCCTATCATCTTTACTGACCGCAAGGCAGGTACGTCAAAAATGTCGGGAGGAATCTTCGGGGAGGCGATGTGGGGAGTGCTCCGAATGAAAATTGTCAGTATCTTCAGAAAGCCGCGCAGAACAGCTGGCTGACAGAATAATCATGCCGGAAGAAACAGATAACAAGATAGTTATCCGCAACGCACTGATGATCAGCGACGGAAGCAGAAAAGCGGCGGACGTGGTTGTGTCGGGAGACCGGATCTCAGGGATATATCCGCCTGGTAAAGCCCCGGAAGCCTCCGCCGGATCAGCCACAATTATCGAAGCTTCGGGCCTGTGGCTCCTCCCGGGTATCATTGATGACCATGTCCATTTCCGTGAGCCCGGCCTTACACACAAGGCAGACATAGCCAGTGAGAGCGCCGCAGCAGCTGCCGGCGGGGTGACTTCATTCATGGAGATGCCCAACACCGTGCCTCAGACTGTTTCCATAAAGGAGTGGGAGCATAAGAACAGCCTCGCCGCAGAGCGATCAGTCATCAACTACTCATTTTATATCGGGGCCACAGACAGCAACATCGAAGAGCTGCGCAGGGCGAACCCCGCCATGGTACCCGCCTTCAAGCTTTTCCTCGGAGCCTCCACAGGCAACATGCTTGTAAGCGACAGCGAAGCGCTGGAGGCTATCTTCAGGCTCGGGAAGATCCCCGTGGCCTGCCACTGCGAGGACGAAAAGATCATCAGGGCTAACAGCGCCGCCTACCGCGAGGAGTACGGCGATTCAATCAGTCCCTCCTACCACCCGCTAATAAGAAGCCGCGAGGCATGCCTCTCCTCATCCATGGCTGCAGTAAGCCTTGCACGGCGTACCGGAACAAAGCTTCACCTCCTGCACCTGTCAACCGCCGAGGAGACTGAACTTCTGACCGCGGGAGATGACCCTGCCGTGAAACAGATCATCGGCGAAGCCTGCGTTCATCACCTCTGGTTTGATGACAGTGCCTACGCTGAGAAAGGAAACCTCGTCAAATGGAACCCGCCTATACGCAGGCAATCTGACAGGGAGGCCCTTGTAAAGGCAGTGCGTGAAGGATTGATTGACATCATTGCCACTGACCATGCCCCACACACCCTTGAGGAGAAGAGCGCCGCCTACTTCAGTGCACCCTCAGGCGGGCCTGCAATTCAGCACTCGCTGGTAATGATGCTCGAGCTGTGCCACAGGGGCGAACTGTCGCCGGAACTGGTTGTGACAAAGATGTGTCACAACCCGGCTCTCCTGTTTGGTATAACCGGCCGCGGTTTCATCCGTGAAGGATACAGGGCTGACCTGGTTCTTGTCGACCCTGCCTCCCCACAGACCGTCAGCCGTGAGAACATACTCTACAAATGCGGATGGTCGCCCCTCGAAGGCACCACGTTCCGCAGCAGCGTAGTAACCACAATAGTCAACGGCATAACCGTGTTTGAAAACGGCAGCCTTACCGGCCGGTGTGCACCGGAGATGCTGCATTTCAGCCGATAGATGAAGAACACTGTAATAAACAGCCTGTTGCTGATGATGCTGGTTGCACTGCTTGCCTCATGCGGTGAGCAGAGCAAAGAAAAAAAGACAACGCATCAGGATAACATTATTGAGAGTACACCAGGCGCACAAACAACCGGTGACACCGGTCTTCCCTCAGAGGTCCGGCAGAACGAAGACGACAGGCCGACCCCAGCAGCGGCAGTCCCAAAAGGAGCAGTTATCATTGCCACGGACATAGTCACCGAGGTTATCATACGCCCTGATCCCGAAGGCGATCCGTGGGAGGTTGAAAAAGTGGCAGGCTATCGCGGTGACCCGCTGGTGGAAGCTGTCTTCAGCCGGATTTACGAAGGCACACTGACAGTCTTTGACTACCACAGCGGTGAGCCACTCTCCCCGTCAGACGTGAAAAAGATTGAGGGCGAATTTAAGAATGACCGCAGTAAAATCGGAAAACTCTCATTCACTGAAGACTGGTATTATTACCCTGCTGAGAACAGGATCGAGAAAAAGGCAAAGTCGGTCACCTTTGGATATGAGCTCTACAACAACCTGGGAAAGGTTTATGCTTACAGGGCAGCCTTCAGAGCTGACCTTCAGTAACAGTGCCTGCCCTATCTCACTACCATCCTTACTGTTATACGGTTACCCCGTGAGTGCCATCCCTACCTCACTACCATCCTTACAGTATTGCGGGTCCTCTGTGAGAGGAACACCTCCCTTGTTCCTGCCACCATCAGGGCTGCCTCATCAGTACAGTGCCTTACCGTCAGCATCTCAACCCCGTCATTGAACAGGATTGAATAATCCTGCTTCATCTCTTCCATTGCCTCACTGATTTTTGGCTCTTCATGATCAGCGCAGATATTGATGCTTACTGCACCGGTCTGCACCAGGTTGACCTTTAATCCGATCTGTGCTATCAGAAAAAACAGCCGGGAAAGGTTTTCACCCATGACAAAAGTGAGATCCCTGGGTATAAGGGAGATAAGTATCTGTCCCTCTTTTTTCACATATACCGGGCTCATATCCCCGTGAGGGGCATCATCTGAGATGATGGTTCCGGCTCCCTGCTTATCGGCGAAAGACTTTACAAGCATTGGTATCTTCTTGTTATGCAGCGGCTTGATGGTCTTGGGGTGGATGATCTTTGCTCCTGAGTAAGTCATCTCAGCTGCCTCGAGGTAGGAGACGTGAGGCAGAATTACTGCTGATGCCATCCAGTCCGGGTCAGCATTCATTATACCCGGCACATCCTTCCATACCACAACATCTCTGGCATCAAGGAGATTTGCAAATATGGCAGCTGAATAGTCAGACCCTTCCCGCCCCAGGGTCGTCACTTCTCCCTCTTCCGTTGCACCGATGAAACCCTGGGTGACATATAAATCTGCTTCGTTAAAGGTTATGGTTTCCCATACCGCATTCTGCGATGCTTGCCAGAGAACTCCGGCATCCCGGTGTCTTTTATCTGTGATAATCAGCCCCCTTGCATCAACCCAGGTTGAGTTCAATCCACGCGAACGCAGATAAGCCTCAACAATGATTGTTGACCACAACTCGCCATTAGACACAATCATATCATAGTCATGATCAAAAGCAGCCGGCTTTATACCCTTCAGATTATCAGTGAATTTCAGGAAGATGCCGTTGATCTTTTCAAGAACCGGGGCCTCGTTCCCGAAGAGTTGTTCTGTTACCAGGAGATGGTATTCAATTATCTCGCTGAGGAGAGATTCAAATCCGGGATCACCTGACCGCCACGCAAGATGGAGCCTTTCCAGGGCATTGGTTGTTTTCCCGAAAGCGGAGACGACAATTACAAGTCTGTCATTCTCCTCTGTCACAATATCATACAGGTTAATAATGCCCTTTGCATCCCTGACAGATGCGCCACCAAATTTAAATACTCTCATAACAGGAATTGTTTGCGCAAATTTATAACTTAGCAGTAGTTTGACAATTTAACCCCCTGTCATAGTCACAATTATATCATTTTCCGTATGTCCAATTATGATATCACAAGCCTGAATGACTTCATTATCAGGAAACAAAGAGATTTTCCCTATGCTACCGGAGATCTATCCAGTCTTCTTCACCATATCGGCACAGCTGCCAAAATGGTCAATGCCAAGATCCGCAAGGCTGGTCTTGTGGAGATACTAGGAAAGGCAGGGTCTGAGAATCCACAGGGAGAAGAACAGCAGAAGCTCGACCGTTATGCTGACGATGTATTCATTGATGCCCTTAAGTCGTCAGGCCAATGCGCCGGTGTCGCCTCCGAAGAGAATCAGGACGAGATAATTTTCACCGGGGAATTTGCCGGCAGGGGTAAGTATGTTGTATGCATGGATCCTCTCGATGGATCGTCCAATATCGATGTCAACGTATCGGTGGGGTCGGTCTTCTCAATTTACCATCGTGTCAGCGATCGGGATGGCGAGGCCACTTTAGCGGATTTCCTTCAGGAGGGGAGCAAACAGGTTGCAGCCGGTTACGTCATCTATGGATCATCAACCATGCTGGTATACACTACAGGCAACGGGGTCAACGGCTTCACACTTGACCCGACCATCGGCGAGTTCTGTCTTTCGCATCCCAATATAAAGACGCCGGAGACCGGCAGAATTTATTCAATCAATGAAGGCAACTATATCAAGTTCCCTGACGGGGTAAAGAAATATATCAAGTACTGCCAGGAGATTGATCCCTCCACCGGCCGTCCCTACATCTCGAGATATATTGGTTCCCTGGTCTCCGATGTGCACCGTAATATGCTGACAGGAGGAATCTTCCTCTACCCCCCCTCGAGCAGCTATCCTTCAGGGAAGTTGAGGCTGGTCTATGAATGCAACCCTATATCCTTCCTGATCGAACAGGCAGGGGGAGTGGCCACCGACGGCATGCGGAGGATTCTCACCCTGCAGCCAGAGTCGCTTCATCAGAGAACTCCTTTCTATTGCGGCTCCCCCGAAATGATCAGGAAGCTGGTTGAGATGTGCTGCTTATGATGGCACTTCCTGAGTGAATGATCAGGCATCCCAACGAATTGTGCTGCCGGGAGGGTCATCCCGGCAAATCCGGGACAGAATTCCTGCCTGAATACATTTGTTATCACAGATATCCGTTTAATGAAGCAATCTTTTCCTTTGCGGTGACCACCGGCTTTGTTAATTTTGCACCCTCAGACAAAATCGATGGCCAGCACCATATTCAGAGACATTTACAGGAAGCATCCCTCCTTCACGAGGCTTGAGGCCCTGCTGGCTGGTGAGATCAATGAGCCGGTGACCATCCACGGCCTGACAGGTTCATCGCGTACGGTGGTGATGGCCGGCGCCCTGTCGCAGCAGCCGACCACACACGTTGTGCTGCTCCCCGATAAAGAGGATGCAGCATATTTTTACAATGACCTCACCTCCCTCATGGAAGATGACAATATCTTCTTCTTCCCGGGTACATACAAGAGGTCAGTCATGTATGACCAGACCGAGCCGGCCAACATCATCCTGAGGGCCGAGGTGCTTAACTTCCTTACCTCGGGTCGGAGGAAGTGCATTATTGTCACCTACCCTGAGTCGGTCATGGAGAAGGTCGTCAGCAAAAGCAGCCTGAAGAAGAACACCTTCGTCATAAAAAAGGGAGCGAAGCTCTCCATTGAATTCCTTGAGGAGGTATTGAGGGAGTACAACTTCAAAAGAACCGAATTCGTTTATGAGCCAGGACAGTATTCAGTCAGGGGAAGTATCACCGACCTCTTTTCCTATTCGGCCGACAAGCCTTACAGGATCGACTTCTTCGGGGAGGAGGTTGATTCCATCCGGACGTTCAGTCCCGACGACCAGCTCTCCCTGCAGCTTCACGATGAGATACAGCTGATACCTGACATCCAGGAGCTGGCTTTTCATGAGAGTGCGGACAGCTTAATAGATTTCATCCCGCCCTCATCCATAATCTGGAGTGACAATTTCGACTACATCATTGAAAAGACTGACAATATCTGGGCGCAGGCCCGCAGCCGCAGTACAAAGGGTGAGATATCGGACAGGCGTGACATCATAATCACTGGACGTCACCTGGAGGAACTCTGCTCACGCCACCGACAGATCTTTTTTGGGAGGGGCAGGCATGACCCGGAAAGTGTCAACCTTGAATTCCGTACCGAACCCCAGCCCTCATTCAACAAGAACTTCGAACTGCTTACCTCAAAGCTGGTCTCGAACGTACAGGATGGTTACCATAACTTCATCATCTCAGAGAGCGAGGTGCAGGAGCAGCGTCTGAAAGAGATCTTTGCCGAGACTGACCCGAGGGCAGAGTACACCCCTCTTCTTCTCAACCTTCACCAGGGCTTCACCGATCATGATCTCCGTATAGCAGTATACACTGACCATCAGATTTTTGATCGCTATCACAAGTTCCGCATCAGGGGCTTCTTCACCCGGCGTGACAGCATGACAGTCCGGGAACTCACAGATCTGAACCCTGGTGATTACATTGTGCATTCAGACCACGGCGTCGGCCGGTTCGGCGGGCTGGAGAAGATAGAGGTCAACGGCCGGTGGCAGGAGGCAATAAAACTGGTATTCAAGGACAATGATACCCTCTTCGTGGGTATCCATGCCCTGCACCGCATCTCAAAATACAAGGGTAAGGATGACTCGCCGCCGAGAATCAACAAGCTGGGCAGCGGGGCATGGCAGAAGATCAAGCAGTCAACCAAGAAGAAGGTCAAGGATATAGCCCGCGATCTCATTCTTCTTTACGCAAAGCGAAAAGCTGCAGGGGGCTTCGCCTTCTCTCCCGACTCGTACATGCAGCGTGAGCTGGAGGCTTCCTTCATCTGGGAGGATACACCCGACCAGGTTGCGAGCACAGTGGCGGTAAAAGAAGATATGGAGGCTTCCACACCGATGGACCGGCTGATCTGCGGCGATGTGGGATTTGGCAAAACCGAGATTGCCATCAGAGCCGCCTTCAAGGCAGCCACTGACGGAAAACAGACTGCAGTACTGGTTCCTACAACCATCCTGGCACTCCAGCATTACAAGACGTTCTCTTCCCGCCTTGAAAACTTCCCCTGCCGTGTTGACTACATCAGCAGGCACAGAAAACCCGCGGAGCAGAAAAAGATACTCAAGCAGCTTGCCGACGGCGAGGTTGACATCATCGTCGGGACCCACAAGCTCACCGGCAAAGAGGTTAAGTTCAAGAACCTGGGGCTTCTTGTGATAGATGAAGAGCAGCGTTTCGGCGTAGCCGTCAAGGAAAGGCTCAAGACGCTCAGGGCTGACGTAGACACTCTCACCCTGACAGCCACCCCCATTCCGCGGACGCTTCAGTTCTCGCTCATGGGTGCGAGGGACCTCTCCGTGATAAGCACTCCGCCGCCGAACAGGATGCCCATCATCACTGAACTGCACGGCTTCAATGAGGATATACTTCGTGAAGGAATTGTATACGAAGTCAGCCGCAACGGCCAGGTCTTCTTCATCAACAACAGGATAGAGAACATCATGGAGGTGAAAGCGACGATCTCAAGGATCTGCCCGGAGGTCAAGATTGCAGTGGTGCATGGCCGTATGGAAGGTACGGATATAGAGAATGTGATGTTTGATTTCATCAGGGGCGATTATGACGTGCTGCTTGCCACCACCATCATTGAATCCGGGCTTGACATCCCCAATGCCAACACCATCTTCATCAATGATGCCCACAATTTCGGTCTATCCGAACTGCATCAGCTGCGTGGCAGGGTGGGCCGGTCAAACAGGAAGGCCTTCTGTTACCTGCTTACTCCCCCGCTCTCAATGCTTACGGGTGATGCCAGGAGGAGGCTTAAGGCTATCGAGGAAAACTACGAGCTTGGCAGCGGTTTCAACATCGCCCTGCAGGACCTTGACATACGCGGGGCCGGCAACCTTCTGGGAGGCGAGCAGAGCGGCTTTATAGCCGATGTGGGATACGAAACATATCAGAAGATCCTCAGCGACGCGGTGAAGGAACTGAAGGAGGAGGAATTCAGTGATCTCTTCCCGGAACCGGCAGGGAAGAAGGAACAAACCGAAGAGGTGAAAACAAAGCAGTTCGTGGAAGATGTCACCGTTGAAACCGATCTCGAGATAATGTTTCCTGACGATTATGTCTCCAACATTCCCGAGCGTATACGGCTCTACAAGGAGCTCAACGAGATAAGGGATGAGGAGGGGCTCAGGGCCTACGAGTCACACCTTACCGACAGGTTCGGGCCGCCACCAAAACCTGCAAGGGCGCTCCTGGAACTCGTAAGACTCAAGTGGGCAGCATCACAGGCAGGAATTGAGAAGGTTATTCTTAAAAATAACACACTGATTGCTAACTTTGTGACGGACCAGTCGTCACAGTTCTACCGCTCACCGCTATTCGTGTCAGTAATGAACTATGTTAACAGGAGACAGGGCAACATGACAGTCAGGCAGAATAACAACAAGCTAAGCCTTACCGTCAGGGGGGTGGCAGATGTAGGCCAGGCCATTGACCTGTTTGCAAAAATACTCTCGTACCATGAATCGACACAGATACCCAAGGCAGGCTGATGGATCTTATTATTGACATAGGAAACAGTTCGGTCAAGGCAGCAATGGCTGATTCCGGCAATTTCCGGAAACAGGAGCGGCTGAAGTCAGCTACTCCTGGTATCATAAGTACATATATCGGCCGGCACAGGCTTGATGCTGCCATTGTATCGAGTACCGGCACTGATCCGGCACCCCTTCTGTCATGGCTGAGAAACAGGTGTGAGCGGGTTCACCTGCTTACGTCTGATTCCAGGTTTCCGTTTGCAATTGAGTACCGTACCCCAGAAACACTCGGGACCGACAGGCTGGCAGCAGCCGCCGGGGCCTGTTACAAATTTCCGGGAGCTGACCTGCTTGTTCTCGACGCCGGCAGTGCCATGACGGTTGACCAGATAACCGGTGGGGTATACAGGGGTGGCAGCATATCCCCGGGCCTCTCGATGCGGTTCAGGGCTCTCCATGAATTCACCGGCAGACTTCCACTGGTCCGGCAACGAAAGCGGTTCACCTTTCCCGGACAGTCAACTGCAGATGCAATCGCCGGCGGCGTAATAATGGGCATGGTATACGAAATAAATGAGTATATTCGCACATTCGGCGAAAAGCACCGTAGCCCGGTTACGGTCATTACGGGCGGAGACGGAGAGATCCTGTCCGGCCTGATTTCCGGGAAGGTATGGTATTATCCTGACCTGGTGACGTCGGGTTTGTATTATTTACTTGAAGAAAATGCGTAAGAACATAAGAATCAGCTTGGTATGTCTCATGGCACTCCTGACAACGGGAATGTACGGTCAGATGAATGTCTATTCACCGTTCGCACGGTACGGCATTGGTAACCTGGACCAGCAGGGCACTTTCAGGACCAGGGCCATGGGAGGTATCAGCAGCGGAATAAGGGACAACATGACCCTGAACTACCTGACGCCGGCATCATACAGCAGTATTGATACAACCTCGTTCCTCTTTGACTTCGGACTTACCTACGGTGTGGTCGGACTGAAGGGTGACGGCCTTAGTTATACTTCGCAGGACGTGAATTTCACCCACCTGATGATGGGGTTTCCCATCATGAAGGGCTGGGGAGTTATGGCCGCCATCCTGCCCTTCTCCAACGGTTCGTATAATATCGGCTTCGAATCGCCCGGCACAGGTGTAACGGGGTCAACATATGAAAACCACTTTGGTAGCGGCGGTTACCAGAGAGTACTCCTGGGCACCGGCTTCAAGCCGCTGCCTTATCTTTCAGCAGGCATCAATCTCTTCTATATGTTTGGGGAGATAAGCAGGGTGAACGACTTCATTTTCACGGGTGACAACAACTATTTCAATACCAGGAAGCAGAGCACCTCATCACTTAAGGGGCTGGGGTACGAGGCATCTATGCAGTTCATGCTGCCCCTGTCAGGTAACAGGTTTGTAAATGCCGGACTGACCTGGACTCCGGCCTATGACCTGAGAACAGGAAATGATGACCTGACCCTGAGGTATTCGTATGTGGCTTATAATTCGAATCTTCTTGCGCGTGATACTCTCACTTTCAGCTCGAATTCAACCACCAGCAGAATGCCGCACTCGCTGAGGGCAGGCATTGCACTTGGCAAGACTGATAAGTTCACGGCCGGGGCCGACCTGGTTTACACGAAATGGAGCGAGGCATCGTTCCCCGGAACGTACGGAACCTATTCAGACGCCCTGTCACTCCATGCAGGTGTTGAATACATACCGGACAAATACTCAAATTACGGATTTTTTGATCGTATGGAATACCGCATAGGATGCCGCTACGGAGAGAGTTACACTCTTTTTGACGGTGACAATGTTAAAGAATACGGCATAACTTTTGGAACAGGTATACCGATGAGAAGATCGAGATCCAGAATCTCACTGGTGGTTGACCTCTCAACAAGGGGGAATGGTGAAGGAGCAGTACCCCGAGAACAAAGGATATCAATCGGAGCCAGCCTGAATCTGTATGATTACTGGTTCATCAAAAGGCAGTATGATTAATAAAACAAAGATTTAAAAAAGAGATGAAAAGAACAGCCAGCACGATTTTAACAGGATTACTTCTGTCAGTATTTACGTTGGCCCTGCAGGCCCAGAAGGGTGTTGAAACGGGCACCCCGTTCGGAATAGGCGAAGACAGCACCAGGTGCCTTCGCAACACATCCCTCTACTCAACCTACTATGAAAACAAGGACTACAAAATGGCAGTGCAGTTCTGGAGACCTGTTTTCATGGAATGCCCCGGATCATCGAGGAACACTTACATCAAGGGTGAAGCCATGTTTAAGGATTTCTTCCGCAAGACCGGCAACAAGGCCTATATTGATACCGTCCTGATAATTCTTGACCAGCGTACGAAATACTTCAACGAGGGTCCGGCAAACTCACTCCGTAAGGCTTTCGCGCTCTACGAGTTTGGCGGGAATGACCCTGATTATGCCAGGCAATGCTATGACCTTATAAAGGGAGTGATGGAGAGCTCTCCCCAGAGTTTTGATTATACCTATTCAAGCCTGTACATGGCCATAACGGCGAAGTGCTATGCACTGAAGCTTATCGAAGCCCCGGCAGTCATAACCGCCTACTCACAGTCAATGAAGGTGGTTGACAACCAGCTCTCCCGTAAGCCGGATGACGCCCGTTATACCGAGGCACGGAAAAACATTGATGCTGTCTTCAGATCCAGCGGTGCCGCTTCATGTGAGAACATTGAACACCTCTTCACTGCAGGTGTGGATAATAATCCCGGTGACACTGCCATGCTCAAGAAGGTTATCACCCTGCTTACCGAGACCGGCTGCAAGGATTCAGAGCTTTACTTCAAGGCTGCAACAAACCTCTATAAGTCATTCCCCAGCGCATCATCAGCGGCGCAGCTGGCTGAGATGAACGTGGCAAGGAAGAATTACAACGAAGCCGAAAAATACTATACCGAGGCCATCGAACTCGAGACTGACAACCTGGTCAAGTCAGGGCTGCTTACCAAACTTGCAACCCTGGAACTGGCATCGGACAGCAAGCAGGCTGCCCGTGACTTTGCCAAAGCAGCATACTCTCTCAATCCGACAAACGGTAATGCCCTCTACATCATCGCCGAGGCTTATGCCGGTGCCAGAATTGGCGAATCGTTTGAAAACCAGACCGTGTACTGGGTAGTCGTTGACTATCTTTTAAGGGCAAAAAATACTGACCCCACACTCAAGGATCAGGTAGATGAACGCATAGCCGTCTATTCGAGGTTATTCCCCACAAAGGAAGAGGCTTTCTTCAGAAGTCTGGTCGAAGAAGGCACCTCCTACCAGGTGGGCGGATGGGTCAACGAATCCACAACCATAAGATTCAGAAAGGAATAACTGCGGTGAATTTCTGCAGAACATACAGTATAGTTACAGCAGTCCTGGTTGCCGCCGGGACTGTTTTTCTTTCATCATGTGACAGAAAGGATATTACTGTAAAGGATCTGCAGATAAAGGGTCTTCCGGCTTTATCTGCCCGGAACGTTGAGACAATGTATACTGACTCCGGGAAAGTAACGATGCTGGTTCGCACGCCTCTGATACAGCAGTTCACCGCGGAGGAGGACCCGCACACCCTCTTCCCGGAAGGACTGAAAGTGCTATTCTATGACAAGATGGACACTCCGCAGGGAAGCATTACCGCAAAATATGCCCGTTTTACGGAGAAAGACGAGGTATGGGAACTGCGTGACAGTGTTGTTGCCGTCAGTGACAAGGGAGAGATTCTCGAAACGGAGCTTCTCTTCTGGAGCCAGCCGAAGGACCGGATCTGGTCTGACCGGTTCGTCAGGTTCACCCACGATGGCCAGGTGGTGATGGGTACCGGTTTTGACTCCGACTCACGCTTCTCCAACTGGGTTATCAGGAATGTAACTGGTACAATTTATATCAAAGATGAACAAAAAGTCGCTCCTGCTGATTGAGATCGTCTGGATCATTCTGGGTCTGATGTGTCTCGGTATTGCAGTACGGGAAACGGTCACCAATGGTTTGGGCCGCGCATGGCTCTTTTTTGTGATGGCAGCCGCTGCATTTGTTCTGGCATGGATTCGTGACTCACAGCGAAAAAAGCTGTAAATTTGGGGTATGAACCCGTTTATTATCATTCCTCTTGCCATCCTTCTTGCTGCCTTTTTTTCGGCAATGGAGCTTTCATTCATAGCATCCAACAAGCTTCGTATAGAGCTTGACCGGAAGCAGGGGCTTTTCGGCTCGGGTATAATAGCCCTCTTTACACGCAACCCGGGTCTCTATATTTCCACAATGCTTATAGGTGTCAATATTGCCACCGTAATCTTCAGCATGCTCACTGCCGACCTTCTGGAAGTCTGGCTGCAGAACATGATACCATCGGAAATTCTGATCTTCATTATCCAGACGGTAATAACTACCTTAATAATCCTGGTCTTCGCTGACTTTCTTCCCAAATCCGTTGTAAGGATCAATCCCAACTTCTTCCTTAGCTTACTGTCTGTGCCCACTGCAATTTTTTACTTCCTCTTCTACCCTGTCAGCAAGTTCACCCTCTGGCTGGCCAATATAATCATGAGGATCTTCTTCGGGATCAAGACCGAACGAAAGGAGCAGGAGAACAGGATATTCACCCGCATCGACCTTGACCATTTCGTCAATGATCTGGTGGAGACAGAGGAGGAGAAGCAGGAGGAGAACAGCAGTCTGAAGATCTTCCAGAACGCCCTTGATTTTTCATCGGTGAAGGCGCGGGAATGCATGGTGCCACGCACCGAGATTGTTGCACTGCCAGTGGAGTCAACTCCTGACGGACTCAGGCAGCAATTCATTGAATCAGGCCATTCCAAGATCCTGCTTTACAGGAACAACATTGACAACATGGTGGGCTATTATGAGCTGAAGGACATACTGCATGATCCTGCAGACATTGCCTCCGGCATGCGAAAACTGCCCGTTGTCCCTGAGACAATGACTGCCAACAAGGTGCTCAGGTTGCTTTCTGATGCCAAGAAGAGCATTGCACTCGTGGTCGACGAGTTTGGAGGAACGGCAGGAGTGATTACAATAGAGGACGTTCTTGAAGAGATCGTCGGTGACATCGAGGATGAGCATGACACCAGTGACCTTGTTGAGAAGAAAATCAATGAAAAAGAATTTGTCCTGTCCGGTCGCCTCGATATAGACTACCTGAACGAGGAATATGACCTGAACCTGCCGGAAAGCGATGAATACACGACCCTGGCGGGACTTATTTTATTTGCCCACGGAAATATACCCAAACAACAGGAAAAGATCCGGGTAGGCCGAAACCTCTTCACTGTACTGAAGAGTTCAGCCACCAGGGTGGAGCTTCTGAAACTGAAAATCGACTGACGGGCCTGTCAGTCAGCCTTGCTTCTTCAACTCCGTATAAAACTTGTAATAGAGGGGTATTGCCTTCATTCCTGCGAACAGGTTCTCAAGGGGGTAGTTCTCGTTGGGGGAGTGGATGGCATCTGACTCCAGTCCGAAGCCCATCAGTATTGACTTCACCCCAAGTATTTTTTCGAAGGTGGAGATGATCGGGATGCTCCCTCCGCTGCGGATAGGAATTGGTCTTTTGCCGAAGATCTCTTCGTAAGCCATCTCTGCGGCACGGTACTCCGGGGTGTCCAGCGGGCTGACATAAGCCTCGCCGCCGTGCAGGTATTCAGCCTTCACCTTCACTCCTGCCGGTGCAATTGATTTGATATGCTCAATTGCGAGTTTTGCAATCTCCTCAGCCTTCTGGTATGGTACAAGCCTCATTGAGATCTTGGCTGCCGCCTTCGATGGAAGGATTGTCTTTGCACCCTCGCCGGTATAACCGCCCCAGATACCATTTACGTCTAGTGTAGGACGAATGCCCACGCTCTCGAGGATTGTAAATCCCTTTTCACCTGACAGGGCATCAACGCCAACGGATTTTTTATATTCAGCAGGGTCAAACGGCCTCTCTGCCATCTTTGCCCTTTCTGCATCGGAGGGAACGGATACGGTATCATAGAATCCCGGTATGTTCACCCGGCCGTTGCTGTCCTTCAGGCTCGCGATTATTTCGCACAGGGCGTTGCAGGGATTCACCACGGCGCCTCCGTAAATACCTGAGTGCAGGTCGCGGTCCGGACCCTCAACCTCTATCTGTATGTATGACAGTCCGCGAAGGCCTGAAGTTATGGATGGTATCTCGGATGATATCATAGTGGTGTCGGAGACCAGGATGACGTCGGAGTGAAGCATCTCCCTGTATTCAGAACAGAATCCGGCAATGCTGGTGGAACCGGCTTCTTCCTCCCCCTCTATCATGAACTTGACATTGCAGGGAAGTGTTCCTGTTGCATTCATCATCTCGAAAGCCTTAAGGTGCATGAATAGCTGGCCCTTGTCATCATCAGCCCCCCTTGCCCATATCTTGCCGTCACGGATCTCCGGCTCAAACGCAGGGGTTGTCCATTTCTCAAGCGGCTCGGCAGGCATAACGTCATAATGGCCGTATACAAGGATTGTTGGCAGTGAAGGATCAATGATCTTTTCACCGTAGACTATAGGGTTACCCGGTGTGGTGTATACCTCGGAACGGTCTGCACCATTGGCAGCCAAAAGGTCACGGATGTATTCAGCAGCCCTGACCATATCAGCCTTATTCGATTCATTGGCACTGACTGAAGGAATCCTGATCAGTCCGAAAAGCTCCTCAAGGAATCTCTCCCTGTTTGTTTCGATGTAGTTCTTAATGGTTTCCATTATCAATGTGTTTATTGTATTCACCTGCTGCCCACTCGAGCTTGTCATACCACTCCTCCCCGAAGGCCCTCAGCAACGGTTCGCGGAGAAAGCGGAAAAGATCAATGTTCTCTCTTACGCCGCAGGCAACTCCGGGCTTGCATATAGACCACTCCTCGTAGTTAACCGCCCTGAAGCTGCTGTACTGCTTTACCCGTACCGGGAAGAGATGACATGAAATCGGTTTCCGGAAGTCAACTGCTCCGGCATTGAAGGCAGTCTCTATACCGCACTTGTAGACATCATCCTCCATGACCGTATAGGCACACTCTTCGTTGCTTATAAGCGGGGTAACAAGCTCTCCCTCAATATCAGTGACAGAAGTACCATACTTCTCGACGGCCCTGATGCCCTCAGGGCGAAGGAACGGTAACAGATCCGGCCATATCAGCTTAAGCTTCTCAGCCTCCGCAGGCGTCAGCGGTGCGCCAGTATCGCCGTAGCGGCAACAGCTGCCCTTGCAGGCGGCAAGATCACATGAAAATTTCTTTTCAATCAGTGCCAGGGATACTATTGTGTCGTCTATCTGGAGCATCGTCTGCCTCAAACAAGCGATCTGCCGATCATCTCCTTTGGGACAGGGATACCCATGATTGTCAGCACCGTAGGTGCCACATCTGCAAGTATTCCGGCACTGACACTCTTGTACCTGTTGCTGATAAGGTACAGCGGCACCGGATTCAGTGAGTGAGCCGTATTGGGAGATCCGTCAGGGTTTACGGCAAAGTCTGCATTTCCGTGGTCGGCTATTATGATCACCTCGTAACCATTTTCACGTGCAGCCCGTGCAACATCACCGGCGCATTCGTCAACCGTCCTGACAGCCTTCTGAATGGCTTCGTATACGCCTGTGTGCCCTACCATATCGCCATTGGCAAAATTGAGACAAATGAAATCATGCTTTCGTTTGTTCAGCTCGGCGATGACGGCATCCCTGACCTGGTACGCGCTCATCTCGGGCTGCAGGTCATAGGTTGCCACCCTGGGCGAAGGGATGAGAATCCGCTCCTCACCTTCAAATTCCTTCTCCCGCCCTCCTGAAAAGAAGAAGGTTACATGGGCATATTTTTCAGTCTCGGCAATGCGAAGCTGTTTCCTGCCATTTTCGGCGAGGATCTCTCCAAGGGTTCTGTCTACATTATCCTTTGGAAAAATGATATGAAGCCCCTTGAACTTGTCGTCATATGGTGTCATAGTGAGAAAATGGAGTGGGAGAGTCTTCATTCCCGCCTCGGGCATATCCTGTTGTGTGAGGACGATGGTCAGCTCCCGTGCCCTGTCATTCCTGAAGTTGATAAAGATGACGACATCACCCTCCGCGATTGTTGCAAGCGGTTTGCCATCTGCTCCGGTCACGACTATGGGTTTAATGAATTCATCAGTAACGCCGGTATCATACGATGCCTGCATCGCCTGTAGGATATCCGCAGCCGGAGTGCCCTTACCGTGAACAAGCAGATCATAGGCTTCCCTGATTCGTTCCCAGCGTTTGTCGCGGTCCATGGCATAGTACCGGCCAACGAAAGAGGCCACCTGTCCGTTGCTCTTTTCCAGGTGTTTCAGCAGTGAGGCCATATATCCCTTGCCGCTCTTCGGATCGGTATCACGGCCGTCGCCAAAGCCGTGGATAAAGACATCCTTAAGGCTGTACTCCATCGTCATGTCACAGAGTGCATACAGGTGGCTGTCAAGCGAATGTACACCGCCGTCCGAAAGGAGACCCATGAAGTGTACCTTAACGTGACTGTCACGCGCATAGGAGAAGGCCCGGCGCAGGGTCTCATTTGACCGTATTTCACCGGTACGGCAGGCTTTGTTTATCTTGACAAGGTCCTGGTATACAACCCTCCCTGCCCCGATGTTAAGGTGTCCTACCTCCGAGTTGCCCATCTGTCCTTCAGGCAGACCAACATCCTCCCCCGAGGTGAGGAGTGAAGAGGAGGGATATATCTTTTTCAGTGCATCGATGTTTGGTGTTCCGGTGGTGCTGATAACATCACTCCGTGATCCGTCGCCTATTCCCCATCCGTCGAGAATCATCAGCAGTACTCTGTTTTCTTTCATTCAGTCAATAAGTTTATCAAATGATACAGCCTGTAAAATTAGCCATTTCCCGTTAAGAAGGGCAATGGTGACAGAATAACACAGATGTGGCCTGAAAGTTTCAATCAGCGGGCACCACGGATCTCACTGACCCTTATCCGGTATTCACGGTTGGGGCAGGTGGGCTCATATTCAATATCCTGCCCTATGAAAGCGGTCCACTCCTGTTCTGTAAGATTCCTGGTCACCTTGTCACACAGGCCGTCAGTCATACACCGGATATGTGCCGGACGGCGCACAACGTCACTGCCGGAGGCCGACAGGAAAGCAACTCCCCCGTCGCTGAAAGCCAGTTTTATAAGATCCTTTCCGCCATCGGTGAAGACCACCGGAGGCTGGGCAAGGTTGGCCATTGTCCAGAGTCTTATCTCTCCCGAGTCGTCAGCTGTAAGCATCTGATTGTCTGTTGGGTCGAAGGCGATGCTTATCACGGCAGAGCCATGACCCGCTGCGCTGTCTTCAGCCTTCCCGGTGGAGATATTCCAGATATCGATAATGCCTTCGCTGTCACCTGTAGCAAGTTTTTCTCCGCCCTGAATGAAACGGTGTGATGTCAGAACCTTCTTCCCCGTATTGAGGATTGTTGGTACATCTCCGGCGCCTTGGTGTCTTAACAGTACCCTGCCGTCAGCAGTGAGGGCCGCCAGGGTGGAATTCCCGGCAGACAACTGCAGGGATGCTATTCCGGCTGCATCACTGAGAATCTGCGTACTGCTTCGTTTTCGGAGGTCCCATTCGCTAACCGAGCCTCCTGACGTTGAAGCATAAAGGCGGTCACTGTCCGGAAAAAGGACGGATGTGACTGCTCCTGTTGAGTCCTGCAAAAGATACCCGATGGAATCCTCGCCGATAGGTATCATTAAGATCTCTGAGCTTTCGGTCCCGCAGGCAAGCCACGATGCGTCAGGGCTAACTGACATTGTGCTGATCTTCTTGTTGCCTGACCAGAGGAGGTTGAATCCTCTCTCAGGCTGATTTGCCTTCCAGCTCATCACCCTGCCTCTGGTGTCTGCAGTGAAGAACTCGCCGTCAACTCCTTCAGCCATGGCAGTGAATTCAGCGCCGTCAGGGGAAAACCGTGTGCAGTACCTGTTGCCGTATCGCCGGCATACCTCGTATAACCCTGCGAAGATGTCAGGATCCTCCGTCAGGCCGGAGTGTCTTTCATTGAAAAGGTAAGCCTGCCATGCCAGGAGGATTTGCAGATCCCTGTTCCCGGCATTATTGATTGATCTCATTGCAAGAGATTTTGACAGTGAGATCATCCTGTACCTGTTCAGCTCGGCCGCCTTTTCAACAGCTGAAGCCCTCCTGAAATCTAGTGCCCTGATCTCTGCCTCAGCCTTTCCGGCTCTCCTCTCAGCCTCCAGTACCCTCTCCTCTGTTGTCATTCCCTCCAGGCCTTCCATCCCGTAGTCTTGCCTGACGGCAGATACAAGTACCTGCAGACTGTCAGTCAGCCTGTCATTGAGAGCTATGGTTTCCTCCTTCATCCGGATGGCAATTGACTTCTGTTTCTCTGCCCTGGTCCTGAGTGACCAGACCGCACCAAGGGCAACCAGTGACAGTATTGCCAGAAGCCCCAGGGCAGATGCTACCACTCTTGACCTTTTTACATTCTCAGTACCGATTTTTCTTCCATACTCTTCCTTGATCCTATACTCCTCTTCAGAGTTTTTCAGGAAAAGCATGGCTCTTTCAAATGCAGGATCTGTTTTTTCCGCCCAGGCGAGGGTAGGATTGTTTTCTTCTCTCCACCGAAGTGCGAGGAGCAGGTCGGGGGCGGTCCACAGACGTCCGTTGCCCTCCTGATATTGTCCTGCAGCTGCCGCCAGGTTCCTGTAAATCTTGATAGAAGCCTCCTCCTCATCCATCCACCGGCGGAGTGTATCCCATAACCTGATAATGCTCTCGTGTGTCAGATCAAGGATGCTATCGCCGTTAAGCGGGATCTCTTTGGAAGGGGTAAGAAAAGAATATTCCGGTGCCCTGAAGACCTCTGCAACACCTATTATCTCCTGCTCAGAACATCCTGTCTGGGCAGCAATGGTTGAGACGCGTTCCGGCTTGCGCAGTTCCCTGACGTCGTCAGTGCGTGCAGTGATTGTCCGGAAAAGCCGAGAACAGACATGGCGGTGACGCTCGTCAAGCAATTCCAATGCCTGGCCCGCATGCTGTGAGATGGCTCCTTTCAGTCTCCCCACAGCCTCATAATCAGAGATTGAGATTGCACGGCTCATGTCCCCCAGCCTGCTCCAGTGATCCCATAGACGCATCATCAGATGCTGTAGTACCGGTAATTGTCCGGGTCTCTCCTCTATATCACCGAGGATCAACTTCACGAGGACCCTGTCAATTGCTGCCCCTGACAGCTTTACAGGCTCTTCAATGACAGCACCCATAAGGTCAGTAGGTATCTGAGGCAGCAGATAACTGCTGCCGTTCATCAGATTGGTCAGGGCATTGAAACGTGCACATTCAGAAACATATTCTGATCTGATTGTCAGAATGATATAAAGACCCTGGTCAGGTTTCTGCACCGCATTGACTATCAGGTCAATAAAATCAGAAGTATCTTCACACGGCACTCCGGCTGATGCAGCATGACTGAAACGGAACAGTTCTTCGAACTGATCAATGACTATTACGATCTGCTGACGGAGGTTCTTTCTTATACGGCCTACAGCGTCAGTAAGCCCCTCGGCCCTGTTATGAAGTGAGGCCGCCACGTTCTGTTCAGTAAGCTGTGTAAATCCGGCACCGGCAGAAAGAGCAGCGAGCTCGGCGGCCAGGTGATCAACGGGGTTGAGTGCAGGCCTGAAAACCAGGTAAGACCATAATTTCTTTCCTTCAGTATTCTCCCTTAGCAGTGCAGGTATCACCCCGGACATTACCAGCGAGGACTTCCCGCTGCCTGAGGCTCCAAGTACGGCAACGAACCTGTTGTCCTTGAGCTTCGAAACAACCTTGAGGGTACTCTCTATCCGGCCGAAGAAGAGATGACCCTCATCCGGCCTGAATGCTCTCAGTCCCGGAAAAGGATTTGGCTTTATGATTATATTTCTGTCAGACATAAAACTCGGATTTATGATACATCCAATCCCCCCTGATTGTCCATATGCCTTACAAAGATATCTGTGAATTCTGAATAGTAAAAGACAAAAACTGCAATATCACTGACCGGCAGGGAATAGATCCCCGTCTTGCCATTTTCCGAGGGCACTACCCATGAGATGACTCCGGGAAGTGATGTGGTGTCATACGACTCGGAGTATCGCATTCCTGAGGCGAGCAGAATCAGTTTTTCCTCCGGAATATTATTGAAACAGAGGCTGAGGAACCTGGTTTTTTCAAAGATCATTGCAGTCTGTGGTATAGTGCCTTTGACGACTGCGGATATCCGGCTCCGGGCTGGCTCATTAAGCCGTCCTTCGGTCTCAGCGTACCACCCGGGATTGATGGCTCGTATGGCAGCCGCACTCTCTTCCTGCAGGATAGGGCTGTTGCTGAAGAGGTATGATACTGCCTGTTCCCTGTCAAGGCCCTTTCTTTCCAGTGCTGCCTTATGAAGTGCACATGCTTTTGTCCAGATTCCTGTGATATTCTGTTCAGTGGCAAGCAGGAAGGATGACAGTGACCGGCCCATGGCAGTTCTTACAGGAAAACTTAGTGAGAGTTCCGACAGCCTGTCAGCGTCAGTGCTGTTTCCAAAGAGTGCCCTCAGGGGTTTCCTGGCGGGATCCTCAATTGCCGTCTCTACAGCTTCGGAGGCTATCCCTGCCCGGAATGAGTCAGTTGCCTCCGTCGGGGGTATCATCATGGCTGCTGCATTTCTGCCTGCAATCAAAGCCAACAGGCAGAAAATGAAGTCGGTGCATATCCTCCTTTCATTGGTCAGTGCTGCCGTCAGGAGGAAGCTTCCGCTCCTGCGGGCCTCTGTCTGAAGGGCGATCAGTCTGGCATCCATATGAACGGCTTCACTGATTGTCTCCCTTATTTTTTGCCTGTAGATCTCTTCGGGCTTCCATCCTCTGTTGCACAGGCCACAGGCTGCCTTTAGGCGTATGCTCATATTGCCTGATGCAAGGTAGTTGACAAGCCATGGCAGTGCTTCTGCAAGAGGCATCGCGTCAAGCAGCTTCATGATTATCATATTCTCCCTCTCACTGTTACCGGCCTTAATGGCGTTCCCTATGACCTCCCCGTACACCCCGGGACCGAATTGCCTCAGAGCGTGGAATGCATCACGGGCCGTTTCCGGATTTGCCAGGGCCCTGACAATATCGTTTTTAAGGCCGGTCATGCCATACCTCCCGGCAGCCCTCAGCCCGGTTCTTCTGATTTCAGGGTTCGGATCGGAGAGCAGCTTGACAACATCCTGTTCCTGTGGTCCGCTCCTGCTCAGCATGATACCCCTTGCCACTGCCGTCTTGTCAGATATACCGGGCAAGCGCAGCAGATCACTGTTCCTGACAGGGTCTGAATAATACTTCTCCACCACTGCAACACCGGCCGCTGCCTCATGCCGTACCTTCTCACTGAAACGACTGCCCGAAGCAATAGCCTTCAGCGCGGGGAGCAAAGCCGGATCAAAAGTCCTGGCAGCAATTGCAATTAGCTCTGTGGCATAGGCGTCACCTGCATGCAAAACCAGGTAATCATATCGGCCGCTGATGATGTCTGGATAATGATCAGCAACCATTATTACGCTTCTGAATCCTTCCGCCGTTTCAGGATCTGCCGTCTGGCCCGGGTTACACACCTCCGGTTGCGGCTTTTCTGCCATCATGCCGGAGAGCATGTACCTGAATTCTTCCACTATTATCACATCAAGAAGCAGCATCAATATAGCTGCCAGAGGCATAAAAAAGACCGCACCCGAGAGACTGATGCCGGTAAGGAATGATAACAACACTATTACCAGTGCCAGGATCACTGACGCAATTATGGCTCTGTGCCAGAAGTCTCCGCGCGGCTTTCTCTTTGACTGATCATCAGGCAGAGTACCCGATCCGTTGCCGGATAGTCCGTTCTGGCGCTCGCCTGTAGGTTCGCCCTTCCGGTCACATGGAAGCAGCCCTACGGCCATTCCCTTGATCTCACCTGCCAGAAGCAACACTGACCCCATGGCCGGGAGTGTAACCACTGCCATGAAAGAGAACCAGAAGGCAGCCCCGAAAGAGGTGAAGAGTTCAGAGAGAAGAAGCAGTGACGTCCGTCCGGTTAGATCATGGTATAAATAGATGACAGCTGCCGGGGCGGAAAGAACAAGTAATGCCAGTGGTGCCAGTATTAGCTTGCCGCGAAGCCTGAGGTTCCGTAACAAAGGAAGATAATAGCGGTTGCGGATCATCAGTCCTGACCCGGTTACTATGCCTGCAAGAATCAATGCATACAACAGCGGAGTTGCACGGAAAAGAGACAGGTCCGTCAGGAGGGCCAGAATGAGGGCGGTGGTAATCACCATCATGGCCTGTGCTGAACGGAAGACCCACCTGGATCGGGTTTGTATTGCCGAAAAGGTATCTGACATACTCCGGGTTCGGTACAGACTTATTTATCCAAGATAAGAAATAAATCTGAGATTACAAATAAGCTCCTTTGGACCGGACAGTTTCAGCTATCAGAGTAGTCATTTCCTCAACTTCCGTAACTGCGGCATCTATGATAATGTCAGCCTGGTCATACCAATTGCTTCTCTCCCCGAGCAGGTTGCTGACCCTGTCAGACAGCTCTGCCGAGCCTGTATTCCTGAGAAGAGGCCGGTCGTTACCGGGCCGGTTGAGCCGTGACACAAGGTCAGCGACAGGCAGCTTAAGATAAACGGTTACACCTGTTGATTTCATTACCTGAAGATTCTCCGCAGAACAGGGTGTTCCTCCTCCGCAGGCCACGACCGTCCGGGTCATGGCAGACACTTCCCTGAGTGCATCAGATTCAGCTCTTCGGAAATACTCCTCCCCCCTGCCGGAAAAAATCTCCGGGACCTTCATGCCCTCCTTCTGTTCCACCAGCCGGTCAATGTCTGCAAACTTCCACCGCAGTATAGCAGCCACCCTCTTTCCGGTGGTGCTTTTACCGCTGCCCATGAATCCTATAAGGTAGATATTCACGGCAGCCTACAGGTCAAGTTTCATCTGTGCAGGATCATCCGCAGGATGCCCGAGCACAAGAGGCTCCGTCTCATTGCCGTGATCTTCCTCAGTCAGTGGCGGGGCAGCCTCGCTCCTGACAACAGGTTCCAGTTCCTGTATGTCTGAAACACTGTAATTGGAGAGCCTCCTGCCCTTGGCACGGAAACTCTTGACTCCGATAAACTCAGCCACCTCTATGATTTCTTGCTTCCTTCCCTCGTTCTTCCCGCCAAACTTTATCTCCAGACGGGGATACTCCACCTCGGTCAGACTCACCAGCCGTGAACCCTCGCTGTCAGATATGAAACACTGCAGTCGATCTGACTCCTCGAAGGCAAAACGTTTGACATAGTAAAATTCCTGCTCCTTGTCCCAGTAGACGGCAGAGAAGACCTTTGTCTCCCTGTACTTCTCGAGGAGCAGCAGGTCATCCTCAAAGTGAAGCGAAAGGTCAGTGCCTGATGTACGGAACCAGCCTCCCCTTGTGACAACAAGAAGCATCTCATCAGAAGCAAACTCACCGAGGAATTTACCGCGACTGTCGGAATTAAGCCTCATCACGGCATCATCAAACCAGAGCTTGCGGCCTCCGAGTGTGGATAGACCTCTCTCCTTCAGTGTAATTTTATGTATCGCATTCTTGGTCAGTATGTTACCCAATGAGCCGCGCCCCTTGATTGCCAGCTCCCCGAAGTCAAACTCGAATGTCAGCTTCTTCAGTCTGACTTTGGGCTTATGGTAGACCCTGATAACCTCTGCCTCACCGTTAGGGTTGGCACTGAGATAGAGGATCCTGGTGCCGGGGGTGCCTTTCCCAAGGTTGTATTCCTTGTCACGCGTCAGGCCGGTGAGGGCACAGCGCTTGACATAATAGGGACCGTCACGGCCGTCCTGGTAAGCAACGTTGTAGATGGTGCGTGAATCATTCCTGAGAAACACCTGCACATGAAGAACATCCTTGCCAACAAACTGCTTCTCTGCAACTTTCGTAATAAGGTAGGATCCGTCCTTCCGGATGACAATGACATCATCAATATCAGAGCAGTCACAGATGTATTCATCCTTTTTCAGGCCGGTGCCGATGAAGCCCTCCTGTCGGTTAACATAGAGCTTGGCGTTCGTGGCCACCACCTTGCTTGCCTCAATGGTCTCAAAGTTCCGTATCTCTGTGCGGCGTTCCTTCCCCTTTCCGTATTTCTTCTTTATCTGGCGATAGTAGTTTATGGAATAGGCGACGATGTTTGCAAGGTGGTTTGCCACCTCCTCAAGATCACTCTCCAGTTCCCTGATGTGCTCATCGGCACGCGATGAGTCATACTTCGAGATCCGTTTGATCTTTATCTCGGTAAGCTTGATTATATCATCGCTGGTGATTTCGCGCTTAAAGAGCTTTTTATACGGTTTCAGACCCTTGTCGATAGCGGCTATCACTGCCTCCCAGGTTTCGCACTCTTCGATGTCACGGTAGATTCTCTTCTCGATGAAGATCTTCTCGAGGGACGAGAAGTGCCACTCTTCCTCGAGTTCAGCCTTCCGGATCTCCAGCTCCTTGGTAAGGAGTTTCACGGTTTGGTCAACCGAGTGCCTGAGAATGTCACTGACTCCAATGAAAGCCGGTTTGTTTTCATCAGTAATGACACAAGCATTTGGCGATATGGATAGCTCACAATCGGTAAAGGCGTAAAGCGCATCTATTGTTTTGTCCGGAGAAACACCGCTCTGCAGCTGAATCACTATCTCCACGCCGCCGGCAGTGTTGTCATCTATCTTTTTAACCTTGATCTTGCCCCTGTCATTTGCTTTTACTATTGACTCAATGAGGGACGATGTGGTGCGACCAAAGGGTATCTCAGTGATAACCAAGCCCTTTCTGTCAACCTTCTCGATCCGCGCCCGTACCTTAACAACACCTCCCCTGGCACCGTCATTGTACTTCGAAACATCAATCATACCTGCGGTAGGGAAATCCGGATAGAGCTCGAAGGGTTTACCCTGCAGGTAGCTGATTGACGCGTCAACGAGATCGTTGAAGTTGTGGGGAAGTATCTTTGAGGATAGTCCCACTGCAATACCCTCCACTCCCATGGCCAGAAGCAGAGGGAATTTCACCGGGAGTGTCACAGGCTCCCTGTTGCGGCCGTCATAGGAACTCATCCACTCGGTGGTCTTGCTGTTGAAGGTCACATCGAGGGCAAACTTCGAGAGCCTGGCCTCGATATATCTTGGAGCAGCCGCCCCGTCGCCGGTCAGTATGTTCCCCCAGTTTCCTTGTGACTCCACCAGCAGTTCCTTCTGACCCAGCTGAACCAGTGCATCGCCGATGGAGGCATCGCCGTGAGGGTGAAACTGCATTGTATGCCCTATGATGTTCGCCACCTTGTTGAAGCGTCCGTCATCCATCCGTTTCATGGAGTAGAGTATCCTTCGCTGTACCGGTTTAAGCCCGTCAGATATGTGGGGCACGGCACGCTCCAGGATCACATATGACGCATAATCGAGGAACCAGTCCTGGTACATTCCTGACAGCGCCGTGATAGTATGCAGGGCCTCAGGGACATGACTGGCTTTTGTATCTTCTTTTTCCCCGCCTTCTTCTCCGGGGATAAGTTCAAACGGATCGCTCTCTTTCATCTTCTGATCTGACCTTCACTCAAGCTTGTGCCGCTTCGGGGATCTCCTCCTCGAAACGCAGGTTGTCAATAATAAAATCCTGACGTTCAGGCGTATTCTTACCCATATAAAACTCGAGGAACTGGGTGTACGGGTCGGACTTTTTCATGATCACCGGTTCCAGACGCATGTCCTTCCCGATGAAATGAATAAACTCGTCAGGGGATATCTCTCCCAGACCCTTGAAGCGGGTAATCTCAGGGTCTGGTCCGAGATCTCTTATCGCCTTCTGCCTCTCCTCATCGCTGTAGCAGTAACGGGTCTGCTTCTTGTTGCGTACCCGGAAGAGGGGTGTCTGAAGGATATATACATGTCCCTTTCGGACGAGGTCAGGAAAGAACTGCAGGAAAAAAGTCAGCAGGAGCAGCCTGATGTGCATTCCGTCAACATCGGCATCAGTGGCTATGACCACATAATTATAACGGAGGTCATCAAGTGACTCCTCTATGTTGAGGGCAGCCTGCAGAAGGTTGAACTCCTCGTTCTCGTAGACAATTTTCTTTGTCAGCCCGTAGCTGTTCAGAGGCTTTCCTCTGAGGCTGAAGACGGCCTGGGTCTCCACATTGCGGGATTTTGTGATGGAGCCGCTGGCAGAATCACCCTCGGTGATGAAGAGGGTTGATTCGAGCTTGCGCTCATCATTGGAGTTGTAGTGTATCCGGCAATCACGCAGCTTGCGGTTGTGAAGGCTCACCTTCTTCGCCCGTTCACGGGCCAGTTTCTGAATGGAACTTATCGCTTTGCGCTCCTTCTCCGACTCCTGAATTTTTTTCAGCAGGATCCGGGCAGTTTCCCCGTTTTTGTGAAGGTAATCATCAAGATGCTTGCGAATAAAGTCCACCACGTAATTGCGGACGGAGGGACCATTCGGGCCCATATCCTTTGATCCAAGCTTGGTCTTGGTCTGTGATTCGAAGATCGGTTCCTCTATCTTGACGGAGATGGCGGCTATTATCGAGGACCTTATATCCGCCGGATCAAAGTCTTTTTTGAAGAACTCCTTCACCGTACGGGTTATGGCTTCGCGGAATGCGATCAGATGAGTACCGCCCTGTGATGTATGCTGACCGTTGACGAAGCTGTAGTAATCCTCGCCGTATTGCATACCGTGGGTAAGGGCAATCTCGATATCATCACCCTTAAGGTGGATTATCGGGTAGAGCCCTTCACGGTTCATATTGTCATTCAGCAGGTCAACGAGGCCATTGCGTGAGACTATCTTGTTGCCATTGAGATTGATTATCATACCTGCATTGAGGTATGAGTAGTTTTTCATCATGCTCTCAACGTACTCCAGGATGTAATGGTAGTTTCCGAACATGGCCTCATCAGGGATAAAGACCACCTCGGTGCCGTTCTCAGCTGCTGTCTTCCTGAGGGGTTCATCCCTTACAATCTCACCGGCCCTGAACTCGATCTCCTTGATCTGACCTTCACGGAACGATCTGATAATGAACAATGACGAAAGGGCATTCACTGCCTTTATCCCCACGCCGTTGAGGCCCACTGATTTCTTGAAGGCCTTTGAGTCATACTTGGCGCCTGTGTTCATCCTGGAAGTGACGTCCATCACCTTCCCGAGCGGTATCCCCCGCCCAAAGTCGCGCACCTTCACCTCCAATCCCACAACACTGACATCTATCCTGCGGCCGAAGCCCATCATGTATTCGTCCACCGCGTTATCCATCACCTCCTTGAGCAGGACATAAATCCCGTCATCGAGAGAGGAGCCGTCACCCAGCTTGCCGATATACATACCGGGACGCAGCCTGATATGCTCCTTCCACTCCAGGGTTTTGATATTCTCCTCAGAATAATTGCCGTCCATTAAGCCAAATTTTGGGCAAATATAAAGAATTAGGCGAGGCGAATTTCTCCGATTTATCAACAACCCCGGTGAATTATTACCCTGTTAATGAGATTGAGGCATTAGGCAATAGTGTAGGAGTCAATTCCTATTTATGACTATAGGCCATCAAGAATGGTCAATCTGTAAAATGCTCGAGCATTAAGAATTGTAGCCCGGGCGGGCCAATCTCTCAATCTACTGCCCGCTGCGCAGCTGATCCATTGCCGTGACCATCTGGGCCTGCACGCTGTCGGCCAGTTGCTCCGGATCACCTGTCCCGAACTGCCCCGGGAAAATGGGATCAAGCACACGTATTCTTACCACCCTTCGGTTCCGGAAGATGATGCCCCCCTTCTTGGGCATGATTTCACCCGTGCCGTCAATAAGGACAGGCAGCAACGGTTTGTCAGTCTTCACTGCAATCTGAAATGCCCCGCTTTTGAACTTGCCAATGGCCCCGGTAAGTGACCTGGTTCCTTCAGGGAATATCACAATGGAGATCCCTTCATGCAATGACTCAACGCACTTTTCCATCATTTTCATGACGCTGGTTTTGTTGCCCCTGATCAACTCTATGTATTTTACCATCCGCATCTCCCAACCAACAAGCGGCACACGGAAGATCTCCTTCTTGGAAACCCATCTCAGGCGGTGGCGGAGCATGTTGAAAAAGACAATGTCGAGAAGCGACTGGTGATTGGGGATAATGATATATGCCTGTTTATGATCTATCTTTTCCCGTCCATCCACAATGACTTTCCAGAATGGGCTCATCTTTGTCAGCACGATGCCCTGGATGACCATCCACCGGTTGTTCATCAGCCTGCGGCTGTCAAAGGCAAGTGCCAGCAACCAGAGTATCAGTGCAACCGGGAAGGCGAGCAGGATGAAGGTGATGCTCGAAACCCATACCCACAGTGACTTGATTATATTCATTGCTTTATGCTTTTAACGATTTTTATTGCCAGCCATGCCAGACCGGTACCGGCTGCGATGCCAAGCAGTGCTCCGCCGGCCACATCCCCCGGGTAATGTACTCCCAGGTATATCCTTGAATAGGATACGAGAACACCCCAGATAATTGCCAGCCAGGTGTACCATTTTCTACGTATAAGCGGCGCTGTGAAAGCGGCAATACCGAAGGAGTTAGATGCATGAGCGGAAACAAAACCGTACATGCCACCGCAATGACCTCTTACAGTATGAACCATTCCGGCGAGGGATGGTTCATGACAGGGCCGGGGCCGCTCAAACAAGTTCTTAAGCAGGTTGGAGCCCTGGTCAGTGATCAGTATCAGTACCGGGACAAGCACAAGGGGAATCCAGACGCGTTTGCCGTATCTGGCAGCAAGAATCCAGATGATAAAAAGATACCACGGAACCCATACCAGCTTCATGCTCAGAACCCGCATCACCTCATCCATGAATGGAGTGTGCAGCGAATTCAGAAACAGGAATATGCTCCGGTCCAGTTCAATCATGGTCAGCCGTTTATTGCCCGCCAGAGTATGTCCTTGAGAGCCTTTATGCCCGCGCCTGTCACGGAGGATATGAATACCGCCGGTATGTCATCAGGAAGCAGCGGGCGCATCTCATCAATAAGCTCCTGATCCAGCAAATCGGATTTGGATATAGCCATAACACGTTGCTTATCAAGTAGCTCCGGATTGTATTTCCTGAGTTCCTCAACCAGGATGCTGTACTCCTTCTTAATGTCACCGGTGTCGGCAGGAACCATGAAAAGCAACACGGAGTTGCGCTCAATGTGCCTCAGAAACCTGTGTCCCAGTCCTTTTCCCTCGGCTGCACCTTCGATGATTCCCGGGATGTCAGCCATCACAAACGATTTGTCGTCGCGGTAGCTTACTATGCCCAGATTGGGAGTCAGGGTGGTAAACGGGTAGTTGTCTATCTTGGGTTTTGCGGCGCTCACCACTGACAGCAGCGTTGATTTTCCCGCATTGGGGAATCCCACCAGTCCGACATCAGCCAGAACTTTCAGTTCGAGGATGAACCATCCCTCTATAGCAGGTTCACCTGGCTGTGCGAAACGGGGTGTCTGGAAAGTGGCCGACTTGAAGTGGGTGTTGCCCAGCCCTCCGCGACCGCCTTTTACAAGAATCTTCTCTTCGCCTTCGTGTGTGATCTCAAGGATGAATTTCTCTGTTTCTGCCTCTCTTACCACTGTTCCGAGCGGGACATCGATATATATATCCTCCCCGTCAGCGCCTGTCTTTTGATTTGATGATCCTGATCCGCCGTGACCGGCGAAGAGGTGTTTAGTGAACTTCAGATGGAGCAGGGTCCATAGCTGAGGATTGCCACGCAGGATTACGTTGCCTCCCCTGCCGCCGTCGCCGCCGTCAGGGCCGCCTCTGGGATTGGATTTTTCGTGCCGCAGATGTGCTGAACCCGGGCCTCCCTTGCCAGAGCGGCAAAAGATCTTTACGTAATCTACGAAGTTAGTGTCACCCATCAGCTAAATCACTGTTTCTATCTCTTTGCAGAGCCTGCCGAAGATATCATCAATGGATCCGACGCCGTCGACGCTTCTGGATACGCCGGCCTTTCTTCCGAATTCAATTACAGGTTCTGTTTTTGCCCGGTAAACGGCAATGCGGTTGTTGATGATTGCCTCATCAGCATCGTCAGCTCTGCCCGAGACAAGTGCACGCTTCTTCATGCGATCCATCAGCTCGGCATCATTCACCTCCAGGACGAGCATCAGGTCAATTGCCATTCCTCTTTCCTGAAGCATTGACTGAAGGGCTTCAGCCTGTTCCACAGTTCGCGGGAATCCGTCAAAGATGAAGCCTGCCTTTCCGGTGGTGGAGTCAATCTTCTGTGCAATCATTGCAATCACCACATCATCAGGAACCAGCTCTCCTGCTGCCATTATAGCCTCCATTTTCTTTCCCAGCGGAGTGCCTGCAGCCAGCTCCGCCCTGAGCATGTCACCTGTTGAGAGATGAAGGAAGTTATATTTCCCGGCCAGGGTTACCGATTGTGTTCCCTTCCCTGAACCGGGAGGGCCGAACATAAGAATATTTACCATTTAGAGAATGTTATTTTGTTAGTTTGTAAATCGCCTTCAGGTTGCGGCCATAGCCGTCATAGTCAAGGCCGTATCCCACCACGAAGTTATTCGGGATTTCAAAGCCGATGTAGTCTATCGGAATATCTCTCGTATAGGCTTCCGGCTTGAAAAGCAGGGTGCAGATCTTTATATCAGCTGCCTTTCTCAGCTTCAGTTCGCCGATGACCCGCTCCAGTGTGGCACCGGTATCAACAATATCCTCGAGGACCACAACCGTCTTGCCGGTTATATCCTCATTCCATCCGATAAGCTCCTTGATCTTGCCGGTGCTGGAAGTCCCGTCATATGATGCCAGTTTTATGAAAGAGACCTGGCAATCGAGGTTTATCTGCCGGAATATGTCGGCAGCGAAGAGGAAGACTCCGTTCAGGACGCCGAAGAAGAGGACGTCCTGACCTTTGAGGTCCTCACTGATCTTTTCCGCAAGGGCCGTTACACGGCTCTGTATCTCATCTTCGGTGATGTACACCGAGAACTCTCTGTCCAGTACTTTGATCTCGTTCATGGTTGAGGTGGTTGATGCCGCTAAATTATAAATTTAAAGCTTATTTTTGCTCCGGCAATGAGGTATCATTAAAAAAGAGCATATGAATCCGGTAGTCAGCATCATTATGGGCAGTGTCTCCGACCTGAAGGTCATGGAGAAGGCGGCAGAGTTTCTTGACAGTGTAGGTATCCCCTTTGAGATTAATGCGCTCTCTGCACACCGTACCCCCGAGGCGGTTGAAAAGTTTGCCAGAGGTGCGGCAGGCCGGGGAGTTAAGGTCATTATTGCCGGTGCAGGCATGGCAGCACATCTTCCGGGAGTTATTGCAGCGATGACTCCGGTGCCGGTAATCGGAGTGCCGGTAAAAGCCTCCCTCGACGGCATGGATGCCTTGCTGGCCATAGTTCAGATGCCTCCCGGAATACCGGTGGCCACAGTTGCAATCGACGGAGCCCTGAACGCAGGCATCCTGGCTGCTCAGATGATCGCCACCGGTGACCCGGCCGTCATGGAGAAGCTCATCGCCTACAAGGAGAGCCTGAAGGAGAAGATCGTAAAGGCAAACGAAGAGCTGGGAGCCGTGCGGTTTAAGCACAGGACAAACTGATTTTCAGGCAATAGGCATGTTGCTACCTATTGCATGCTGCCTGAAGCAAGATCCTGACCTGCGCCCGCACCTCCTGCCTCAAAACGCCGGGGGTATCAGTATAGGCATACTTTAACCTGGCCTCGAAATTACCTGTGGGTTCCCAGGCGACCATGATGAAAGAGCGGGTCATCTCACCGTAGAGGGCAGGTACACTGAACGAAGAGAGCAGGTCATTCTCCCAGGCATAGAGTCGACTCTCCCACCCCCCGGTTGAACAGAGGGCATACCTGAACCAGATTCTAAGCGGAATCTTACCAAATGATTGAGACAAATCCTGACAAAGCATATATCCCCTCTCCTGTGACGGGGAGATCATTGATCCGGATATCCTTGTTGTGAGACGAAAGCCCGGTGCCGGTGCACAGTCTAAAACCAAACCCGCCTGATACCTTGTTTGCTTCACGGAAGATGCCATGCCTGTCACGGAAGGGATGTCATATTCACGTGATGAGGAAGTATATAAAAGCCTGAGAGAAATGTCATCACGTGGCTGATACTCACACTTTATCTCAATCCTGCCGCCATGAGAAAGAGCTGCAGAGCGGTATCGGGGCGCGGGTATCATGTAATCATCGGCTCCTGCAGTGATAAAAAGATGCCGTGCTGCCTCAAGGTGCAATGATGCAGCGAGGCCGGTCTCGTTGCCTGCACCCGAACCGGCCTTATAGGCACCATAATGAAAGGCATGGTACTCTGGAGAGAAACAGCGGGCCAGCAGATTGAAGGTGACCCTTCCGGATGGTTTGGCCCTGATACCGGCGATGGTTGCCCATGAACCCGGAATACTCAGACCTGCCTCTGCAAAAAAAAGCAACGGGCCCGTTCCCGCCCTGAAGTCAGCACTATAATTCAGCAGCCTGTCTCCTTCAAAATCATGGAGGTTCTCCGGCCTGGTCTTGTCAGAAAGGAAAGGCAATGAGAAAAATGTTGCTGCAGCGGTCAGCCCGCCCCGGAACCGCTCCGACCCTGCGGCAAGGTGCAGGCCGGCCACAGTCTCAGTGAGGCTGTTTCGCGCATTAATCTGATATTCTGTGGTATGCAGGCCGCCCCCTATGAGATTGCCGACACCCGTTGCCAGACTGTCTTCATTTAAAACAAGTCGTGCATCGATCTTATTTAAGGATGAAAAGATTAAGGCACCCCAATTCCCGCTGCCCAGCACAAGGCTTATTCCGCGAAGGAAGTTGTTCTCTTCAGTGGATGTGTACGCCGATGCAGAGGATCTGCCAGATATGAATGACGGCGCACTGAGCCATGAACCCATCCACTGGCTGCTATTAAAAGCCAGACCCTCTCCCAGCCTCAGTTTGTAATCGCCGATTATCACACTTTTTATCATACCTCTTCCGCCCAGCTCCAGGTAGCCGGAGATGAAGTCACAGCCGGGAGTCTTTTCAAATGTGAACTTTTCCCCGGGGTCATTTTCTGCAGTAAGGCCAAAGCTGATATGACCGTGTTCATGTTTCAGCTTCAGCAATGACCGGATGCCGTCACTGCCGTCACAGGCAGCACCGAACCGGGTCGATTCAGTTACGGTTATCTGTGTGCGGCCGTAGCTTCTCCCTTTTGTGGCACCTGCAGGCTTAAGTGAAATATACGGTGCCATCAGCATGACTGTGCTTCGGTCAAACGCAGGAAGAAGTGCAATCTCATAGATTGTCTGAACACTCCCGTTCTTCCTGACGTGATCAGCCAATACCATAACCTGGAATTCTGTCAGAAAGAATAACCGTGATATCTCCTTTTCATCTCCGCTGTTAACATCCACAGGCAACTCCTTCAGGCCGGCCAGGTCTTCAAGCAGTGACGAAAGATCCGCCTCATCGGAGAGGGCAAGTATCTCTTCCGCAGCTTCCATGATTGCCTCATTCTGTTCCTGGCATCCTGCCGGAAGCTGATGCAGCAACCCGATTATGACGGTACAGGCAGTTATATGGATCAGACGATTGCCCATGATACAGCCCCTTCTTTTCTGCATAAATAAAGCCGGGGATGCCCGCCGGCGGATACACCTCCCGAACCCTTGAGAAATAATCGGTTCAACGAGGTCATTTGATTGTCCATGTCAGTGTTATTGAGGATGTCACGCCTGTCACGCCGTTGAGAAGAAATCCGGCATCACTCTTCAGATGACCTGACCTGAATCCCATACCGAAGGCAAAGGCTGAGGGTGAGCTCATGTAGCCGGACCGTAAAACGAGCCTGTCCATCACGTTCCAGCTCAGGCCGCACTGAACCGAGAGAGGTTCATTGCCTGCCTTTGAACTTCCGAACGCCAGCATGAGGTCATCTGACTGTTGCCAATGAAGCCCTGCCTCTATTGATGACGGTATTGTGTTTAGCAGCGAAACGGGATTGAAAATATGCAGCCCGAGGGTCAGCGATTTGGAGATCAGGCATGTCATGCCCGCTTCAAATGTAACATGTGACAAGTCACGGTATTCACCGATGCTGCGTTCTGAAATATAGTCAATCTGAACGCCCAGCGAGACTGTTTTGGCAATTCGAACAGCACTGCCCAGCCCGGTGAATATCCGGCAGTAATCGGCATTGCCGTAATGCGATGCAACAAGTCCGAAAGGGGTTGGTTTCATGACAATGACAGCACTGACAGCCTTTGATGACAATGCCGGAATCATGAAACGGTTCACCAGGGAGGCAGAAACGCCCGACGATGTAACATCTGTCATCAGGGCCTGGTTATGGAAACAGCTCCAATGTCCGGGTGAGGCGGTAACGGCAAAAGCTGTTCCAATGGCGTCAGCCCCGTGTGGCACATATAAAGGTTCACCTCCCCAAAGCCAGGAGACAAAAACAAAAACTGACACTAATACCGCATTCCACCGCAGCATCATGTTGAGACATAATTACAGTCTCAAATTTATGACAGGGAGTGGAGAAAATCAAGGGAAACGGGGAAAAAAGCAACAGAGGACCGAGCGTGAAAAAATGACCCGGTGGGTCATTTTAGCGAAGGGGCCAGATTGCAGGGAAGCCAGCAGGCAGTAGTGCTGGCAATAAACTGTTAATAATCTGACTATTGCCTACTGCCTATCGCCTCTATCCCTTGATATCCTTTATATTGAGCTGCACTGACGTCTTGCCACGGAACTCATTCAGATCAACTGAGTAGGCGATATCAACAATACCTCCGGAGTCGCGGAAGGTCTCTATCATATCAGCCTGTCCGAATGCTATGGCGCCTATAGGCTCGCCGTTCTGACGTGCGAATGTGAGTTTGAGATGCATGCCATTGGATCCTACCGGCTGGCAGGCAAGAGTCTTGACCCTTCTCGATGCAAACACCGGAGCTGTGTTTTCCGGACCGAAAGGCTGGAAACGACTGAGATTTTTATACAGATCCATTGTCACATCTTCCAGGGGTATCTCCCCGTCAATATTCACCGATGGCACCAGGTGCTCTTCCCGTATTGTCTCACTCACGAACTTTTCAAAACGCTCACGGAACCGGGGCAGGTTTTCCTGTTTCAGTGTCAGCCCGGCAGCAAACATATGTCCCCCGAAGCTCTCCAACAGATCTGAACATGATTCAATAGCCTGGTAGAGATCATAGCCGGGGACACTGCGTGCCGAGCCGGTGGCAAAGCCGTCCTTTGACTCGGTGAGGATCACCGTAGGTCTGTAATAAGTCTCTATCAGACGTGAGGCTACAATACCTATCACCCCCTTGTGCCACCCCTGCTGGAAGAGCACTGTTGTGCGGGCGTTGCTCATCCGGTTGTCCTCACTGACCATGCGGCGTGCTTCGGATGTAATCTCACTGTCCTTTTTCCTGCGGTCATCATTGTTGAGGTCAATGGCATCGCATATGGTCAGCGCCTCCTGAGGATTCTGCGAGACCAGCAGTTCCACCGCCTTGCTTCCCGACTCCATCCTTCCGGCTGCATTTATACGCGGGCCGATGCGAAAGACGACATCTTCAATGGCCAGAGGCATCTTTATCTTAGCCTTTTCAAAAATCTTCTGAAATCCCAGGCGGGGTGCCCCGTTAAGCTGCTGCAGTCCGAAATAGGCCAGCACCCTGTTTTCGCCCGTCATAGGCACAATATCCGATCCGATGCTCACTGCCACCAGGTCAAGATAGGGAATGATCTTCTCAAAGGGAATATTCTGAACCTTGCACAGAGCCTGCATCAGCTTGAATCCTACACCACATCCTGACAGCTCCTTATAGGGATAGTTGCAATCAGGTTGCTTCGGGTCAAGCACAGCCGTGGCGTCAGGTATCTCATCACCCGGAAGATGATGATCACAGATTATGATGTCAATCCCCTTTGACCTTGCATACCTTACCTTATCTGCAGCCTTGATCCCGCAATCGAGCGCGATAATCAGCCTGCAGTTGCCATTGGCGGCATAATCAATGCCTTTCTGCGAGAGACCATACCCCTCATGGTACCTGTCGGGAATATAGTAATCGAGACTGGAATGCCGCTCCCGCAGGAATCCATAGATCATTGCAACAGAAGTGGTACCGTCAACATCGTAATCGCCGTAAACAAGTATCTTTTCGTTCCTCGCGATGGCCGTGCTGACCCTGTCCACTGCCCGGTTCATGTCCTTCATCAGAAAAGGATCATGCAGTGAAGTCAGTGACGGATTAAAAAATTCTTCAGCCTGGCGTTTTGTTGTGATGCCCCGCTGCGCCATCAGGTTGGCGACAGCGGCAGGCACCGCCATCTCTGTCGCCAGGGTCGTGACGACATGTTCGTCGCCCCTCTCTTTCAAGAGCCACCTTTTTTCCATTATATTTATTTTTAGTAATATTCATATCCGAAAACCTCCCTCATTGTGCTGTACATCAACTTCTTCACATCCTCCAGGTCGGTTTTTACTCCCGTCTCTTTTTCAATGCTGGTGACACCTTTGTCGGTGAAACCGCACGGATTGATATGGTTAAAATAGGAGAGGTCAGTGCTGACATTCAGGGCGAAGCCATGCATTGTCACGAATCTCGAGGCCCTGACGCCTATGGCACAAATTTTTCTTGCACGGGCACCTTTATCAGGGTCAATCCAAACCCCAGGGGCACCGTCAAGGCACTCCCCCTTTAGGTCGAAACGGGAGACACACCTTATAATTGCTTCTTCAAGCAAATGTATGTAGTCGCGTAGCCCGAGCCTCATTACCTCAAGGTCGAAAATAGGATACCCGACAAGCTGACCGGGACCGTGATAAGTGATGTCACCGCCCCTGTCAATTTTGTAAAACGAAGCATCCCTGGCCTGCAACTGGATATAGTCAAGCAGCAGGTTCTGCTCCGAACCGCTTTTACCAAGGGTATAAACGTGATTGTGCTCCACGAAGATCAGCCTGTCAGGGGTTTGTTCCGCTTCAGGAACAGATTTCCCCTTCTCGGCCACCTTGGCACCGAAGAAAAGCTCCTGGTACTCCCAGGTCTCCTTGTAGTCCCTGCGACCCAGATCATCGTATATTACCCTTGTGCTCAAACTTATCTGTCAAATGTAATTGTCACTTTTGCCCGGGACACTGATAGTGACACTCCGGGTCACGAATAGTTGTCATTGTGAACAGTCTTCTCGTAACTCCCGGTTCACATTTCAGCCACCCACATGCTTCTCGGCATGGTAGGAGCTTCTGACCAGGGGACTGCTCTCAACAAACTCAAAACCGATAGTCAATCCCTTCTGCCGGTATTCATCAAACTTTTCTGGCGTAACATACTCTTTAACTGGCATATGTGAAAGACTTGGCGCCAGGTACTGCCCGATTGTAACGATTTTGCAACCGGTTGCATAAAGATCATTAAGTGCTTCAATGACCTCTTCCTCGCTCTCGCCAAGTCCCAGCATCAGCCCTGACTTGGCACGCTTACCCCGGGATGAGATATGCCTCAGCACGGAAAGGCTTACTTCATATTTTGCCACGGATCTTATCAGAGGTGTCAGGCGGCGGACTGTTTCAATATTGTGGGATATCACATCGGGACCGGCATCAATCACCCGGTCAATATCAACGGTGTTGCCACGGAAATCAGGTATAAGCGTTTCGATTGTCACACCGGGATTTACCTCCATTATTCTTCTTATTGTGGCGGACCAGTGTCCGGAGCCTCCGTCAGGCAGGTCATCACGGTCAACTGAGGTAATAACGCAGTGTTTGAGGTGCATGGTCCTGACAGCCTGCGCCACTCTGTCCGGTTCACCCGGATCAGGCGGAAACGGCTTACCGCTTTTCGTTCCGCAAAACTTACACGACCGCGTACATATGTCACCCAGAATCATCAGGGTTGCAGTACCGGCGTTCCAGCACTCTCCTATGTTTGGACAGTTGCCCGAGGTACAGATGGTGTGAAGATGATGGCTTTCCACCAGGTTTTTCACCATGGTATAACTCTCCCCGCTTGCCCTTTCCATTCTCAGCCATGATGGCAGCCTTCTCTTGCCTGTCATAAGTATCTATCCCGAAAATCAGTGAATAGGCAAAGGTACATATTTAAACACAACCCCTAGCCTGATTTTTGAGTGCCCTAATGAATGAAAGTGTATCTTTGAAGACCAAATCTTATATTGCATTCTGTACAAATAACCCTACACTTAAGGTAGCGTTACATGACCGTTAAGGTATAATTTCATAAATATGGAAACAGTATTTCTGAACGGCAGGTTTCTGCCTGAGGATCAGGCCATGATCAGTCCCAACGACCGTGGGTTTCTCTTCGGCGACAGTGTTTACGAGGTAACCAGGTGGTACGGCGGTTACTTTTTTGATCTTCCCGGTCATGCCGACAGGTTCAGGCGAAGTCTGAATGAGACGCGCATAAGCTGGAAAGAGGAGTCAAGGATAGAGGAAATCTCGCATGAGCTGATTGAGCGTAATGGCCTCGGTACGGAGTGTGCAATAGTCTATCTCCAGGTGACCAGGGGTGTTGCACTGCGTAACCACGCCTTTCCTGATCCTCCTGTTGAACCTACTGTCTACGGATTTGCCCGCCGGCAGAGTATCAACACCCTGGCCTGTGAGCGGGGCGTAGGGATATGGCTCACCCCTGATCCCCGCTGGAACCGATGCGATATAAAGACTACTGCCCTGATAGCCAATATACTCCCATACCAGGAAGCACATGACAGGGGATATATGGAGGTATGTTTCGTTCGCAACGGGTTGGTGACCGAAGGAGCACATTCAAATATCTTTTTTGTAAAGGACGGGGTACTTTATACCCATCCGGAAACCAGTGATATCCTTGCCGGTATAACAAGAAAGAACATCATATCCTTATCCAGGGACAACAACATAAGTGTAGTTGAAGAGCCGATCGCTGCCGACATGATACCCTACATGCATGAAGGTTTAATCTGTAACACCACCGGTGAAATTATACCTGTCATCACTGTCACTGACCAGGTGATTGGTGACGGAACGCCCGGGCCTGTAACACGTAGACTACAGACTCTTCTTCGTGAATTAATCCAGTCAATGGATCCGCAGCGGTAGTCTGCTGCCGGCTTATACAACCGGGCTCCTGTTGCTTTGTAATACAATACTTTAGTCATAGCCAAAAAGAATTGTATCTACGGCATACACCCCATCCTTTCCCTCTTCGTGCAGGTGATTTATAATTGTTAATTACAGACAATCCCGGTAATTTTGGAGGTTAAATCTGTTCGATCCCCGGCAAACATCAGGGATCAATAAAAACATGCAACCGGCCGAAAAATTTCTACCCTCTTCCAACCTTTCCCACTGTAATATCCACTATATATACAGAAGATGACAATGCAGCAGAGTGAACTGAGCCAAACCGACAGGGAGCTTGTCCGCGGATGCCTGGAGAACAACAGGCTGGTGCAGCGCGCCCTTTACGAAAGGTTCAGTACCCGCCTCTTCACCCTGATTTACAGGCTGACAGGCGATCACGAAGCCAGCAATGATATTCTTCAGGATGCGTTCATTGAGATATTCAGGTCCATGGCAGCCTTCAGGTTTGAATCGTCACTGTACACCTGGATGCGCACCATCACAACCAGGAATGCGATCAGTTACCTGAATAAAAACTCAAGGTTGCAGGTGGTTACAGATGAGATACCCGACCAGCCGTCGGAGAGCCAGTATGATTTTACGGCCGAGCACCTTGAGAAGGCAATACTCTCACTGCCCGGTCAGGCACGAAGCGTCTTCATCCTGATTGAGGTAGAAGGATACAGGCATCGGGAGGTAGCTGACATACTGAATATTAATGAAGGGACATCCAAGTCACAGTTAAATTATGCAAAGAAGCTGCTAAGGCAAAGGCTGACAAAAAAGGCAGATGAGCAAAAAGTTTGATGACATACTATCCGAACGACTGAAGGAGCTACCAATCAATGCTCCCGGAGAAAAGCTCTGGGCAGACATAGAGGATCTCCTCAATGCAGAAGATGCCATCAGACTGAATCTTGCGGGCCTGCCTCTGCACAACCCGGCCACCGGCAACTGGGATGTCATTGAGGCCGCCCTGCCAGCAGCAAAGATAACCCGGTCCCGCCACAGGCTTCTTTACCTCTCAACTACAGCTGCCGCAGCTATCCTTCTCTTAATTGCACTCCCCCGGCTTCTGAGCCCGGCAAAGGATATCATCGTGGAAAGCGAGATCATCCAGAATGAAGAGTGGAGTGCCGCCGGATCCGGGGGTCTTGAATACGAAGAGCCCCTGGACATGATCAGAGATCTCTGTCAAACAGGGGCTCCCGTCTGCGAAACAGCTTCCTTCAGGGAGAAGATGATGCTCTACCAGGAGCTGACTGAAGAACTCCGGAAGCTTGAATCGGTCATCAGCCAGGTTGGTGACTCCCCGGAAATAATTCAATCGGTCATCCGGATAGAAAACCTTAAGTCAGATACACTGCAGGAATTGATAAAACTTATCCATTCATGAAAATCCTGCAGTACATGGCAATGAGCCTCGTCCTCCTCGGAACCTGGGATCTCGCAGCACAGGAGGTGATGCAGAAGGCCTCAAGGACTGACGAAAGGAGCTTCGGAAAGGAGATCAGCGAGGTCCATGTCTACGGGGAGAAAGCTTCCGTGACTGTCAAAGGTGCAGCCGTAAGTGAGGTGAAGGTTTTACTCAGGCCTGTCTCCAGGAACAGGCGTAAGGAGCAGGCGGCAGCCGATCTTAAATATATCCGTTACTCAGCTGAAAAAGAGGGTGATATCCTTGTAATCAGGAATTCGTTCAGGGGAGAACCTGAACCTGTTTCCAGCAATCTTAGTATGGAAATAGAGATCATAATGCCCTCATCCCTCCCGGTCAAAATCACTAACCTTTACGGCCCCGTGGAAGTAAGCAACCTGGCTTCAGTTACAGCCAACGTTTCCTTCGGCTCGCTTCGGCTGTCTGACATCAGCTCGGCTACCGGGGTTACAGCCCGCTACTCGGATCTGGAACTGACATCCATCCAGGGAAGGCTAGATCTCAGGCTTGAGAAATCTGACATTCTGGCAAAGGCCCTCGGAGCGGCAACCGTCATCAACTGTTCGTACGGAAGGGCAGACATTGAACTGGCCGGATCAGGGCCCCTGGTGGTAAAAGGGTACCGTACCACAGTTAACGTCTCCGTTGATGAACCGGAAAAATACCAGTACACACTCAAGGCACCGCAGGGAAGGATAATCACGTCAGACGGGAAACAATACCGGAACCAGCCGGTGGATATCATCCCCCGGGTCCCTGCAGGTCTTGTTGATGTAACCACCTCATATTGTGACATTACGATAGCAAAGAAATAATTCGTCTATGAAAACGAAGGATAAACTGAACTCACAGGTTATGAAGAAAAGGTATTATATGCTTTTTCTGACGACCATAATACTGGTTCTGCCGATGAGCCGGGAAGCAGATGCACAGGGCTTCGGAGAAAGCCCTTACAACAAGCGGATCTTCAGCGTCAACAGCGGGCCTGTCTTTTCAGGCGACGGCGATTGCTGGGGGATCGGCACCAGTATATCTCACCTGAAGACAATAGGTAAACGGTTCTATATCCGGGAAAACCTCACTTCATGGATAATTAACGGAGAGAGCTGGATAGAAGGGGCCTTCGAGAACCAGACTGCAATTGACCTGAGTGCCGAACTTGGCTTCTCTCCCTTCCGGATGGACCAGCGCTTTTTCAGCATTCACGGAGGCGTATGCAGCGCATATTTTATAAACACTGATGCAACAGGCGGCGGGACGTGGTTTTCCTACAATCCTGCCACCGGGGATTACAGCTACATGCAGTATTTTGAGCAGGTGCTTGTCAGTACGGTTGATTTTGGCATTACTTTCGGCGTCAACTACCACCGGCAGGTCACTCCCGCCCTTTACCTGAACGCAAGGGCTGACTTCCGGTCACATTTAAAGACCGGGTCAGCAATCTCGATGATCACACTTGGTATCGGCTTTGATGCCCGGGAACTATTTAAAAAATAAAAGGAAATGAAGAAGTCAGCTTTTATATTTCTAATGTGTGCATCATCCCTCACGGGAGCAAACTGCCTCGCTCAGACCGATACGCTGAAGATTGAGACAGAGCTTCAGCAGGACCAGGATTTCTACTACCGCAACAAGTACCGATACCTCGATGTGCGGCTGGGAGATGAAGACAGGCTGCTTAAGTTAGGCATTCAGCCTTTCAAGCCAAGCGACAAATTCAGTTTTCTGGTCTTCACCCTCCATGGCGCCTTTGAACAGAAGATAAACACTTCACTGTCGGCAGTGACCGAAGTAAACTCGATAATGACATGGACTGAGGGCGAAGCATTTCATCTCCAGGGCCTGTCGCTCGGAGGACGATATTATTTCCTCAAAAGGAGGGACATAGAACAGGGGAGAAGCGGCAACAACCTGCAGGGAATCTACGGAATGTTCAAGATGAGCGACCTGCTCTCCCTGATAACAACCCGTTCCGGGAGCAGCGGTTACGATCCGTCATCTCATAACCCTCACCTTGGGCGATACATAAAAGGCTCACTGACCCCTGAACTGGGTATAGGCTTCCAGCAAAGGCTCGATTACCATCTCTATTTCGATTCGGCAATCGCATGCAACTACAGTATCCTTGACAATGAGTTCGGATTCCAGATCAGCCTTCTGTTCGGCGTTCTTTTCAGTTATACCAAATAGAAAATCTGACATGAATATTAAAAATATACTCCCATTCCTTCTGGCTGCAGTGCTGATGGCATCGTGTGAAAGTGAAGACCTGTCATCGCCGGTGGCGCTCTTCACTGCACAGACAACCCCCAGATATATGTTCAAGATCAACCTGGATGTTTCAGGTTCTTTTTCATCAAAAGATGACGACTGGCTTGAATATCGCTGGGACATCAACGGTGATCACCTTGGATGGGAAGCAGACTGGAGCAGTAATCCCGTTGTAACCGTTCAATTCCCTTACGAATACAACGGCTATATCGGTCTGCAGGTGCGCAGCAACAACGGCACCATAACAGAACTTTATCAGGGTTTCTACACCAATGAAGACTACAGAATTCAAAAAGCCTGGTCTGATCTTGAGCTTGATTTCCGCAGGATAGATTATGATTTCTCCTATACTGACCACCACCGTACGTGGGTATGGGGTTATGACAACATACAGCTTCCTGACTCGCAGCACTGGTATAACTTCACCTCTTCAGAGGAACGGGCAGAATACGGAACTCTCGTTCCGTGGAACGTGGCTGACACCCTGGATAACGACTACAGGCTGCCATCCATAGCAGAATGGCAGCAGATGATAGACTATTGCGGCGGAGCTTCCCTGGCAGGATTCAACCTGCAGGTCCTGGCAGATCACGGACTTCAGCTCACCTTACCGGGGATAATCAAAGGCGGCCAGCTTCTGGAACACGGAAAAACAGGCTACTACTGGACTGGCGATGAGATTGACGAAGAATCGGCATGGGCTCTTAAAATCTCGGCTGACAGTGATGAGGCAGAGTTTGTCATTCTGGACAAATCAAGCATGGCATCAGTACGGCTTACGATTGAATTTCTTTACTACAGATAGCATAAGAAGATGAAAAAGCAGATAATATTACTGGCCTTGCTGATCGGCAGCGGCACCCTCTGGTCACAGGAAAGGGGATCCCTCAATCTTTCTGGCTCATACGTATACATGCCACAGTACCGGATGCAGGGTGCCGGATATACGGTATCACTTCAGCACAATCTGAAGCCCTGGCTCAGCCTGGAAGCGGGAGGAGGCTACACTCTGGGGGTAAGGACTATAAAGAGAAATGAAACCGTGAATGACGTGAGGCTTCTTGACCTCAATTACCATCATGCCGCGTACAGCCTGTATGCAGCCCCGGTCCTGAAGGCGGGCAGCGGCAGGACAGTCTCGCTGGAACTCTTTGCCGGACCGGTTATCACATGGCAGTCAAATGTGTTTGACCTCAACCGTTATGAGATGCCCGAACGCCCGGATTACATAGGAAGCATGACAAATATTGTGTACGTAAACCGGGTACTTGAAGGAACATTTTTCGGAGGTATAGCTGGTTGCAGGGTTAACATCCGGACAGGTGAAAACTGGAGTCTGAACCTTGGTGTAAACACCATGGGGATTATTAAGGCAGTCTCATCTGTCAGTGCCAGCATCGGGATCCGATATGGCTGGTGACAGGCCACACTATATCACAACGGCCTGTTGGCTCCCTTGCAATCTAGCCCCTTCGCTAAAATGATCCGCCAGCCGGCGGATCATTTTTTCATGCCCGGTCCTCTATTGTCTATCGGCCTCTGCTAAGGTCTGGCTCCTCGCTAAAAAAATACACTGGATTTTTTATTAACGCTCAGCCCTCTGTTGCCTTACTAATTAGTGTCTGTCTATAAAGT